>NZ_CAJMZH010000011.1:0-279283 GCF_905220285.1 Paraburkholderia sp. J94 | reverse complement strand
TCGCCAGATCCGCGTGAACACGATCAGCCCCGGCGCGACGCGCACGCCCGGCCTGCTCGACCTGGCCGGTGACGACGCCGCACAGCGCCAGGGTCTCGCCGACTATCTGGCCGCGCAGATTCCGATGGGCCGTCTGGGCGAACCGAACGAAATCGCCAGCGCCGCGCTGTTCCTCGCTTCGGACGACGCGAGCTTCGTGAACGGCATCGAACTGTTCGTCGATGGCGGTCAGCAGCAAGTCTGAGCGTGGTTCGAGCGAATTCAGGGCGCGCGCAGGCGAATTCAACGATCGCATCCGCGCCCTGCTCGCATCGGCTCACTCAAACGGAGTTTCATCATGATCGAACATCGCCCTTTTCATTCGCTCGGCGCCCTCCGGCGCGACTGGCTCCATGCGCGGCTGCATTTTCGCGTAGGCGAAACCGGACGCACGGAGCACGCGCCGCTCGGCCCGCTCCACGTCTGGAACGACGACGAATTCGCGCCCCACTCGGGTTTCGGCCTGCACGCGCACCGCGACGTGGAGATCGTCACATGGGTGCGCTCGGGCGCCATCACGCATGAAGACGATGCAGGCAATCGCGCGCGCCTCGTCGCTGATTCCGTGCAGGCGATGAGTGCGGGCTCGACGATCTATCACGCCGAGCGCAACGACGAGGATAAACCTGCGCGGCTGTTTCAGATCTGGTTGCGTCCGCGTACGCCAGGCGGCACGCCTCGCTGGGCAACGCGAGCCTGCCCACGCGAATATCGCGAAGGCCGCTTCGTTACGCTGGCGAGCGGCGATCCAGACGACGTGCGAGCAGGCGCGTTACCCATCAACGCAGACGCTCGGGTCAGTGTTGCCACGCTGCGAGAGGGAGCAAGCGTGAGTCGGACGATGCCCGGCGCGCGGGCAGCCTACCTTGTATCGGACCACGGCGACATCGATGTCGGGTCACTTCGCGTCAGCGCTCGCGATGGTGTTGCTATTCGGCGAGAGCGCGAAATTTCACTCACGGCTCACAAAGACACCGACATCGTCATTGTCGAGTTGCTATGAGGGTGCTGAAACTTGCCAGGTACGAGTCCGAGAATGCCGGTAACCGGCAAGCCACGGCGCCTCGTGTCATGTTTTTGGAAACTACGTGGCGAGCCGGGAAAATCTGAAGCGTTACTGCGCCATTCTCTGCTTCGATCGTTTCCTGGGACTGTTCATTGACATCAATAGTCGCAGTCGTTCCCGTCCACGCGAAAGCCGGGACATGACCGTTCCGATCGGAATATCCAACGCGAGCGCGATCTCTGCATAGCTACATTCTTCGACGCCAACGAGCAGAACGACCTGAAGCTGTTCATCCGGAATCTGCATTAGCGCACGCTCGAGATCTCGAATCTCCAGGCGTCTCGATGGATTCGACGTGGTCACCATCTCGTCGAGAAACCATTCATTCTTTTCATCGACACCCATGTGTAGGGCCTTTTCCGATTTCTTGAGAATCGTATTCACATACACATTGTGCATGAGGGTAAAGGTCCAGGCGCGCAGGTCGGTTCCGTTCTGAAAAAGCGCACGCTTGTTGAGCGCGCGCTCAAGTGTGTCCTGAACCAGATCGTCGGCCTGCTCGCGACAACGCATCAGCGCTCTCGCGTATCTCCTCAATCGCGGCACCTGATCCACGAGCTGATGTCGAAAATCCATTTCCTCTCCGCAGGATCGTACCTTGAATAACCGTTATTCAGCCCTTTCATAACTCTTAAGATTTCTGAAGGACTTCTCGCGCAATTCCGAATAGGGTTTTGATGATGGCAGTGACCCATTCATCGCTTTCTCAGACCCGACGCGGCGGCAATGATCCGGCCGGCGGCCATCGAGAGCGAGCGTTGTTTGCCAACGCTCACTGATGCCGAATGAAAGCGGCAGCAAGGCGCTGCCGCGTGACGGTGGACGGTGGCAGAGGCCCGCAGCGCGTGCCCCTGCCCACTCGGTCAATTGAGCGCCTGAACCTGCACCGGCGATCCGGTGTGACCATCGATCAACGGCACGATGACGAGATAACGTCGACCCGCTTCCGGTTGAGGCGCATTCACCGAAACGACTTGCCGTATCTGACCAATCGCATTGACGATGGCCGAGCCAGCGGGATTGGTCATAAAGTTCGCCAACGCATCAATGCGCCCACTGCCATCCGGGCGATCAGCCAGGCCAAGGACGTAGGGTTGCTTCGGCTTCAGGCCCGTTACCGACGCCTGGAGCACCTGCAGCAAGCCCTGATCGAAAAGCGCAACGCTTGTCGGGAAATTCGCTGCACCCGATGCGTGCGCCCCTGCCGCGCCAAGATAAAGGTGAGCGGTATTGCCGGCAACGCCAAGCGGCTGGAGGTTTTGCATGCCGTCACCTTCGGCCACCGCGCCAGGAACATACGTGACAGCCTGAGGCGCCTGGCCAATCGGCACCTGTGCAATCACCTTGTTGGTCAGCGTATCGATGGCGGCAAGTGCATCGGCGTTTTCCAGCCCGACATACACGCGCGTACCGTCTCCCGAAGGCCAGATACCATGCGGCAGATTGCCAACCGGGATCGTCGCTACCTGCTCGTAGTTGTCGGTACGGAACACTTTCACTTCGTTCAAACCGCCCACCGTCACGTACGCGAACATCCCCTGGGCGTTCTTGACGATATTCACGTGGTTGGTGATCGGGCCAGTGTCCAGCGTCTTGAGCAAATTGAACGGCGGCTTCGCCTCGAATACCTGCGTTTTACCGACATCCTTGAGGGTGAACCAGACCTGCTTGCCATCCGGACTGGCGGCAATGTTCGGGCAAAACGGACTGGCTTGCTGCACCTTGCCGACGATCTGGTGATCGGCCACCGAAATCACATCGACCTCGGGATTGAAGGACGAGCAAACGTAGCCGTACTTTCCATCGGGCGAAAATATCTGCATGCCGGGCCCGGCGGGAACGGTAATACGCGTCTTTTCCTCGTAAGTCGTGCCGTCGAGGACCGCGACATAATTCTCGCCGCGCACCGTCACCCAGACTTCCTTTCCGTCGGGCGTGAAAAACGCCTCATGCGGGGACCGCCCAACGTACGTCACATGCTTGACGGCATTGGTTTCGGTATCGATGAACGACACCGAGTTCGATCCGATGGACACGACCGCGAGTGTCTTGTGATCGGGCGAAAATCCCATGCCGTGAACCAGCACCTGACCACGGTAGAGCGGGCTAAAGTTCGTCGGCGCTGGATCGCCGAGTCGAATCACGCCGAGAAGGCGATTGTCTGCGGGATCGGTGACCGAGACCGTATTGGAGAACTGTTCGGCCGCATAAACCCGATCGTGGTGGCTGACGCCGATATCAGGCGCGCTTTCGGCGCCCGGAACCTGCCCGGCCGAAGCGAGACTGGAGACGGCAAAAGCCACAGCGAAGGCAATGGTCCGCAACGTCAATACGCGTGCACTCATTTCTGATCCTCGTGATTGGACGTCGATGCCGGCGTGTCCATGTGCATGTTCATGTGCATCGACGAATGGTCAGGCTCGTTAGCCTTGTTGGGATGGATCTGGTCAGGCGACGGCACCGAAGGCGGAAGCGACTGCCCCAGCGCGACACGCATCGCCACAATTTCTTGCTGCTGCTCGACGATAATTTCCTGTGCGATACGGCGCAGTTGCTCGTTCGTGCCATGCCTGAGCTCGGCTTGCGCCATATCGATCGCGCCCTGATGATGGGGAATCATCATCGCGACGAAATCCTGATCGACGTCGCCCGACGGCTTCACTGACATGCCATCCATCATCTTCGACATCGCTACGTCGTTTTCTTTTAGAAACGTCGATTCTGCTTCTGTCTTTGACGTGACCTCGCCGCCCGAAGCATAGGCAGCGGATGAAATCGATAAATACGCGAGCACGACGAGAATGCCCGGAAGCAACGGCTTTACGGTTTTGAATACATTCATGGTTTTCCCTTGGCCTTCATTCACCGTGGCAAACACGGTCGTTTAGTGCCTTATTCCAGACGGACCGAAATTTTCGCGCGCGCTGTGACATGGACGGAGAGCACCGTCACAACGGTTCAACTAGTGAAGTTGGATTCGGGTTAAACGAATTGCGATGTACGTTCGCTGTTTTCTATCTGGAGATAGCAACGCTTTGTGCTTGCCAGGCGAGGGCCGTTTTGTGCATCGCCCCACGATTCATTCCTGGCGCATTCGTCACTCAGCGCGGCAAGCAGGCGCTTGTTTATATGTATAGGGAATCTATCGATCTTCGCAATGAATGTCACTGCCCGCGGGCTGAAAGATTCTTAAAATTGAAGAATCTTCGGACTAGTGCCGATTCGCCACGCCCGCCGCGACAAAGGTGTTGTCGCGCTGCTGCTGCGGAATCTCCGTATCCTCGATGAAACTCGCGCCAAGGGAGCAGTCACTTGGCGTCACCTCTGTCAAAAGTCGGCAGGTTTCTTCCGGCGAGCGGCAGTCGCAAGGGCTTCAGCTATTTACCAGATGCTTTGGCAACAGTAAGGTCAATATCGAGCCGAGCAGCAGACAGCCGACCATTGCCGCGACCGGTACCATCGGACTGCCAGAACTTTGCTTCAGATACCCTACCGTATAAGTTCCAAAGAATCCCCCGAGATTACCGACGGCACTGATCAAGCCGATACCACCTGCGGCCGCAGCCGGGGCAAGCACGGCAGTCGGCATGCTCCAGAAAATTGCCAGCACAGACAGCAGGCCCGCGGCTGCAATACACAATGCAAATACGGACAGCCCAACGCTGTGGTGCAACAGTGCGGACATCGTCAATCCAAGCGCCGCGAGAAACATCAGCGCGGCGACATGCAAGCGCCTTTCGCCGATCCGGTCAACGTTACGCCCCACCAAAATTATCGCCACTATCGCGACCACGTTCGGGAGCGCCGTAAGCAGACCTACCCGCAGGTTGCCGTCAACGCCGAGCGAGTGAATGATAGTCGGAGCCCATAATGCGTAGCCATAGCACGCGAACCCATCGAGAAAAAAGATCGTGCAGAATGCCCATACGAGACCGCTTGAATAGACTGCCCCAGACGCGATGGGCAAACTCATTTTGCCATCGCGGGCAAGTGCGCGAGCAAGGAGACCGCGGTCGACCGCATCATAGCGCGGGCTATCAATAACGTTGTCTTCGAGACGCCACCAGCACAACAGGGCGGCGATGAATGCCGGTACTGAATCGACAATCAGCATCCATCTCCAGCCAGCAATATTCAGCGCTCCGTCGAGGTAATGCATGACAAGGCCGGCGAGTGGCGAGCCGATTACACCCGCCAGCGGCAGGGCCACATAAAACGTCGAAATTACGCGCCCCCGGTGACGTCGCGGAAACGAATGTGAGATGTAATAGATGATGCCCGGTACCAGGCCTGCTTCGGCGATGCCGAGCAGATACCGCATCGCGTAGAACTGCCTCGGTGTAGAGATCAGCGTCGTCAGCGCCGTGAGGAGCCCCCACGAGACTATGATGCGCGTCAGCCAGTGGCGCGCACCGACGCGCTGCAAAATCATATTGCTCGGCACCTCAAACACGACGAAACCCAGCAAAAATGTTCCCGCGCCGAAACCGAACACCACATCTGAAAAGCCGAGCTGGCTAGCCAGCTGCAATCGCATGAAACTGACGTTGACGCGATCGATATAAGCCGCCACGTAGGCAAACATCAGCACCGGCAGGATGTGCCACATAAGGGTACGGCAGATGCGTTCCTCAGCGGCGGTATCGGAGATAGCGGACGCCGAAGCGTCCGCGAGAGTCGCATTAGATTGCAAATCGGTCTCTCGAAGGAGTGCAGCCGACATGGGTTCATTGGACGAACTGGACTGCATCGCGCGTGGTTGCCATCGCATCATGAAGAGACTCGCCGTGGACATTGAAAGCTGGGACGCGGCCATACACTGCATCACGCAGTTCATGTCTGATGGCGTGAAACGGTGAACCGATGCGTACGCTCAACACGCCCGCTCACAAGGAGCGCCTAGCGCTCAGTTGATAGTAGTTTTGAGAGCCGCGTATCTTACCGGATTTAATATCTATGCAACATCGCATTAGCGATGCTGCGTCAGAGGTGGTGCGCGTAATGCGAGACCCCGGCCAGCAATCCGGTGGCGTTCATTGATTAGTTTTACAACATACTCCCAATGGCTTTACCTAATCCCACGATGGGATGACCAGCCGCCTACGCTCGTTTTTCTACGCGTCCTTATCGGATCTATGTGCTATTCGGGCATGCTTTTACCGATTCCAGCACGCTTGCCGAAGAACTCCGCAGACACCGCCTGCTCAGTCGGTAGCCACGCCAGAACGGATGGTGATCTTGAGTCGGCGAGCCATTGCTTTGGCTCCGAAAACACCGATCGCGTTACGCATTTGGCGGTCACACTCCCCGGCGACGCAGCATCGTTACGCAGTGATTCTACGGTGCGGCACCGCCCGTCGTTGTGCTTCCTGTTCGGCTTGCGGTCAGATGCCCGATCAGACACTTTCTGCACGGCGGCATGGCGCAAATCGGGTTTAAATCGCACACGGGTGTCGATCTACCATTCGCTCCAATTGCATAATCGATCTGGAACGACGCAAAACCTACGATTGCCGTGTCTCCTCCAGAGTTCAGGATCGCACTGTCGGAGACGACGGGCAAGGTCACGACCATTGGAAGCGTCGCTGGAAAGTCGTTGTATAACGACGGCAGTTTCAGGCCTGGCGCGATAAAGATCGTCTCGCCGACCGACAAATCGATTCCGCTTTCGTGGGTAATCAGGCAATTGAGTACGAAGGCGCTCCTCGGATTCATACCCGAGCATGGCCCATAAGCACTGGGATTCGAATCGAGGGTCAGCGCAGTCCACTGCGCAGCCGGGCCCGCACAGTTCAATGGCACGCCGCCGCCAATCTGTATCTCCAGGCCGGCCGGGCGTTGGCCGCTGCTCCAGTAGGCAGGATTCTGGTAGACACACTGGTTCAATGCGATCGGGAAAAAGCTCCCACGCGCTGCCATGTCTGACGCGGAGACGGTGGCAACGGTCTCCGCCATGGCATATAGGCTCGCCATCGCGGCGCAGCCAAGCAGTGCAACCATAAACAAGGCCCGTCGAACGACGGCAGTACGTCTTTTACGGTATGCCACGCTGCGGTGGCAGGTCATCTTGTCCATGTCGGCTTACACCCTGTGCGCAGGTTCAACGCGGCGCTATTGACAAACACCGTTATTGACGAAGTCATCCCGAGTTCGAATTTAATGCTGTTGAATGGACAGATGTGTGCGCCTTCGAACGACTGATGCGGATTAGCTAGTGGACATCGGTCATATGCACTGCGCTGGCCACTGAGGGTCGCACTGAGCCGGTCGTCCTACTGTGCATGCAGAAAGTCCGTCCCCACGACATTGCCGAGTACGCATACAGCCAGGTACAGATGGCTCCTGCGATTGGCCTGATCACCGCTAAAAATCAATGGCCCGGCTGATCAAGCCCCCATTCATCTGCTACTTTTTGCGTTAGATCAAGATTTCATCGACTCCCACCAAAATGTCCTACCAAATAGACTTTTTGTACAAGGAAATCTCCGTTCCATAAGCGCAGAGTAGCGCTCTATCGAGACATATCGAATCAACAATAATGAAAGAAGAGACACCCTCAAATTCCCTCCATTAATTCCCCTCTCAAAGATCGACATCGGAAATCACCGATCAACAATATCCTCGTCGAAAATCGTCTTGACGAAATAAACCCTCTAATTTCGTCATTAAATCAAATCACCCAAAAAGAGTCTGCCCGATGAAAAAGAAGAATCTGATCATAGGCCTCGCCTGCTCGGCCAGCGTAATCGCCTCGGTTCCGGCCGTTGCCAAAGACACATTGCTCTTCAATCGTATCGCCCCGACCAGCTCCGAGCTGTACGTGGCCAATGCCAACGGCACTGGAGAACACAAGCTGCTCGGCACGCCGGGATTCGATTACAACGCGCGATTTTCGGATGATGGCCAATGGATCGTTTTTACTTCGGAGCGCGAAGGACGCGGGCAATCCGACATCTATCGCGTGAAGGCGGACGGTACTGCACTCGAACGCCTCACAGACGATCCGGCCGTGGATGATCAGGCGTCGATGTCGCCGGACAATCGCTATGTGGCCTTCATGTCTGATCGCGGCTCGCATCGCGCCAATATCTGGATCCTCGATCTCAAGACACGCAAGCTGACCGATTTGACCGGTAAGGCATCGATTCAAGGTGACCCGATGAAACCCGATGGTTTCTATCGCCCTTCGTGGTCGCCCGATGGAAAGTGGATTGCCTTCACATCCGATCGCGACACGGAATGGAAATCTCATGACAAGGGCGTCGCGTGGGAGCATTTGCAGGAGCTGTCCGTCTATATCGTCCATCCCGATGGCAGCGAATTCAAACGACTGTCTCCGGCAGGCGTGACGACCGGTTCACCCAAGTGGTCGGCTGACGGCAAACAATTGATCGCCTATCAGGGTGATGTCGAGGTGAGCTGGCTGGCTCGCGTGGATCAGCTGTCGATGAAGGCGACCTCGCAGATCGTGGCGATCGATGTGGCAACCGGGCATTCCACTGCGCTGACGGCCGGACCTGGCATGAAGCTCAATCCACAGTTCTTGCCGGATGGGCGCTTCGGCTACAGCACGAAGTCAGCGCAAACGACGGGGATTATGTATTCCGATGGACCTGAACCGTTTCCCGCGAACCTGCGCGACCCGTCGTGGAGTCATGATGGAAAGCAGGTCGTCTACGAACGCATCGAGAACCTGCCGCTGGCGCAGAACACGCCGCTGTATAGCTGGAATCCCAAGTTCGACTACCGTTACACGGACGTCTTTCCGATGTTTGCCAAGGACGGCACACTTGCCCTGTCCGATAAGAACGACGACACCTCGCTCGTGATCATGAAAGCCGATGGTACGAACAAGAAGCGGGTGTTTCAGTCGACCACCAAATGTGCTTCTGGCAAGAATCCGTCAGGCCCTTGCGGAGACATGATCGGCGTCGCACTGGCACCGTCCTGGATGCCGGACAGCAAGTCGCTGGTCTTCAGCTTCGGCGGCTATTGGCGAACCCGCGACCAGAACGTGGCCAACGTCAAGATGATCAATCGTGACGGCACGGGTGTTCAGGACTTGACCTCTCCCACGTCGAACACCGGATTCGCCAGCGTCTCCCCGGATGGCAAGCAGATGGTCTTCCGGTCGTGGGCTAAAGGCGACGAGGGATTGCGCATCATGGATCTCGAAACACGCAAGGTTCGCGTGCTCACGAGCGATTGGGACAACGTGCCGGGCTGGTCGCCCGCGGACGACCGGATCGTGTTCACACGCAAGCAGAAAGACGGCAATTTCGACATCTTTACGATCAAGTCGGACGGCACCGAACTGCGTCGCCTGACGAACTTCCCGGCATCCGATGCGCATGCTGTCTGGAGTTGGGACGGCAAGAAGATTCTGTGGAACAGCAGCGAATATGGCTTCAAGGACGAAGCGGCGCTTTATGACAATTCATTCCAGCCATACGGGCAGGTATGGTCGATGAATCCGGACGGCTCCGAAAAGGAAATGCTGACCGACAGCCGTTGGGAAGACTCGATGCCAGCCTTTGTGCCGCCACCGTCTCACATCACCGCGAAATAGTTTTGGCGTTACTGGGGCTGCGCACCAACAGCGCCTGAGGGAAGACCGGAACGCTGCACCGGCCGTCTCCGGTTTTTCCTCGGCTGGCGCCCTCCTGGACCAAGCGAGGTTGCTGGGGATAGCTAGCCGTTGCACTGACCAGATGGCCGCTTCGAAACACCGAACGGGCACTCGTGTCACCGCGGCGAACGGCGACTTGGGGTCGCCTTCTGCCAACTGTTACGAATCTGCCTGTCCCAAACTATCTACATGGGACGAGGCCAACTTCTGCGCAAAAGACCGAACGTTGCGCTAGCTGCCGCAGAGAAAATCAAAAAATAGCTACATTCATTTTGACGCCGCGCGCCCGCGCACCTTGCCGCCGCCGCGCACGGGTTCGACGTCGGCAGCCGTCACGGCCTTGGGCTTGAAGTAGAGCGAGCTCAACGTCGCCGCCCCCATGTCCGAAGCCGCCTCCAGCAGGTAAGGTGCAAGTTCCTTGAGGCGCTCCTCCGGCAAGCGGCTGCTCGGTCCGGCGAGACTGACGATGCCAACCACCTCGTTCGTCACAGGATTGCGCACCGCCGCCGCGATCGATGTCATGCCGGTTTCGTAGGTTTCGATGGCGACGCCATAGCCACGCTGGCGCGCACCGTTGAGGTCCTTCAGGAACTGCTGGATGGTCTTGGGCGCGCGCGGCGCGTTGTGTGCTTTCGGCCCGAGCCCGCCTTGCCTGGACACCAGTTCGATCGCGCGTTCGTCCGGCAGTGTGGCGAGCCACGCCTGTCCGCTCGCCGTGCAATGCAGCGGGGGATTGCTGCCCATGTCCGGGTCGTAGCGCAAGCCCGATTTCGCACCTTGAGCCTTGCCAACGAAGGTGATGTGATCGTTCTCAACCACGCCAAGCCGCGCCAGTTCGCCCGAAGCTTCAGCGAGCCGGTCGAGCACCGGCTGCGAGATGTCGAACACGCCGCTCGTCGACAGGTAGATCAGCGCCAGCGACACGAGCTTCATGGCCAGCATGTACTCGCCATGCTCCTCGTCCTGACGCACGAAGCCCTCTTCGATCAGCATGGCCAGAAGCCGGTGCGTGCCGCTGCGGGGAATGTCCAGCGTGTCCGCAATGGTGGCCAGTGGCATGCGGCCACCGTTTTTCGCCAACAGTTCAAGCACACCCAGTGCACGCTCAAGATTCCCGGCCATATCGATTTCTCATCTGTATTCGTGGATATGAAATGAGAACACAATTCCATACTGGAATTCAAGCTGAATCGAATGAGCGTGCGTTTGGATTAGCGTCGGGTCAAACGCCCGCTCGACAGCCTGCTCAATGCCCCGCGCTCACCCTCACCGGCGTGAACGCGCCCCGATGGCGAGCGCCCTTGAGCAGCACGGCCAGCCCGCCCACCGTCGCGGGCACCGCCAGCGCCGTGAACACCGCGCCAAAGCTCCAGTTCGCATGCAGCATGGCTGCGCCCACCAGCGCGCCGGCAATACCGCCAAAGCGGCCCACGCCGAGCATCCAGCTCGTGCCCGTCGCGCGCATTTCGGTGGGATAAGAGCCGGCGGCGAGCGCGCAGAAGCCGGTGTTCGAGCCGTTCATGCAGTAGCCCATGCCGAACGCGAGCACGCAAATGATGCTGAAAGGATGCGCCGATGCGCCCATGTAGCAGGCCAGCACGCCGCCCACGAGCACGGTCGCGCCGAGCGCGCGATGGGGGTTGAAGCGATCCATCTGCCAGCCGATCAACACCGATCCGACCGTGCCGCCCGCCTGGAACAGCGCACCCACGACGGCCGCCTCGCCAAGCGAGAAACCCAGCCCGCGAATCAGCGTCGGCAGCCAGTTACCGAGCAGATAGACCGTCAGCAGTCCGGCGAAATAACAGATCCACAGCATCACGGTGCCAAAGGCATGTTCGCGCGACAGGATCGCGCGCACGGGACTGCGTGGCGCCTGAGCGGGCTCGTGCGAGACGAAACGGGTGTGCTCGTCGGCCGAACCCGGCTTCATCCGGTTGAGCACGCTGACGAGACGCGCACGGCGGCTTGGCTTGAGCGCCAGATAGCGCGCCGACTCGGGCAGCCATTTGATGAGCACCGGCACGTACAGGACTGGCAGCACGCCGCCCAGCATCAGCACCGACTGCCAGCCCCACTGCGTGATGAGCCACGCGCTCACGAAGCCGCCGCCCGCGGCGCCGAACGTGAAGCCGCAGAATACCGCCGTCACCATCAGTGCGCGGCGGCGCGGCGGCGCGTATTCGGCCATGAGCGTCGCCGCATTCGGCATCGACGCGCCAAGACCGATGCCCGTGAGGAAGCGCAGGATCGTGAGCGACGTCACGTCGACCGCGAACGCCGACGCCAGGCTCCACACGCCGAAGAACAGCACGGCCACGGTCATCACCGTCTTGCGGCCGAAGCGGTCCGACATGGGCCCCGCGCCCAGCGCGCCAAACGCCAGCCCAAGCAGACCGCCACTCATCACCGGTCCGAGCGCGTCACGCGGAATCGCCCAGGCGCTGGACAGCGACGGCGCGATAAAGCCGATCATGACCGTATCGAGCCCGTCGAGCATCACGATCATCATGCACAACAGCAGCACGAGCCATTGAAAGCGCCCGACCGGCTGGTCGTCGAGAAACTGCTGAACGTCGAGTGCGCGCGCGCCTGCTGCCGCTGCTTGACGCCGAGAGGCTGAATGGGCCGATCCGGCCGTTTGAGAAGAATCCATCGTTGTCTCCGTGTCATTTCTTCTTTTTATGTCGATTGAACGGCATGCCCAGACGGCGCTTCTTGTGACGCCTGCCCGGACAGCCCCATGCGTGTCAAACCGCGTCGTGCGCTTCCTTGAGCACCGCGCGCGTCGCCTCGCGCAGACGCCGCGCGCGATCCACGGCACGCGTCGTCTTCGCCCACCGCTCCGTCGGCACTTCGACGCTGACGGGCAGGCCATCCGGCAGCGCGCGCAGCATCCCGACGAGATCGAGGCCGCCCTCGCCCGGAATCATCCGCTCGCAGCGCGCCTGGAACAGCAAGGTATCGAGGTCGGCAGGCCGCGCCGCCGGCGCGTCGCAAAACTGCACGTAGCCGAAATACTCGCGCGGCAGCGCTCGCAAATCGTCGAGTGACGAACCCGCGCGGTCGAAGTGAATCGGGTCGATGATGAGACCGGTGTTGCGCCGCCCGCTCGCCTTTACGATGCGCGCGCCCGCTCCGATCTCCTTCACGTCCGTCCACGGCATCGGCTCGAGCGACGGTGAAAGACCGAGCGGCGCGGCAAGGTCGCAAAGCTGCCCGAGCCGGTCGATGGTGCGGGCTTCGTCAGGATCGTTGCCCGCCACCAGCACGTAGCGCGCACCGAGTTCCGCCGCCGTTTCGAGCATCGGCTTGTACTGGTTGACGTCGGTATCGGGCTTCAGGCGCAGGATCTCGACGTCGAGCACGCGCATGCCCGTATCCTTGAGCACGGCGAGGGTTTCGCGCTTGAGAGGCGTATCGCCGATGATCTCGTGGCGCACCTCGTGGTCAGTTGCGGGCAGCAGACGCAGGCCCACATAGTCGTAACCCGCATCGGCGGCGCACTGCACCATCTCCGGCGGACTCAGCTCCAGCACGGTAAGCGCCGACAACGAAAGCTCGCGCGATTGAGGCTCAATCATGATGTCTCCTGGTTTTATTGCGCGCGCAACGTTTTGCCGCGCGCGTTTTCGATGGTGCCTCAGCGCAGCGGCGAGAACGGCGCGGGCACGCAGATGGTCGATTCCATCGTCGTGAGATGCGCGGGTCCGCCCTTCGGCGGCCAGATGCCGTCTTTCACGGCCTCGGCGCGAATGCGCGAGCGCTCGTCCACGCTCGCATACGGCCAGATATTGAGGAAGCGCGGCACGTTGCCGTCGAGCGAATACATCGCGCCGACCAGCGGCGAGCGCTTCGTGCGCTCGGGCACCGCCTGCTCCCACGCGTTGATGGTGTGCTGCAGGCTGCCGAGTTTCGTGCCGTACACGCGCATCTCGTAGATGCCGCCGTGCGCGGCGGGCTCGATCGGCGGCAGGAACGGGAACAGCGCATAGCTTTCGGTTTTCACGTCATCGACGAATTCGCCCACGCCGAACGGATTGCCTTCGAGCAGCATGCGCTTGCGCTCCGCCACCAGCGCCGCTTCCGATTCGTAGCCACGCAAAACCAGCACCTGGCCGAGCGTGCCGATATCCGAATACCAGCAGCCGAGCAGCTTGCCGCCCTGCGGATCGCCACTGGCCTTGATACCTTCGAAAACCTGCGCATTGGTGCCGATTTTCACGGTGAGCGTCACGAGGTCATACAGTGTCATTGCATTGTCCTTGAGGATAAAGAGTGTCGGAGTGGGTATTCGATGAGTTGGCAGCAATAGACTGCATCGCACCGAGTGAGAGACCCGCGAGATAGCCGAAGGTCATTGCCGGGCCGAGCGTGATGCCGCCGCTCGGATAACAGCCGCCCATCATGCTGGCGCTGTCGTTGCCCACGGCGTAGAGACCGTCGATGGCGCGGCCTGTGTGGTCGAGTGCGCGCGCCTGTGAGTCGGTGGCAAGACCGGCGAATGTGCCGAGGCTTCCCGGAAGCAGCTTCACCGCGTAATACGGGCCGCTTTCGATCGGTGCGAGGCACGGGTTCGGCTTGTGTTCAGCGTCGCCCTGCACGCGGTTGTAGGGCGTCGATCCTTTATGGAACTGCGGATCGAAGCCTTGTTTCGCGTACTGGTTGTAGGTCGACACCGTGTCGGCCAGCGCGGTTGCGTCGATGCCGCATTGCGCGGCCAGCGCTTCGAGTGTGGCGGCGCGCTGCAGATAGCCGCTGCGCCGGTAAGGCCCCGTCGGAAACGGAAACGGCTTCGAAAATCCCAAGCCAAAGCGGCGCTGAAAGCGGTGATCGCAGATGAGCCACGCGCACACTTCGTCGCCGGCCGCTGTGGTGTCGAGCAGCGCACTGATGAAGTCGTGATACGACGACGCTTCGTTGACGAAGCGCTTGCCCGCGCGCGTCACCGCGATCACGCCCGGTTTGGCGCGCTCGATCAGATGCGGGAACGCCACGTCTTTCACGCCATCGTGTTCGGGCACGATCGACACCGGCGCCCATGCGGCGGGCGCATCCAGTGCGGCGTCGAAATGCGCGCCGATCGATTCCCCCAGCCGGATGCCGTCGCCGGTATTGCTACGCGGCGCGGCTGACCAGTGCTCGCGGCCCGACGGCGTATAGGTGAAGGTCCGCGCACGGCGCTCGATATCGTGTGGGTAACCGCCGCAGGCAAGCACGACGCCCCGCGCGGCGCGCACCTCGTGCACGACACCATCGATCTCGACGCGCGCGCCCATCACGCGCGATGCGTCGCGCAGCAGGCTGATGGCTTTGGCGCGGGTACGCAGATCCACGCCGCAATCGGCCGCCGATTTCAGCAGCCTGGCGGCGAGCGCATTGCCGTTCACCAGATGCATCGAGCGCCCGTAGCGCAGCGCCTGCCAGCCGAATGCCGCGAAACGGCGGCTGGCATAAAGCGCCGAGCGCAGCGAGCGCGTCGCGCGATAGAAGTGCGCGAGATCTTGCCCCGAGCCCAGCGCCATGCCCTTTATCGTCGCGACCGAGAGCGGCTTGCGCAGCCGGTCGATCAGCGGGCCAAGCTCGCGGCCGTCGAACGGCGCCGCACAGACCGAACGGCCGCCCGTGCCCGCGCCCGGCGTGGTATGGAAATCGGGGATGCGGTTGCCATCGATAAAACGCACGGCCGTGTGGCGCTCGAAAAATTCGATCATGGCCGGGCCGTGTTCGAGCAGCGCGTCGGCCTTGGCCGCATCGTACTGACCGCCCAGTTCGCTTTTCAGATACGTGCGCGGCGCGTCGATGTCTTCATGGATGCCCGCGCGCGTGGCTAGCGGATTGCGGGGGATCCACAACCAGCCGCCCGACCAGGCGGTCGTCCCGCCGAACACGGCCTCCTTTTCCGCGACGATCACGCGCAGGCCCTGCGTCGCCGCCGTCACTGCCGCCGAGAGCCCGCCCGCGCCGGAACCCAGCACCAGCACGTCGCAATCGAGTTTCGGTTCTCGCTTCATGTTCGGTATCGCCTTTCTTCCTGTGTCTCCGGAAACAGCGTCGCACTGTTTCTATGGAATTACTTTTCGTTGTGGAATACTATTCCACAAAAGAAGGTTTGGCAAAGACTTTGTGACCTGACGAGCGGCAAGGACACCGACATGGAGACGAAACAATGCAGGTACTGATCACAGGCGGCAGCGGGTTTCTCGGGGCATGGATCATGAAGCGGCTGCTTGCGCGCGGCATGGCGTGCGTGGCGTTCGACCTGCGCGCCAATGCGCGGCTGATCGAAGCGCTCGCCCCAGCAGATGCGGCGCGCGTGCGGTGGCGCACCGGCGACATCGCCAGCGCGTCCGACACGGCCCGCGCACTCGACGGCTGCGACACCGTCGTTCACCTCGCGGGCATCCTCACGCCCGATTGCGCGGCCAATCCGGTGCGCGGCGCGCAAATCAACCTGATCGGCACGCTCAACGTGTTCGAGGCCGCGCGTGCCGCGGGCCTGCGCCGCGTGCTGTACGCCGGCAGCGCGGGCGTATTCGGTCCCGCCGACGGCGCCACGCCCTTGCCGCAAACGCACTACGGCACCTTCAAGCTCGCCTGCGAAGGCTCGGCGCGCGCGTACTGGCACGACCACGGCATTGCGAGCATCGGTTTCCGCCCGCTCGTGGTCTACGGCGCAGGCCGCGAATCGGGATCGAGCGCCGGACCGAGCCTCGCGTGCCGCGCAGCCGCGCGCGGCGAGCGCTACACGATCCCGTTCAGCGGTTCGACCGGCCTCGTCTACGCTGACGATGTCGCCGCCGCGTATGAAGCGGCGCTGCTCCGCGAATTCGACGGCGCACACGCCTTCACCCTGGCAGGCGACATGACGCCGGTCGGCACGCTGATTGAACGGATCGAAGCGATCATGCCCGGCGCACAGATCGACGCGAGCGGGCCCCCGCTGCCCATCGCCACTGCGTTCCCGCACGATCCCGCGCTTGCTTACCTGCTGCCCAGTCTGCCGCACACCTCGCTGGAACACGGTTTGCGCGAGACTGTGGCGTTCTATCAGCAGACGCGCCACAGTCTTCAGCCATCCTGATCGTTTATCCGTTGCCCGCCTGCATGACTGCAGGCGCGACCGGCACACGCAGCGACGCCGCGCGATGGACCGCCAGCGTCGCCGCCAGCGTGCGTGCGCCATCGTCGGCGGCACACACGGCGGCCTCTTCGCGCGCGATGACCGCCGCGAAATGGCGCAACTGCTCGTGATAAGGATCGCCCGCGTGCGGCGTGCTGCGCTCGACGGTCAACGGCTCGTGCCAGCCCTTGCCGCTGCGGTATTCCCAGACATCGAGCTGCGGCAACGTCAACGACGCATCCGTGCCGATCAGGAAGTGGGTGTTCTCCTGCTGGCGCGGGTAATGCGCAGCCTCGCCCGCCGCGAGATCCCAGTTCCACGGCGCTGCGGCCGTATCGGAAACCACCAGCGTGCCGAGCGCGCCGCTCTCGAAACGCAGCAGCACCGCCGCCGTGTCTTCCACCGCGAAACCGCGCACGCTGTTCGAGGTTTGCGCCTGCACCTCGACGATCTCGCCCAGCAGGAACCGCATGATGTCGATGTCGTGAATCAGGTTGATGAGCACGGGGCCGCCGCCCGCCTCGCGACGCCACTGCATGTCGAAATACGCATCGGGCTTGTAGAAAGTGGCAAGCGCATTGGCTGCCACCGGCTTGCCCAGCCGCCCCGCGCGCACGATCTCGCGTGTCCGGCGCAGGATCGGATTGTGACGGCGATGGTGGCCCACCAGTAAGGGCACGCCCGCCTCGCGCGCGGCGCGATCGAGCCGCAGCGCGTCTTCCACATGATCGGCCACCGGCTTTTCGATCAGCGCGGCAATGCCGCGCGCCACGCACGCGAGCCCGACCTCCACATGGGTGGCGTTGGGCGTCGCGACGATCACCCCTTCGGGGCGCATTTCGTCGAGCATCGCTTCGTAACCGGCGAACCAGCGCAGCCCTTCGGCTTCGGCGAATTGCCGCGCGGCGGGTGAGGGATCGGCAATCGCCATCACCTGCACCTGCGGATGAAGCCGTGCGCGCTCCACATGCATCCTTCCGATCGCCCCCGCGCCGATCACCGCCAGTTGTCTCCTTGCCATCGTCTGTCTCCTCCTTTTCCTCAGTTGAAAGATTGCGCTCCAGGTGCGGCTACGGGTGAATACCCCGATACCCTGAAATTTGCTTTGATTGTTGAATACTATTCCAATTCGAACTAGAGTTCACAAAAAACTTTCGGCGCAACGCTTTCGACCGGTGTGCCGGACACAAGGAAACGACCCATTCAACGGGACAGGAGCGGAGACACATGACGAAAAAGCATCTTGAGGACAGCCACCTTTCGGCTCCCGAAGCATCGATTGCCGACACAACCACTTCGCCCGATGCGTCAGTGGCGGGCTTCTCGCGGCGCGCCTGGCTTGCCACCGCTGGCAAGGCGCTGGCAGGCGGGGCGGCCGTGCTCGCGGCTCCCGCCATCGTGCGAGCGCAGGGCGAGCAGCCGCTCAAGCTCGGCCTGCTGATGGCCAAGCAGGGCGTCTGGACGGAGCAAGGCGAAGTCATCGCCAACGGTGTGAAGCTCGCGCTCGATCAGGCGGGCAATCAGGCGCGCGGGCGCCGGCTCGAACTGGTCTGGTACGACGAGCCGAACCCGCAGTCGGCGCAGCAGAACATGCAGAAGCTCGTCGAGCAGGACAAGGCGATTGCGGTGATCGGCGGCACCAACAGCGGCACGTCGCTCGCCATGTCGTCGGTGGCGATGCGCACGAAAACGCCCTATATCGCCCCCAACGCCGCCGCGCGCGAATTGACCGGCAGCAGCTGCAATCCGTACACCTTCCGCGTTCTGAGCCCGACGCCCGTCACCTGCCGCGCGCTCGCGCCCTCGCTGCTGGCCATCGGCAAGAAGTGGCACTTCCTGGTCGCGAACTACGCGTATGGGCAGGACATCCAGCGTTCGATGTCGGATCTGCTCAAGCAGTCGGGCGGCACGATCGTGGGCGCGGACGTCACGCCGCTGAACACCACCGACTTCAGCTCCTTCATTCTCAAGATCCGCCAGTCGAAACCCGATGTCGTGCTGCTCGGCCTGCCGGGCGGCGACCTCTCGACCTTCCTCAAGCAGTACGCGGAAATGGGCATGAAAGGCCAGATCCCGGTGGCTTGTCCGATCATCGGCGATTCGGATCTCTGGTCGATCAACGTCGACGCCGCAACCGGCTATTACGGCAAGCCCTGGCATTTCAGCTCGCCGGGCCACTCGCCCGAGGAAGTCGCCTTCATCAAGCAGTACTCGGCCAAATACGGCAAGCCGCCCGCCGATAAGGCGTGGATCGGCTGGTTCACCGCGCGCGCGCTCCTCAAAGCCGTGAACGAGGCGAAAAGCACCTCGGGTGCGGACATCGTGCAAAGCCTCGAAACCGTGCAGGTCGGCGACAGCAGCGGCCCCGCGTATTTCCGCCCGTGGGATCACCAGCTTCTGCGGCGCTGGACCGTGTTCAAGGTCAAGGACCACATCACCGACAAATGGGACTGGCTCAACCAGGTCTCGGTCGTGCCGCAAAACACCACCGATCTCGACCGGCTCTACGGCTCGCGCCAGGAGATCGGCTGCACGATGGCGGCCCGCTGATGCGCCGCACACTCGCTGCATTCAAACCTGACTAATCCCGCGCGCGCAGCACGAAGCTCGCGGCTGCGCCGCAATCTGGAGTATGGGAATGGCAGAAATGGTGTTGTCCCAGGTCGTCAATGGACTGGTGCTGGGTTTCCTCTACGTGCTGCTCGCGATCGGTCTGTCGATCATCTGCGGGCTGCTGGGTATCGTCAATTTCGCACACGGCGCGCTGTTCGCACTGGGCGCGTACTTCGCCATCGCGCTGTCCACGCAGTTCGGCTGGGGCGCAGTCGCACTCGCGCCCGTGCTGGTCGCCGTCGTGGGCGTGCTCATCGAAGTGATCTTTATTCGTCGGCTCTACGGCAAAGAGCCGCTGCTCAGCCTGATCGTCACGTTCGCGCTCTCGCTGCTCATCACGGCGCTCACGCGCCTCATCTGGGGCGCGGGCGGCCTGCCGTTCAGCCCGCCGGAAGCGCTCGGCGGCTTTCTCGTCTATGGCCCGCTGCTCATCACGAAGTACCGCCTGTTCGTGCTGGCCGCGACGATCGCGATTCTTGTCGCGCTGTGGGCGTTCATGAAGTACACGCCCTACGGCCGCATCCTTCGCGCGGGCAGCCGTGACCCGGAAATGGTCGGGCTGCTCGGCATCAATCTGCCGCGCGTGCTGACCGGCGCATTCGCGCTCGGCGCGCTGCTGGCCGGCGCGGCCGGTCTGCTCGCCGCGCCGCTGCTGACCGTCACGCCCGGCATGGCGACCGCCGCGGTCATGCCCGCCTTCGTGATCGTGACGATCGGAGGGCTCGGCTCGTTCGCGGGCGCCGTGGTTGCGGGGCTGCTGGTGGGCGTCGTCACGGCGCTGGCGGTGCAGTTTTTCCCCGAAGGCTCGTCGGTGGCGATGTACGTGCTGATGGCCCTCGTCCTGCTCGTGCGCCCTCGCGGGCTTTTTGGTGAACGCTGGGAGCGCTTCGAATGAACCTCGCCAATCTCACACGGCATCCGGTCGCTGTCCTGACCATCAGCCTGATCGTCGTTTCGCTCGCACTCACGGCCAGCGGCACGCCGCTCGAACGCGCAACGCAGATCGCCATCTACACGCTCTACGGCATGGGCGTGAACCTGCTGGTCGCCTACACGGGGCTGGTGCCGTTCGGCGCTTCGGTGTTTTTCGGCACCTCGACGTACCTGGTCGCGGTCTCGCTACTGCGCTTCATCGGCAACGAGATGCTCGCGCTTGCCGCCAGCGTGATCCTGACGGCGGCGATGGCCGCGCTGATCGGTGCGGTGGTGCTGCGCCGGCGCGGGCTCTACTTCTCGCTGCTCACGCTCGCCTGCTCGCAGATCGCCTTCGAGATTGCCTTCAAATGGACCGACGTGACCGGCGGCGAAAACGGCCTGCAGAACGTGCCGCGCCCGACCTTTTCGAGCACTGCGGGCTTTCATGTGTTCGCCTGCGTGACGGTGATCGCCGTGGCATGGGCGCTCTGGCGGCTCGTGCATGCGCCGTTCGGGCGCGCGCTGCAGGCGCTGCGCGACAACGAGCAGCGCGCCGCGAGCCTCGGCTACGACACCTACCGGCTCAAGCTGCAGGCGTTTGTGATTTCGGCTGCGGTCATCGGCTATGCGGGCGGCCTGCTCTGCCTGATGCTGCAAGGCGCCTATGCGAACAACCTGAGCTGGGAGCACGCGGGCGACAGCCTGCTGATGACGGTGCTGGGCGGCGTCCATCAGTTTCTCGGACCGCTGTGGGGCGCGATTGCCTTCATCCTGCTCGAAGACAAGCTCAGCAGCCTCACCGAGCACTGGTGGCTGATCTTCGCGCCGATCATCATCGCGTTCGCGTTCTTCTCGCCCGAGGGTATTCAGGGTCTCGTGCAACGGCTGCTGCGCCGGCCCCGCTGGACGCTCGTGCGCGACACGATTCCCACGCGCCCGGAAATCATCGCCCCCTATCGCGCGAGCCGCGTGGACGCCGATCCCGCCAGGCCGGTGCTGAGTGTGCGCGGCTTGTCCAAGCGCTTTGGCTCGCTCGTGACCGCCGAGCAGATCGACCTCGATGTGTTTCCGTTCCGTCTGCACAGCTTTATCGGCCCGAACGGCGCGGGCAAGACGACTTTCTTCAACATGCTCACGGGCGTGCTGTCGCCGAGCGCGGGCGCAATTGTCTTCGATGGCCGCGACGTGACGAAGCTGCCGATGTTCCGCCGCGTGCGTCTGGGGATGAGCCGCTCGTTCCAGATCCTCAGCGTGTTCCGCAACCTCACGGTGTTCGAGAACGTGCGCGTGGCGGTGCAGGCCGCGCAGCGCGAGCGGCTTGGCCTGTGGCGCGATGCGCATGAACTCGACAAGCAGAACGCCCGCACGTGGTCGCTGCTCGCGGCGGTCGGTCTGGCCGATCGCGCGGCGCACAGCTGCGAAAGTCTCTCGCACGGCGAGCAGCGCCTGCTGGAAATCGCGCTTTCGCTGGCGACCGACGCACGCCTGCTGCTGCTCGACGAACCGCTCGCGGGTCTCGCCGAAGCCGATCGCGCACGCGTCGCCCACATCATCCGCGAACTCGCCAACCATCACGCCGTGCTGCTGATCGAGCATGACATCGACCGCGTGCTCACCATTTCGGATCGCGTGAGCGTGCTGCATCGCGGCCGGTTGATAGCAGACGGTTCGCCCGCCGAAGTGGCCCGGCACCCCGAAGTGATCGAGGCCTATATGGGCCATGCCAAAGGACAACGGCCTGTCGACGCGCGTCTGGCCGCGCGCGGCGGCGCGGTGGCGCAGGTCGCCGATGCGACCGCAACGCCCCGCGCGCTGCTGCGTCTCGAAGGCGTCAAGGCGGGCTACGCAGGCAACACGATTCTCGACGGCATCGATCTCACGCTCAACGAAGGCGAGGTCATCGCAATCCTCGGGCGTAACGGCGTGGGCAAGACCACAACGCTACGTGCCGCCACCGGCGTGGCGCAGCTCACGGCGGGCCGCATCACGTTCGCGGGTCACGACATCACGGGCCGCCCGGCGCACGTCATCAACCGGCTCGGTCTGGCGATGGTGCCGGAAGGGCGCCGCCTGTTCTCCAACCTCACGGTGAGCGAGAACCTGCGCCTCGCGGCGCGCAAGGGCGGCGCGAGCGTCGACGAAATGTTCGCGCTGTTCCCGCGCCTAGCCACCCGACGCGACGCGCGTGCCGAGCATCTGTCGGGCGGCGAACGGCAGATGGTGGCGATCGCGCGCGCCCTCATGGCGCCCGCCCGAGCGATCCTGCTCGACGAGCCGTTCGAAGGCCTCGCGCCCGCGGTCGTGCAGGAAGTGCTCGACGCCGTGGTCAAGCTGCGCGAGCGCGCAAGCATCGTGATCGTCGAGCATCAGGCCGACATGGTGCTGCCGATCGCTGATCGCGCCTATGTGCTCGTCAACGGCCGCGTGGCTTATGAAGGCAGCGCGAGCGCGCTGGAACAGGACGCGCTCACACAGGCAAAACTGCTCGGCATCATGCACGACGATGCCGGCACAACCCAGGAGATGAAAACAGCATGACTTCCCCCACTTTCACGGCCGCCCAGATCGTTGCGGACACATCCGTTTCGCTCGACGAGGGACTGAGCGGCGCCACGCGCATCTACTTCATCGTCGGCGATCCGATCGCCCAGGTGCGCTCGCCCAAAGGCGTGACGGCGGCGCTGCGCGCAGCGGGCCGTGACGCGCTGGTCGTCCCGGCGCACGTCGCGCCCGACGATCTGGCAGCGTTCTTCGCCGGCGTCACGCCCATGCGCAATGTCGACGGCGTGATCATCACGGTGCCGCACAAGTTCAGCGCGGCGGGCTTCTGCACGAGCCTCGCCGACGAAGCGGCGTTTCTCGGCGCGGCCAACACGCTACGCCGCGGCGCCGACGGTGGCTGGCACGGCGGCATGTTCGACGGCACCGGCTTCGTCGCCGCACTCGCGGACTCGGGCTGCGACCTGAGCGGCAAGCGCGCCCTGCTGGTCGGCGCGGGTGGCGCGGGATCGGCCATCGCCCAGGCGCTCGTGAACGCAGGCGTCGCCTCGCTCGACATCCGCGATAACGATGGCGCGCGCGTCAATGCGCTCGTCGAGCGGCTCGCGGCGCTCGGGCGCGGCGCGATGCGCGTGGCCGGCAGCGACGTGGCAGCCGAATCGTTCGACGTGGTGGTGAACGCCTCGCCGATGGGCATGCGCCCCGAAGACCCGCTGCCCATCGACGTCTCGCGCCTGCCCGCCACCACCTTCGTCGGCGACGTCGTCACCAAACCGCCGCTCACGCCCTTTATCGAAGCGGCGCGCGCGCGCGGTTGCAAGACCGTGACCGGCACGCAGATGTTCGCGCGTGTGTGCGACCGCATGGTCGAGTTCCTGCTCGACGACGCCGTATGAATGCGCCCGCGCGGGTCGCGATCGTGACCGGCGGCGCGGGCGGGCTGGGCCGCGCCATCGCGGCGCGCCTGCAACGCGACGGCCATCGCGTGGCGCTCTGGGATCTCGATGGCGACGCTGCCACGCAGGCCGCCGCGGCGCTGCCTGGCGGCTCGGCCATCGGCGTGCGCGTCGATGTCACCGATGCGGCGTCGGTCGAGTCCGCCATGCACGCCACGCTCACGCACTTCGGCAGCGTGCACGTGCTCGTGAACGGCGCGGGCGCAACCGGCCCGGTCGCCAACGTGGACGATTGCAATATCGCGGCCTGGCAACGCTGCATCGACGTGAATCTGCGCAGCGTCTTCCTGTGCTCGCGCGCGGCCGTGCAGCCGATGCGCGAAGGCGGTTTCGGGCGCATCGTCAACCTGGCCTCCATCGCGGGCAAGGAAGGCAACGCGCAGATGTCGGCGTACTCGGCCGCGAAAGCCGGTGTGATCGCCTTCACCAAGTCGATGGGCAAGGAGCTGGCGCTCACGCCCATCCGCGTGAACTGCATCGCACCCGCCGTGATCGAGACGCCGCTGCTGGCGCAGATGACGTCCGAGGCGCTGGCCGCGAGCCTCGCAAAAATCCCGATGCAACGTGCGGGCACGCCGCAGGAAGCGGCCAACCTCGTCGCCTGGCTGGCCTCCGACGAGTGCTCGTTTTCGAGCGGCGCGACCTTCGACCTCTCAGGAGGCCGCGCGACCTATTGATTGGCTTTGATTGACCACTGATTCACTTCTCGCACGACGGCGGCCCACGATACCGCCGTCACCTCGACCCGATCATTACAACAAGCAGGAGACAATCGATGAATCGCAGCACCGGACTCAGAACCGTTGCGGCAGGTGCAGCCGCGCTTGCCTTTTTCCCCTCGTTCGCCTTCGCGCAGTCGAGCGTGACGCTCTACGGCGTGGTCGACACCGGCATCGGCTGGAGCAATAACCAGAGTACGCTCGGCTCGACCACCGGCGGCCATTCCGCGGTGAAGATGATCAACGGCGTGTGGGCGGGCAGCCGCTTCGGCATCAAGGGATCGGAAGACCTCGGTGGCGGCACCAAGGCGCTGTTCGTGCTCGAATCGGGCATCAACACGGCGACCGGCGCCCAGCAGTACACCAACGCGATGTTCGGACGGCAGTCGTGGTTCGGCCTTGCCAATGCCTCCTTCGGCACGCTCTCACTCGGACGGCAGTACGCGTCCTACTACCAGCTGCTTTCGCCGTTCAGCCCGACCAATGCCGTTACCGGATTCTATGGCGCGCATCCTGGCGACATCGACGGTCTGGACACCATCTATCGCGCCAACAACAGCATCCAGTACCTGTCACCGAAGTTTTACGGCTTCAGCTTCGGTGCGTCGTACGCACCTGGCGGCGTGCCGGGCAGTCTCAACGCGGGATCGACGTGGTCTGTGGCGCTGCAGTATCTCAACGGCCCATTCGGTGTGGGTGCTGGCTTCTCGCGCATCAACAATTCCACGCCTGGAGGCGGTGCGTTCGGCTCGGAATCCACCACGTCGAACAACGGCGCGCAGATCGGTGTCTCCGCGCTCACCAACGGCTACCAGACCGCTCAGGCGCAGCAGCGCTTCGCCGTCGGTGCGAGCTACCGCTTCAACGACGCGTTCGACATGGCGGCGACGTATTCGAATGTGCAGTACATCCCCGGCACGGGGTCGAAGTTCACCGACACCGCGATCTTCAACACGGGAGGCGTGACGCTGCACTGGAAACCGGGCGTCGCCTGGGACCTGGGCGCGGGCTACAGCTATACGCGCGCCACCAAAGCTAACGGCATCGCGAGTTCCGCGCAATATCAACAGTTCAATCTCTCCCAATACTATGCATTGTCAGTGCGCACCGGCTTTTACATGCTCGAGGCGTATCAGCATGCCAACGGATCGACGCTTGGGACGGCGGGCCGCGGCCAGATTATCGACGCGACTGCCACGCTCGGCGACGGCTTCAATTCGACACCCTCCTCCACGCGCAATCAGGTGGCGGTGGGCGTGGGCATCGTGCACCGGTTTTAACCGGGTGGCATGAGGCCTCGCTATCGCGGGGTCATCTTCTACTTGTTGAATACTATTCCACTTTTAAATTAAGTGGAATATGATTCCACAATCATCGAAGACATTGTTCGCCGCTTCCGCTAGCCATCCGGCGCGGCGAACAGCACAAAGGAGACGAGCACATGGACGCGGCCGGACAACAGACAAGGCATGATGACTGGGACGAGCAGGTCGATCTGCTGATATTCGGCGCAGGGGCGGCGGGTATGACCACCGCGCTGGTCGCGGACCATGAAAAGCTGAAGGTGCTGCTCTGCGAAAAGACCGCGATGGTGGGCGGCATCACGTCGACCTCAGGCGGGACCACCTGGGTGCCCGGAACGGCGCTGAGCGCGCAGGCGGGCGTGCCCGATAGCGTCGACGATGCGCGGCGCTTTCTGGCGTCGGTGGTCGGCGCACGCGGTGGCGATGCCGAGCGCGAAGCGTTCCTGCAGAGCGGCCCGCAGGCGATCGACGAACTGGCGCGCATCAGCGACGTGCAGTTCATCGCAGCGGCCGCGCATCCCGACTATGTGAGCGGCCCCGGTGCGGCATTCGGCGGTCGTGCGCTGGTGCCCGCGCCGTTCGACGCGCGCGTGCTCGGCCGCGCCTTCGCGCGCGTGCGGCCGCCGCGCAAGGAATTCATGGGGCTCGGCGGCATGATGGTCGCGCGAAACGACCTGACCGCCCTGCTCGCACCGTTCGCGTCGCTGGCGAACTTCAAACGCACGATGGCGGTCGTGGGCCGCTATGCGCTCGACCGTGTGCGTTATCCGCGTGGCACACAACTCGTCATGGGCAATGCACTCGCCGCGCGGCTCTATTACAGCCTGTGCAAGCGCGGCATCGAAGTCTGCTTCGACACGCCGCTGGTCGAACTCGTGCGCGAAAACGGCCGGGTGACGGGCGCCATCGTCTCGACGCCCGACGGAGGCCGCAGACGCATCGGCGCGCGGCGCGGCGTCGTGCTCGCGACAGGCGGCATCACGCGCCATCCGACACTGCGCAAGCAGTTCTTTCCCGCCGCAGCGCGAGGCCTCTCGCTTGCGCCGCTCACTCATACGGGCGATGGGGTAGATCGCGCCCAGCACATCGGCGCACGCGTCGAGGACGGCGGCGACAGCCCCGGCCTCTGGATGCCCTGCTCGATCCAGCGCGCGCGCAACGGCAACCCCGACGGCGACAGCGTATGGCCGCACATCATCCTCGACCGTGCGAAACCCGGACTCATTGCGGTCAACGGACATGGTAAGCGCTTCGTCAACGAATCGGACTCCTATCATGACTTCGTGATGGGCATGCTGCGAGACGCTCAGAAAAATGGCGCCGCGAGCGCGCGTGCGCATCTGATCGTGGACGCCGCCTTCATCGATGAATATGGCCTTGGCCTGCTGATGCCGGGACGCAGCGCGGGTCGCATCGCCGCCTTCGAGCGCTCCGGCTATCTGGTGAAGGGCAACACGATTGCCGAGCTGGCCGCGAAACTCGACGTGGATGCAGCAGGCCTCGAACGCACCGTCGACGCTTACAACCGCGACGCCGCCACCGGCCAGGACCTGACGTTCGGACGCGGCACGAGTCCGATGAACCGCTTCAACGGCGACGCGCGTCAACAGCCCAATCCCTGTATCCGGCCGATCGGCCCCGGACCGTATTACGCCGTGACCGTCCAGCCCGCTGACCTTGCGTGCAGCGCGGGCCTGAGCGGCAACGCCAATGGCGAAGTGCTCGACGAAGCGGGCCAGGTGATCGCAGGCCTCTTTGCCTGCGGCAACGACCTCGCGTCGATCTTCCGGGGCACCTATCCGGGCCCCGGCACGACACTCGGGCCGGCCATTGTTTTCGGCTGGCGCATTGCGAAATACGTTGCACGCGGCGCTGCGACGAACACGGCGCCGGACACGCACGCGCTCAAGGCGTGCGCCTGAAACGGAGAGCGACAAGTCATGAAAAGAATCGTCAATCGTCATCAACTCGACATGCCGAAACTCGGCCTCGGCACGTGGCCCATGGTCGGCGAAGAATGCACGCGAGCGGTCGCGCAGGCGCTCGAACTGGGCTACCGCCATATCGATACGGCGGCCGCCTACAACAACGAAGACGCCGTTGGACAGGCCCTCGCTCAATCGTCCGTGCCGCGCGAGCATGTTCACGTGACCAGCAAGGTCTGGTGGGACCGGCTGAGTCCCGCCGATATGCGCGCGTCGTTCGACAACACGTTGCGCGCGTTACGTTCCGATTACGTCGACCTGTTCTTGATCCACTGGCCCACACAGGATTGGGATCTCGCACGCACCATCGACACGCTGGTGTCATTCAAGGAGGAAGGACGCGCGCGGGCGATCGGAGTCGCGAATTTCCCGCTTGCGCTCCTGCGTGAAGTCGTCGAAGACATGAAGGCGCCGCTGGCTGCCATGCAGGTCGAGTACCACGTCGCGCTCGGCCAGGTGAAACTGCTCGACTTCGCGCGCCGGCACGATATGGCGCTCATCGCCTATAGTCCGCTTGCACGCAACAGCGTCGCGCAGATACCGGAGATCCAGCGCATTGCCGCAAAGCACGACGTGCCGCCTACGCAGATCGCACTGAAGTGGCTGCTGGATCAGCAGGACGTGGCAGCGGTACCGAAGGCAGGCGGGCGGGCAAACCAGTTGTCCAATCTGCAATCGCTCAATCTGCAGCTTGACGACGAGGATCGCGAAACGATTGCTGCATTGCCCAAAGATCAGCGGCTTGTCAGCCCTCCTTTTGCGCCGCAGTGGGATTGACAGTCACCATGCCTAAGGTGACCATAGAGTGGTGACAGGTGTTACCAAGAGCCTGGAGGGTTGGGCGGCACGATTGGATATCTAAACACTCGATCAAGCTTGAATCAATTGCCGGCGGCTGGAGGCTGCAAGCGGCCGACGCTGCCTCAGAACGCGAGACCACTCTGATTTCGGGCGCCGCCTCACCCTTCTCAAATTGCAGTGGGACCAATACAGAGCGCTCACACCTTCGTCCAGGAAGGGACGTTCGGCGCAACCACTCGAATCGTCGACAATGCGAGATGTAGAGTTGCCCAGAAGGCCAACACGTAAGGAGACCATTCGTGCGACAGGAGAGTGACGTTCCCTTGGATGAACGCGTGCTAGCGGTTGAAGGTCGAGCGTCACCGGATGTCCTGTTTCATGTCCAGGAAGCACTGCCAATGGAACGGCCAGCACACTGCGAAGTGCTGTTCATTTCGTTTGCCTACGCCGATATTCCTTTAGGCCGGACGTTCTCCATCGCCTTTCCAACCTGCGCCCCGAAGTCGGAGACAAGGACACGCTGCGTCATCAGAGCAGTGACGCAGCAATATGCCAAACCGTTTGGCGAGGTCCCACACGGCTGGAAAACGATCTGCCTCGTGGAGTTTCCAGAGGGTATTCCACGCGTCATAGCATCCTTGCCGGAGGTGAACGGGTGGTACGAAAATCGACAGAGCGTGAGCCTTTGCGATGAAGACACGTGGCGGCTGATAGTGGACTGAACGGCCGCTTTGACGCAGCTTGAGAGCAAATCACTCCACATTAAAAAAATGCGAATTTTAGTTCCGCGCGCCAGATTCACGCAAAGCACGCAGAAACAGCCGCATAGCTCAGTCATTTCTAGTCACGCGACCGTGATTTCGTGCCCGTTATCGCCCTGAACGCGGCATGTCGCAATACGCTGCGCTGACACCACGCCCAATCCGTCAACCTGAACGACGAAAGCAAACCCACACGCGCTTCCTCTCGTCGCAATCAGCGCAATTCAGATAACCGCGCGCCTACCAATGCGCTCCCAACTCCCCGCGCGCGACAAACTGGCCTTGACCGCTCGGACCGACCCACTCGCCTTCTTCGATCAGGCATTCACCGCGCAGCAGCACCGTCTTGACCTGCCCCGTCACGTTGCGCCCTTCGAATAGCGTGAAATCGCACGCGCTATGCTGCGTTTGCGCGCTGATCGTCTGCGCGGCGTCCGGGTCGAACAGCACGATGTCGGCATCGCTGCCCACCGCAATCGTCCCCTTTCGCGGAAACAGGCCGAACAGTTTCGCTGGCGCGGTCGACGTCAATTCCACGAAGCGGTTCAGCGAGATGCGCCCGGTGCCCACGCCGCCGTCGTAGACCACGGTCATGCGCGTCTCCACGCCCGGCACGCCATTGGGAATGCGAGAGAAATCGTTCTCGCCGAGCGGCTTCTGATTGACGCGCCCCAGGTGCCCTTCCTTCAAACAGTACGGGCAATGATCGGTCGAGATCAGTTGCAGGTCATCGGTCTTGAGCGCGGTCCACAGCGCGTTCTGCGATTCCTTCGAACGCAGCGGCGGGCTCATCACGTAGCGCGCGACATCGAAGCTGTCGTCGGCATAGGCGGAATCGTCGAAGAACAGATAGTGCGGGCAGGTTTCTGCGAACACGGGAATGCCCAGATCGCGCGCCTCGATCACATGCTTGAGCGCTTCCCTCGCCGACAGGTGGACGAAATACACCGGCGCTTCCGCGAGTTCCGCGAGTTTGATGCCGCGATGCGTGGCCTCGCCTTCCATCAGCGCGGGCCGCGTGAGCGCGTGATAACGCGGCGACGTGTGGCCTTGCTCAAGCGCCTCGCGAATCAGCAGGTCGATGACCGTGCCGTTTTCCGCGTGCAGCGCGATCATGCCGCCGTGCTGACCGACCATGCGCATCGCGCGAAAGATCGCGGCGTCGTCGGACATGACGGTGCCCGGATACGCCATGAACATCTTGAAGCTCGACACGCCTTCGTGACGGATCGCGTAACGCATGTCGCCGAGCACCGATTCGTCGACCTGCGTCACAATCACATGAAAACTGTAGTCGATATGCGAGACCGATGCGGCCTTGGCCTGCGCGCGCGCGATCGCGTCGAGCGGACTCGTGCCCGTTTCCTGCAACGCAAAGTCGATGATGGTCGTCGTGCCGCCAAACGCCGCCGAGCGCGTGCCCGTGTCGAACGTATCGCAGGTCACCGAGGGGCCGAAGGTGTTTTCCATGTGCGTGTGCGCATCCACGCCGCCGGGCAGCACGAGCCGCCCCGTCGCGTCGATCACGCGCGTGTCCGGTCCGGCTTCGAGCTGCACGCCGATGCACACGATGCGTTCGCCTTCGATCAGGATATCGGCATGGTAGTCGTCGACAGCGGTGACGATGCGGCCGCCGCGTATGAGGGTTCGCTTCGCTTGGGTCATGAATGGCTCCGGTGAGGAACGGCGGAATCGGCTGAATCGATTGAATCGGCGGCCAGCGCGTGCGCGAGCGCGGCTTCGAGGTTGCGGATCTCCTGCGCGTCGAGCGGCGCGACGGGCGGCCGCATCGCCGCGCCCGGCAGGTGGCCGAGCAGATGCAGACAAGCCTTCAGGCGCGCGTTCGCGAGAAAGCCCGGCGCGGTGCCGTAGATCACTTTCGCGAGCGGATACACGCGCTCGTGCAGCTTGCGTGCGGTCACGAGATCGTTGCCCTGCATCGCGCGATAGAGTTCGACGATCAGTTCCGGCACCACCGCCGCGAGACTCACGAGCGAGCCCTCGGTGCCGACGGCGAAGCACGTCATCAAATGCTCGTCGCCCGAAGCCATCACCGCGACGTGCGGCGCGAGCGCCTGCACGAGCCGGCGATTCGCCTCATAACGCGCGGTCTCCCAACTGCCCTCCTTGATCGCGACGACGTTTGGCAGCGCGACCAGCGCCGCCAGCATCTCCGGCGTGTACGCCATCGCGCCCGTGCCCACGCCCGCCTGATAGAGCATCAGCGGCAACTGGGCGTTCGCGTTCGTGATGCGATGGTGCGTGACGACCGTCGCGAGGTCGGTGGACAGCGTCCACGAATACGGCGGAAACAGCAGCAGCGCGTCGGCGCCTGCCGCTTTCGCATCGTCGGCATGCGCTTGTGCCTGATAGCTGTCCTCGGAATTGATACCGGCGACGATGATCGACTGCGCGCCGCACATCTCGCGTGCGATCTCCACTACGCGCCGCTTTTCCTCGCGCGAAAGCGCGAAGTTTTCACCGGCATGACCATTAATCAGGAGTCCGACTATTCCATCGACGGACGCAACCTGCGCGAGATGGCGGCGCAGCGCATCTTCGTCGAGGTGCCGACCGTCGGCGTCGAGCGGGCACAACGTGGCGGCGTAGACGCCATGAAAAGGAAATTCGCGAGCGGGAATCATGGCATCGGTTCTCGGTGAACGCTGGAATGAGTGGAGATGGCGGCGGCCGGGACAACGAGCCGCGCGGGATCGAAAAGCGGCAAATCGGGCTCGCTGCCAAGCATCGCCTGCGCGAGCAGCTTCCCCATGAACGGACCGCTCGTGTAGCCGGAATGCACGCAGCCGATCACCCAGGCGGCGTCGTGGCCCGGAATCGGCCCGAGCATTGGCATGGCGTCCGCGGTTTCCGATTCGAGGCCGAGCCAGATGCGCGCGACGCGCGCGGCGGCGAGTGCGGGGATCACGTGCTGCGCGAGACGGAGATTGCCTTGCAGGTTTTGCGGAATGGTTTCGACGGGGCCGTTCACGCGGTCGCCCACGCCTTGCCAGCCGCCGCCGATCAGCACCGTGCCGTTGTCGAACTGCTTCATCGATAGCAAGCCATTGGCGATGCTCAACACGGTGCGCATCACGCGCGGCAGGCGTTCGGTGACGATCAACTGGTTGACGAGCGTTTTCACCGGCACGCGCACGTCGAGCATCGCGAGCATCGGTTCGAGCCACACGCCGCCCGCCAGTACGAGGCGCGCGCCGTCGAGACGCAGCGCAGTGCCGTCGCGTCGCTCGGCGTGCACGCGATATGCGCCGCGCTCGCGCTCGATACGGCTGACCGCCGCGTATTCGACGATCTCGACGTTCGCCGCCCGCAACGCAGCGCGATAGGCGCGGCCGGTCAGATACGCGCTCGCGAAGCCGTCCATCTCGCAGTGCGCCGCTTCGAGCATCTGCGGATTGAGACCCGGCTCGACGGCGAGCGCGGCGGCGGGATCGAGCAAGCCGATCTGCGCGCCGTATTCGCGCCGCGCGGCGGCCCGCGCGCGCAACAACTCCTGCTCGGCAGGCGTGAAAGCCAGCGAGAGACCGGGCGCCGCCGTCGCCGCCACGCCCGCGCCGAGCCAGCTTTCGGCGTTCATCCACATGTGCCACGCGTGCATGGCGTACGGCACGAGCGCGGCGCGCGTCATATGCAGTGTGAGCGTGCCAGCGTTCACGCCGGACGCGGCGCGGCACAGCGCATCGCGCTCGACGAGCGCCACACGCATACCGCCGCGCGCGAGAAACAATGCGGTCGTGCAGCCCATCACGCCGCCGCCGACCACGACGGCGTCGAAGTCGCGACCGCCCTGCGCGGCGCTCGCCGCGATCGATTTCATTGCGGTATTCACAGCGGCGCCGCCTTCGGGATGGGAATGTCGTCGTAGGTATAAGTGCCCGTGAGCGCTGCGACCGAAACCGGCCGCAGCGGCGTGCGCGCCGAAAATGCGCCCACGCCTTCGCGCGTTTTGCCGGGCGCGCAATGCGTCAGCAACTCGGCAGCGACGTCGCCGCAACTTCGGCCCTGACACGGCCCCATGCCGCAGCGCGTCCACGCCTTGAGTTGATTGACGTCCTGCGCGCCAGCCTCGCAGGCGGCTTCGATTTCCGCTCGCGTGACGTCCTCGCATCGGCATACCGTCGTGTCCGCGCCGATGCCTTGCACGTGTCCCTCGCGCAGCGCCATCAAGCCCGCCATCGCTCGGCCAAAACGCGCGTCGCGTTCGTGCGTTGCGCGCGCCGAGGCAATTGCCGAATCGGAGACGATGGACGGATTCGCGCCGAGGTCGCGCGCGCACGCGAGTCCAGCCAGCGTGCCGTGTGCGGCGGCCGCCGCCGCGCCCGCGATGCCCGCGCCGTCGCCGCAAACGTAGAGACGTTCGCGCGAGCTGCGGCCATCGCGGTCGATATCGGCGATCCATCCGCCCGCCGCGCGCTCGTATCGATGGCGCGCGCGCAGAAGCCGCGTGATCTCCGTCGACGGCACGAGGCCGTGCCCCACGGCGACGCAGTCCACGTCCACCGTGCGCCGCGCACCGGCGACCGCACGCCCGCTCGCATCGCAAGGCGCGAGCGTCGCGCGCAGGCGCTCGCCCACGGGTTCGACGCGCTCAAGCGTGTGACGCGCGTAACGCGGCGTGCCCGCGCGGCGAATCGCGCGCCACCACGCAAAGCCCTGCGCCAGCAAGTCGGGACGCGTCACGAGCGCGGGCAGCGTGCGCAGCCAGTCCGCACTGCTGGCGAGATCGGCAATAGCCACGACTTCGCCGCCGCCCGCGATCGTCTTGCCCGCGACCGCCGCGAGCAACGGACCGCAGCCCGCCACCAGCGTCGTGCGTCCGGGCAGCACGCCCTGCGCCTTCAAGAGAATGGTCGCCGCCGCCAGGCCGATGACGCCCGGCGTGGTCCAGCCTTCGAACGGCACGACGCGCTCGGTCGTGCCCGTCGCCACGATCAACGCCCGCGCGGTGCAATGCAACGGGCCATCCGGCCCGACGGCGTCGACGCGATAGTCGCCCGTCACGGCCCAGACCGAGTGGGCCGAGAAGACCCGCACGGGGCTCGCGGCCAACGCGTGGCGCAACGCGTCGCCGGCTTGCCGGTCGGCCTCGCCGTGCGCCGGGATGCCCGCATGCGGCGCGCGATACACCTGGCCGCCCGCCTGCGCGTTTTCATCGAACAAGGCGACCGTGAGGCCGCTTGACGAAGCGGCCAGCGCCGCCTGCACGCCGGCCGGACCGGCGCCGATCACGATCAGGTCGAACTCATTCATGGCGCGCCGAGCCTTCGTCCAGATCCACGGTCTCCACGCGCATCTGCGCGCGCACGGGCGTCTGACATGCCAGCGCGCGCCGGCCGTCCACCATCACGAGACATTCCTGACACGAACCCATCAGACAAAACATGCCGCGCGCGCCATGCGAGCGCGGACTCGTGCGCAGGCACCGGATACCCAGAGCGAACAGCGCCGCCGCGACGCTCTCGCCGTCGCGCGCGGACACGGGCCGGCCGTCGTAAATCAGCTCGACGCACGGCGCTTCGCGCAGACCGTGTACATGCATCCCATCGTCCGAAGCCATCTTTTTACACCTCGCTTGACAAGGAATTTAGGCGATGTTTTGATCCTATCGTATACGAACCGTATACGACAAATCGCCAAAAATAAGGCGCACGCGCAGACGGTTCGTCGCCTCGATCCACCCTCACGCTTCTCACGGAGTCAGCAGATGAAACCTTCGATGTTGGGACGCATGCTTGCCGCGACGGTCGCGGCAGCCGCGTTGCTCGGTTCTACCGGCGCTCACGCGCGCACGCTCGACGAAATTCTCGCCTCGAAAAAGATCGTCTTCGGGATCAATCCGAACCTGCCGCCGCTCGGCACCTACGACGCCAAAAACAACATCGACGGCTTCGACGTCAGCGTGGCGCGCAAGATCGCCGACGGCCTCGGCGTGAAGCTGGAAATCGTCCCGGTCGGTTCGAACGACCGCGTTCCGTTTCTGATGACCGACAAGATCGACGCGGTGATGGGCGGCATGACGCGCAACGCCGACCGCATGAAGGTCATCGACTTCACCGATCCGGTGAACACCGAAGTGCTCGGCGTGCTGACGACCGCGGGCAAGCCGTACAAGGACTGGACGCAGCTCAACGATCCGTCGGTACGGCTCGTGCAGGTGCGCGGCACGACGCCAGTGAAACTCATTCAGGACAAGCTGCCGAAGGCGCAACTGCTGCTGCTCGACAACTACCCCGATGCGGTGCGCTCGATCGCGCAAGGCCGCTCGGATGCGCTGATCGACGTGCTGGATTTCATGCTCAGTTATACGAAGCAATATCCGGTCAAGTGGCGCGTGGTCGATACGCCTATCGAAGTCGATTACGACTGCGTGGGCGTGAAGAAAGGCAATACGGCGCTGACCGAGCGCCTGAACAAGGAGATCGCGACCATGCAGAAGTCGGGCTATATCGCCGCGAGCTGGAAGACCTGGTTCGGCAGCCCGATGCTGTACGACCCGACCGCCGCGCCGCCGGCCGTCGCCTCCGCACAGTAAGTCACACGCACGCAGGCGCCGCAAGGCGCTTGCGCGGATTGCACCTTGATCTTTAATCCTTGTTCCCAAGGAGCGCACACGACATGACGCTTCAATTCGGGCCCGTTCTCGAGCAATGGCCGTATCTGCTCGGCGGCGCGTGGCTCAGTCTGCAGATCGCCGTGCTGGCCTTCGCGTTCGGCATGCTGATCGGTCTCGCGTGCGCGTCCATTCAGCGTTTCGGACCGGCGTGGCTTGCCCGCGTCGTGAGCCTGTATGTGACGTTCGCGACGAACACGCCGCAACTCGTGCAGATCTTCTTTCTCTTTTTCGCGCTGCCGCAAGCGGGCATCACGCTCTCGCCGTACGCGGCCGTGCTGATCGGTGCGACGTTCAATGCGGGTGCCTATCTGTGCGAAATCCAGCGCGCCGGGTTTGCCTCCGTGCACCGCACGGAGATCGAGGCCGCTGAAGTGCTGGGCTTTTCCTCGCTGCAGATCGTTCAGCACGTGATCTTTCCTCATGTGGTCAAAGTCATGTTTCCTCCCTTGTCGAATCAGTTCATCATGATGACGCTCGGCACCTCGATGGCGTCGGTATTCGGCGTGGAAGAACTCACCGGCCGCACTTACAACATTAGTTCGGAAACCTATCTTTCCGTCGAAGCGTTCACGGTGACGGCGGGTATTTATATCGTCATCACAATGCTGGCGACGCTCGCGCTGGCCCTGTTCGGCCGATACGTTTGCCGCGCCAGAGTGAAGGTGTTTTGATGCCAGATTCGACCATTCAGGAAGTCGCGCAACTGTTTTCGCATTACAACCTCCTGCTGCTTCTGGAAGGCTTCGGTACTACGCTTGCGCTCTCCGCCATCGGCTGCCTCGCGGGATTCGCGGGCGGCTTTGCGATCGCCGTCGTGCGCGCAACGCGCTCGCGCGCGGCCGCCCCGTTGCGCGCGCTGGCATTCGTCTGGTGCATGCTGTTCCGGCGCGTGCCCTTTCTCGTCACGCTGATGCTGGTGTTCTTCGTGACGCAGTCGCTCGGCGCGAATTTTTCGACGTTCACGGTGGCGCTCGGCAGCGTGTGCCTGATCGCGAGCGCGTATCTCGGGGAAATCGTGCGCAGCGGTCTCGATGCCGTGCATCGCAATCAATGGGAAGCCGCGCAAACCCTGAACTTCAGCTTCATGCAGACGCTGCGCCACGTCGTCATGCCGCAAGCGTGGCGCGTGATCCTGCCGCCGACCTTTGCGTTCTTCGTCATGTTCATCAAGGACACCGCGCTCGCCTCGCAGATCGGCGTCATGGAACTGACGTCGGCGGGCAAGGTGCTCAGCAACAAAGGCTTTTCCGCGACGATGGTGTACGGCACGGTGCTGGTGCTCTATTTCGCCATGTCCTATCCCCTCTCGCGTCTTGGTAAGCGCCTGGAGAAGAATTTTGCCGCAACTCGAAATCGTTGATCTGAAAGCGTCCTATGGCACGCAAACGGTGCTGGAGCGCATCAACCTGCGCGTCGACAAAGGCGAGATCGTCAGTCTCATCGGGCCGTCAGGTTCGGGAAAGAGCACGCTGCTGCGTGTGCTGATGGGCCTGCTGCCGCCCGAAGCGGGCGCGGTGCGCCTGAACGGAAAAGAGGTCGATTACGCGAGCAAGGCCGCCGTGCGCGCGCTGCGCTCGGACATCGCCATCGTGTTCCAGCAGTACAACCTGTTCCAGAACATGAGCGTGATGGACAACGTGACCATCACGCCCACGCGCATCAAGGGCTGGCCGCGCGCCGAAGTCGAGCGCGATGCGAAGCGGCTGCTCGAACGCGTGGGCCTCGGCCATCGCCTGAAAGCGTATCCCGACGAACTGTCCGGCGGACAGCAGCAGCGCGTCGCCATTGCGCGTGCGCTCGCGCTCAAACCCAAGGTGCTGTTTCTCGACGAAGTCACCGCCGCGCTCGACCCCGAACTCGTGAACGAAGTGCTCGACACGATTCGCGAGCTGGCCTCGGACGGCATCACGATGTTCATCGTCTCGCACGAAATGAGCTTCGTGCGCGAAGTCTCGTCGAAAGTCGTATTCATGGCCGGCGGCCACGTGGTCGAAACCGGCACGCCGCAGCAAATCTTCGACTCGCCGCAAGAAACGCGCACGCGCGAATTCGTCGGCAAGATCCTGCGCCATTAACGGAATTTTCGAACGCTCGCATCAAAAGCCCCTGTTTTAAAGGCACATCGAATGACAGACGCACACACCACCACCGCATTGTTCCAGGCCATCGACCACAATTTCGACAACGAAATCGCGTTTCTCGCCGACCTCGTTCGCCGCCCTTCCGACAATCCGCCCGGCTACTGCGCGGAGCACGCCGAACTGACGGCGCTGGCGCTCGAAGCACTCGGCTTCGACGTGGAACGCCATCGCGTCCCGACGCCGGTTGTCGAGCGCGCGGGCATGATCAGCGCGACGAATCTCGTCGTGCGGCACCGCTTCGGCGCCGGGCCGGTGATCGCGCTCAACGCGCACGGCGACGTGGTGCCGCCGGGCGAAGGCTGGAGCGCCGACCCTTACGGCGCCGAGATTCGCGACGGCTGGATGTACGGGCGCGGCGCGGCCGTTTCGAAGTCCGACTTCGCGACGTATGCGTTCGCGCTGAAGGCGCTGATCGACACGCGCGCGCCGCTCGCCGGCACGGTCGAATTGCACCTCACCTACGACGAAGAAAGCGGCGGCCTGATCGGTCCCGGCTGGTTGCTCAAGGAAGGCATCGTGAAGCCGGACTACGCGATTTGCGCCGGGTTTTCGTATGCGATCACGACGGCGCACAATGGCGCGATCCACCTCGAAGTGTCCGTGCGCGGCAAGTCGGCGCATGCGGCGCGCCCCGACACCGGGCACGACGCGCTCGAAGCCGCCGTGCGCGTGCTCAACGCGCTGTACGCGCATCGCGAAGACCTGCGCCAGATCCGCTCGGCCACGACCGGCATCGAGCACCCGACGCTCGTGGTCGGGCTGATCGAAGGCGGCATCAACACGAACGTCGTGCCCGACAAGGTCACCTTCCGGCTCGACCGCCGCGTGGTGCCCGAGGAGTCCGCGCAAGACGTGCTGGCACAGTTGCGTTCCGTGATCGAGACGGCCGCGGCGCTGCCCGGCATCTCGGTCGAGATTCGCGAAGTGCTGGTGACGTCGCCGCTGCGTCCGATCGACGGTGCGGAGCGTTTGGCATCGGCTTTGCAGGAAGCGGCGGAAGTCACGCTGGGCGCGCGCATTCCCGAGGAAGGCGTGCCGCTCTACACCGACGCGCGGCTGTATTGCGAAGCCGGCGTGCCGACGGTGATCTACGGAGCGGGACCGCGTACGCTGCTGGAAGCGAACGGCCATCGCGCGGATGAGCGCGTCAAGATCGAAGATGTGCGTCTTGCCACGCGCACGGTGGCGCTGGCGCTGACGAATCTGCTGGGCGGTTGAGACCAAGGGAAAGGAGCGGCGCGCAGGTGCCGCTCCTTATGACGCGACGAGTTTAGCTGCCGGACCCTTCGGCAAGCCGTTCGAGCACGAAGCGGCGCAGATTCTGCAAATGCGTGCGCATGGCGCTGCGTGCGAGATCGGCATCTTCCGCGAGACAGGCTTCGAGAATCGCGACGTGCTCGGCACGATCCTCTTCGATCCGGTTGAACGGCGTGGCGAGTTCGAACAGGCGGCTATTCGTGCGCACGATGTCGATGGTGCGCGCCAGCACTTCATTGCCGCCCGCGCGCGCCATGAGCGTGTGAATCTGGTCGTCGACCTGCCAGTGCGCCTGCTCCTGCTGGCCGCTGCTCAAGGCACGCGTTTTCTTGATGAGCGCCTGAAGCTGCTTCTTGTCGATCTTGCCGACCGCGAGGCCCACGGCTTCGACCTCGAGCATCTCGCGCACTTTCATCGCCTGAAAGTACTCCTGCACGCTCACGAAGCGCACGGAATAGGAACGCGCGCCCGCGCGCACGAGCAGGCCTTCGCCTTCGAGACGCAACAGCGCCTCGCGCATGGGCGTACGGGAGATTTTGAGTTCTTCCGCGAGCCGCCCTTCGACGACGGCACCGCCGCTGCGCAACGCCTTATCGAGAATCATGCGGCGCAGCGTCTGATAGGCGAGTTCGCCTAGCTTCTCGGAATTGGATGTGGACGGATTGGACACGATATCGAGTGACGACACTATGCTGTCAGTATACGATAAGTATACGGTCAGGCATAGAGTATGCCAACTTGCGTTGTATCGTCGGCCCTGAAACTTTGAACGAGGAAGGTGCAATGCCTCTTTACGATTATCGATGCGAGACTTGCGGCGTGTTTGAAAGTACGCGCAGTGTGGCCATGCGCGACTGTGCGCCATCGTGCCCGGAATGCGGCGAGGCCACGCAACGCGTCACGGTTACGATGCCTCGACTGGCTCGCTCCTCGGATCAGGACAATCAAGAGACGACACCCGACGGTCGCTACGGCATGCGTCATGCAGCTGCGTGTCCATGTTGTTGAACGCCGTGCCGAAACCGGCCGGTGGAATACTTGCGGGCTGAAAGACCAAAGGCCTCAGGCCATTCCACCTCGGCTTCGCCCGTCGCCGCGAGTGCAGAAACGCCGAGCCGCAATGACAGCTTCAGCGGACCGAGATGCAGACGCGCACCGAGATACGCGGGGCGAGCACGAAGGCGCAACGTGATACTTCACTTCTGGCGAATATTGACTCGCTACCCGGCCTCGTTTGTTCGGATTGTTCCGATTGTTTGGCACCGCCGTCTTCCCGTACGATGGTTGCATCGTCCACATTTGCTTTGTATCGACGAGGAATCCAGGCAAGCCTGGAATTGTGAATGTATTGACTTAATGCAATATGCATTATTGAAATACATAAGACTGCAATTTGTAATGAATTTGAATGGCTATCTTGTTTCGAATTTCTGTCATTCCATGGCGGCTTAAAAGAACAATAAAGAATTGCAAACATATGCCGTAAATCAACCATGCCAGCGTCGGACGAAACACATTGTTCAACCTGGCATCGCCGCGTTTCAAACAATTCAAAACCTACCGGGGATAATGAAATGAAGACGTTCTATCGCACCCTGTCGCTCGCAGTCGGCGTCACGATGCTTGCAGCTGGCTGTGCATCGGGACCGCAGTACAAAGAAGTGGCCTCGTCGATTCCGACGCTCACCGCCGATCATGGCCGAATCTACTTCTTCCGCGCTGACGGTTTCGGCGGCGCCATGATCCAGCCAGAAGTCAAGCTTAACGACAAGGTCGTCGGGCGATCCGTACCGGGTGGATTCTTTTATGTAGACGAGGTTCCCGGCGATTACACGGTGTCAACGACGACCGAGACGAAGAAAGAGGTGACGTTCACCCTGCACGCGGGCGACACGAAATACGTGCGGACTTCTATCAGCATGGGCATTCTGGTCGGGCATATCACGCCGACGCTGGATGACCCGGAAACCGCACCTCACGAAATCGAGCAACTCAAATACACCGGGACGCCAGTGACAACCGCCGTCCAATAAAGCTTTTGATTTGAACAGGCCGGAAGACATCTGGGTGCATCGCTACTCACGTGTTGACCGGCTGCATGACCTACCCGACATGGTTACCTACTCCGTGGATAACCATTGTCGAAGTCAGAACCCAACAGCGCGCCCATTTCGGGCGATTTTTTTGTCGTTATATATAAAAGACTGCCGCTTCGGCGCTGCCTGAATCGTGGCATCGGTTCAATGAGGCGTGTTCGAAAAACGCCTAGCGCCCCATGCGCCGGTCGTAGCTGCGCGAAATCCGCCCGAGCAGCGATGGATCTCGTGCATCGGCGGAATTGAACTGCACGATCACGCTGCCATCGCCTTGCTGACGCACGTTCGCAGTGACAGTGCTGCCGTCGATGGTGCCGGCTATCGCGCCGGTGCCGGGGTCCTGAACGGTCATCGTCAGGCCTTCGTCGCGCATCGCGCCTGCGGCCGCGGCAAAGGACCGGTCGAAACTGGCGGGCTGCATGACCACGGTGCCTGGCGGCGGCGCGTAGTAGTAGGGACACCCCGCCAGAGGAAGCAGACCTACGCACACGCCTGCAAGCATGATCCGTCTCGCGACGGCGCCATACCCGGCACCATACAAAGCGCGCAATCCACGGCCATCGCGCAATAAGCTCATCATGGTTCTCCTCGGACGATGCGCGAAGCGTAGCGTGTGCGCCTGAATAGGCAACGAAAATGCGTCGCGCGCGGCACCCGGCCACCGATCATCAGCAATGCCAGGTGCTTTCTGGCATGTTCTCCGTGCCGACCATCTGCGCGCCGTGGAACGCCTCATTCGCTATTGCTATCGCGATCGGGAACCTTGCTCCACCCCGGCCCCGGATCGAACGATTTCATGGCCCGCGCCTTCGTTGCACTCTCGGGCCCGAGGTCGCGCTCATAAACCTGACCGGAATGGCTCACCATGAACGTCTTGATGCCCGTTTCGCCGTACTTCACCGGCCAGGCGATCACAGCGAAGCCGCCAAACAGCTTGCCGTTCACGACGTAGTCATACGCGCCGCCGGGCGCGTTGGGGCCCTGCGATTCGAGCAGCTTGAAGTGGTAGCCGTAATAGCCCGCGTTTTGCGCGTTGCGCGAACTCGCATCGATGAAGGCTGCGCCGAGTGGACTGGGGGTGTCATCGGCTCCAGTCGGCCAGTACAGGCCGTCGTGCTTGCCAGGCGAGCTCACCATCTTCGACGCGTAGGCGAACACCCCCACGCCGTCGTGATTGGTCTGAGCGTATTCGCGCTGCGCATCGAAGACCGCGAGCATCGTCTGGATGACGGCCAGCTCGTCGCGGCCGATGCGCCGCAAGCGCATATCCTGCGCGCCGGTCCGCGTATCGAAATGCCATCCCCGATCGTTCTTGACGAGCGGAACCGGGAACGTCCAGCCGTTGTCGCCCACGACGATATTGGCGCGTCCGTTCTCCGCCTGCTGGATGGTGTGGGACTTGGCCCACTCGGCGATAAAGGTGTCCCGCACGGGCGCGCCGATGGGCGGGATCAACTCCCGAAAGTCACTGCCGAAGATCTTGCGCAACGCGTCCTCCCGGTCCTTGACGACCGCGTCGCCAAAGGCATTCATCGCTGCCTCCGGCGAACTGAAGTTCTGCTGGGCGCGCGCCGACGGCGGCGCCGCGATGGACAGCACAACGCCCGCCGCGAGGCTCGCGAACGTCAGCTTCAGGAACTTGCGCATACCGCGTGGATGACCGTTCATGGTTCGCTCCCTAGCGTCTGCCACCGCGTCCGCCGCCGCGCATACCGCCCGATGGTCGGTTGAAGCCCGAGCCCTGCGTGCTCCGGCTGCCTCTGTCGAAGTTGCGCTGCGAAGCGCCGCCGCTGCCGCCGACGCCCGAAAACGCGCCATCGCTCCCGCCGCCAATTCCACCGCCGGAACCGGCGCGATTGCCCGGGGCACTGCGATCGGCCACGCCGCCCCGGTTTGCACCCGCTGAGCGGTCCGCCGCCGCGCCGCGATTGCCCGCTCCTGTCCGGTCGCCTCCGGCCATGCGGTTGCCCGCTTCAGCACCGCGTCCGCGATACTGGGAGCGCCGGTCGGCTCCGGGCGACCCGGCGAACTTGTCGCGCGTGGCGTTATCGCGGTAGGCAACGCCCTGACGATGGCTCGCATCGTGTTGCCAGCGGCCGCCCCGCTCGCCGTTCTTGAGTTTCGAACTGTCGAAGTTGCGGTCGACGTTCCGCGCCCGGTCGGAGTTGATGTTGATATCGTCTCCGCCCCAACACGAGTTGCAGTCCGCGAAGATCGCACCGGCAGCAACAAGGCCGATGCCGAAGGCGAGGCCCGCGCCGGGGTAGTAGCCGGGATAGTAGGCCGGGTACGGTGGCCAGTAGTACGGCGGATAGGCCGGATAACCCCACCCTCCGTACACGACGGTCGGATCGTAGGCGGGCACATAGATCACCTGCGGATTGGCGGGCTCGATCTTCACGATGGTCTGCCCGCCGCCAGCGGGCGCCTGCTCGACGATCACGTTTTGCTGCTCGTTCGACTTGAGGTTGCCCGACTGTTGCGCCCGCGCCCGCAAGCGCTGCACGGCATCGAAGACGTCTTTTTGCTGCGCAAGAAAGGCGTCGCCGAGTTTCTGGGTCCAGTCGATCTTGTCGTTCATCGGCTCAAGAATCTGCGGGAACGCCACCATCGATTTCACACTCGTATCCCACGGCTCGTTCTGGACCGCCTTCACGGCATCGTCGCCCTTCACATTCGGATTCGCTTTCACCCAACGCGCGGCGTGCACGATCTCCAGCGGATAGGTCGACGCCATCAATACCTGCGCCAGCAAGGAGTCCGGGTAGAGCGCAATTGGCGCGACGAGCGCATCGAGTTCCTCCGGCTTGAATGGCGCGGGGCCCAATGACTCGGCAGCCGATGCAGCGGGCGCCGATGACGGGGACGCTGCTGGCGCGGTGCTCAATGGCGCGGAGCCAGATGGCGGGACCGCCGTCGCGCCGTGATCGGCACACGCCGAAATTGTCGCCAGCAAAACCAGCCATAAGAATAAGGCTCTCATCCCTCGGGCTTTCCAATTGTTCATGGCCACTCCTTCCGGCGGTTTGTTGGCGCGGACCAGGAGACTTTCCTGGCGGTCGCAGAACCGTCCGTTGCTTGCGTGGTTCGCTGCCCGGATGGTTTGGGCGTCAAAAGGAACATCAGCAAAACGAAAACAAACATCGTGAATCAGCCGGAGCGTGCAGTTCCCGATTGCGCAGACCAGATTCCGGGTGCGAACCCTCCCCAAGCAATAAGACAGCTGAACTTCGGGCGGGTCAATGAGACCTTGGGCTCACAGGTCTGGGACGTTGGGTTAGCGGAATGGCGCTTCGATGCGTTCTGGCATATCGAAGGCTGACGACGTCCAGGCGCTGAACAGCGAGGCGACGTTGATCGCAGCGACCGCTCACGCGCCCATGGTATGAAGCAGCGCAGACGGAGACAGTCCCTGCACGCGCGCGGCTGCACTGAAGCTGCGGTGACCGGCAATCGTCACACAAGCGCTGAGTTCAGATAATCCGGCTCGGGGCATTCATGAATTTTTCTCACATCGTCATGCAACCGCAGACCCATTGTTGAATAAAGTCGGCAACCATAAACTGACGCTCGATTCATCTGGTTTAGCCCGCCCGCAATGGAAAGCAATCGCAATGACCAGGCGACGGGTGCCCGGCGCAAATGGGCAACTCGCCCGCCATACGCTCCCGTTCATGCTGGCAGCGCCCGACGTCGAAATAACGCTTTATCTGCGGCATGCCGCGCGCCTCGATCGTCTGGATCGATCGCGTGTGCGCACGCTCACGCAAAAGGGCGAACCGTTCGTCGGGCACGACATTGCGCTCGACAGCCTGTCGAATCTCATCGTCAAACTCGTCGCCACGCCCGGCCTGCACGACCATTGCAGCCTCGGCGTGAGCGACACCTGAACGTCCTCTCATGCCTGATTCCACACCGCCCCGCGCCACGTTCGATGTGGCGCGCGGCCACAACGTTCGCATACTTGCCATCCTGAGCATGCTGATGGCTTTTGCGTCTATTTCGACGGACCTTTACCTGCCCGCCTTGCCCGCGATGAGCCTGGCGCTCCATGCCAGTGCCGGCATGATGGAGTACACCATCTCGGGCTATCTGGTGGGCTTCAGCCTCGGACAGCTGTTGTGGGGCCCGATTGCTGACCGCTACGGCCGACGCGCGCCCGTCGCCATCGGTCTTGTGTTGTTCGTCATTGGCTCCGCTGGCTGCGCGATTTCGCAGACCCCTGCCGCCATGATCGGCTGGCGCATCGTGCAGGCAATCGGCGCCTGCGCGAGTGTGGTGCTCGCACGCGCAATGGTCCGCGATCTCTACACCGGACATCGCGCCGCGCAGATGATGTCGACGCTCATGACGGTCATGGCCGTAGCGCCGCTGATCGGCCCCAGCGTGGGCGGCATGATCCTCCACTTCGCGTCGTGGCGCGCCATCTTCTGGACCCTGGTGGGCGTGGGGCTCGCCACGCTCGTGGCGCTCGCTGCACTGCCTGAAACGCTGCCGCTTGCGCGGCGCAATCACGAGCCACTCGCCCGCGCGCTGGGCAACTATGGCCGCTTGCTGCGTATCCGACGGATGCTCGGCTATGCGGGCGCCGGCGGATTTTTCTACGGCGCCCTGTATGCGTATATCGCCGGCACGCCATTCGCGTACATCACTTACCATCATCTGTCGCCGCAGTGGTATGGCGTGCTGTTCGCCGCGGGCATTGTGGGCATCATGCTCACGAATCTGCTCAACGCGCGCTTCGTCGCACTCTTCGGCAGCGATCGTCTGATGCGGAGTGGAACGGTGGGTGCCGCCATCGCCGGACTGCTGCTCGCATTCGATGCTCGCACGGATTGGGGCGGCCTCATGGGCCTGTTCTTGCCGCTCTTTCTCTTCGTCTCGGCGACCGGCTTCATCGTCGCGAACTCCATCGCCGGCGCACTGGGTTGCGCGCCCGAGCGCGCGGGCGCCGTATCAGCACTGATTGGCGCGATCCAGTACGGCACCGGCATCGCAGGCTCCGCGCTCGTGGGCGTGCTGGCCGACGGCACGCCGTGGCCCATGGGCTGCGTGATCGCGTTGATGGGGCTCGCTAGTGCAGCGAGCGCGCTGACGCTCGTAAAGGGCGAATCCCTCGAGACGCCACCGCTGCGCCGAGCGAGTTGAACGTTCTTTTCTCTCGCCATCAATTCGCGGATTGCACCACTCGCTTGCGTGCATCGGCGTGAGCGGTTCGACGCCTCAACACGATGAGAAAAGATTCCGATCTTTGAGCATAAAACTAATACTTTTAGGCATGACACTTCGCTTCGCGCCTTATAAAGTCCAGCGAATGCGTATCCGGTGCCATCATGGCCGCCCGCGCGCGCAACAACCGCAGTCAACCCAAAGCCCGGCTCAAGTCTGCTGGCGTTAGCAAAATACCGCGCCTGCACAGGCATCCGCCCTTCACTCTTCGCCGCTCCGCCGGTTATCCGACGGCCCGCATTCGCATCTTTAAAGAGGTCTAGATAGATGAACATTATCGTGAACGGAGAATCGCATGCATTCTCCGGTGATGCAGAAATGCCGTTGCTCTGGTATCTGCGGGACGAACTCGGCCTGACGGGAACGAAGTTCGGTTGCGGCATGGCGCTATGCGGCGCGTGCACCGTGCATCTCGACGGACAGCCCGCGCGCGCCTGCGTGACGCCCATCGGTTCCCTTCAGGGCCGTCGCGTCACGACGATCGAAGCGATGCACGATCAGAAGATCGGCGCCGCCGTGCAAACCGCCTGGGTCGACGGACAGGTGCCGCAGTGCGGATACTGCCAGTCCGGCCAGGTGATGTCGGCCGTCGCCCTGCTCAGCACGAAAGCGAACCCGACCGACGCCGATATCGACGCGGCGATGAGCGGCAACATCTGCCGCTGCGCGACGTATAACCGGATTCGCGAGGCCATCCACGTCGCAGCGGAGACCCTCAAACATGCGTAAGCCGCTCCCTCATCCCATGGCTTCGCGCGCGTCGGGTCAGCGCAGCGAAGCCCTCCTGCTCAGCCGGCGCCAGTTCCTGGGCAGCGCTGCGGCGCTCACGCTCGCCGTCGGCGCCGTCGGCGCCATCGGTTTCCCTGGCGGCATCGCGCTCGCCGCGTCGCTGGACCCGGCCAGGCTGACGTTCGAGCCCAACGCGTTCATTCGCGTGGAAGCGGATGGCACGGTGACGGTGGTCTCGTCCTATCTGGAGATGGGGCAAGGCACGTTCACCGGTCTCGCAACGCTCGCCGCCGAGGAACTCGACGTGCCGCTTGCCGCGGTCAAGGTCGTCGCGGCCCCCGCCGACGTGAAGCGTTACGCGAACCCCATGTTCGCGCAGATGGGCTGGACGGTGCAGGGCACGGGCGGCAGCACCGCCATGGCCGGCGCGTGGAAGCAAATGCGTCAGGCCGCTGCCGCGGCGCGAATGATGCTGGTCGCCGCAGCGGCGAAGCAATGGAAAGTCGCGCCCTCGTCGCTGCACGTCGAGGCGGGCGTGATTATCCATGCCGCTTCAGGCCGCCGTGGCGGCTACGGCATGTTCGTCGCCGATGCCGCGCGCGAGCCCGTGCCGACGAACGTCACCGTCAAGCATCCGCAAGCGTTTCAGCTAATCGGGCGCGCGAAAACGCAGCGTGTCGATATTCCTTCGAAGGTGGATGGCTCGGCCATCTATACGCAGGACATCAAGCTCCCCGACATGCTGGTGGCAGTCATCGCGCATCCGCCTCGCATCGGCGCAAAGGTCGCTCATGTCGATGCGAGCGCCGCCAGGGCAATCGCGGGCGTCGTCGCCGTGGTCACCGTTGCCGGCGATGCGGAAGTCCAGGGCGGCGTCGCCGTGCTCGCGCGCAACACCTGGGTCGCTCGACAGGGTCGCGACGCCCTCAAGATCACGTGGGACAACAGCCATGCCTTCGCCATGGATACGCACGCGATCTACGCACAATACCGCGCGCTCACCGATCAACCCGGCGTATCGGCTGCGAACCGGGGCAAGGTCTTGAGCGAAGCGCCGTCGGGCGGCAAATTCATCGACGCGATCATCGAGCAGCCGTATCTCGCGCATGCGGCCATGGAACCGATGAACTGCCTCGTTCATCTCCATGCGGACCGCTGCGAGATCTGGAATGGCGAACAGTGGCACACGATGGATCAGGCGTCCGCTGCGAAAGAACTCGGCTTCAAGCCCGAACAGGTGACGATCAACCAACTCTACGCAGGCGGCAGTTTCGGGCGTCGCGCGAATCCCCATAGCGATTATGTCCGCGAGGCCGTGCGTATTGCGCGCGCAGCGCGTGCGCAAGGCGTCACGTCGCCGGTGAAGCTGGTCTGGATGCGCGAAGAAGACATGCGCGGCGGCTACTATCGGCCGGCCACGGTCCACCGGGTGCGCCTCGCGGTCGACAAAGCGGGCGATCTTGTCTCGTGGAATCAGGACATCGTCGGACAGAGCTTCTTTCCGCCGGGTGCAGATGGCGTCGACGAAGTCCTGGTCGAGGGCTCGGCAGACAGTCCCTACGCGATCAAGAACTTCAAGGTCACGCAGCACATAGCGAAATTGCCCGTCCAGACGCAATGGATGCGATCGGTGGGACATACGCATGCCGCTTTTGTCGGCGAGACCCTCATGGATGAAGCCGCACGCGCAGGCGGTAAGGATCCCTATGCATTTCGCCGTGCGCTGCTCGCCGACAAACCGAGACATCGCGGCGCGCTCGATCTCGCCGCCCAGAAGGCAAACTGGTCGGGCCCGCTCGCGGCAGGCGCAAGCGGTACGCGGCGCGGTCGCGGCATCGCGCTGCAATTCGCCTTTGGCACCTATGTGGCACAGGTCGCGGAAGTCACGGTGGCGTCGGACGGCTCGTTCACGGTCGATCGCGTTGTGTGCGCGGTGGACTGCGGGACGGTGATCAATCCCGATATCGTGGCGGCGCAGGTGGAAGGCGGCATCGGCTTCGGCCTCACGTTCCTGCGCGCCGCCATCACGGTCGAAAACGGGCACATCAAGCAGGGCAATTTCAACGATTACCCGGTGCTGCGCATGAGCGGCATGCCAGCTGTGGAAGTGCATATCGTGCCGTCGAATGAAGCGCCAACCGGCATCGGAGAGCCAGGCGTACCGCCGATCGCGCCAGCCGTGGTCAATGCGCTCGCCGCCGCGACCGGTGCCACGGTCCGGTCATTGCCGCTGGGCGACACGCTGCGCCCTGCCTGATATCCCTTGCTGCTTCGAGTTCATCCAACGTGAAAGTCTCCCGCCTTGCTGGCCTGGCCCTATTGGTCATCGCCGCGGCCGCCGCCGTCTTCGGCGGCCGCGCCCTGCTCACCCCTGTCGGGCCGGAACCGCAGCCGCCTGTGGCCGGCGCGCCGGCGAATCTGGCCGCGTCCATCGCGCACGGCGAATATCTCGCGAAAGCCGCCGATTGCGTCGCCTGCCACACCGCGCAAGGGCATACGCCTTATGCGGGCGGCCGCGCGTTCCGTCTTCCCTTCGGCACGGTCTATTCCACCAACCTGACGTCCGATCCCGACTTCGGCCTCGGGCGTTGGAGCGACGACGACTTCGTGGACGCGGTGCGCAAAGGCGTCGGTTCGCACGGGCGCCTGTACCCGGCGATGCCGTACACCTCCTACGCGAAAATGAGCCGCGACGATGTGCTGGCGATCAAACGCTATCTGATGACGCTAGCGCCCGTCCACGAGGCTCCGCCCGATAATTCGCTATCCTTTCCATTTAACCAGCGCTGGGGCATGGTGTTCTGGAATCTGGCCTTTTTCCACGAGCAGCGCTTCATGCCCGACGCGTCAAAGAGCGTCGAATGGAATCGCGGCGCCTATCTCGCGACCGCGCTGGGGCATTGCGGCGAATGTCACACGCCGCGCAATGCCGGCTTTGCGATGAAGTCCCGCGACTATCTCTCGGGCGCGGAAATCGAAGGCTGGAAGGCCTATAACACGACCGCCGACAAGAGCTACGGCATTGGATCGTGGACTGACGAGCAGGTCGCGCAATACCTGTCTCTGGGCCATGCGCCCGGTCGTAGTTCGGCATCGGGACCGATGGCCGACGTTGTCGAGCACAGTCTGCAATATCTGACACCGGACGACATCAACGCGCTGGTCCTGTACTTACGCAGCATCACGCCCGCCGAAGGTGAAGCCAGCATGCGCTCGACAGTCGACCTTCAGCCGTCAGCGGCGCGCGCATCGAATCCGGTCCTTCCGGGCACGGTAGCAACGACTGGCGCGATGTCGCGTGGAGAACACCTTTTCGCGGGCGACTGTGCGGGCTGTCACCAATGGAATGGCGTCGGACGACAGACCGATTACGCGTCGCTGATCGGAAGCCATGCCGTCAACGATCCGTCGGGCGCGGCGCTCGTTCAGGTGTTGCTGCACGGAACGAGTCTCACCGTCGGCGGGCGTACGCAACAGATGCCGGGGTTCAGTGAAGCGTACTCGGATTCGGATATCGCAGCGGTCGCCAATTTCGTGCTGAGCCACTTCGGATCGAAGCAAGGCACCGTGACTGCCGCGCAGGTCTCGGCGGCGCGCGCGGCGAAGTAAGGTGCGCGCATGATCGTTCGGACTGGCGAGCGCGGCCTGCCGCCGCGTAACGTCGGCGACCGTGGCTTTGGCGCGGTGTCCATGCGCGTATCTATCGGCGGAGGTCTTTCGGCATGGACGCCATCGATCTCATGGTTTTTCGCGCGGCGCGCGACTGGCGCTCGAACGGCCATCGCATCGTACTGGCCACCGTCGTCAGGACATGGGGCTCCTCGCCTCGCCCTGTCGGCTCGATGAGGGTCCTGCACGACGACGGCAAGACCGTGGGCAGCGTGTCCGGCGGTGCAGCAACTGCTGCCCGATCCCGTCGCGACTCGACTTTGTTCTGGTCAGGTATGGCCTGAAGTAGCGCGCCGTGTATCCGAACGCTGGTTCGGCCTTGCGAGCGTCCGGTTCGGACAGCCTCAGCAAGCTGGATCCGGGCGTAGGCGGACATTTTGAGACATTCGACAACACCCCATCAATCGTCGACAATCATCACCCGATATTTCGATACCGATAAATTCAGTCGAAAGGATACCGAAATAGATGAATAAAAGTATCGAGGAGCTAGTCGCCGATTTGGCCGAACAAGACATACATCTACCTAAAGGGTGCGTTCGAGTTGGTGGATTTGGGGATTCGGAAGCACTTTCGGAGTCGCTGATCGCACTCATTCGTGCCGGCGTAAAACGGGGTACCTGTAGTCTGGCGTGGTCGTGGGACTTCGACGGCGAGTCAATTCCGGATACCGGAGACATTGAAATAGTGCTTGACTGGCATGGTCGACCGGCGCTCGTTCTACGAGTGACTGACGTGCATATCGTGCCTTTCGATTGTGTCGGTGCTGAATTTGCGGCTAGCGAAGGAGAAGGTGATCTTTCACTAACGCATTGGCGGACGGAGCACTGGCGCTTCTTCACAGATGAGTGCAGCCGAATTGGTCGGGTGGCTGAAAGTTCGATGCCTCTCATATGCGAGAGCTTCGAGGTGCTTTACACGCTTACGCCCATTCAGCGCGCGAATGACTGCTCGCGGAGATACTGAAGATCCCTTCCGGGTCGACCTACACCTCTCGCCTCCATACCGCACAACTCCCAGGTTTGCGGCCTGACTGCCCTCTTATAAAGGGTACAAAGAACATCGTGCCATCACAGCGATGATTCCCATCGGCGCCCCTTTCAGGCAGCGCACCGGTGCGACCGCTTTCTGCAGTTCATCGCTGCGCGGCGCTGCAGTGGGCACGCGAGCCAATCCCGACCAACCGGAGATCGTGAAGCGCCGAACCTAACGCCGCTCGAAAAACGACAAAGTCGAGATTCCTGCACACGCCTGAACATCCGTATCGGCACGCTTTCTGCTCGCCAGGCAAAGGCGTCGTTGATGAGTGACCTGCAAGGTGATCCGCACGCGGTCATTCGACGCCTTAGCGCGTGGCGCTGCTCTATTGTGTGACGTTTAGCGCACCGCAAGAACACATTGAACCGGTTTGGTATTCAAAGGAGCGACAAAATGAATGTCCTTTGGCGTTGCTTTACGATCGTCCATGCGCTAATGGCGGCTCTCTTCGCGTGCGCAGCGCTCACGTTGATTGCGATTGCTGCACGCACCGGATGGACGGCGTTCACGGGTGAATGGGACCAGGCGAGCGCGCAGTCCATTATTGAGGCGTTGGGACTGCTGGCCGGTGCTGTTGTCGCAATACAGATCGCCGAGACCATTGTGGAGGAGGAGGTGATTCGCGAGGCTGACGTGAGCGGACCAACGCGAGTGCGACGCTTCATGTCCCGATTTCTGGTTGTTGTGGTCGTCGCGCTCGCGATAGAAGGACTGGTCGCAACGTTCAAGGCGTTACATCAGGACCCATCGCAGCTATGGTACGCAGCGGGACTGATTGTTTCCACGGCCATGCTTCTTGCGGCCTGGGGAGGGTTCGTTCACCTCAACCGGTCTGCGGAAGAACTGGAGCCGGAGGCAATGGCGAAAGCGAAGCGAGAGGACGCGAAAATGCAATAGCTCACACTCCCGCACGGCTAACGGTCTGGGCCCGTGCACTGTCGTGACGCGGCGGTCTCTTGCAGGTTCTACCGCGCGCGAAGGCTGGTGAATGCTAAACCCCAAACAGATGCGTCGGCCCCACAGGCCGGGTGATCATCACCAACAAGAGCCCATCCAGATTTTCGTGGATGTTTAGCCGGCTTCAGGATGCGCTTTGCGAATCTCCATCAACGGGAATCATTTGCCCAGAAATGGAACGTCCGGCATCGGATGCCAGAAAGACTGCGAGCGCTCCAATCTCCGCCGGATCCACGAAATGTTTGATCGACTGATTGGCGAGCGCAGCCGCCTCTTCCTGCGCGACCGTGCGGCCGCTCGCTGATGCCCGGCCAGCGAGCACCTGCTGAATACGCGGCCCCTCCACGGCGCCTGGCAAGATCGCGTTGACGCGTATGCCGAATTCACCCAACTCACGCGACAAGGTCTTGGTGAAACCAATGAGGCCCCACTTTGTCGTGGCGTACGGGCTGCGATTCGGATAGCCGAAGCGGCCGGCCAGCGACGACATGATCAAAATGACGCCCGCACGCGATTGCTTCAGATAAGGGATGGCGTGTTGCGTGACCGTGAACGTACCGGTCAGATTCAAACGCAGTACGGCCTCCCAGGCGTCCGGGTCCATATCCGCGACACTGGCGGTCGGTCCCGCAATGCCCGCGTTATTGATCAGGACGTCCAGACCGCCGAGGGCCGACGCGGCATCGGCGACCATACGCGTAGCCGACGCCCGATCGGCGATGTCGCACACCGACGTTGTCACGCCCGGCAATTGCGCCTGGATCTGTTGCAGTGCGGCTTCGTCGATGTCGCAGATGTGAACGCTGGCGCCTGCCGCTACAAAGGCTTCCGTGATCGCGCGCCCGATCCCTCCGGCGCCGGCGGTGACGAGCACGCGCAGGCCTTTCGATGTGGTCATGCAATCCTCCTTTCCAACTCGATCATGATCGCCGCTCAGTCACACGCGGCACGTATGAATTCAGGCACGCCGACGGCCTTGAGGCGTCCATCGTCCTGTTTGATACACAAGGCGCGAGTCGCGTTACCTTCGCAGATCAGCGTATCGTCGCGCATGATGCGATGGCTTTGGATGAACACTTTGCCCCGCCATTCCTCGACGCGCGTATGCACGGCCAGACGTTCGCCGTAGGTCGCCGAAGTGTGAAAGCGTGTGTGAAACTCCAGGAGCGGCGCGCCGATGCAATTCGGCAGCGCTTGCATCTCACGCCATGGCGGCAGGCCGCACTGTATAAAATAATCGTGCGAAGCGGCGTCCATCCAGCGCGAAAAATTCGGAAAAAAGACGATTCCCGCTGGGTCGCAATCGCCGAATTGCACGTCGATACCATAGATAGTCACTTTACTCACGGATCTATGCTCCTGATTCCAGTTCAGCCATTGTGCGCGTGCTGCACGCGCGACACTGTCGATGCGGCGACATTTCGCGTCGGCCGCGCTGCACTCCACACGGAGGGATGGCAATGACCCGGCAAAAGCGGATGGTCACGCTATCTCTGACGCTCGACGAACTGCTTGCGCAGTCGCCGTGGTTTGCTCGCCTGGACGATGCCGCGAAGGCACGCGTGCGCACAGAGGCGTCGGAGCGCGCCGTTGCAGCCGGTCAGTCTTTAGGGCACCACGGCGAGCGGCAACACGCCTGGTTCGGCGTGCTCGAAGGCCTCGTCAAGTGGTCGATCACCGCTCGCGATGGACAGACTGTGACGTTAGGCGGGCAGTCGGTCGGGAGCTGGTTCGGCGAGGGCACGCTGATCCGGAACGCGCCGCGCGAATCGGATCTCATCGCCTTGCGCGACAGCCGTGTCGCGCAAATTCCCCGCGCAACCTTCAACTGGCTTCGCGAGCAGCAACCCTCGTTCAACGAGTTTCTGCTACTTCAGGTCAACGAGCGCTTGCACTGGTTCATGGGCGCCGTTGCCGCGCACGGGCTGCTCGACACCGACAGTCTGGTCGCCAGAGCGCTGGTGGGGATGGTGCAGCCGCTCTCCAATCCGAGTGGCGCAGCGCATGTGTCGCTGTCCCAGGAAGAACTCGCCAACCTCGCCGCCGTGTCGCGTCAGACATGCAATAAGGCCATGACGCGCTTCAAGAACTCAGGCCTCGTGCGCACCGAATACGGTGGCATCGTCGTGCTCGATTTGCCCGGGCTGAGCGCTTTGGCCGGATAACTTCGCATTGGGCGCGCATGTGCCCGAACGGATCGGTGTTTACGCTGTCCCGAACTGTCGCGCCATAGACAGTCGCGCGGGTGCTCGCCCGAAATAATGCGTGTCATCCATCAGGAGACACGCAATGAATCGCGCCCATTCGCTGCCCCCCGCAGTCGCGCCCGTCGAGAGCCCGTCAGGCCGACGGGTCGAAGATGCCGTCTTTCAAAAGATCAGCTGGCGCATCATGCCGCTCATCTTGATCGCCTACGTCTGCGCATTCCTCGACCGTATCAACATCGGCTACGCGCAGTTGCAGATGAAGCAGGACCTGGCTTTCTCCGACGCGGTCTATGGACTCGGAGCCGGCATCTTCTTCGTCACGTATCTTTTGTTCGAAGTGCCAAGCAATTTGCTGCTCGAGAAAATCGGCGCACGGCTCACCTTCCTGCGGATCATGGTGCTGTGGGGTCTCACCTCCGCCGCCACCGCATTCGTCACGGCGCCGTGGCAATTCTATGGAATCCGGCTGTTGCTCGGTCTATTCGAAGCGGGCTTCTTCCCCGGCATCATTCTTTATTTGACGTACTGGTATCCGAGCCAGCGCCGCGGCCGTGTGACCGGTCTGTTCCTGTTCGGCATGCCGATCACGGGCGTCCTCGGCGGCCCGCTGTCGGGGATGATCATGAGCCGTCTCGAAGGTATGGGCGGCATGCACGGCTGGCAATGGCTGTTCCTCGTCGAAGGCCTGCCGACGGTCCTGATGGGGATTCTGCTGTATTGCCTGCTTCCGGACCGTCCGGCTAGCGCTCCGTGGCTGAACAATGCGGAGAAGGCGCTCATGCAGTCGGTCCTCGATGCCGATCACGGCGGCGAAACCCGCTCCGGACATCATGGCAAGCTCACAGCGGCGCTGGTCGACCCGAAGACCTACGTGCTGGCTTTCGTCTACTTTTGCTGCGCCTGCGCCGTCTACACGCTGACTTTCTGGCTGCCGACGATGATCAAAGGGCTGGGCATCGCCCCGATCGCGACGATCGGCTGGTACACGGCTGTGCCCTATCTCTTCGGCGCGCTGGGCGTGCTCGTCATCAGCCGCAGTTCGGATCGATTCAAGGAGCGCCGCTGGCATGTCGGCGGCACGCTGGTCCTTGGGGTCGCGGTCCTCGCCCTGACCTCTTTCCTCGGCACTGCGGTCGTCCCGGTGATGGTCCTGATGTGCGTGGCCTCGTTCTTCATCTTTGGCGGCGGCTCGCTGTTCTGGTCGATCCCGCCGACCTACCTTGGCCGGGACGCGGCTGCGGCCGGCATCGCGGTCATCAGCTCGCTCGGCATCCTCGGCGGATTCGTCAGCCCGACGCTGATCGGCTGGATCAAAGGGGCGACCGGCAGCATCCAGATGGGCCTGCTTGTGCTGACCGCAGTTGTCATCGGCGGCGGTCTCACGATCCTGCTGGGCCTGCCCAAAAGCGCAGTCCGGGTCGGCCCCGGCGACGATGCGAACGCGCCCTGATCGAGCGGTCATCGCCACCCCTGTTCTTTGCATCCATTTCGACTCTGGAGTAGACCATCATGAGCAAGCCTAAAGTGATCGTAACCGTTGCCCCGACCGGCGGCATGGCCAGCAAGAAAATGAACCCGAACCTGCCGACGCAGCCGCAGGAGATCGCCGACGATACCTACCGCTGCTACAACGCGGGCGCCAGTGTCGTTGCGGTGCATGCACGGCGTCCCGACGACGAGGCCACCTGCGATCCGGCAATCTATAGCCGTATCAACCGGCTGATTCGCGACAAATGCGACATCATCCTGAACAACTCCACCGGTGGCGGCATCAACGGCGACATGGTTCGCGAACTCGACAACGGCCTGTGGGAAATCCAGTGGGAAGAACGGCTGAAGGGCATGCAGGGTGATGGCGTCGAGATGTGCACGCTCGATGCGCAGACCGTGATTGCGAGTTTCGGCGGCAAGGAGATTCTGGTGGCGACGCCGCCCTCGCGAATCCGCCAGATCGCTGAGATGATGAAAGCACGCGGCATCAAGCCGGAATGGGAGGTGTTCGGCCTTGCCGACATCGTCCAGGATGTTCAGCGAGCCATTAATGAGGGGCTCGACGACGCGCCGCACTTTATCAATATCGTGATCGGCGCCAATGCGTTCCAGGGCGCGTTGCCCTACACGCCCCGGTTGCTGCAGACGATGGTCGACCACCTGCCCCGCAACACCGTCTTCAACGTCAGCGCTATCGGCGCAGCGCAGTTGCCCGCCGCGATGAACTCGCTGTTGCTCGGAGGGCATGTGCGCGTCGGGCTCGAAGACAACCTCTACTACCGGCAGGGGCAGTTGGCCACCAATGTGCAACTGGTCGAGCGGCTTGTTCGCCTGGTGCGCGAGATGGGCTATGAGCCGGCCACGCCGGATGAAGCACGGGAAATCATTGGACTGCGGCCGTTGCGCGAAACGATCCACGCTGATTGCCAGGCGGGTTAGGCAATGACATCGCGAGCCCTCAACGTCGCGGTCGTCGGCACGGGCGTCATTGGCGCAGGTTGGGCGACCCACTTCCTGGCTCAGGGTTTTGCCGTCACAACGACGGACCCCGGCCAGGGCGCCGAGTCGCGCATGCGCAACTGGATCGAGGAAAGTTGGCCTGTAGTCGAGAGGCTCGGACTAGCGGACGGCGCCTCGCGGGACAAGTTGATATTCACGACGGACGTGGGCGCAGCGGTCCACAACGCCGATTTCATTCAGGAAAGCGCACCCGAGCGACTGGATGTCCAACATGCGCTGATCGTGAGCATCGAATCGGCGGCAAGGGCAGACACGATCATCGCGTCGTCGTCGTCGGGGTTCGCAATCAGCGACGTTCAGGCAGGCGCGAAGCACCCGGAACGAATCGCGTAGCGCCATCAGCGCTGCGGCAACCCACTCGCATCGATTCCGCGTTTCACCAGACTCTCGTGCGCCGCCTGGATGGCGGACAACGCATTCGGCCACCCCGCGTAGAACGCGAGTTGCAGCAGCAATTCCGAAAGCTCGCCGGGCGTCACGCCGTTATCGAGCGCGCCGTCGATGTAATGGCCGTAGCCGACCTCCTGGCCTCGCGCGACGAGTGCCGCCACGGTCACGAGACTTCGGTCCCGCTTCGAAAGACCTGACCGGCTCCACAGATCGTCGATAACGTGTTTGCGCGTGTACTCCGCCAAAGCCGGCGACACCGCCGCGACCTGCGCAAAATCGACACGCGGCGTGGAATGGTTCTCATGAGTCATGGACAGCCCTCGCAGTGAATATCGGCAGATTATCGATGCGAGCGACGGCCGTTAAAACCGGCGTGGCGGTCGAAGGTGTTTCAACCCGAGGTTGAAACCCGCGCGATGGCACACATGACGTCAGCGTGCGAACTCGTCGAGCGCGGCGAGCGGAATATGCAGCGCGGGATCGGCGGCAAACGCTTCGGTGAGGTAGTCGATCGTGGCCCGCACACGCGGCGCGATCAAGGCACGATGGGGATACTGCAACACCATTTCGTACGTGCCCGGCAGATGCCACGGGTTCAAAACGACAACCAGCGCGCCCGAGCGCAAATGCGCCTGCGCCAGATGCACGCCGACCTGCGCAATGCCCGCGCCATCGCACGCGGCCTGAATTAGCGCTTCCGGCGCGGACAGCGTCAACACGGCCGACTCGGTGGGATCGAACGTCGTCGTGCTGCCGTCTTCGCCCCGGAAATTCCATGCCGAGACGCGCCCGCCCAGAAAGCGTCGGGCAATCAGCGCGTGACGCGCCAAATCGTCGGGCAATTGCGGAATGCCCGCTCGTGCGAGGTAAGCGGGCGAAGCGACAAGCGCGAGATTGATGCGGAAGATCGGGCGCGAGACCAGATTCGAGTCGGGAATCGCGCCGCCGCGCAACGCAATATCGTAGCCGTCGCGCACAAAGTCGACTACACGGTCGTCGAAATCGACGTCGACCGATAAACCCGGATGGCGGGACAGCAGACCCGGCAGCACCGGCATCAGGTGGTCGCGCCCAAACGCGGCACTGGTGGAAATGCGAATCCGGCCACTCGGACCGCTGCGCCTCGCCGCAATCGTATCGACCGCCGCATCGAGCGCCTCCAGCGCCACGCGCGCCTGCTTGAGAAACGCGCTGCCCTCTTCCGTCAACTGCAGCGCGCGCGTCGTGCGATTCATCAGCCTGACGCCCAACGCACGTTCAAGTCCCCCGACGTTCTTGCTCACTGCCGCCGACGTCACGCCGAGCACCCGGCCGGCTGCCGCGAAACTGCCTGCATCGGCCGCCTGGACAAACGACATTATGGCCCGTACCCGCTGGGACGAATCCATCTAACCTCCGTCACGAAAAATGCCGATACCGCGCGATTATCAACCTTGAGTTTAGGGCCATTCAACCGTCCGGCAACTTCTTGGCGGCCATTCAAATGAAGACAATGCATGCACCGAAACGCACAGAGGTTAGTGATGAAAATTGCAATTGTCTACGACAGCGGTTATGGCCACACCGCCAGACAGGCCGAGGCAGTCGCCGACGGCATTCGTCGAGTGGCGGGCGCCGAGCCGCTGCTGATCAAGGTCGCGGAAGGCGAGACGCCGTGGGCTACGCTCGCGGCCAGCGACGCGATCATCTTCGGCTCGCCGACGTATAACGGCACGCTCAGTTCGCGGCTCAAGAAGTTCATGGAGGACAGCACACGCCCGGCGTGGCTGCCGCTCGCGTGGCGCGACAAGGTCGCCGCCGGGTTCACGAACTCGGGCGCGCAAAGCGGCGACAAACTGAACTCACTCATCGCGATGGCGCTGTTCGCCGCGCAGCACGGCATGATCTGGGCGGGCGTCGACATGATGCCTGGCCGTGGAGCCGACGACATGAACCGTCTGGGCGGCTGGCTCGGCGCCATGGCGCAATCCGACGATGTCGCGCCCGAACTGTCGCCGATTCCGAGCGATCTGCGCACCGCCGCGCACCTCGGCGAACGTGTGGCCAAACTGGCCGCGCGGCTCAAGGCGAACGCCTGAGCTCGCCGCGCGCGAGCCCCTCGATTCCCTATCCCCATGAAAGGCAATTCGATGCTGATGATCGAGCGTTTTCCCCTCAACGACGACACCGCCATTCCCGCAGTGGGATTCGGCACCTATCTCATCGCGCCCGGGCAGACGGCCGACGCCGTGAGCACGGCGATCTCCGTCGGCTATCGTCATATCGACACGGCGGCGGTCTACGACAACGAAACGGAAGTGGGACAAGGCGTGCGCGCGGGTCTTCAGCAACTCGGGCTCGCGCGCGCGGATATTTTTCTCACCACCAAACTCTGGCCCGGCTATCCGGGCTGGGGCGAAAAACCCAAATCCGGTGAGGAGACGATCGCGGAATGCCGCGCGAGTCTGCACCGGATGGGCGTCGAGTATGTCGATCTCTATCTGATCCATTCTCCGCACGGCGGCAGCGCACGCGTCGAACAGTGGCAGGCGCTCGTTGAAATCCAGCGAATGGGGCTTGCGCGCAGCATCGGTGTCAGCAACTTCAATCAAGGGCATCTCGATGAATTGAAGTCGCATGGACTGCCCGCGCCCGACGCGAACCAGATCGAACTGCATCCCTGGTCGCAAAAGCCGGATCTCATCGCCCATATGAAGGAACAAGGCATCGCGGCGATTGCCTACAGCAGCCTCGCGCCGATGTCGACATGGCGAACGCAGCCTGGCCAGGAAAGCGGCAAGACGGAAACGATGAAGGCCGAAGCCGGCGTGCTGGCGCGAATGGCGCAGGCCTATGGCGTGACCGAAGCGCAGTTCCTGCTGAAATGGGGCGTTCAGAACGGCTATGCCGTGCTGCCCAAATCGCTCAATGCCGCGCGTATGCGCCAGAACCTCGATCTCGCGGGATTTTCAATCAGCCATGAAGACATGCAAAAGATCGCGACGATGGACCGTGGCCCCGGCATTGCATGGGCGAGCGGCGATCCCAGCCTCGCGTCATAGCGCATCGGTCAACGTCTTTCAACGCCGGAGCGCTTGTGAGCGCTTGTGAGCGCTTGTGACCGTTGATGCCGCCACGCGCCACCTACTCCTGATCGATCTGCAGCGGCCCGGCATCATTACTCGTTCATGATGCTCGGCACTCCATATGACATCGAGAATTGCCATCGTCTGACACGCCGCGCGCACAACGCTTTCACCTACCTCGCGTTTCTGTACACGGTACCGGGCCGTGACTCCAATGCTAGTCAACAGGGAGCAAGCGCCCCGATTGCGGGCACACGGCGGCGGGTGAGCCGTTGGACCAGAGTTGCTCTTTATCGAGTTGCAGCGACGTCTCGGGAGCAATATCGAAATCGACCTTCAGCGCGCTTGCAATATCGGCGTCCTCGATGGGAAGTTCCCACGTCAGGAAAATCTGGACGAAGTCTTGGTCCGGGGCGAAGTCGTCCGCAGAAAAACTGTCGCTGCCGCGCCGAATGACGCCGTGGGGCTGAACCGGATCGAAAATCACGGCTGTTCCCCGCTTGAGGGGGATGCGTTGGCCCGTCAAGGGAAAGTGCACGTCCAGGCCCTTGTCTTCACTCAGGAAGAGATTGCAGAAAGCGTTACCTCCGTACTGTTCGCCATCATGGTGATACCGCGCGCCACGACAGCCCATCAGCGCCATGTCGCTATCGGCGAGCACCGCGGGCAGTCCCAGGGCGACGGTCCACTCCGACATCGCCTGCACGCAGCGCCTGTAATCCGGCCAGCGCATTTGCGTGCGCGCCAGAGGCATCACCTCGACATCCCCAGGTTCCAGAGCGAGCCGCACCGCTATCTCTCTTTGCCAATCCGCGAGCACGGCCGTCGAAGGCGTCGGCAGATCGAGCGTTCCGGATAAAACGATCTCGCTTACGCCGCGACTGCGGATGGCGTCGCCGCTCCAGAAAAAGGAGGTCAGGGTATTTCGCATTCGATTCTGTCGATGGGAACTCGTCGACGCATTGTAACGATTTCACCCTGGCCATCCCGGCAGAGATCGGGCCGAGATCGGAACTCCGGCAGGCGCCCCGCCGCATCGCTAAACGTCGACAGCTGCATCGCCGGGTGCGTACACAAGATAGCCGCCCACTTTGCAAAGGCCGATGAGTTGGTCCGCGATTTTTGCACCGCATCCCCGCGGATCTGCCGCTGGTGCGGTGATTGCCACAAATCAACGCTGGCAGTCACGCGCTTCTCAGGCACCCACTCCAGCAGCCGAAAGCACATTTCGCATTGCGGAATTTGCGCCATTTTTTTGCGATGCCGTCATTTTGCCCGCTGAAAACCTGTTTTGCATCGCAAAAAATGCAGCGTATCTCATTGAATAATAACAACTAATTATGTCTTATGTCTTATATAAGAGTTGGCGCCGTGGCGTTACCATTTAGTCATGCAGTCCACGGGACTACCCCGGTTACCCACGCTTCCCTCTCAGGAGATACTCATGGCCCAATATCAAGACGACATCCAGGCAATCGCCGGATTGAAAGAGCAACAAGGCAGCGCCTGGAACGCAATCAATCCCGAATACGCCGCACGCATGCGCGCGCAGAACAAGTTCAAGACGGGCCTGGACATCGCGAAGTACACCGCGAAGATCATGCGCGCCGACATGGCCGCCTACGATGCCGACCCGGCGAAATACACGCAGTCGCTGGGCTGCTGGCACGGCTTCATCGGCCAGCAGAAGATGATCTCCATCAAGAAGCACTTCAATAGCACCGAGCGCCGCTACCTGTACCTGTCGGGCTGGATGGTGGCCGCGCTGCGCTCCGAGTTCGGTCCGCTGCCGGACCAGTCGATGCATGAAAAAACCTCCGTCAGCGCGCTGATCCGCGAGCTGTACACCTTCCTGCGCCAGGCCGACGCCCGTGAACTGGGCGGTCTGTTCCGCGAACTCGACGCAGCCCAGGGTCCGGCCAAGGCCGCCATCCAGGCAAAGATCGACAACCACGTCACGCACGTCGTGCCGATCATCGCCGACATCGACGCGGGCTTCGGCAACGCTGAAGCCACCTACCTGCTGGCCAAGCAGTTCATCGAAGCGGGCGCGTGCTGCATCCAGATCGAAAACCAGGTGTCCGACGAAAAGCAGTGCGGCCACCAGGACGGCAAGGTCACCGTGCCGCACGAGGACTTCCTCGCGAAGATCCGCGCGATCCGCTACGCCTTCCTCGAACTGGGCGTGGACGACGGCATCATCGTGGCGCGTACCGACTCGCTGGGCGCGGGCCTGACCAAGCAGATCGCCGTGACCAACGCGCCGGGCGACCTGGGCGACCAGTACAACTCGTTCCTGGATTGCGAGGAGCTCTCTGCCGACGCGCTCGGCAACGGCGACGTCATCATCAAGCGCGACGGCAAGCTGCTGCGCCCCAAGCGCCTGCCGAGCAACCTGTTCCAGTTCCGCGCCGGCACGGGCGAAGCGCGCTGCGTGCTGGATTGCGTCACCGCACTGCAAAACGGCGCGGACCTGCTGTGGATCGAAACCGAAAAGCCGCATATCGCGCAGATCGGCGGCATGGTCAGCGAGATTCGCAAAGTCGTCCCGAACGCCAAGCTGGTGTATAACAACAGCCCGTCGTTCAACTGGACGCTGAACTTCCGTCAGCAGGCCTACGACGCGATGAAGGCAGCGGGCAAGGACGTCTCGTCCTACGACCGCGCGCAATTGATGAGCGTGGAATACGACCCGAGCGAACTGGCCCAGATCGCGGACGAAAAGATCCGCACCTTCCAGGCCGACGCGTCGCGCGAAGCCGGGATCTTCCACCACCTCATCACGCTGCCGACGTACCACACCGCCGCACTGTCGACCGACAATCTCGCGAAGGAATACTTCGGCGACCAGGGCATGCTGGGTTATGTGGCGGGCGTGCAGCGTAAGGAAATCCGTCAAGGCATCGCGTGCGTCAAGCACCAGAACATGTCCGGCTCGGATATCGGCGACGATCACAAGGAATACTTCAGCGGCGAAGCGGCCCTGAAGGCGGCGGGCAAGGACAACACGATGAACCAGTTCTGATCGCCGTTGCGACTCAGGCAAAACGCCAACCCAGCCGGGTTGGCGTTTTTTATTTTGCTATCGAACGGCGGCTTCTTTCCTGGGCGCCGCTGACGACTAGGCGAACGACGCTGTCCGCATCAATTCCGACTTCAGCCACAGCGCGATCGTCCCTGGCGTGGACTCCGCCTTCCAGAGCAGATCGAGACCCACCGTCCATTCGGTGAACGGGTAGGCCTCGAGCTTCAACTCCACCAGTTCTCCAGCAGCCAGTTCTGTTTCGATGGACCATCGCGGCACGCTGGTCCAGCCGACGCCGCCTTTCAACAGATCGACGAGCATCGCGTGACTCTGAACGGTCCATGTTCTCGGCGACTTCAAATACTCGGCGGTAAGCAGATGCATGTTCTGTCCCGCCAGCAACAGGTGAAGCTGATCCGACAATTGAGCGAAGCGCACGTTCTCATACCGGGCAAGCGGATGATCGCGATGCGCGACATTCACGAACGTCACCTGTCCCAAGCGGCAAAATCCGATCCCCGCAGGATATTGCGCGCGCGCGCAACCCAGCCCAAGCGAAACACGCTCTTTCAGCACCATTTCGAGGAGATCGTCATCGGAAGGCTGGCGAACGTCGACCTGAACGGCGGGGAAACGCTCAGGCAAACGCTTCAGTACGGGCACCAGCGCCGCGCGCGGAAACGCGTCTTCGACGCCAATCGCAATCTGCGCCTCCTGCTTGCTCGTGAGCGCACTCGCGCGCTCACGCAACCCATCGCAACGCGAAAGCACGGCTTCGGCCTCGGACAACAAGGCCTCGCCTTCGGGCGTGAGCACGGGGTAACGGCCGCGACGGTCAAACAGCGTCACGCCGAAATCGATCTCGAGTTCCCCGATCGCGGTGCTCACCGCGGACTGCGCTTTGCCGAGGCGGCGCGCCGTCGCCGAGAAAGACGGCTCACGCGTCGCCGTCACGAAGACCTCCAGCTGATCGAGCGAGAATTGCATCGGACCTATCTCCCTTTCTGATAGATCCCATTTTTACACAAGCGTTTTGCCTGTCGAAAATACGCAAACAGCGTCTGAAACGCCGTACTTTCCACATGACAGGTTCCCTCATGCACGCCTTGATACTTCACGCCGACCATCTTCTGACGATGGACGCCGACAACACGATCGTGTCCGACGCCGCCGTCCTGATCGGCGACGACGGAAGCATTTCGGCAATAGGCAAAGCCGCCGATCTCCTCGTTCAACACCCGACGATTCCGGTCAAGCGACTCAAGGATCGGCTGCTGATGCCGGGGCTGATCAATACGCATGCGCACTCCGGGCTGTTGCGCGGCACGGCGGAAGGTCTGCCCGTGTGGGACTGGCTACAGCAATATATCGATCCGATGCATCGCGTCGTTAATGCACACGAAGCCCGAATCGCCTCGCAGCTTTGCTACGCCGAAGCCCTGCTGTCCGGCACCACGACCATCGTGGACATGTGGCGCTTCATGCACGGCAGCGCCCAGGCCGCGAGCGATCTCGGCATTCGCGCCGTGCTCGTGCCCTACGTGGCGGAACATCCCGAGCACAACTATTTCGAAACGCTCGACGCCAACGAAGCCTTGATTCAGGAATGGCACGGCGGCGCAAACGGACGCATCAACGTCTGGGTCGGACTCGAACACATGTTTTATGCGACGCCGAACGCGTGGACGCGCGCCATCGACATCAGCCAGCGTTATCGCGTCGGCTTTCATACGCACAGTAACGAGAGCCGCTTCGATGTCGAAGAAACGCAGCGTCGATATGGCGTGCGCCCGATCCAGGCACTGGAACGATTCGGACTCCTCGACGCACCGCACGTACTGCTGGCGCACTGCGTGTGGCTTTCCGACGAGGAAATCGATATTCTCGCGCGTCGCGGCGTCGGCGTGGCGCACAATCCGGTCAGCAATATGAAACTCGCCAGCGGCGCCGCGCCGGTCGAAGCGTTGCTCGCGGCCGGTGTTCCCGTCGGGCTCGGCACGGACGGCGAGAAGGAAAACAACAACCTCGATATGTTCGAGGAGATGAAAACGGCTTCGCTGCTCGCCAAGCTATCGAAGCTCGATGCGTCGGCGCTCGGTGCCTGGCCGGTGTGCCGGATAGCGACGATCGGCGGCGCGCGTGCGCTCGGCCTCGATGCGCAGATCGGCTCGATCGAAGCGGGCAAGCAGGCCGACCTGATCGCCGTGCGCACCGACACGCCGCGCATGACACCGCTGCTCGGCGGCGCCGATGGCAATCTTCACCACAACCTCGTCCACGCCGTGCAAGGAGGCGATGTGACCATGACGATGGTGGCGGGCCGCATCGTGGTGGACGATGGCCGCCTCTGCACGGGCGATTTGCCGGCGCTCATCGACGAAGTCAACCGGGCGGTGCCGGATCTCTTCCGCCGCAGGGCGCAATGGCTGCGCGAACACGGCACGGTCGATGCCCTGCGCGCCTGAACGTTGACACCCACGCGAAAGCGCCGCGCGCGCGACGCCTGCATTATTTTCGTTTGCGCGCGGGCGCAGCCGATTCACTCGCGACCGAAGCCGTTTCGCCGAGTTTTTCCATCGCCGCGATCACCTGCTGCATGACCATTTGCGCGGCACGCGAAAGCTGACGCCGCCGCGCAACGCACAGCGCAAGCGCCAGCGGCCGCACCTTTCGGCCGCGCAACGGCACGAACGCCAGCGCGCCGCTCTCGACGTCGCTGGCCACATCCAGCAGGCTCAACACGCCGATCCCGGCGCCACCGCGAATCAGCGAACGCATCATGCGGATGCTGTTGCACGATACGCTCTCGGTCCCTTCCGCCTGATGACTCGCATAGAGCACGCGCGTGCGCTCGTGCACGATCAGCGGCGCGGCGGGCACGAGTTGCCGATAGTCGAGCAGGCTGCCGAACGTCACGTCGCGGCTCGCGGTCAGCGGATGACCGGGCGGCACCACCGCGCCCAGCGGCACGTCGACCAGCGCGCGAATCTCCAGCCCGCCATGCTCGGTCGGATCGAGCATCAGCCCGAAATCCACCTCCGATGCGGCCACCAGGTCCGCCACGCGCCGGTTCTCCACCACCTGCAAATCGAACGAGAGTTGCGGATACGCGGCACCGACCTGCGCGACCGTATTCGCCACGAGGCCGTCGCTGAGCGCGTCAATCACGGCGATGCTCACATGCCCGCGCCGCAACCCCTGCAACTCGTCGAAACGCTCGACGGTGCGGCGGTACTCCTTGCGCCAGCGCCGCAGATCGTCGAGCAGCAGTTCGCCCGCCGCCGTGAGCTTGAGCCCGGACGGCAGACGTTCGAACAATTCCGTTTCGAGTTCGCGCTCGGCCAGCAGGATCTGCCGGTCGATCGCCGAGGCGGAGACGTGCAGTTCCTCCGCGGCCTTGCGCAGACTGCCCGACTGGGCGACTTCAACGAAGTAACGGGCGAACCGCGAGAATGGCAGCATGGTCGAGGTGTACGAATTTTTGCAACAGGTTCCTGAATTATCTCTGATGGATTGCAATGGGCAATATTCTTAAAGTGGGACTCAACGAAACCCGCCAGACAACGAGCCCCCACACTCATGAGCGAACTTGCCCCCGTCATCATCCCGATCAGCCCGCCGGTTTCCGCGACGCCTATTCGCGCGCTGCCGCCGCATTGCACGTTCGACGCCGACGACTGGCATCGGCTGTCGCGTCACTGGTATCCGGTGGCGCACGCCGACGCAATCGGTGAAGCGCCCTTCAAGGCCACGCTGCTCGACGAAAACCTCGTGCTCTATCGCGCCGACGGCGAACTGGTCGTGGCGCGCGACGTCTGTCCGCATCGCGGCGTGCCGCTCACGCTCGGCACGCACGACGGCCAGGGCGTCGTCTGTCCGTATCACGGCCTGCGCTTCGGCGGCGGCGGACGCTGCAACCGCGTGCCGTCGAGCCCCGACCAGGCGATTCCCGCCAAGCTGCATCTGGCGACGTATCCGGCCGTCGAGCGCTACGGTCTCGTCTGGACCTGCCTCGCGCCCGAAGCCGGCGCGGAGCCGGCCATTCCCCGCATGCCGCACTGGGACGATGCGGACTTCCAGCAGATCGTCTGCCCGAAGTTCGATGTCGCGGGTTTCGCGGGGCGTCAGGTCGAAGGCTTTATCGATGTCGCGCATTTCGCGTGGATCCACACCGAGACCTTCGCCGATCCCGACAACCAGACCGTGCCGCCCTATCAGCCGAAAGACACGCCGGAAGGCTTCGAGGTGGACTACCGCAGTTTCGTCGGCAACTATCCGATCGGCGTCGACGGCCGCGCGCCCGCCGAATTCGAATGGCTGCGCCATTTCGAGGTCCATCTGCCCTTCACGGCCACGCTGACGATCCACTTCCCCGAGAACGCGCGCCTCGTCATCATGAATGCGGCGTCGCCGGTCTCGGCGCGCAAGACGCGCCTGTTCGCACCGATCGCGCGCAACTTCGACAAGCATCTGCCGATCGAGGACGTGCACGCGTTCAACCTCAAGGTGTTCGAGGAAGACCGCCTGATGGTCGAAACCCAGCAACCCGAGCGCCTGCCGCTCGACCTCACGCTCGAAGCGCACATTCCGGCCGACCGCAGTTCCATCGCGTATCGGCGCGGACTCAAGCGCATGGGCTTCGGCGACTTCTTCCTGGTGTGATCGTCATGTCGACTATTGCGGTGATCGTGGACACACTCAGCGCGCAGGGCCGCGGCAATCTGGCCGTGCGGCTGGTCTGCGCCGACGGCAGCGCGCTGCCGCCATTCGATGCGGGCGCGCATATCGACGTGCATTTCGCTCGCGGTTTGATCCGCCCGTATTCGATTGCGAGCGCGCCGCACGAGCGCGACCACTATGTGCTGTGCGTGAAGCGCGAAGCGGCGTCGCGTGGCGGATCGGCTTACGTGCATGAGCGGCTGCGCGTGGGCGACCGGCTCGATGTGTCGCTGCCGCGCAATCTGTTCGGATTGCGCGAAGGCAGCCGGCATGTGCTGATGGCCGGCGGCATCGGCATCACGCCGCTGCTGTCGATGGCGGAGAGTCTGGAGAAATCAGGCGTGCCGTTCGAATTGCACTACTACGTGCGCGAGCGGATCGACACGGCGTTCAAGGCGCGCTGGGCCGCCGGATTCACGCATGGGCGCGTGCACGTTCATAGTTCGATCGACGGCGAGAGCGCACGCGACGCCCTACCCGCCGCGCTGCACGCGCCGGTCGATGGCATGCAGCTTTATCTCTGCGGGCCGGATAGTTTCATGCGTCACGTGGCGCAATCGGCGCGCGAATTCGGCTGGCAAGCCGGGGCGATCCATCAAGAAGCATTCGGCGCGCCGGCCGTGCAAACGCGCACCGACGACGAAAGCTTTCAGGTCGTGCTCGCATCCAGCGGCCGGACGTTCGAAGTGACGGCGCAGCGCAGTATCGCTTCCGTGTTGCTGGAGGGCGGCGTGAGCGTGCCGCTTTCGTGCGAGATGGGCATTTGCGGCGCGTGCCTCACGCCGGTGATCGACGGCGTGGCCGATCACCGCGATACGGTGCAAAGCGACACGGAAAAGTGCGCGGCAAATCAGCAGATCGCGCTCTGTTGTTCGCGTGCGCGGACGCCGAGGATCGTTATCGGCCTCTGACGGCAAGCCGCCGGTCCCTCACGGCGCGACGCCATACATCCGCTCGCACAGAGCCACGCTGGCGCCGAGTTTCCGCGACAACTCCGACGCACCCCGCAGCATCTGTGCCGCGACATCGCCGGACGTTCGCGCCGCATCGAGCCGCGAAGCCGGACCGGAAAGTGTGAGCGCCGCCATGAACTTGTCGCCGGCCCCGAAGATCGGCGCGGCAAACGCCGCCGTGTGCTGGTCGCGCGCTCCCGACGTGAAGAGTGGCAATTCCGGCGTCGTGTCGAACACCGCCTCGCCGAGCCCCCAGAATCGCAACACCAGACCGATGGCCGTATCGTCGAGCGGAAACAACGTGCCGGGCAAGCGCGTCTCGCGCAACCCTTCGGACGGCTCCGCGCGGAACAGGCAAAGCCGCTGCGCGTGATCGATGACGTAGTACGACGCGCTCTCTTTCGTCGATGTCGCCAGCGCATGCAGCGCCGGTTCGACCACCGACGACAGATGAAACGACTGCTCGTAAAGCTTGCCGAGATACAGCACGCGCGGCCCGAGCGAGTACGAGCCGCTCTCAGCGCGGATCACGTAATTCATCCGCTCCAGCGAATTCATCAGCCGATACACGGTCGTCTTGTGCATGCCCGAGGCCTGCGAGAGCGCCGCGAGCGACAGCGACTCCGCGCCAGGCTTGAAGATGTCGAGCAGCGATAACGCCTTCTCGACCGACTGCACGCCGTCGTTACCCATCATCCCCTCCGTTTTTTCCGTTTCGGGATTGTACATCGTACAACTTTCCAGTCTTTTTGTTTTACTCTGTACACCCATGTTGTACATCGTGGAGGGTAAACGAGGATGGCAAGCCAATCCGCTGCGCCGTTATAGTGATTTCACTTTGTACACTATCGTTGTACTAGGTACAACTCAATCGAAGAGGTCGAATCACCATGAGCGCATTTCCCAACACCACGCCGTCCATCGTCCGCGATATCACGCGCGTTTCGCCCGAGCTCGTGCAAGCCGCCGCGCAGTTCCAGGCGGCCATTCTCGCCGACGTCGCGGGCCGCCGCGGCACGCTGCACGGCCGCGTCAAGCCCGTCGCGCCCGGCATGAAGCTCGCCGGCCCGGCCATCACCGTCGAAGTGCGGCAAGGCGACAACCTGGCGATTCACGCCGCGCTGGCAATCGCCCAGCCTGGCGACGTGATCGTGGTCGACGGCAAAGGCGATCTGTCCTGCGCGCTGATCGGCGAAATCATGACGACGCAGGCGCAGGAAAGCGGGCTCGGCGGTCTGGTCCTCGACGCCGCCGTGCGCGACTCCGCCGAACTCGCGAAGAACGGCTTTCCCGTGTTCGCCGCCGGCCTCAACCCGTGCGGCCCGACGAAAAGCGTGGCCGGCCGCGTCAACTTTCAGATTTCCGCCGGCGGCGCGACGATCAATCCGGGCGATCTGATCGTCGGCGACGCCGATGGCGTCGTGGTGATCCCGCGCGAAGACGTCGAACGCATTCTCGTGCTGGCCCAGAAAAAGGTCGATGCCGAAACCGCCCGCATCGCCGCCATCCGCAAGCGCGAGGCGCTGCGTCCGGCCTGGCTCGACAAGGAACTGCGCGCCGTGGGCATGCTGGCCGAAGGCGAGGTTCTGTAATGAACGCGTCGACGCACAAGCCGGTTCTGATCGTCACCGGCAACGATCTCGCCCCTGAAGCGCTCGAGATGTTGCGCGATTTTGAAATCGTGTACGCGGGCCGCACCCCGACCGAAAGCGATCTGGTCACGCTCTGTTCGGCGCACAAGCCGACCGCCATCATCGTGCGCTACGGCAAGATCAACGCGCGGGTGATGGATGCGTGCGGCGGCCAGTTGCAGGTGATCTCGAAGCACGGCAGCGGCATCGACGTGATCGATCAAAGCGCCGCGGCCGAGCGCGGCATCGCGGTGCGCGCCGCCGCGGGCGCCAACGCGGCGGCCGTCGCCGAGCATACGTGGGCGCTGATTCTCGCCTGCGCGAACTCCGTCCCGCAGCTCGACGGACGCATGCGCGCGGGCCACTGGGACAAGTCCACGCACAAGTCGCTCGAACTGGCGGGCCGCACCATCGGTCTCGTCGGCCTCGGGGCGATCGGACGGCGCGTCGCGGCGGCGGCCAGCGCGTTCGACATGCGCGTGCTCGCGCACGACCCGTATGCGAAGGAAGCGCCGGACGGCGTGTCGCTCGTCGGCCTCGACGAACTCTTCGCCAGCGCCGACATCGTCTCGCTGCACTGCCCGTTGACCGACGAGAACCGCCAGATGATCAACGCCGCGACGCTCGCCCGATTCAAACGCGGTGCGATTCTCGTCAACACGGCACGCGGCGGCCTGATCGACGAAGTTGCGCTCGCCGCCGCGCTGTCGAACGGGCAACTGCTTGCCGCGGGCCTCGATAGTTTCGACGTCGAGCCGATGCCCTCGCCCCACGTTTTCCAGGGCCTGTCGAACGCAATCCTGTCGCCGCACATCGGCGGCGTCAGCGACGCGGCCTACGTGAACATGGGCAAAGGCGCGGCCGCGAATGTGCTCGCCGTCGTCGATTCGCACGCGCACAGCGCTGCGTAGTCCTGAACGAAATCGCAGGTTCGACATGTTTTATCTCAAGCAGCCGGAAGTCAGCACCGCCGACGTATTCACGCGCATGCCCGAGCGTTTTCGCAAGCCGGACGTGCAAACGGACTGGTCGCGCGCGAATCGCGGCGGCCAGCCGACCGACTCGTTTCTCGAAGGTCCGGTGTGGAGTCCCGCCGGCCATCTGTATGTGACCGACATCCCGCACGGCCGCGTGTTTCGCATTTCGGCCGATGGCGACTGGGAACTCGTCGTCGAATACGAAGGCGAGCCCAACGGCATGAAGCTCGTCGACGACGGCCATCTGCTCATTACGGATTACCGCAACGGGCTGATGCTGCTCGACATCGCGCGCGGCGTCGTCACGCCGTATCTGGAGCGCCGCAACACCGAGCGCTTTCGCGGCGTCAACGACCTCACGTTCGATTCGAAGGGCAACCTGTACTTCACCGATCAAGGTCAGACCGGTCTGCACGATCCGACCGGCCGAGTCTACCGGCTCTCGCCGGCAGGCAAGCTGGACATGCTGCTCGGCAACTGCCCGAGCCCGAACGGCCTCGTGCTGTCTCCCGACGAAAAAGTGCTGTACGTCGCGATGACGCGCGGCAACTGCGTGTGGCGCGTGCCGCTTCAGGCCGACGGTTCGGTCAGCAAGGTGGGCCAGTTCTTCACGTCATATGGTCCGAGCGGCCCGGACGGTTTGACGATCGACAGCGCAGGACGCCTGTTCGTCGCCAATCCGGGGCTCGGCCGCGCATGGGTGCTGAACCACCTGGCCGAGCCCGAGCGGATTCTGCTCAGCCCGTCCGGCGCATCGCTGACGAACCTGTGCTTCGGCGGCCCGGACATGAAGACGCTGTTCATGACCGAGTCCGTCTCCGGCACCGTGCTCAAGGCCGAACTGGACATTGCCGGGCCGTTGCACCACCAGGCCCAAGCCACGCGCTGACTCGCGCGGCAAAACCATGACCTGCCCGGCGGCGCGCACGCGAGCGCCGGCGCCAAGACAGCAAGTTGCATCCGACCGAGATGCAACGGAGGAGCGCACATGCACATTTCCCAGCCCATTCGCGCGGAGAATTCGCCGGTGGCGGCACATCCGCAGGACGAGACCGATGCATCGACGTCGGCCGCGATGACGGCCGCGATGACACCGGATCAATTCGCCGCCAGCGAACGCACGCTCGAAAAAGCGTTCCGCCGCATCCTGCCGTTCATTTTCGCGTGCTACGTGATCAGCTATCTCGACCGCACCAACGTCGGGTTCGCCGCGCTCACGATGAACAAGGATCTCGGCCTCACCGCGCAGCAATTCGGACTGGGCGCGGGGCTGTTCTTCATCGGCTATTTTCTGTTCGAGATTCCCAGCAATCTGATCATGCAGAAGGTCGGCGCGCGCATATGGATCGCGCGCATCATGATCACGTGGGGCGTGATTTCGATGGCGACGGCCTTCGTGGCCGGGCCGAAAAGTTTCGCCGCTGCGCGCTTCCTGCTCGGCGTCGCCGAAGCCGGTTTCACGCCGGGCATCTACCTCTATTTCACGCAGTGGTTTCCGGGCAAGTGGCGCGCGAAGGTCACGGCCGCGTTTCTCGTCGGCATTCCGGTGGCGAACATGATCGGCTCGCCGGTGTCCGGCGCGCTGCTGCAACTCGGCGGTCTGCATGGCTTGCGCAGCTGGCAATGGCTGCTGCTGATCGAAGGACTGCCCGCGATCGCATTGGGCGTCGCGTGCCTCTTCATCCTCGCCGACCGCCCCGAACGCGCGCGCTGGCTGAGCCGCGACGAAAAGGACGTGCTCGCACAGCGGCTCGCACTGGAACAGCGCAGCATCGCGGGCAAGCACGGCTCCAGCCTGCGCGACGCCATGACGAACTGGCGCGTCTTCGTGCTCGCGCTCGTGAACTTCTGCGGCATCGTCGGCTCGATCGGCGTGGGACTCTGGATGCCGCAAATCATCAAGCAGTTCGGCGTGGGCCACGCGACCATCGGCTGGCTCACCGCCATTCCCTATGCGCTGGGCGCCGTGGTGATGCTCGCCTGGGCCCGTCTTGCGAATCGCTCGGCGCGCCGCATCCCCTACGTGGCGGGCGCGCTTCTCGTCGCCGCCGCTGCGCTCGCGGTCAGCACGATGCTCGATGCGCCGGCGCTCAAGCTCATCGCATTGTGCTTCACCGTGAGCGGCATTCTCGCGTTCCAGGCCACCTACTGGGCGATTCCCTCCGGCTTTCTGACTGGCCGCGCCGCCGCGGGCGGCATCGCGCTGATCGTCTCGATCGGCAATCTCGGCGGCTTCGTCGGACCGTCGATGATCGGCGCAATCAAGGAGCTCTCGGGCGGCTTCACCGCCGCGCTGCTCGCCGTGGCCGCCGTGCTGCTGATCGGCGCGCTGATGATCGCCTGGCTCGGCGACCCCGGCGCGGGCGTCGGCGAAGAACCGCACGCCTGAACCCGCTTCACGCTTTTCGCTTCACCTTGTTTCGCTGCTCACTTCTCGCCCATACCAACACAGATAAACACATCAACGGAGACACCATGCAGGAACGCTTTTCCCCGACGTCGAAGGTCATCAAGCGCATGTCGAGCGCCACGGTCACGGTCACGGTCTCGGCGGCCGCGGCCACGCTCGCCCTCGCGCCGCATGCCGCCCACGCGCAAAGCAGCGTGACGCTCTATGGCATCGTCGATGTGGGCATCGAACATATCAACAACACGCAGAGCGGCGGCGCGCTCACGCGTGAGGCGTCGGGCAATCTCTCGGGCTCGCGCTGGGGACTCAAGGGCGTCGAGGATCTCGGCGGCGGACTGAAAGCGATTTTCACCCTTGAAAATGGCTTCAACGTCAACGACGGCACCAGCGCGCAATCGACCAAAGGCCTCGGCTCGAACGCCACGACCACGTCGCGCCTGTTCGGCCGCCAGGCGTGGGTCGGTCTCACGACGCACGGTCAGACGCTCACGCTCGGTCGCCAGAACTCGGTGCTCTACGATCAGGCCGTCGTGTTCGATCCGATGACCGCATCGTCGCGCTACTCCACGCTGTCGATCGACTACGCGATGGCGGGCCGCATCGACAACTCCGCGAAATACGTGGGCGTGCTCGGCCCCGTGACCGTGGCCGCGATGTACAGCACGCGCTACGACACGGGCTATGGCAGCGAAGTGGCGGGCGCCCAGCTGACCGGCCGCTACTTCGGCGGCGCGCTCACGTATGCGCGCGGCCCCTTCGCCGCCAGCCTCTCCTACGAGCAGCGCAACAGCAACACGGTCGCGACCAACACCGGCTCGGAACGCCGCGCGACCGCCGCCGCCACCTATGTGATCGGCGGCTTGAAGGCCTTCGCGGGCTATCGCTATCTGCAGGCTTCGCGCGCGTTCGTGCCCGCGAACCCGATTCTGATCACCGCCAACGGGTCGCAATCGAGCTCGGCGAATCTCTACTGGGCCGGCGCGAACTACATGTTCACGCCTGCGTTCTTCATGACGGCGGCAGCCTATTACCAGGACGTGCACTCGACGGGCGCCGATCCGTGGATGGCGGTCCTCAACGCCGATTACCTGCTCTCGAAGAGTACCGACATCTACGCCACGGCCGCGTTCGCGCGCAACAAGGGCGGCTCGGCGCTGGGCGTGAACGGCTATGGCACGGTCGCGGCGAACGATGACCAGACCGGCATCGTGATCGGCATGCGCAAGAAGTTCTGAGCGGATCGACCATGCAGATTGTCCACGCCCCGCACCTTCCCGTCCGCGACGACTGGCTCGCGCTGCGCGAAGAAACCGCGTTGCAGCCCGACTTGCCGATCGTCGATGCGCATCATCATCTCTGGGACCGGCAATCGGGCCGCTATCTCGCCGACGAACTGCGCCGCGACATCGAAGGCCATCGCATCGTCTCGACGGTGTACGTGCAATGCCGTTCGATGCTGCGCGCGAGCGGTCCCGAAGCGATGAAACCCGTTGGCGAAACCGAATTCGCCAACGGCGTCGCGGCGATGTTCGCGAGCGGCGCCTACGGAACGACGCGCGCCTGCGAGGCGATTGTCGGCGGCGCCGATCTGTCGCTGGGCGGCGATGTCGCGCCGGTCATCGAAGCGATGCTCGCCGCCACGGGCGGCCGCCTGCGCGGCATGCGCAATCCGCTCGCGTGGCACGCGAGCGAGGCCGTGCGTTCGAGTCCGGTCGTGCCGCCCGCCGATCTGATGGAGCGGGCGTCGTTTCGCGCGGGCGTGAGAACGCTCGCGCGCTATGGCCTCGTGCTCGACGTCTGGGTCTATCACACGCAGCTCGACCAGCTCTACGCGCTCGCCGCCAGCGCGCCCGAAGTGACGATCGTGATCGATCACTTCGGCGGCCCGGTGGGCGTGGGACCGCACGCGGGCCAAAGCGTACAGACGCGCGCGGCGTGGACGGCTTCGCTGCGCCGTCTCGCGAGCCTTCCCAACACGCGCATGAAGCTCGGCGGCGCGGGCATGGGTGTATTCGGCTTCGACTTCGCCACGCACGCGCTGCCGCCCTCGTCCGAAACGCTGGCGCGCGCCTGGGCGCCGCTCGTCGAAACCTGCGTCGAACTGTTCGGCGCGCGGCGCTGCATGTTCGAAAGCAATTTCCCCGTCGACAAGGGCATGGTCGGCTACACGGTGCTCTGGAACGCCTTCAAGCGCATCGCGAGCGGCGTGTCGCCCGACGAGCGCGCCGCCCTCTTCAGCCAGACGGCCGCCTCGACCTACGGACTGGATCTCCCTGGAGACAACACGTGAAGTCAGACACCCTCAATCCCGAAGCGCGCCTCGCTACGCCTGCGGCGGGCCACGCAAAGGGCACCGCACCGGGCACCGCGACGAACGACGCCAGCAAGCGCGTCACGGCCCCCGAATGGCGAGCGCTGTCGCTCGCCGGTCTCGGCTGGACCTTCGAGAGCTACGACTCGTTCCTGCTCTCGCTGCTGCTGCCCACGCTCGCGCTGCAGTTCAGCCTCACGAAAGCGCAACTCGGCCTCTTCACGAGCATCACGGCCGCCGGGCAGATCATCGGCGGCATTCTGTTCGGCTATGTCTCCGACCGGATCGGACGCGTGCGCACGGCGCTGCTGTGCATCGGCATCTATTCGCTGTTTTCGGGGCTGCTCGCGTTCGCGCCGAACGAACACTGGTTCGCGGCGGCGCGTCTGTGCGGCGCGCTCGGCATGGGCGGCATGTGGACGGCGGGCGCGGCGCTGGTGGCGGAAACGTGGCACGCGAGCCGTCGCGGCAAGGGCGGCGCGCTGATGCAGATGGGCCTGCCCGTCGGCGCGATCATCGCGATCACGATCTCGGCCGTCGTCAGCGGCATCAACGGCGGTCTCGCGCACGACGGCTGGCGCGTGCTGTTCCTGATCGGCGCGCTGCCGTTCTTCATCCTGTTCTGGGTCGCGCGCAAGACGCCCGAATCGCCGATCTGGCTCGAACGCCGCCCCGCGCGACAGCAGGCAGGCGCACGCGCCAAAGAAGCCGCCTCGCAGGAAAAATCACCACTCAACGTGCGCGGCCTGCTCACCGCCTTCACGTTCATTTTCTTCCTGCAATACCTCTATTGGGGCGTTTTCACGTGGACGCCCACCTTCCTCGTGACGGTGAAGCATCTCGACTTCGTGCACAGCCTCAAGTTCGTGCTCGCGTTGCAGTTCGGCGCTATCACCGGCTTCCTGTTGTTCTCGGCCTTTGTCGACCGGCTCGGACGCAGGCCGATGTTCATCGCGTATCTGCTGGTGGGCGCGGCGGCGGTCGGCGTCTATATCGTCAGCGCGAATGCGTGGCTGCTGATGGCGGCGATCTTTCTCACGGGATTCGGCGTAAACGGGATCTTCGCGGGCGCGGGCCCGTTTCTCGCGGAAGTGATCGGCGATACGGCCTCGCGCGGCTTTCTCATGGGGCTCGCCTACAACGGCGGCCGGCTCGGCGGCTTTATCGCGCCGCTTGTGATCGGCGCGCTGGCCTCGACCTCGGGCGGCTTCACGATGGGACTCGCCACCACGATCGTCGCGTTTCTCGCGGCGGCGATCGTCGTGCTGTTCGCCCCCGAAACGCGCGGCAAGACGCTGGCATGAGCGCGACGCCCGACAACACGGCTCGCGCGCGGCAGGGCGCGGGCCTGTACGGCCGCCTCTTCCCCGCGCTCGCGGAACCGGCGCTGCGACGCTATGCGTGCGGGCAGGTGGTCTCGGTGCTCGGCAGCTGGACGCAGAACATCACGCTCAACCTGCTGGTCTATCACCTCACGGGCATGGCCTCGGTGCTGGCGCTGCTGAACTTCCTGCTCTACGGACCGCAGCTCGTCGTGGCGCCGCTCGCGGGCTCGCGCATCCGCTCGGGCAATGCGCGGCGCGCGACGCTCTGCGTGCTGGCGACCTCGACGCTGCTCACGCTCAGCCTGCTCACGCTCTGGATGCTCGGCTTGCTCGGCGTGAAGCTGATCCTGCTGCACGCGCTCGCGATCGGCATCTCGAGCGCGATCGAAACGCCCTCGCGCCAGATGCTGCTCGTGACGAGCCTGCGCGATCCGCGCCTGACCTCGAACGCCGTCGCCATGAACACCACGGTCTACAACGTGGGCCGCATGGTGGGGCCGAGCATCGCGGGCTTCGTCTATCCGGCGTTCGGTCCCGGCGCATCGTTCGGCCTCTATGCCTGCGCGCTGGCCGTCATGGCCCTGTGCGTGCGCTCGATGCCGGCGGGCGGCGCGGCGCGTCCGTCACGCGGCGACAGCAGCCTGCGCGATGCCGTGGGCTACGTGATGTCCGATGCGTTTTCGGCGCGCTATCTGCCCACGCTCGCCTGCATGGGCCTGTTCGCCGCGAGCTACCAGACGCTCGTGCCGCTGCTCGCCGATCACGCCTTTCACGATGCGGCCCATTACACCGGCCTTTTTTTCGCGGCGGCGGGCAGTGGCTCGCTGAGCGCGGCGCTTCTGCTTTCGTCGGCATGGGGGCCGAAGGCGAGCGAGCGCTGCATCGCGCTCGGCCCGTGGAGCGCCGTGGCCGCGCTGCTCGTGCTTGCGTGGACAAACGCCGCCGCGCTCTCGATTCCGGCGTTCTGTCTGCTCGGCTTCAGTCTCACCTTTTCGGCGACGTCCACCAACGCGACGATCCAGCAGCGCTGCCCCGAGCACGTGCGCGGCGGGCTCGTCGGCATGTACGGCATGGCCTACAACGGCACGATGCCGTTCGGCTATCTGCTCGCAGGCACCGCTTCCGAAGCGCTCGGCGTGCGCAGCACGTTCAGCGTCATGGCCCTCGTGCTGGCCGCGTGCGCCGTCGCCATCAACGTTTTCCATCACATCAGGCAGCGTCGCTCTGGCGCACAATAAACGCAGGAGACATTCATGCACATGCAATCCCGGCCCGACGCCTCCGCGCTCGAACAGCGCACCCTCCGCAAGGTGGTCTGGCGTCTCGTGCCCTTTCTCATGATCTGCTATCTGCTCGCGTTCATCGACCGCGGCAACGTCGGTATGGCGTCCCTGCAGATGAATCACGATCTCGGCCTCACCGCGCGCGTGTTCGGCTTCGGCAGCAGCCTGTTCTTCGTCTCGTACTTCTTCTTCGAGGTGCCGAGCAACATGGCGCTGCAACGCTACGGCGCACGCCTGTGGATTGCCCGCATCATGATCACATGGGGCCTGATCTCGGCGGCGACGGCGCTCGTCAGCACGCCCACGGCCTTCTACGCGCTGCGCTTCCTGCTCGGCGCGGCGGAAGCCGGCTTTTTTCCCGGCGTGCTGCTGTATCTCTCGTACTGGGTGCCGGCACGCTATCGCGCGCGCATCATCGCCACGTTCATGGTCGCGATTCCGGCCGCGAGCTTCATCGGCTCGCCCATTTCGGCGGCGCTGCTGCAAATGGACGGCTTCGCGGGCCTGCGCGGCTGGCAGTGGCTTTTCATCCTCGAAGGCATTCCGACTGTGCTGCTCGGCTTCGTGTGCCTCGCGCTGCTGACCAACAAACCGGCTGAAGCGCGCTGGCTCGACGACGACGAGCGGCAGTGGCTCACGGCGGAAATCGGCGGCGAAGCGCGCGCGCCCGCCAAGGTGGCGTCGATGCCGCTCACGAAGCTGTTCCGCAACCGCTACGTGCTGTGCCTCGCGCTGGTCGATGTGTGCGCTTCGGGCGCGGGTAGCACGCTGTCGGTCTGGCAACCGCAACTGCTCAAGTCGTACGGACTGAGCGTGATGGAAACCGGCCTGCTCAATTCGGTGCCGTACGCGCTCGCTTCGGTGCTGATGGTCTGGTGGGGCCGACGCTCGGATCGCCGCCAGGAACGCCGCTGGCACACCGTGATTCCGATGCTGTTCATCGGGCTGGGCCTGTTCGGCACCTCGCTGAGCGGCTCGCTCGTGCCCACCATGATGATGCTCTGCGCGGTGCTCGTGGGCGCCTACGCGTTCAAGGGTCCGTTCTGGGCGCTCGCCTCCAGCATGTTGTCGAACACGACGGCCGCCGCCGGGCTCGCGACCATCAACGCCATCGCCAATCTGCTGGGCGGCGGGCTGATGGTGAACGTCTACGGCTGGGTGAAGGAAGCCACGGGCAGCTACGCGCTCGCGCTGATGCCGCTCGGCATCCTGACGCTCGTGAGCGTCCTCACCTTGCTGCTGCTGAGCCGCACGAGCCGCCGCGTCGAAAACAAAGTCGGGGTGGCCTGAGATGAGCGCATTCGATCGACGCGCCTTTCTCGGCGCGCTGGGCGCGGGCTCGCTCGCGGCGGCGCTGCCGCTTCGTGCGGGCGCCATGGAAACCTGGTCCAGCGGCGCCGAAGCGCCCGCGTTCCGCTTGCCCGAAGGCGCCGTGGACTGCCACATGCACATCTACGACGACCGCTTCCCCAGCGCGCCGGGCACGCAATTGCGGCCGCCCAACGCGAGCGTCGCCCAGTATCGCGCCTTGCAGCAGCGCCTGGGCGTGCGCCGCAACGTCTGCGTGACGCCCTCGACCTATGGCACCGACAATCGCTGCCTGCTCGACGCGCTGGCGCAATTCGGCGCGAACGCGCGCGGCGTGGCCGTCGTCGATACCTCGGTCAGCGACGCCGATCTCGCGCAGATGCACCAGGCAGGCGTGCGCGCGATCCGCTTCAATCTGAGCTATCCGGGCGCAACCACCATCGACATGCTCGCGCCGCTGGCCGCGCGCGTTGCGCCGCTCGGCTGGCACATCGAACTCGTCGTGCAGGGCGCGAAGTTGCCCGCACTGGAAAAGAACCTGAGCGCGCTGCCGTGCCCGCTGGTGCTCGACCATATCGCGCATATCCCGCAGCCGGACGGGCTCGATTCCGAGGCGATGAAAACCGCGCGGCGTCTCGTCGACGGCGGCAATACCTGGGTCACGCTTTCGGGTCCGTATGTCGATACGAAACGCGGCGCCCCCGACTATGCCGATGTCGCGCCCGTCGCCAGGGCGTTTGTGGCGATGGCCCCCGAACGCATGCTCTGGGGCAGCGACTGGCCGCATCCAACGGAAAAGACCCGCAAGCCCGACGATGCCGCGCTCATCGATGTCATCGCCTCATGGATCGGACGCGCCGACTGGCAACGGATGATCTTCGCCGACAACCCGGCGCGGCTGTATGGGTTCACGGTGTAGATGTTGTGCACGCGCGATGGTGATCGGGTCGCTACGACTTTATGTGAACACGATCGCGCGCATTGCGGCTGCAAACCCATAAAGGCTTGATCGCCGGATCACCGCGCCAGCTCACTGTTTTCCACTATCGTTCGGAGGCGGATAAACGCCTGCAAGCCGCGCGATCAAAATGGCAACGAACAGGGCACCGACAATCTGCTCAACCACACAAATGCCGCGTGCCTGGCGACTGATGGGCGTAATGTCGCCAAAACCGGTGCTGGTCAAAACGGTGAAACTAAAGTACACGAAATCATAGAACGTCAATGACGTTTGATTTCCAAAGAGCGCAAATGATCCTTCATAAAAATAAGCGACCAGTGCGTAGATAAATGACCAGAAGACCGCCAGAAGCAGATACGCGGATGCCGCACCGAACAGCTTGTCGGCGGTCATCACCTCATGCCGAAAGACGTAACGCAGCAGATAGATGATGGTTGTCGCGTACAGCAACGCGCCAAAGCACCACGATTTGGCGACGGCGTGCGGATCGGTACCGGACACCGCAATCCATTGAAACGCCAACGCAGGACTGGCAAGAAGTACGGCGATCACGAACGATAGCGTCGAGCGGCCGACTGAAGCCACTGTCGCAATGATAATCAACGCGTTCGAACAGTTGATCGTGAAACGTCCGATCGGCGTCGGCTCGACGAACGGCGCGGTGCAGATGAAGACCATCAGCACGACGAACAAATAGAAGCATCGCTGGAAAAAAATTCTTCCGAAGAATGCCCCTACTGCATTAATTAACATGTCGATACCTCTGGGTCTTCGCCGCCAGGCGGACTAGTCAACGCATCAACAGAAGTTCAACAGCCCGCTGGAATGCGCGTCTGTAAGACCAAGGTCCGATTGACGTCAAATCCCTACGCAACAAGATAGCGCCACGGGCTCGCTGACTCGCGATCAGACTGGATCGTGGTCGATTCGCGGCCCGCTTCAGGTCGTGCGCCCTGCCGCACCCTCGCCTGCATGATTCCGCAATTGCACAGTCCCGATGCACAGACTGGCTCCCGTTTCTGCGGTTCGTCGTCCGCACTTCAGAAGGAGGCAATCATGAATCGTCGCGCAGTGATCTTGATGTTAGCTTTCTCGTTTGCGTTGCCACAGATCGCGCTCGCCGCCAGCAAGGAAGAAAAACAGGCCGAAGTTAAAAAGGCCGCTCGAGACGCATTGAGTGCGCTCTACGCGGCCCAACCGTCCGCACGCAAAGCGGTGCAATCTGCCGCGGGTTACGCGGCCTTCAGCAACTTTGGCATGAAGATCCTCCTCGCCGGCAGCGGCAAGGGCGAGGGCCTCGCGGTCAACAACAAGTCCAAGGCAACGACCTACATGAAAATGGCCGAGTTCCAGGCGGGCCTGGGAATGGGCGTCAAAAAATTTCAGCAGGTCTGGGTGTTTGAAAACGAAAGCGCCCTGAACCAGTTCATTACTTCCGGATGGCAATTCGGCGGGCAGGCGACGGCCGCGGCAAAATCGGGCGACACCGGAGCCGCATACGAAGGCGCCATTGCGGTGGGGCCGGGCGTCTGGCTTTATCAAATTACGGAAAAGGGTCTCGCGGTCGAATTCACCGCCAAAGGGACCAAATACTATAAGGACGATGAACTCAATTGACCGCATTTCGGCACAACCCTTTCGTGGATGAACAGGGAAAGCCGAAACGCCACGGGGATGTCGTATCGCTCTCGCATTGCGCGAGAAGATGTGGTGCTTTTTAAACTTGAATGAGAGGCCACTGCCATGAGACATCTGATCGTTATTTCCACACTTGCCGTCGCCGCGTGCGCCGCACCGGCACCCGACACCAGTATTCAATCGCTGGGCCAAAGCGCCCACCCGCCAGCCGCCGTCGCGCAATGTATCGCCGCCAACTGGGCCAACAGCTCGGGGCAAACGGTGTATATGCAGCACGTACTCGCGAACGGCACGGCATTCGACGTCTACGCGCCTGGCCAACAACCGCCGGGCGGCACCGCGGCTGTCGTCCGGCCCGCCATGAGCGGCCCGGGATCTTCGGTAGGCTTGCGTGGCAGCGGCGGCAACGCGGCCGGATCAGTCAACACCTGCCTTTGAGCGGAAGAAGCGATGCCGCGGTCGAGCCCGGTTTGAACAGCGCCTGTCATGTGCCCCTTCCGTTCTCCGTTGCTTGTCGCGGCGCTCGCTGCCATCGCATTGGCGGGTTGCGCGCGTTCTCCGCCGATCAGCGCGGCATCCGACTATCAAAGCCGCGCCGTCACGCGTACCGACGGCGCCGTGATGATTTCAGCCGCAACGCTCTCGGCAGACGAGAGTCAGGCGATTTATGGTGTCGCTCTCGCGGAACACGGCATTCAGCCCGTCTGGATCGAAGTAAAAAACGGCGAAGATCGCGGCTACTTTCTGCTCTCGCCGGGCGTCGACCCGCGCTTCTTTCCGCCTTCCGAAGTCGCCGAAACCTTCGCCGGCGCGCAGTCCCAAAACGCCCTCGCGGCACTCGATCTCCACTTCAGCGAACTCGCCTTTCACAATCCCGTGGCCCCCGGCCAAACAACGTCTGGATTCGTGCTCACGCATCTCGACGAGGGCGTGAAGTTCGTGCAGGTCGATCTGGTCGCGAGCCGGCGCGCGAGGACCGCTTCGCTGTTCACCGTGGTGCCCGGTTTCCAGGCCGATTACAAAACGAGCCGGGTGTTTTCGCAGGATCTCCATGCACACGGAAGCGCCGAAAACTACACCGACGACGAGGCCTTCAGGACAGCGCTCGAAGCGCTCCCTTGCTGCGCGACCAACGCGAGCGGCACGGAAAACGGCGACCCGCTCAATCTGGTGATCGTGGGCGGCCTGGACGACGCGTTCCCCGCACTCGTGCGGCGCGGCTGGGCGCCCACCGAAGAAAAATGGTCCGGCGCGATCATGAAGATGGTGGGGTCCTTCCTGGCGGGCAAGCCCTACCTCAACGCGCCGGTCAGCGACCTTTACCTGTTCGGTCGCCCGCAGGATCTCGCGTTGCAGACCTCGCGCGAAACGATTCACGAACGCAATCATCTCCGGCTCTGGCTAAGCCCGATGCGATACCACGACAAGCCCGTGTGGATCGGCCAGATCAGCCGCGACATTGGCATACGCATCACGACGCGTTCGCCTACATTCACCACGCACAAGATCGATCCCGATGTCGACGAAGCGCGCGCGGCGCTCACGGAGGACATGGCGTACTCGCAGAATCTCGTGAAGATCGGCGCCGTGAAGGGCAGCGCCGCCGCGCCCCAGAGCGCGCCGAAAGATAACCTGACCGGCGACCCGTACTACAGCGACGGATTGCGCGTGGTGCTCGTGTTCGATCAGCATCCCACGTCGCTGGCCGGCATTGCCTTTTTCGAATGGAGCGAAGGCAACGACGGACAAGGGGCAATCCCAGGAGCCGGTCGATGACGATGCGATGGCTATCGGCTTTCGCGTGGCGGCGCGCCTGCATCGGGCCCATCCTGCTGCTTGCACTCGCGGGCTGCGCGACGTGGCACGAACCCGCAAGCGTCGACGACACGCCGCTGCGCGAACGGGCCGTCTCGGCGACGAACCGGGGCGTCCAGGTGCGCGCCGCCGTGCTCGGCAAGGACGACACGAAGCGCATGCTCGGCGCCGACCTGGCCAATACGCATGTGCAGCCGCTATGGGTCGAAGTCAGCAACGGTACTTCGCAGACTGTGTGGCTGCTGCGCACCGGCACCGATCCGCGATATTTTTCGCCGCGCGAGGTTGCGTGGTCGCTGCACTCCACATTCGGCGGCGACAGCAACGCACGCATCGACGCCTGGTTCGACAAACTCAGTTTCAGAAACCCGATCCCGCCGGGCACCACGCAGGCGGGCCTGCTGTTCACCAATCCCGATCGCGGAACGAAGCTCTGCAACATCGACCTGTTCGCAAACAGGACGCTCATTCCGTTCTCGCTCTTTCTGCCGGTGCCGGACGATGTCGGCGATCCACGATTCGCGGAAACGCAATACCGTTACCCCGAATACGCCGTCACCGACTACCACGATGCCGGCGCGTTCAGGGCCGCGCTCGAACGCATGCCGTGCTGCGCGACCGATTCCACCGGCACCGTGCACGGCGATCCGCTCAACGCGGTCTTCGTCGGCAAGATCGACGATCTGGCGACCGCGCTGGTCAGACGCGACTACCACGGCTACACGCGCGCGGATGATCTGAGCCAGCGCTTCGACGGCCGCGTGCCTGATGTCGTGCTGCGCAAGGAGTCGACGCGCGCGGCGCCCGCGACGTGGCTGCGCATGTGGATCGCGCCGCTGCGCTTCAACGGCGAGCCGGTCTATCTGGTGCAGATCGGCAGACCTATCGGCGGCCGGTTCACCTCGCCCGAGAGAACGATTTTCATCTTGCAGCAGAACGTCGACGAGGCCAGAAATCACTTCGTTCAGGACATGGTGTATTCGGGCGGTCTGGAAAAGATCGGCTTTGTGAATGGCGTCGAGCCCGCGCCACGAACGCGCCCGAACACCACGCTGGATGGCGCGAGCTACCATACCGACGGTTTGCGCGCCGTGCTGTTCTTCACCACTCGCCCGTTGAGCCTGACCGACGTCGAGTTTCTGGACTGGGTGCCGTATCTGCAACCGCACGAGTCACTGGATGAGGGGGCGGACGACAATGCCAATCCGTGACCGCATCGAGGGTATTTTCCATTGGGTTTTCCATTCGTCCCGCGCGTTATGTCGTGCGTGCGTTGCGGTTGAAGCGCTCGTGCTGATCGTCGCATTCAGCGCCTGTGCGACGAAGCCGCTGGCGCCCTTCTCGACCGACACGCCGCCGCTGATCCTCGTTCCCGCCGCGCAAGCGGGCGTGATTGACCAGCGAGCGCGATTTCGCGAGATCTACTGTGCCGTGCTGAACGCACACGGACGCGACCTGCCCGATTACCGCCCCTGCGACGACGCCCTCACGCGCGTGGGCAGCGAAACGGCGGGCACGGGCAAACCCGTCGATCTCGGGCCGTCGCGGCAACGGCTGGTCGCCGCGATCGTGGCGGGCGTGGGATACGAATGCTTCGAATCGTGGCTGAATCCGGCCGGTTCCGTTGCCGTGCATCTGCGCGAGTACGGCTATGACGCGATGCTGCTGCCCGTCGACGCGTTGTCGGGCTCCGCGCACAACGCACGCCAGATACGCGACGCGGTCATGGCCATGCCGGTGGAACCGGGCGCACCGAAGCTCGTCTTGATCGGCTATTCAAAGGGCGCGCCCGACATTCTGGAAGCACTGGCCGACTATCCGGAGATACGTCCGAGAGTCGCGGCGATGGTGAGCGCGGCGGGCGCGGTCGGTGGCTCGCCGCTCGCGAACGACGCCGACCAGTCACAGGCGGAATGGCTGCAATACTTTCCGGGCGCCACCTGCACCAAGGGCGACGCGGGCGCTGTGGAAAGCCTGCGGCCCGCCACGCGCAAGGCGTGGCTCGCGCAGCACGCGCTTGCACCCGGCCCGCGTTATTACTCGGTCGTCACGTTTCCGCAACCCGAGCGCATCTCGTCGATTCTCAAAGGAAGCTACGACAAACTCGCGCGTATCGACGCCCGCAACGATAGCCAGATGATCTTTTACGATCAGGTGGTGCCGGGCAGCACCCTGCTCGCTTACGTCAACGCGGATCACTGGGCGATTGCCGTGCCGGTTGCACGCACGCATTCCACCATCGGCGCGATCTTCGTCACGGGGAATGCCTACCCGCGCGAGGCGTTGGCCGAAGCGATCCTGCGTTTCATCGAGGAAGACTTGGCGTCGGCACCGCGCTGAATATCGGCGCAGAGTACGGCCAAAATTATCAGTTATGCAGAGCACTTCCAAATGCAGACCGATACGCACGATGTGAATCGCGATGTGCGTCGAGATGAACGAGGTCAGGCAGCGAATTCGCCCCCATCTTTTCCATCACCCGCGCGCGATGAATCTTGATTGTTTTCTCGGCCGCGCCCAGTTCGTCGGCGATGACCTTGTTGGCCCGGCCCGCGACGACGAGTTCCATTACCTCACGTTCGCGCGGCGTCAAAGTGGCAACACGACGCTGGATTTCCTCGCACAACTTCCGGCGTTCGAAGCAACGCCTTCCCGCTTCAAGCGCGCGCTCAACCGCGTCGAACAGGACGGACTCGTGAACGGGTTTTAAAAGGTAATCCATCGCGCCAGCCTTCATTGCCGCGATTGCGGGCGCAAATTCGTCCCGGGCCGAAATGAATACGATTGGCACATTGCCGTCGAGCTGCCGTTGCAACTCGATTCCGCTGATGTCCGGCAACTGGAGATCGAGCAAGAGGCACGCCGGTGCGAGCTTCAGATCCGCTTCGTGAATAAAAGCGCTGGCGCTCTCATAGATCTGGACGCTATAGCCGTTCGAGCGTAGCAACCGCCCCAGGGCATTGCGGACATGCTGATCGTCATCCACAACGAAGACCACGGGATTGGGCGTATTCATGGTGACGTCCACGAGTTCGCTGTCGCGCGTGCCGTTCAGAATTCACGAAGGAAGAACACGCTGCGATCGGCGTTGCGCGCGGTTGGCCGCATTGATTGAGTGGCCGGACGTAAGCGCAATACTCGCTTGCCGACCTGGCCCCGACGAGTCCGCTAAACCGCCCGATGGCTCCTTACGCTTTCTTTCATGAAACGGTTCCGAGCGAGAATATAGGAAAAGAATTCCGCCTGACAAGCCGCAATTCGCGCGTTTCAGAAAATTATTCCCGCTGCATAATTTACGGTACCAAAACGTTTTCAAATATGGACGGAATCGGGAGTGGGTGATAGTTTGTGCGCTGATTGCGTTTTGACACTCCGCAATCATCGGCGCCCCGGCGCCGGCGTGTGAACTCGCCGTCGCGTCGGCTAGATGCGGCGGCCTTTTTTTTCTGGCAATCACCGGTGGCTCTCTCTCTGCCGGGAACTCGCCAGGGCCGCCGCACTGAAACGTTGCGGCGGTTTTTTCCTGTCACCGATAGAGCGCCGCCCCGCTACATCGACACCAAGGCGGCTGGGCATGGTCTCGGCTATCGAAGACGAGTCGAACGGCCATACCGACGCAGAAGGCGACGGCATCCTCTCTCGTTAGCTATCGCCGCATCGTTACGTTCGAGTTACGCGACGCGAAAACGGCCCGGAACCCACAGGCAATCGTCGGATCAATCCATGACTATTCTGTGGCCTGCACAATGCCGCGATCGCGGACCCAAATCCTTTCGGAGTGCCACAAATCTATTGGACCAAAGTCCCATTGCGAAGCGGAACGGTCTGTGCCAATACTTTGAGACATCGTTGACGTCTCCCGTTACTCCGATCGATGAGGAAGGGATAACACATGAGCACAAAACGACCCATGCTGCGAGGCCTCAGCTCTGCTTGCCTCGTCTGCGCGCTCTGTACGATGGGCGGCCTGCCAGCTTATTCGCAACAGAACTCGACAGCCAATCCGAATCGAACCGCCGCCGCGAAACCGAGCGCATCGCAGGAGGAAGCCCGGGCGATCCTCATGAAGATGGCGGAGTTCCTTGGCAGCGCCAATGCGTTCAGCGTCAACTTGCGCAGCGGCTATGACGCCGTCCAGCCTTCCGGGCAGAAAATCGAATTCGGCGAACTGCGAACGATCACCGTAAGCCGGCCGGACCGGTTACGCGTTGAAAGCGAACGCAGCGACGGCACCAGTACCTTGGCTGTATTCAATGGCAAAGACATCACCGTGGTCGACTCTGTGAATAAGGTCTATGCGACCGAGCCACAGACCGGTGACGTGGACGCCACGCTCGTCCATTTCGTCCGGGATCTCCATCTGCGCTTTCCATTAGCGATGCTGTTGACGACCCGGCTGCCCACGGAATTCGAAGATCGCGTGCGGCAGGTCGATTATGTGGAAAAGACCAATATTGAAGGCGTGCCCACGCATCACCTTGCCGCGCGCACCGATACGGTGGATTTTCAGGTCTGGGTCGCCGACGGTAACAAACCTTATCCGGTCCGCGTTGTGCTGACTTATAAGGATGCGCCAGGCCAGCCCCAGTTCTGGACGCAGTTGTCGAACTGGGACTTCGCGCCAAAGCTCACCGACGATACGTTCACCGTGAAAATCCCCGACGGCGCGCAGAAGATCGCGTTCGCCGCCGAGATTCCCACGATGCCCTCCACGGCACGCAGACCGCCCTCGGCCAAAGGAGCCACGAAATGAAAAGCCTTTCATGGAGCCGCGTCGGCACCGTGGTGCTGGCTAGCCTTGTTCTAGCTGCGGGCATGCTCGACGCCGATGCAGCGGGTCGTGGTGACCGTGCTGAACGCGGCGGCCGCGCTGGCGGCGAGCGCGGCGGCGGCGAAGGGGGTTTCTCGCGTGGCGGCGCTGCGGCCGGCGGATCGTTCTCGTCGGGGCGTGGAGGAGGAGCGAGCGCCTCGGCATCCAGCGCAGGCGGCGGGCAAGCAGCCGGTCAGCGCAGGCAGGCGGCCGGTGAAAATCAGGCGCAACGGCAGTCCGCAGCGACGCAGGCGCAACAGACATCGGGCGCCAATCAGGCGCAGCGGCAAGCCTCGGTCAACCAGGCACAACAGACGTCGAGCGCCAATCAGGCACAGCGGCAAGCTGCTGCCAGCCAAAACCAGTCACAACGGCAAGCCGCCGCTAGCCAGAACCAGTCGCAACGGCAAGCCGCCGCCAGCCAGAACCAGTCGCAGCGACAAGCAAACGTCAACAACAACTGCTACAACTGCGGCAACTCCGATTGGGACAACGACGCAGCCGCCGGATTTGTCGCGGGCGCGATGGTGGTCGGCACGACGGCAGCCATCGCGAACGCGGCGACGGCGCCGCCTCCCGTGAGCACCGCGGCGCCCATGCCCGCCCCGCCACCGCCAGCGGCGCCACCGCCCTGCAACGTCGCCCCGATCCAGGTCAACGGCGCCGCTTATTACAAATGCGGGGCGACGTGGTACACGGCGGGGTACGGAAGCGGCGGTGTGGTGTACGTGCCGACCCAGCCGCCACCGGGACAGTCATAGCGGCGTGGGCGTTCAAGCGCACGGGTGAACCGGGCTAAAGCGCCCGCCTGCTTGCCAACCGATCACGCAGCGCGTTGCGGTTTCGAGGCAGTCCGAGCCGCATTCAGAAGCGGAAGATCACATTCACGCTCGGACCGCTGAAGCGCAGTGTTTGCACGAGCTGATCGCCCGAGCCGTAGAAGGCCAAATATCGGTAGGTCAAGCTGAGGTCGCCCCACTTCATCGCGTAGCCTATCCCGGTCATCGCCTGCCATGTGAACGCCGACGTTCCCGCGCCCACGTCGAGATAGAACGGCACGTACCAGCGGCCGTCGCCCGTGATCGACACGCGTCCCCGCACGCCCGCGAAACCGTCGTAAATGTTCTGCACCTGCGAAATGTCGAGTTGCCGGTTCGCGCCGACGCCCGCACTCGTGGTCGACACGGCGGTCGCATCGAGCGTGCCCCTGACGCCGAGATAGCGCATCCCGACGACCGCATCGACATAGCCCCACGACTGCCGCATGACCGTGTACCCGCCACCGATCTCGACCAGCGTGCCGCGAAAGCTCGTCTTGACGTTCTGCTGCGTTTCGCGCGGCCCGAACAGGCCGTTCGCCGCGTTCACTGTGCTTCCATGGCGCCCGAAATCCAGATAGATCCCGTCGGCGAAGATGCTCCAGTCGCCCTTGCGCGCTTCGCCCTGAATCATGAAAACAAACTTGAGATTCTGCAGATAATCGTAGGGACCGGTGGACGCATCGGCGCCGCCGCCGGGCACCGAGAAGTGCATCGTCCCGTCCACGGATGGGAGCCACAGGTAGGGCGCTACGGAGAAATGCCACGCGTTGTCCGCATCGTTTTGCGGCGGCGCAGTGTCCGACGCATGGGCGGTCGTCGCGACGAACGCGAGGGCGGCAAAGCATCCGCAGTATCCACGCATGAAAGGCCTCTCCTCTGCTTCCGCTCGCATGCATGAACGCGTGGCGCGTTGGCCTGGCTGCGTCAGCCGCCTCAGGAATGGGCGCTCAACGAAGCCGTGTACACCGTGCGCCTTGTCGCCATGTCGGCCTGCAACGCAAGCCTATATCGTGACTGCATGATGTCAAATGACGGCACCTGGACCTATCGGACTTTGGGCCTATATCACGCCGGTCACGACAGGTGGGTGTAATGCGCGGATCGGCGATGCGATGAGAAGTTTCGAGGTGAGCGCGAGGCAATTTGGCGTTCGCGCTGCCGGTTGCTGGCGCAACGATCGGCACGCTACTTTCCTGCGAGATCATGCTGAAGCAGTCGTCTCCCGCAAAAGACGACTGCTGTTCCGCTAGCGCATCAGAAGCGATGCATGATGCCGACGCGATACACCATCTGGTTCACACCCGACGATGCGCCCGCCGACGCATCGACAATCTGCGCCTCGTCGAAGTCCGTGCCGGTGTGCGCGCTGACCACGTGCTGCCATGCGCCCTGAACATAAAGCGACGTGCGTTTGCTCAGGTCATAGTCGAGCATGACGCTGATCTGATGCCACTTGGGCACGTAGCTGCCGGCCGTCGAGGACAGATGCGCCATCGTGAAGGTGTAGGCCGTTCCGAGCCAGAGCGTCGGCGTGAAGAAGTATTGCGAATTCAGTTCGAAGTTGTCGAACTTCCACGCATTCCAGCTTGCGCCGTTCGAAAGGCTCGTGTTGTTCAGCCAGACATTGCCGGTCGGATCGTACACATCGACATGCGACCACGCGGCCGCAACGGCCACCTTCGGGAAGCGATAGCTCGCCGAGAGACCGATCGTCTGCTGCGATGCGCCGTCGAACAGATCGCCGGTCGGAATCGCGCCGGTCGTGGTCAGGCCCGGGTTGTTCATCTTCAGATACGAGGCTGCGGCCGTAAAGTTGCCGTTCTGATAGTTGAGCGTCGCGCCCCACATGCGGTTGTCGGCAAAGCCGCCCGCCTCGTTGCTGAAGCCGTACATCGCTTCGCCGGTCAGGCCACGCCATGTCGGCGAGACGTATTTGACGGCGTTGTTGACGCGGTAATCCCAGTCGGCGTTGTCGTTGTCGAACGGATGGGCGGAGATATCGCCGGCCCAGTTACCCGCTGCAGTCAGGCTGGCGAAGCCGTAGTCGTCGACGCTCGTATCGTATTGCCGCCCCAGCGTGAGCGTGCCGTAACGATCCGACGACAGTCCCACGTAGGCCTGACGACCGAACATGCTGGAGTCCTGACCGAGCTTGCCCGTGTTGATATTGAAACCGTTTTCCAGTTTGAAGATGGCCTTGTAGCCCCCGCCCAGATCTTCGCTGCCCTTCAGGCCCCAGCGGCTGCCCGCGGTGTCACCGCTCGACATGGCCCATGCCGAATGCCCTCCGGCATTGCTGGTGAAATTGAGACCTTCATCGATGAGGCCATACAGCGTCATGCTGCTCTGAGCGTGCGCAGCGCTCGCGAGAAGAAAAAGCGGCATCACCGCTGCTACCGACATTGCGGTCTTTTTGATTTTCATCGAAACCCTTCGAGACATATTGGATTAATGAAGATGATTGCCGGTGCACCGTCGTGGCGGTCTTGTGCGGCCCTGCTGCGCGTTGCGGCAACAGCAGAACGGGCAGTCTAGGTTTAATCAAAAGTCGCGAGAAATCAGGGATTGAAATTCTGAATTCAAGAAATCGGAATTAGCCGAGGATCGGCGGCAAAGCGCGTCTGCGCGGGCCTTTCGTGTCGCGACTCACTTTTTTGGCGGCGGCGAAGCTGTTGGAATTTCGCCAAAGACGAGAGCGATCGGACCGCGAAGTTCGCTTCATAGTCCGCTTCATTTTCATTCGGCGATCGATCCCCGACTCTGGAATTCCGTTGGCGAGCACGCCAAATTTCTCGACGTCAAATGAGGACGCGTTAGGAGCCACAGGAAAAACGATAGAAAAAATGCTTCGCTCGCGACGCCGCTCGACGGCGCATCATGTCGGATTGTCCTTCACCACAGATGATGCTCATGTCTCACCCGCTGCCCCGCTTCGGTGTCTGGGCCCTGGTCCACGGCAGCCGCGCCGCCCTGCAAGATCCCGACGAGCCCTACGACGCGTCGTGGGCCCGCAACAAGGCCCTCGTGCTGGAGGCCGAGCGCCTCGGCTACGACTCCGTGCTGGTGGCCCAGCACACGATCAATCCGCACGATCCGCAACTCGACCAGCTCGAAGCCTGGACCGCTTCGGCCGCACTCGCGGCGCTCACGGAGCGCATCGAGATCATCGCGGCGATCAAGCCTTATCTTTACCACCCCGTCGTGCTCGCGAAGATGGCGCAGCAGATCGAACACATCAGCGGCGGCCGCTTTGCGATCAATCTCGTCAACGCATGGAACCGGCCGGAACTGGAGCGTGCCGGTATCGGCTTCGCCGAGCACGACGCGCGCTATGCCTACGGCCGCGAGTGGATCACGGTGGTCGACGCGCTATTGCGCGGCGAGCGCACGTCGTTCGCCGGAGAACACTTCCGCATCGACGACTACGCGCTTCGCCCCGCCGACCCTTATCGCGAGCGTCCGCGCATTTACGTGGGTGGCGAATCCGAACCGGCGCGCCAGCTCGTGGCGGATAAAGGCGATGTGTGGTTCATCAACGGCCAGCCGCTCGACGACGTGCAGCGCCTCATCGGCGACGTCGGCGCCCGCGCGCGCCCCGCAGGACGCGCCGCGCTGAATTACGGACTGTCGGCCTTCGTGATCGCGCGCGACACCGATGAGCAAGCGCACGCACATCACGCGCATCTGTTCGCGCTTGCCGAGAAGGACCGTCCGCTGCGCGAGCGCCAGCAGGCGAACATCGATCCGAAAGCCGTCATGTTCCAGACCTTCGCGCAGTCAGCCCGCGTGGGTTCGAACGGCGGCACGGCGGCGCAACTCGTGGGCAGCTACGACACGGTCGCGCAACGCATCGCCGAATTCCATCGCGCAGGCGTCGAATTGTTCATGCTGCAATTCCAGCCCTTCGAGTCGGACATGCGAGCGTTCGCGCAACACGTCATTCCGCGCGTGAAGGCCCTGCTCGGCTAAGGCCGTCGAAGCCGCGAGATTTCGCGGCTCAAACACTCTCACTTTGATCAGTCATCCTATGGATATCCGCCGTCGCCGATTCGTCAATACCCTGACTGCCGCCACCTTCGGCGCCGTCGCCGTACCCACGTTCATGTCGCTCGCGCACGCGGCCGAGACACGCACGTTGCGGATCGGCTACCAGACGTTCAACACGCTCAACATTCTCAAAGGCACCGGCAATCTCGAACGCGCGCTCGAACCGCTGGGCTGGACTGTGCGCTGGTCCGAGTTCACCGCCGGGCCGCAACTGACGGAAGCGCTCAATGCGGGCGCGCTCGATTTCGGCCACGCCGCCGATACGCCGTCGGCCTTCGCCAACGCGGCGGGCGTCAACGCCGTCTATCTCGGCGCCGAGCAACCGTACCCGAAGGGCATCGGCATCTTCGTGCCGGACGGCTCGCCGATCCGTTCGATTCGCGATCTGCGAGGCAAAAAAGTGGCGATCGGGCGCGGGTGGAACGTGCAATATCTACTCGTGCGAGCGCTGAACGAAGCCGGATTGCAGTACACGGATATCCAGCCGGTCTACCTCACGAGCGCCGCCGACGTGAGCGCAACGTATCTGTCCGGCAACGTGGACGCAGCCGGTCTCTGGGACCCGTTCCTCGCCAGCCAGCAACTCGCCACGTCGCCGCGCGTGCTGCGTGACGGCACCGGGCTCTCCAATAACCGCACGTTCCATCTCGCGCGGCCGGAATTCGTGAAAGACAACCCGGATGTGATCCGCCTGCTGTTTCGCGAGCTGCGCAATGCGAACACGTGGACGCAGAGCCATCCCCAGGAGACGGCCCGACTTCTCGCGCCGCAACTGGGCGTACCGCCCGCGGTACTCGAACTGTCGACGGAACGCCGCCATTACACGACCGTCGCCGTGACGCCCGACATCGTCAAGGAGCAGCAGGACATCGTCGATACGTTCCATGGCCTCGGGCTCATCAAGGAGCGCGTCGATGTGGCGCGCTTCGTGTATCCGCAGGTCTTCGTCTGAAATCAATCGGAAAATTGCCCGGCATAAGGCGCTTTTCGCAAGCGTCGTAGCCGGGATTGGCGCCGATCATCCGGCTCGCCGCACGCCGGACAGTGATTCAGGGCGCCAGCGCCGAATAAGCGCCAGCGCCCTGACCCGAAGGCTAGCGCCGAGACGCGAGCCGCCTCACCACCGCCACCAGCGCATCGACCTCGTCGCAGGTGTTGTAGAACGCAAGCGACGGACGCACGCTCGCTTCGAGACCGAAGCGCCGCAAGATCGGCTGCGCGCAATGATGGCCCGCGCGCACGGCGATGCCTTCCTCGCTGAGCGCCTGCCCCACTTCCGCCGTCGTATAGCCCTTCAGCACGAACGACAGCACGCTCGCCTTGTCGCGCGCCGTGCCCACGAGCCGCACGCCGGGCACGGGCGCGAGCACACTCGTCGCGTAGGCCAGCAGATCGTGCTCGTAGCGAGCGATGTTCTCGATGCCGATGCGGTTCACGTAGTCGAGCGCCGCGCCCAGCCCCACCGCGTCGGCGATGTTGCCGGTGCCCGCCTCGAAACGCGCGGGCGGGCCATGAAACACCGTGCGCTCGAAGGTCACGTCCTCGATCATGTTGCCGCCACCCTGCCAGGGCGGCATGTCGTCGAGCACCTCGCGCTTGCCGTACACCACGCCGATGCCCGTCGGCCCATAGATCTTGTGGCCCGAGAACACGAAGAAGTCCGCGTCGAGCGCCTGCACGTCCACACGCATGTGCGAGATCGATTGCGCGCCGTCCACGAGCGCCTTCGCCCCCGCGCGATGCGCCAGTTCGACGATCTCGCGCACCGGCACCACGGTCCCGAGCGCGTTCGATACCTGGGTAACCGAAACAATTTTCGTGCGATCGTTAAGCAGCTTTCGGTACTCGTCGAGCAGCACCTGGCCCGAATCGTCGACGGGAATCACGCGCAGACGCGCGCCCTTCTGCGCGGCCAGTTGCTGCCACGGCACGATGTTCGCGTGATGTTCGAGATGCGACACGATGATCTCGTCGCCCTCGCCCACGTTCTGCGCGCCCCAGCTTTTGGCGACGAGATTGATCGCCTCGGTGGTGCCGCGCACGAACACGATTTCATCCGGCGACGACGCGTTGATGAAGCGTTGCACCGTCTTGCGCGCGTGCTCGTAGGCGTCGGTCGCGCGCGCCGCCAATGCATGCGCGGCGCGGTGGATGTTCGAGTTCTCGTGCGCGTAGAAATACGCGAGCCGGTCGATCACGGCCTGCGGCTTGTGCGTCGTCGCCGCGTTGTCGAACCAGATCAGCGGCTTGCCGTTCACGCGCTCCTGCAAGATCGGAAAGTCGCGGCGCACGGCGTTCACATCGAACGGCGGATGCGCCGACGATTTCAATCCGTGCGGCACGGCCGCCTCGCGATCGTCGATGAAATAGCGCGCGTTTGTGCCGGGTACGCCCGCGTCGCGCTGCTCAAAGCTGACGAGATCGCGCAACGTGTCGTCGCCGGGCAGGCCGAACGCTTGCGGCGAGGCCAGGCCGTGCGCGGGCACGCCGATGTCCTGCGCTTGCCCCTGCCAGCCGTTCTGCGCGCCGTGCAGAAAGTAGAACGGCGACGGACTCGCCGGCACCGGCGCGGCGCTCGCGGCATCGTGCGCCTGCGGCACGCCGAGCAGCGCGCCGCCCGCGCGCGGTTCGAGCGCGGGCGCAATCGAAACGGCCTGGTCCGGCAATCCGTTCGCGGCGGCGGCATGCGGGGCGAGCGCGGGCGCGCGATTGCCGAGCGAGAGCACGTGAGTTGGCGCGGACGGCGCGAGGTTCAGGCCCGCGACCTTGCCTTGCGGCGGCGCGAAACCGGGCACGCCCGTGCCCGTGCCGCCCGGCCCCGCCAGGGGCGAACCGGCCGGCGCGGGATTGCCGACCGAGGCCAGAATCGGCGCGGCAGCCGGCAGCGCCGACGGCACGCCGCCCACCGCGCCACTGCCTGCGGAAACGCCGGGCGTCGCTACGCCGGGCGTCGCTCCACCCGGCAGCGAACTGAAGAACTCGTTGGCGAGCCGCGCCAGCGTCGCCGGGTCCGGCAAACCACCCGGCAGCGGCGGATGCGCGATCGCCTCGGGATTAACGGTAGGTGTCGGGGTAGTCATGGAACTTGGCGATCTCCACATCATCGAGGACGGCCAGCGCATCAGGAGAATGCACCGCGAGCGAGCAGTACAACGAGATCAGATACGAAGCGATCGCCTGATTGTTGATGCCCATGAAGCGGACCGACAGCCCCGGCCCCTGCTCGCCCGCCACGCCCGGCTGGTAGAGGCCCACCACGCCCTGGCGCTTGTCGCCCACGCGCAGCAGCAGGATCTTGGTCTTGCCGTCGGCGACCGGCACCTTGTCCGAGGGGATCAGCGGAATGCCGCGCCACGTGAGGAACTGCGAGCCGAACAGGCTGACCGTCGGCGGCGGCACGCCGCGTCGCGTGCATTCGCGCCCGAACGCGGCAATCGCGAGCGGATGCGTGAGAAAGAACGCGGGCTCCTTCCACACCTTCGTCAGAAGTTCGTCGAGATCGTCGGGCGTGGGCGCGCCGGTCAGCGGGAAAATGCGCTGTTCTTCTTCGACATTGGCGAGCAGGCCGTAGTCGGGATTGTTGATCAGTTGGCTCTCCTGCAACTCCTTGATCGTCTCGATCGTGAGGCGCAACTGCTCCTTGATCTGATCGTGCGGACTGCTATAGAGATCCGAAATACGCGTATGCACGTCGAGCACCGTGCTCACCGCGTTCAGGAAATACTCGCGCGGCTGCTCCTCGTAAGGCACGAAGGTCGTCGGCAAGGTACCTTCGTCTTCGCGCGCGGTGCAGGCCGCGCGCACCGCTTCGGGATCCTTGACGCGATTCAGGCGATAAATGCCCGCCTCGACCGGCACCCATTGCAGCAGATGCGTGAGCCAGCGTGGCGTGATCGTGGAAAGCTGCGGGACAGTCTTGGTGGCGTTCGCCAATTGACGCGCGGCGTTATCGCCGAGCGCCGTCTGACTGCTCAAAGTCGTGGACATGGACAAGGGCTCCGGTTGCTTAGAACAAAAAACACATTGCTTATAACGAGTGGCGATTATGAAAAACCGTTTTGCGCGCTTCAACCGGCTATAGGCGTCAACGCGCAGCGCGGATGCGTTCGCGCACGCGCAAGGTCAAACAATCAGGTGGGAGAGAAACAGACTCAGGGGCGCAAGCCGCCTGCCGCGCGCGCGAGTTCGCCCGAGACGAGCAAGGCCGATCCGGCCAGCAGTTCGGCCACGCCCACGCCGAATGCGAGCGCGAGCTTCTCGACAGTGACAATCGACGCAATCACGGTCCCGCGCTCGATCTCGCCGACGTAAGTGCGATTCAGGCCCGCGTGTTCGGCGAGGCGTTCCTGCGACCAGGCGTGCGCCTCGCGCAGGCGCCGCACCGTCGCGCCGAAGTCGTGAACGATGGCGCTCATGAAGGCACACCCGCGCGCAAATCCGCCGATGTGGCCGATGCCGCCGACGCACGCGTCTCATGACGCGTCACCGCCTGCGTGACGTGCGAAAACGGCGGCACGCTCTCGGTGAGCCAGACGTTGCCGCCGATCACCGCGCCGCGACCGAGCGTGACGCGGCCCAGAATGGTCGCGCCCGCGTAGATCACGACGTCGTCCTCGACGATCGGATGACGCGCGAGGCCTTTTTCGAGGTTGCCCGCCGCGTCGCGCGGAAAGCGTTTCGCGCCTAGCGTGACGGCCTGATACACGCGCACGCGCTCGCCAATCACGGCCGTTTCGCCGATCACCACGCCGGTGCCGTGGTCGATGAAGAACGCGCTGCCGATCTGCGCGCCCGGATGAATGTCGATGCCGGTCGCCGCGTGCGCGAGTTCGGAAATGATGCGCGCGAGCAGCGGCAGGCCGAGCCGGTAAAGCTCGTGCGCGAAGCGGTGATGAATGATCGCGAGCACGCCCGGATAGCAGAGCAGCACTTCGTCCACGCTGCCCGCCGCCGGATCGCCCGTGTAAGCCGCGAGCACGTCGCTGTCGAGCAGCGTGCGGATCTCGGGCAGACGCCGCGCGAACGCCTGCACCGCCGCCGCCGCGCGCGCGTCGATGTCGGCGGAGAGATCGGCATCGGCGCGCCGCGCCTTGTAGCGCAGTTCGAGCCGCGCCTGCGCGAGCAAGCCGTGCAGCGCCGCATCGAGCGCGTGGCCCACGTAGAAGTTTTCGCTTTCCTGACGCAGATCGGGCGGGCCGAGCCGCATCGGGAACAACACGCCCTTGAGCGTTTCGACGACCTGCGCGAGCGCCTCGCGCGCGGGCAGATCGCGGCCGCCCGGTTCCAGCGCGCGGCGCTGGCGCTCGCGCCACTGCTGCCTGACGGCCTGAAGCGCGTCGACGATTTCAGTCACATGGAAAGCGGTCACGCGGGGTTCCTCTCTCTGATGGTTCGGGATGTGGCGCGCGGGATCGAATCCGATCTGCGATCAGTCCTGCACCCACGGCAAGCCGCGGAAACGCCAGCCATTGCGCTGACCTCGGTGGCGCGTCTCGTCGAGATCGCCTTCGAAGCCCTCGCTCACATTGAAAACGTGCGCAAAGCCCGCTTTCGCCGCCGCCTCGGCTGCCTGCGCCGAGCGGTTGCCGCTGCGGCACAACAGCACGATCGCGGCGGACTTGCCCGTCTTCGCTTCCAGCTCGCGCACGAAGCGCGGATTGCGCGAGAGGCTCGTGCCCGTCGCCCACGGCACATGCAGCGTGTCGGGCACGTGTCCGACGAATTTGCGCTCCTCCGCCGTGCGCACGTCGACGATCACCGCCTCGCCCGCGCCGTGCAGCGCCCACGCCTGCTGCGGCGTCACGCTGCCCGCGTAGGCCAGCCCCGCCGATTGCGCGGCGGCGCGCGCCGCTTCGAGATCCGCGTGCAGCGGCTTTTCATGCAACTCCACCGTCATGTGTGCCTCCATGAGAACAGCGGCAGCGTGCCGGCCATCCCGGCCGCTGCCGTCTATAGACGTCTGGATTCCACTATGCGAGCAAAGTGCAGGGCGCCCAACCAATAAAAGCTGCTATCCAAATACGCGCGCCGACGCTGGCGTGCACGCGATTGAGTCCACGATCGATTCCACGATTGATTCCACGATTGATCCGAGGATTGATTCGGTACTTGAGCGCGCCAACGGTCACGAACGATCGGCGAAAGCAGCGACCCTTTCCACGAATACCGCGCAACGGTCGGCGGGCTGGGTCAGGCGGTCGTGACGCAGACACAAGCGGCTCTCGCCAACGCTCGCGCCATACGCCGAGCCAAACGAAGCCAGCCCCGTGATGCGCGCTTCGAGCAACGCGCGGTCGTCGGCCCAATGCACGCAGCGTGCGCATCCCACGCATTGCGCGCCACACGAGCGAGCCTCGGCCGCGTGGCCGTTCGTCGTGCCAGCGGACGCGCTCATTGCCCGAGCACGAGCCAGTAAGGCGCGAACACATGCACCGACAGCACGTAGCCGATCACCACGTTCACCGCGACGCCCGCCGTGAACGCCGCCAGCGGTTTGAGTCCAGTTGAGGACAGCGCCGCGAAACGCGTCGTCAGGCCGATGCTGAGAAAGCAGAACGTAAACGCCCAGGTGCGTAAGGCGACGATCGGCGCGACGAACGCGGGCGTCATCACGCTGCGATAGTCGGCCAGTGTGTAGTGCGAAGCGATCCAGGTGACCAGCGCCGAAGCAATCACGAAGCCGATCACGAATTTCGGAAAGCGCGTCCAGATTTCCTTCGCGCGCGTGTGCGTCTGCACGTCGGCGCCCGCCTCGCGGTCCCAGCGCGTCGTGGCGACGATGGCGAGCACGAAGGCCCAGATGCCGATCCAGATGTCGCGGCCCACCACCTTCATCAGCACGAAGGCCTGTAGCGACGCGTCGGGCGCACCGGCCACCGCGCCAGTGGCGTGACGCGCGAAATCGCCATACGCCTGCGCCGCCGCGATGCCCGCCGCATCCGCGAACTCGGATGTGCCGATCCACGCACCGGCGACGCCCGTGGGCAAACCGAACGCCCGCGACAGCGCAGGCAGCGCGAACACCATGACGATCGCCCAGACCACCACCAGCGAGATCGCCACCGAGGCCTGCTCGCGCCGTGCGCGCACGGCGCCCGCGATGGCGATGGCCGCCGATACGCCGCACACCGCGCCGCCCACGCCGAGCACCGCCGCGAAGCGCTGCTCGATTTTCAAGGCGCGCGCCACGCCGTAAATCACGAAGAAGGTCGCGAGCGACACGATAGTCGCCTGACCGATGGCCACGGGGCCGGCCCACACGATCAGCGTGAGCGGCAGCGTTGCGCCGAGCAGCACGATGCCGACCTTGATGTAGAACTCCACACGCAACGCAGGCAAGAGCCACGCGGGCAGCTTGAACAGATTGGAGACGATCAGGCCGAGCGCCAGCGCGATCAGCGGCGGCTCGAAGTTGTAGCGGCTCGCCTCGCTCCAGGCGCCGAGCGCGAAGATCGCCGCCGAGACGACGAACACCACCGCGAAGCCCGCCACGAATTGCAGGACCGGGAAGCCCAGCACTGCAATCGCCACGGAAAGCACCACGGCGAAGGCCGCGAACAGCGCCAGATACGCACCCGCGTGCGCGCCCAGATCGCGTCCAAGCGCGCCGAGTTCAGACCAGCGCGCGGGCGCGACGGCGAGCGCCTTGATGCTGCCGCCCGAAGCGAACAGCAGGTACGCCACAACGATGGCGAACAGGCCCACCGCCACGGCCCACCAATCCTCGGTTCCGAACGGCTTGCGCCGCTCCTGCACCGCCGCGGCGCTCGCGGCCGCCTCCTTGTTCGCGCTCCCGGCAATCGACGTCTGACTCATGCATGACCCCTGTCTGGTTTGTACGCTATCGGCGCTGGATTTCCACTCGTTCTACGCGAGTGCTGATGGCTAGCCGAGTATAGAAAGCGTGCACACCGCACTCCAATAACGGATTGGCAATTCGATATCGCACGATTGCTGCAATCGATATGGCGGGTCGTGTGGGTAATGCGTCGAAAAAAACGGCACGCCGTTTTCTATAACGAAGTCTTCGCGCTCTGCTCGAAGAGAGTCATCCAGTTTTATTGAGCGATTGCTGTATGTTTTGCTCCGCGCGAGGCGCACGCTTATGCCGGACTGGAGCATGACGGTGCGGTGAATGCGTCGTCCAACGACTCTGCGCCGCTCACCGGTTGGGGCGACCGGTTATCTCAAGTGCGCGCCGCCCACGACGCGTTCGTGCGCGCGGGCGCCGATGTCGTGACGACCAACCAACTCAACGCGACGCGTTGACCGTCAGTCCCGGGTGTCGCTTGCGCGTCTGCATCACGGCGGCCACGAGCAGCGCGCCCAGCACGAGTCCGCCCGCCACCACATACAGCGCGACGTCGGTGCGGCCCGTCATCTGCTTGAGCGAGCCGATCATGTACGGCGAGACAAAGCCCGCGAGATTGCCGATCGAGTTGATCATCGCGATGCCGGCGGCAGCCGTCACGCCGCTGAGGAACGAGGTCGGCACGGCCCAGAACAGCGAGGGAATCGACAGCACGCCCATGTTGGCGACGCACAGCGCGACAATGCCGAGCACCGGCTCGCTCTGCCACACGACGCTCAGCACGAAGCCCACCGCCGCCATCGAAAACGCCACGATCAAATGCCATTTGCGCTCGCGGAAGCGGTCGGCGCTATAGCCGAACGCCAGCATGCAGACGATCGCGCAAAGACCCGGCACGGCGTTCAGCAGGCCAATAGCGAGCGCGTCCTTCGCGCCCATGCGCTGAATGAGCGTCGGCATCCAGAAGCTGATCGCGTACAGCCCGACGTTGTAGAGAAAGTAGATCGCGACGAGCGCCCACACATAGCCGTTCGCGAGCAGCCCGCCGAAACCGTGCGCCACCTTCGCGCGGTCTTCGGCGGCCATCGCGTCGCTGAGCCAGTTCTTCTCGTCGTCGCTCAGCCAGTTGACGGTGCGAATCTGTTCGCTCATGCGCATGAAGATATACACGCCGAGCACGATGGTGGGCACGCCTTCACAGAGAATCAGCCATTGCCAGCCGCTCAGGCCGCCGAGCCCGGAGAAAAATTCGAGAATCGAGCCGGAAATCAGCCCGCCGATCACGCCCGACGACGCCAGCGCGATATAGAACGTGCCCCAGGCGCGTCCGCGCCGCGCGGCGGGAAACCATTGCGACATGTAGTAGATCGCGCCCGGAATGAAGCCCGCTTCGGCGAGACCGAGCAGGAAGCGCATGACGTAAAACTGCATCGGCGTGCGCACGAAAATGGTCGCGCACGACAGCAGGCCCCACGTAATCATGATGCGCGAGATCCAGCGTCGCGCGCCTACGCGATGCAGGATGACATTGCTCGGTATTTCCAGCAGAAAGTAGCCGACGAAGAAAATGCCCGCCCCGAAGCCATACACGGCGTCGCTGAATTGCAGCTCGTTCGCCATCTGCAATTTCGCGAAACCGACATTCACGCGGTTCAAATAGGAAAAGAAAAAGCCGAGCATCAGCACCGGCAAGATGCGTAACGACACTTTGCGAAACAGGGCGTTTTCGTCGATGGACATGCTTGTCTCCTGATATATATTTTTTGCGCGCAGCGCGTGCGCCACTTGATCGAGCGTTGCTCGTGCGCCGCTCGTGTATTGCCTTATCAACCGACGCGATAAAAGCGCTGCGCCGTGCCCGCGAACAGCGCGCGCAACTCGCTTTCGGTGGCGTGGGGCAAAGCGCCGACCACATCGGCGACGATCTCGGTGAAGCTCGCCGAGAGATTGCCCACCGGCAGATTGCTCGCGAACATCGACCGCTCGAAACCGAACAGATCCACGGCCTCGCGAATCACGCGGCGGTTGCTCGCGCTGTCCCACGTCCCGTTCGGCAGACCTAGTTCGGAAACCTTAAGAAATACATTGGGACAATCCGCCAATGCCTGCATGCCGCGCCGCCAGATCGCCACGCCCGCGTCCGAGCGGTCGAGCGGCAGACCCAGATGGTTCGTCACGATGGGCGTATTCGGGAACGCGCGCGCGACTTCGGCGGCTTCTTCCAGATGCCAGTACGGCACGCGCAAATCCCACGAAAAGCCGAAGCGTTCGAGCATGGCGAGACCGCGCAGCCACGCCTCGTCCTGCATCGTGCCGGGCTGGCCGCGCACCGACTCGCCGGGACCCGACGAGATTTCCGGCTTCGAGCGTACGCCGCGCGCGAGCGGGCTTTTCGCGTGCCCCGCGAGGACCGCTTCGCAGTCGGGCTGCACGAAGAACACATGACCGACGATGGCGCTCGGCAAGCCCGTTGCCGCGTTCAGGCGCGTGAGAAATTCGGTTTCCTGCACCTGCTCGCTGCGCGAGCGTTCCGCTTCCACGTGCACCGTGCCGATCACGTCGAAGCCCGCCGTCGCCGCGCGATACTGCGGCGGCAGGAAGTTCTGGCACATGCGGCGGTAGTCGCCGAGGAAGAAGTGCTCGTCGTAGTCGTCGGTGAGCCACGGGAAATGGCCGTCGTCGAGATCCCAGAAGTGATGGTGCGCGTCGAAGATCGGCAGATCGAAACCGAGCGCGTTGGCCGATGCGTTGCCGCTTGCCGTGGAAGTCATCGTGAAGTCCTTGCAGGAGGATTCGACAGGTCGACGGGCCGGTACACCCGCGTCGCCGTGTCGTGAAAAAAGGCGCGCTGCTCCGCGGCGCTCCACGCCGACACCAGCGTTTTAAAGCCGTCGATGAGCGCGTCGAGCGAGAGAAACAGGCCGTCGACGGGAAAATTGCTGCCGAACATGAGCCGTTGCGCACCGAACAGTTCGCGCAGCGTGCCGAGCACTTCGCGGTTCGCTTCCACGCTCCACGGCTGGCCGGCTTCGCACAGACCGGACACCTTCACGGCGGTATTCGGCCGCGCCGCGAGCGTTGCGAGCGCTTCGCGCCATCCGTGCAGCGTGCTGGCCGAGCGGTCGCCGGGCACGCCCGCGTGATTGACGATCAGCAGCGTGTCGGGAAAATCGCGCGCGAGCGCCGCCGCTTCGCGCAGGTGGTGCCACGGCGTTTGCAGCTCGAAATGCAGGCCGTATTGCGCGAGTTGCGCGTAGCCGTCGCGCCAGCGGCCGTTCGACATCAGCGTGTTGCCCGACGAGGCGTGCGCGTGCGCGGGTTTGTGGCGCACGCTGCGCACGAGTTCGAAGCGGCTTTGCGCGGCCAGCACCTCGCCGACATCGGCGGCGTCGAGCCAGGCCTGCGCCGCCATCGCGTTCGGCAAACCGTGCTCGCGCGCGAGCGCCGTGACGAAGCGCGTTTCGTCGAGCGGCGTGGCCGGGTCCCATTCCGCTTCCACGTAGACGGTGGCGGCCACGTCGTGGCCGGCCGCGTCGCGGCGGTAGTCGGCGGGCAGATAGTCGCGCTTGATGGCGTCGTAGTCGCCGTAACGATGCGGCACGCGCACGCCCGGCGCGAGCCACGGATGATGTCGCCCCGCGAGCGCCCAGAAGTGCTGATGCGCGTCGACGATGGGGCCGTCGTACTTCGTGTTCATGTGCGTTCCGCCGTGTGCGTTGCGGCGCTTGCTGCGCTCGCGCTGCCTGTATGGCCTGCATGGCTCGCAACCGGCTTCGCGCCGAAGTCGATCAGCAGCGAGCCGATCAGATAGGTCAGCGCGCTCGCCGCGAGAAACAGCAGCGCCATGTGATATCCGCCCGTCATCTGCACGATCACGCCGACCACGATCGGCACCGCGATCGCCCCGCCCGTGCCCGCGAAGTTCATCACGCCGCCCACCAGGCCGACTTGCTCGCGCGGCGCGAGCATCGCGGGAATCAGCCAGTAAAGGCCGCCCCACAAGTGGAAAAACACGCCGATCGAGAGCACGGCTACGGCAAGGCGCACGTCCTCGACGAACGGCAGCGCGACGAGGCACAGCAGCGACATGCCGCCCGACACGCCGAACAGCAGTTTCATCGCCCGCGCGCGCGGCATCACGCGTTGCAGCCAGTCGGCGATCGCGCCCGAGAAAATTTCGCCCAGCGCGCCCGCGAGAAAGATCGCGAACGTGGCGATGCCCATGCTGCGGATATCGAGTCCGCGTCCCGCCGAGAGATAGTTAGGACCCCAAGTGACCAGACCGAAGAACACCGTGGCCCAGCCGATGCGCCCGATCACCATGGCGGCGAGCGTGCCGCGCGTGAGCGGCGCGCGTGCGGCGCCGCCGGGCATTTCGCCGGCCACGCGTTTGGCTTCGCGAATCTCGTGCGCTTCCTCCGCGTCGAGGCGCGCGTGCTGCTCGGGCGTTTCGCGCAGCATCAGATACACGGCGACGCCGAGCACCACGGTCGAAATGCCGACCACGATGAACGCGGTGCGCCACGAGCCCGACGCGCCAATCAGCGCGCTGATGACGAGCCCGCCCACCGCCGATCCGAGCGGCGCGCCGCTGTCGATCAGCGTGAGGCCGCGCGCGCGTTCGCCGGGCGGCAGCCACGCGGCGGCGAGCTTGGTCGCGGAAGGCATGTAGGGCGCTTCGAACACGCCGAGGCCGATACGCGTGAGCAGCAGCATCACGCCGTTGATCGCGAATCCGGCGACGCACTGGAAGCCGCCCCACAGCACCGCGGCGATGCCGATCATGCGGCGCGCGCCGAAGCGGTCGGCGGCCCAGCCCGCGGGAATCTGGAACGTGCTGTAGGTCCAGAAGAACGAGGAAAGCACGAGACCTTGCATCGCCGGACTCAGCGCGAATTCATGCACGATCGACGGCATGCCCACCGAGAGCGACATGCGGTCGATGCAGTTCACCGTGTAGAGCGCGAACAGCATCAGGATCATGCGCCAGCGCGTGGTGGCGAGCAGCGCGCGCAGCGAGCGCGGCTTGCCCTGCGCCGGCTGAAGCGCATGGGGCGCATCGGGCGAATGAGCGTCGGTATCGGTTTGCATGGTCTCCTCCGGGTATCGTCTCGTCTATCGCGTGGCGGGCGTCGCCGCCGAATCCGCTTACCAGCGCGCGCCGAACGTCGTGCGCAACTCGTCGATCTGCTCCTCGCCGAGCGGCTCGACGCTCCTGCCCTGCGCCTGCATCATCAGAACGAGGCGCGCCGTTTCCTCGAGTTCTTCGAGCATCGCGGACGCTTCGCGCAGGCTGCGATGCCATACCACCGGCCCGAGCCGTTCGAGCAGCACGCCGCGCACGCTGCCCGCCAGCTCGCGCACGCGCTCGGCCACCTGCGGGTCGCCGGGGCGGCAATAGGGAATCAGCGGAACGTGGCCGACCTTCATCACGTAGTACGGCGTGATCGGCGGCAGCACATCGTCCGCGCGCCAGACGCCCGCGAGCGTGAGCGCGACGAGATGCGTCGAATGCGTGTGCACGACCGCGTGCATGTCGGGCTGATGGTCGTAGACGGCGCGATGCAGCGCGAGCGTCTTGGACGGCTTGTCGCCGGCCACCCACTCGCCCGCCGCGCTCACCTTGGCGATGCGCGCGGGATCGAGATCGCCGAGACACGCGTCGGTGGGCGTGATGAGCCAGCCGTCGTCGAGCCGCGCGCTGATGTTGCCCGCCGTGCCCGCCGCGTAACCGCGATCGAAGAGACTTTTGCCGATGCGCGCGATCTCTTCGCGCAGCGTGCTTTCCTGATTCATGGAGATCCTGGTCATGACTGAAGCGCGAGGGCGCGCGTGAAGAAGTCCGTGCCGCCGAAATTGCCGGATTTGAGCGCGAGCGCGATGGGGCCTTGCGGGCCGTCGCCGAGCGTCCAGGGCACGCCCGGATCGATGGGCGCGCCGATGCGCAGCCGCGACACGCCCAGCGCCTGCACCACCGCGCCCGAGGTTTCGCCGCCCGCCACCACGAAGCGATGCACACCGCGCTGCGCGAGTTCGCGCGCGATGGCGGCCAGCGCGCCTTCCACGAGTTGCCCGGCCCGTTCGACGCCCAGTTGCGCCTGGATCGCGCCCAGTTCCTCGGGCGCGGCCGTCGCGTAGATCAGCACGGTTTCGTCGGGGTGTTGATCGAAGAACGCGAGCGCCGCGTCCACTACCGGCTCGCCGGCGGCGAGCGCGAGCGGATCGATGCGCAGCGCGGGGCGGCTCGCGCGCCAGTGCGCGACCTGCGCCTGGCTCGCGCGCGAGCTGCTGCCGGCGAGCACCGCCGCGCGGCCGCCCACGGCGGGCAGTTGCGCGGCCTCTTCGCCCGCGCCGAGCAAACCGGCGCGGCGGAAGTTGTCGGGCAGACCGATGGCGAGGCCCGAGCCGCCGGTGAGCAGCGGCGCGTCGGCGAAAGCCTGGCCCAGCGAGCGCAGGTCGTCGTTCGACACGGCGTCGGCGATCGCGAGGCCCACGCCTTGCGCGCGCAGCTTCGCCGCCGCCTCGCGCGTGGCCTGCTCGCCCGCGGCGATGGCGTCGTAGCGCAGCAGGCCGACCGGCAGCGTGCTTTGCGCGGCCAGCACGCGCACGAGGTTCGGGTCGGTCATCGGCGTGAGCGGATGCTTTTCCATCCCCGATTCGCTGAGCAGCGCGTCGGCGACGAACAGATAGCCGCGATACACCGTGCGGCCGTTCTCGGGGAACGCGGGACAGGCGATGGCGAAATCCGTCCCGAGCGCCTTCATCAGCGCCTCGGCGACCGGGCCGATATTGCCGGCGGGCGTCGAGTCGAAGGTCGAGCAGTATTTGAAATAGAACTGGCGGCAGCCCTGCGCCTGAAGCCAGGCGAGCGCGGCGAGCGACTGCGCGACGGCCTCGTCGGCGGGGATCGTGCGCGACTTGAGCGCGACCACGAGGGCGTCGGCCGCGACGGGTTCCGCGCCGCCCGGCACGTCGATGAGCTGCACCGTGCGCATGCCGCCGCGCACCAGCATGCTGGCGAGGTCGGTCGCGCCGGTGAAGTCGTCCGCGATGCAGCCGAGCAGTGGCGCGTTCGGGGCTGTTTGCAGAATAGGGGTCATTGCCTTCTTCTCCTCAATGTCAACCGATTATAGCCTCGATGTTCGAATATGTTAAAGCCTGATAGAAAAGTTGACGACGATGGTAATGAAAGTTAAATTCGCGTTCAGACAACGTGCGATCCGTAGCTCGCGCATCCGTTCGCTGGCGAAGTGCGCAGCCGAGCGGCCACCCAACCACTGGGGACACCCTTTATGAACTTCGAACTGCTTTTCCGCGCGGCTTCCGCGTCCCGCTCGCCCGCCAGCCCGGTCATCCGCTACGCGCTGACCGGCGCGGGCGGCGGCTTCGCGCGCACGCTGCTCGCACAGACGCGCCTGATCGACCGCCTCGCGCCCACGGTGCTCTGCGATCTCGATCTCGCGGGCCTGCGCGCGCTGTGCCTCGAACTCGGCTACGACGCGGCGTCGCTCGTCGAATGCAGCGACGCCGCCGCCGTGCGCGCGCTCGCGCCGGGCCAGATCGCGCTGGTGCGCGACGTGGCGCTGCTCGATCCGGCCGCGTTCGACATTCTTGTCGAAGGCACGGGCAATCCGTCGGTCGGCTACCGCGCCGCGCGCGCTGCGCTCGAAGCGAAGCGCCATGTCGCGATGGTCAGCAAGGAAGTCGACGCCGTGGCGGGCGTGTCGCTCGCGCAATTCGCGGCGCAGCAAGGCGTGGTCTACACCACGGCGGACGGCGACCAGCCGTCGAACCTGATCGGCTGGGTCTCGTGGGCGCGCACGCTGGGTCTCGATATCGTGGCGGCGGGCAAGTCGAGCGAATACGACCTCGTGTTCGACGAGGCCACCGGAGAAGTGACGCAGCTCGATCAGCGCTTTGCCGCGCCCGAACTGGCGAACCTGATGACGCTCGGCGACGACGTCGCCGCCACGCTCGCCGCGCGCCGCGAAGCGCTGCGCGGCCGCAAGACCTCGGCCACGGCCGACTACTGCGAGATGACCGTGGTGGCGACCAACACCGGTCTCGTGCCCGACGTCGAACTGCTGCACTACCCGGTCGCGCGCACCACCGAACTCGCCGATATCTACGCGCTGCGCGAAGACGGCGGCGTGCTCTCGCGCACCGGTGTGATCGACGTGTTCAACATGCTGCGCCGCCCGGACGAGGCGAGTTTCGCGGGCGGCGTGTTCGTGGTCGTGCGCACGACCGACGCGCCCACCTGGGCGCTGCTCGCGCAGAAGGGCCACGTGGTGAGCCGCAACGGCCGCTATGCGTGTCTCTATCTGCCGTATCACTTCATGGGCGTCGAAACCCCGATCACGCTGCTCGAAGCCGTGCTGCACGGCCGGCCCACGGGCGCCGCGCAACCGACCCAATGCGCGGTGCTCGCAGGCCGCGCGACGGGCGACATCAAGGCGGGCACGGTGCTGCACATGGGCGGCCACCATCACGACGTGACCGGCGTGCAAGCCGTGCTGCTGCCGCGCGAAGCGGCGGGCGCGAATGTCGCGCCGCTCTATCTGGCGGCGCATGCGACGCTCGCGCGCGACGTGGCGGCCGGCGAACTGCTGACGCTCGATCATCTGCAAAACGCGGACGAAGCGCTGCTGGCCGCGTGGCGAGCCGGCGCGAAGTGAGACAGGCGTCGGCGACGCGGCCCGGCAGGCGCGTCGTCGCGGCGATTGCCGCCAGGGCTGCGGTTGCAGCGATGCGCGCCTGAGCCCGCGCGGCGACGCGAAATAAAGACAGGGAGACACCATGCGGGGAGAGATCGCAACCATCGCGATGGCCGTGAGCGCCATCGTCGTGCTGATCTTGCTGATTGTGCGCGTACGGCTGAGCCCGTTCGTGGCGCTGACCTTGTCGGCGCTCGGGCTCGGCCTGCTGGCCGGCGTCACGCCGGAGCACAGCATCGAAAGTTTCACCAAAGGCTTTGGCGGCGCACTCGCGCGCACGGGGCCGGTCGTCGGCCTGGGCGCCGTGCTCGGCGGCATCCTGATCGGCACGGGCGGCGCGGATCGCATCGCCAATGCGTTCGTCGGCAAGCGGCCGCTCTGGCTCACGCCGTGGACGATCTGCGCGGCGGCGCTGCTGGTCGGTATGCCGCATCTGTTCGACGTGAGCTTCATCATGCTCGCGCCGCTCGTCTACACGATCGCGCGGCGCACGAACAGCCATCTGCTCTATATCGGCTTGCCGGTCGCGGCGGGCCTGTACGTGTCGCACGGCTTGCTGCCGCCGCATCCGGCGCCCACGCAGGCGGTGTCGGCCTATCACGCGAATACGGGGCTCACGCTGCTCTACGGGCTGACGATTGCGATTCCGAGCGCGATTCTCTGCGGCCCGCTATTCACGCTCGCGGCGCGGCGTTTCTTCGGCCCCGCGCCCGATCTCGCGGCGGGCCCCGGCGGCACGCGCAGCGAGGACGTGCGCGAATCGACGGCCTCGCTGCCGTTGTCCGTGATCTCGCTGCTGATTCCGCCAGGCCTGATGTTGGCGGGCACGGTGGGCATGGGGCATGTCGCGAAAGACAGCGGCGCGTTCGTGTTCTTCCAGGCACTCAACGACCCGATTCTTTCGCTGCTCGCCGCCGTGGTGTTCGCGTGGTTCGCGCTGGGCGTGCGCGGCGGCTACGCGCTGGCGACGATGCAGAAAATGGTCAACAAGGGCGTGGCGCCGCTGAGCACGATCCTGCTGATTCTGGGCGCGGGCGGCGGCTTCAGCCAGATGCTCAAGTCGATTCACCTCGACACGATCATCGTCGACCATTCGATGCACTGGGCGATCAGCCCGCTGCTGCTCGCCTGGGCGCTCGCCGCGCTGCTGCGCATCTGCGTGGGTTCGGCGACGGTGGCGACCGTGGCCGCGAGCGGTATCGTCGCGCCGCTGCTCGTGGCGCATCCGGGCGTCTCGCCGGAACTGATGGCGCTGGCGACGGCCTCGGGCGCGGTGATGCTCTCGCATGTGAACGATTCCGGCTTCTGGCTGTTCAAGGAATACTTCCAGCTCTCCGTCGCGCAGACGCTGCGCACGTGGACGCTCATGCTCTCGCTGCAATCGCTGGTCGGGCTCGCGGGCGTGATGCTGCTGAGCACGTTGATCGGCCGTTAACATCGGTTAACATAGCGGCGTTCCGAACGGCCCCCGCAGAGATTCCGTATGCCGAGCAAGACCAAACCCGACGAAACCCAGACGGCGCCGCTGATTCCCGATCAGCGTCGCGAAGCCATGCTGCGCCTGCTGCGGCGCGACAAGGTGCTGTCGCTGCATCAGTTGATGGAGTCGCTGGGCTGCTCGCACATGACGGTGCGGCGCGATATCGCGCTGCTGGAGCGCGAAGGGCTCGTGCATTCGGTGCCCGGCGGCGTGCGCGTGGCGAGCCAGCTGGCGACCGAGCCGAGCCATGTCTCGAAGGCGCTGATCGATCCCACGGAAAAGCGCGCGATCGCGCAAGTCGCGGCGTCGTTTCTGCGGCCCGGCATGACGGCGTATCTGGACGCGGGCACCACCACGCTCGCGCTGGTGCCGCACATTCTCGCGCTGCCCGACATCACGGTCATCACCAACGACTTTCCGATCATGCAGGAGTTGATGAACGCCGGGCATGTCGCCGCGATTCACACTGGCGGCCTGCTGGACCATGCGAACCAGTCGAGCGTCGGCGAACTCGCGGCGGCGACGCTGCGCCAGCTCGCTGTGGATGTTGCGTTTATCTCGGCGAGTTCGTGGGATTTGCGCCGCGGCGTGACCACGCCCTCGCCGCCCAAGATCGACGTAAAGCGCGCGGCGATGGAAGTGGCCGAGCAAACCGTGCTGCTCGCGACCAGCGCGAAATACGGCACCTTCAGCACGTACAAGATTGCCGGGCTGGAACGCTTCGACCATATCGTCAGCGACTCGGCGCTACCCGAGGCTGCCGCTTCGGGCATTCATGCAGCGGGGCTTTCGTTGAAGCTGGCGTCGATGGGTAAGAAGGCGGTTGATTCGTAGCGGGGGGGAAGCGTCGATGGGTTTTGGTGGGAATGAGACGCGGATGTGAAGTGCGCGCGTGAGTTGTTGCGGGGCCACTCTTACAGAACATCAATCGACGACTGCCACTGTAGTTGAGGGGCACCGGTATGGCGCCGCGCGATGCGGCCAGGTGCTTGAGCTGCGATTTTCTCAATGCTGCTGTTCGGCCACCCACCGACTACCGGCGTCACGAAGCGGTGCTTGAGGCGATGCAGTCCAGGCTGGATCGCCAGCTCGACGCCATGACGATGCGACGGCGGACGGTCGAGCACGTGTTCGGCACACTCAAGCACCGGATGAGGGCGACGCATTTCCAGACGCGCGTACTTGGCCATGTAGCCGCAGAAATGAGTTTGCACGTGCTGGCCTGCAACCTAAAACGGGTCATCAGGATTCTCGGGTTCGTGAAGTCGGTGCGTGCAATGAAGCTGGCAGGCGAGTGAACCCCGGCGCGCCGACGTCGTTTGCCAGCAAGCACGATCACGTCACCTGCCTGCGCCTCGGCCTAACACAACTGCGCTGCCAACAGGGCGTCACCGGAGGGCCATTCTGCTCGTTTTTACACGACCCGAAGAATCGGCATTCAAGCCGGCCGCCGAGCCTTTTGTCGTTTCGGCTCTTCGGATTTAGTGACCAGGTGCTTGCCGAAATGAGCGTGCACGAAGTCCACGAATACCCGCACTTTTGGCGTCATTTTCCGACTGCTCGGCCACACCACGTGGATACTGTTGGAGTCCGTCACGTACGGGTGCAGTATGGCTTTCAAGCGGCCATCGGCGAGCGCGTTCTTGACAGAAAAATCGGGCACGCATGCGATCCCACGTCCTGCCATCGCCATATAAAGCAACATGTCCAGGCTGTTGCACACCGCCGTCAAAGGCAGCGACGAGCCTGCCGCTGTGAATGTCGAATGCCGCAGAGGCCATTCGTACAGTTTTCCAGTGGGCGTCCAACGATAGTGCAGACATGCATGATTCAAAAGGTCGTCCGGATTCCTGGGGGTTCCGTTTCGTTTCAGATACTCCGGCGCGGCGACCAGACAAGCGTGCCAGGAACCCAGCGGACGAGATACCAGCCGTGAATCCCGAAGCGCACTCCCGCGAATGACGACATCAAATCCTTCATCGATGACATCGACCAGTCGATCAGTGAAATCAAGATCGAGTTCAATCTCGGGATGTTGCTCCATGAACGCGGAAAGTACCGGAAATGGTAGTCCCGCCGAAAGTGACAGCCCCACCCTTAGTCTTCCTCGAGGATGTTGAGCCATTGCGCTGAGTTCATCTTCGGCCGCCTGAACTTCCCCGAAAATCCGTCTGCACCGCTCCAGGAAGACCTCGCCTTCCGACGTCAGCCGGACGCTTCTCGTGCTGCGCTGGAAAAGCCGCACGCCAACGCGCTCTTCAAGCCTCGAAATGCTTTTGCTGATGGCCGACGCCGAGATGCCGAGTTCCCGCCCTGTGGCCGCAAAGCTCCGCGTTCGCGCAGTGTGAACAAAGACTTCCAGCCCGCCCAGCGCACTCAGGTTTTCCACATTAGCTCCCCCACGTGGGATTCGTGACATTTTTGTCATGACATATATGAACGCTACCCCGATTACTGATGAGGGGTCAACGGCTTTACGATGGATTTGAGAGGCGGCCCGCACGAGCACCATGCCGGCCGCGCTTCATCCAGTCCTTGGCGCACCTGTGTGCAGTGATCGAACAATGGGAGCGCCAGTGTTTTGGCAACTCAACGCGCCGTGCCGGCGCATCGGTTCTTCCAGGAGAATATTGTTATGGTCACCACTGAACATCTCGACGCTTACCTCCAGGCCATGGGCAATCGCGACGTCGAAGGGACCAAGGTCCACATGGCAGATAATGTCGTCCTTAGAAGTCCAATCGTGCCTGCCCCGTTCGTGGGGAAGGAGCGCGTCGCAGCTGTGCTGACGCAGCTTCTCGCGACAGTGGACGCCTTCGAGCCGAAGCTTCTCTTGCGCGACGGTGCGGACTTTGTCGCTGTGTTCACGATCAGATTCGGTGAGCACGTGATTGACGGCATGGATCACATGCATCTAAACGAAGCGGGCCTTGTCGATAGCATGACCGTGGCATGGCGTCCGCTTCCGTCGGTGGTCGCGGTCCAGCAGAAGCTTGCGCCGAAACTCGGAGGAAAGGCGATGATGCTGATTCCAGCGGATCAAACTGCGTGAATCATCATCAGCGCGGTGGGTGGCCACATTCAGCCGTTCGCCAGAGACAGGCAGTTCGTTCGCAATCTGGGATGGCATGGTCGAGACGACATTGTTCATTCGATAAGCGTTCGCTGTTTCACCCGCCCCTCGATTTCCGCGCCTAATGCGAGCGCGCCATCGACGCACAGATCGGCCAGTGTGAGATCGAGGTCGCCGACCTTCAACTCGGCATTGGCATTACTCAAGTTTGACTCCCACATGATTGACCAAAGGCGACCGGCCTTCGCCGACGGCGATATCGAGGGTCAACGTGTGCCGAGTAGCGCGAATACCGGTATCGCTGCTTGTCTTGTTCACATCGATGGAGATCGCAACAATCGTGCTCAGGCTCGGCGTTCGACGAGTCATCGCGTGATCAGCCCAAGGAGCTATCCGATGAAAAAGACAATGTGGACAGCCGTTTTGAGTGCCGCGGCCATGTGTGCGAGTCATGCACGCGCCGGTGACCTTGCTATTGAGAGCATCGATATCGGACACGGTCGGTTTCGCGATGCGCAGATTTCAAACGGCTTCGGCTGTCATGGCGGCAACGTGTCGCCCGCGATCAAGTGGTCGGGCGAACCAGGCGAAACGCGGAGCTTGATGATCTCGATGTACGACCTCGACGCCCCGACGGGATCGGGTTTCTGGCACTGGGTCGTGGCGGACATTCCCGCATCCGTTCACTCGCTCGCGGCGGGTGCGGGCACCGACGTCGCGAAGTTGCCGGCCGGCGCGCTGCCCATCCGCAACGACACGGGAAGCACGGCATATCTCGGCCCCTGCCCGCCGCAGGGCGAAAAGCATCGCTATCTGATCACCGTGACCGCGCTGAAAGTCCCGAAGCTCCCGGTCGAGGCAACCGCGACACCGGCGGTCGTCGGATTCGTTGCGCATTACCAGCAGTTGGCAAAAGCGACGATGACGATTGAGATGGAACGTTAGTCCGCCTCGTATGCACCACTCAGGGAGTTAATGCGCGCCATGCACTACGACTTCAAAGTCGTCGCCTACATGAACGACCACCTGAACGATCTCCGTGCGGTCGACATACCAGTGCTGCTGATGGTGGGAGATCGGAGTCCGCAGTACCTTAAAGCGGCGCCTCCAACATTGCAAGGACATGTCCAATTGCAAACGGGTCGATCATCGTCGACGCATCATCTGAACGACACGCAAGAGTTGGCGGACATTTTCTTTCGACTCACTGAAGGTCCGCAACGGGGTCGCATTCCACCAGTCGTTCAACTGCATAGCGGAGCGCGATCCTCCACCGACTATGTACAGCCGTTCGTCGTGCGCCGGACGCCGACATTCGGATGCACGCGACTCAAAGATAGCAGCCGCACACAGACGGAATCATCCAGGCGGAGTCGGCGCCCGCTCCCGGCCAACCAGGGCGGCACGCCGCGGCTCATTGCGCAAAGTACCGACTAGGCGCTTCACCCAGTGCCGCCTTGAACGCCGTCGAGAACGCGCTCGGACTACTGTAGCCAAGCTCCATGGCCACCCGCGTGACGGGTTCGCCGCGACCTAGCCGCACCACGGCGGCTAACAGGCAAGCCTGCTGCCGCCATTCGAGATAACTGATGCCCGTGTGCAGGCGGAACTGGCGGGTGAACGTGCGGCGGCTCATGCCGGCGCTCGCGGCCATCTCATCGATGCCGATCTCAAGCGAGGGCTTGGCCAGGAAATCGCCGCACGCTCGCGCAAGACGCGGCTCGCCAGGCAACGGCGCATTGAGTGACAGCGCGGGCATGTCGGCGATCTCATGCAGCAAGAGCCCCATCAGGTGCCCCTCGCGCCCTTCCGTGCGATATCGGGCAGGAAGATCGACGGCTTGCTCCAGCAGTTGCCTCAGCAGCAGAGAAACGCCAAACACCTCGCAATGTTCAGGCAAGCCCACGCGCCGCGCTGCCTGCGGGCGGATGTAGGTATTGAGCATCGTGACGGGGCCGCGCATCTGCATGGCATGCGCGAGGCCCGCGGGCACCCAGATCGCCCTCAGCGGCGGAACGGCCCAATTGCCCTCGTTGGTTTCTACCGTAATGACGCCGCTTGCCGCATAGGCGAACTGACCACGGCGATGACTATGGGATGGAAACCGCTCGCCATCGACATAGGTCTGCGCGGTCACGACCACATCGCGCGGTATGTTTTCGTGCGGATCAAGGGCAATTTCAGGCATGGCCCAATTTTAAACATAAATGACCTTGAATCGAAGGCGGGCCAGCCGTCGGCGAGGCACATTCTCCTCTGTGCCAACGCTCCCTGCCCTGACTTTCTCCAACGCGCCCGCCGACCATGCAAAGAAAGCACCTGATCCTCGCCGTCTTCGTCACGGCAATCTGGGGACTCAATTTCCCCATCACCAAACTGGGCCTAGCCCAGATCAATCCACTACTCCTGACCGCGATACGGTTCACGTTCGCCGCGTTTCCGTGGGTGTTCGTGGTGAGAAAACCGAACGTGGCCAACCGATGGCTGGCCGCATACGGACTGATCTTTGGTGTCGCGATGTGGGCGTTGATCAATCTGGGCATCTCGATGGGCGTACCGCCTGGAGACGCGTCGCTATTGATTCAGTTCAGCGCCTTTTTCACGCTCGGCTGGGGCGTCGTGCTCTTTCGGGAAAAGCTGATGGCGTCTCAGATGACCGGTATCGTCATGGCAGCGGCCGGACTGATCGGCATCCTTCACGGCAGCCCCGGCAAGGCAACCACCATCGGCTTCGCGCTGGTCATGGTCAGCGCGCTGGCGTGGAGCATCGGCAACGTCGTGATCAAGATTTCGAAGGTGCGGGAAATATTGGCATTCGTGGTGTGGGCCAGCCTGATTCCGCCGATCCCGCTGTTCCTGCTCACCTGGTGCTTGTACGGATCACAGCCCTTCGTCGCGCTCGCATCGCACGTGAGCGCCGTCGCGCTGTTCTCATTGGCCTTCCAGGTGTATGCCGCGACGCACTTCTGCTACTGGGGCTGGAACCTGCTATTGCGCGAATATCCAGCCTCGACCGTTGCGCCGCTTTCACTGCTGATACCGGTGTTCGGTACCCTCAGTTCGATTTTCATCGTTCATCAGGTTCCGAATACCGCAAGCTGGATTTCCATCGCGCTAATTTTGTCAGCATTACTTATCAGTCTGAGCGAAAGACGCCCCGGTCCGGGCTCGGGAAGCGAAGGACTCGACTCAACTAGCCCGGAATGCTCGATACCGCCCGAACGATTTCCTCGACGAACACCTTGATCGTTGGATGATTACGTTCTCCGCGACGATAAGCGACATAAATCTTGCGACGCACCTCCGGCTTCAACTTGATCCACGCCACACCGGCAGGCGCCCGCAGCACGCGCAGGCCAGGAGCAACCGATACCGAGCAGCCGGAGGCCACCATCGCTTCGACCATTTCGGAGCCGCGGCATTTCGCGTTGATACGAGGCTCGAAGCCGGCGCGGCGGCATAACTCAATGACGAAACGGCCGAAGGTGCTCCACGTCGATTCCATCGCCCAGGTTTCGTCACGGAGATCGGCAACACCCAGCGATCGCCTTTTGCTCAACGGATGATCCGTCGCGACCGCCACGTAAAGGACATCTTCTGCGAGCGGGACCAGCTCGATGTTCTCTCTGTCTTTACCGGCTTCGATCGATAGATCGTCGATCAGCGCGATGTCGGTTCGCCACGCCCGCAGCGCCGCAACCGCATCAATAGGCTCCAGTTCCTCCAGTCCGATTTCCAGCCGCGGCCAGGCGAGCCGCAACCGCTTGACCGCATCAGGCAGGATGAGCGAAGCAATCGAAGGAAACGCAGCAATACGAAGTTCTCCGACGATCTCGCGCCGCAACTCCGCCAGCTCCGAACGCGCCTCGTCCAGCACAACCATCACCCGTTCGGCATGCGTGACCAATGCGTGACCGGCCGGCGTCAACCTGACGCCGCGGCCGATTCGTTCCGTCAGTTGAACGCCCGCCTCCTCTTCCAGTTGAGCAATCTGCTGTGATACGGCTGATGGCGTCAGGTGCAAAGCCTCCGCAGCGGCCGCCATCGTCCCATGCCTCGCGAGTTCCAGAAGCGCCTTCAGTCGACCGAACTCCAACACTCACCTCCACCCGACAAATCATTAAGATTGGCTAATGCATTACGCCAAAAACAATAAACATACATGGATGAAATGGCAACTTACAGTGGCCAGCCAGTAGCAACAGAACGGACGGATTTTTCCCCCGCTACATTTCGCGCGAGGGAACGTTGCGCTGTCCCCCACTATTTTTCATCGCGTGAAGAGAACAATGCACGACCCCAAACTGAAGATCGCGGTACTTTTCGGCGGCACCAGCGAAGAGAGAGAGGTCTCGATTTCCAGCGCGGCTCAAGTGATCGAGGCACTGCGCAGCATCGGTCACAGCGTGGCGGCCATCGACACGGCACTCGGCCCACTCTCGCCAGAAGAGGACGCGCGCATCCTGACGTCGAGCGTGAACGACACACCGCCGCCGCCCAATGTCTTGGCCCAATTGCCGTCGGCGGCTTTCGACCTGCTCCGTTTTCGCGAACTGACCGATGCCGATGTCGTGTTTCTCGCACTGCACGGTGGCACAGGCGAGGACGGCACCATTCAGGCGATGCTCGACATGGCGGGCGTGCCCTACACAGGCAGCGGGCACGTGGGCAGCGCGATTGCCATGAACAAGAACGTTGCGAAGCGCCTGTTCTCCGCGGGCGGCATCCGTACGCCCCGCTGGTCGATGCTGCCGGGCGACGCCGATGACATAGTCAGGCGCGTCGGCTATCCGCTCATCGTCAAACCGAATCGGCAAGGCTCGACCGTTGGACTGTCGCTGGTGCGCGCTCCCGATGCACTGGACGACGCGGTGAAGCTCGCTCGCCGGTTCGATACCCAGGTGATGGTGGAGCAATACATCGAGGGCCGGGAGCTTACGGTCGGCGTGCTGGGCGCGCGCGCGTTGAGTGTCGGTGAAATCTTCGTGAAGGCTGGTGAGGTTTTCGACTACCGGTCGAAATATCAGGCAGGCCATGTGGTCGAACAGTTTCCGGCCGACTTGCCCGCGGACACGCTGGAAGCGGCGCAACGCATCGCCTTGCGTGCTCATGCACTGCTGGAACTCGACGGCTACAGCCGCACTGACTTCAGACTCGATGCTCAGGGAAATCTGTGGTGTCTCGAAGTCAACACGCTGCCCGGCATGACCGCTACGAGCCTGCTCCCGCAGTCCGCAGCGGCATCCGGCATTGAGTTCTCGCATCTGTGCGAGCAGATCTGTCTTGCAGCCATTCATCGCCACAAGGTGCTTGCATGAGTATCGACATGTCAGCCGCTTTCGCGCGCAATGCACGAGTGCGCTCCGAGGGTTTGTTCGGCTTCGATTCTTCGATCCGGTTACCGCAATATCGTCTTCTTGACGGCGCAACGCCAATCCACGCGTTGCCTCGCCTCAGCGCGCATCTCGGAGGTGCGAACATCTATGTCAAGCGGGACGACCTGGGTAGCGTGGGAGGTGGCGGCAACAAGTTGCGGAAGCTGGAACTCCTGATCGGCGAAGCATTGCAAGGCGGCGCCGACACGGTCATCACGGTGGGCGCGCGGCAGTCGAATCACGCGCGGCTGACTGCGGCTGCGGCATCCCGCGCGGGCCTGCAATGCGAGGTCGTTCTCGTACGATCGGTGCCGCGCGAGGACGCCGACTACGTCGAAAGCGGCAACGTCTTGCTCGATAGCCTGTTCGGCGCGCGCGTGCACGACTTGCCGGCTTGCGCCGATGCGATGGCCTACGCAAACGCCCGCGCGGATGAATTGCGCGCCGCTGGCCGCCGGGTCTATGTCTGCCCGTTCGGTGGATCGAGTCCGATTGGCTGCGTCGCCTATGCGGCTTGCGCAGCCGAAATCGTGCAACAGTCGAAGGTTGCCGGCCTGCACTTCGATCGTGTCGTTGTGCCGAATGGAAGTGGAGGCACGCATGCCGGGCTCGTCGCCGGGTTTGCGGCGCTCGGTTACGGCGCAATCGAAATCGACGCCTACACCGTCTATGCCCCTGCCGCAGACGCTCATCGCATCACGCTCGACAAAGCAAGACAGACGACCCGCATCCTCAATTTCCAGGGGGAGATTGCGCCCGATGCCGTTCGCGTCGACGCCTCGCAACTCGGGCAAGGCTACGGATTACCCACGGACTCCATGCGCAGCGCCGTCCGGTTGCTGGCCTCGCAAGAAGGACTGCTGCTCGATCCCGTCTATAGCGGTAAAGCGTTCGCGGGGCTGATTGAAGGTGTCACGTCAGGTCGTTATGCATCGGATAAAAACATTCTCTTTGTCATGACCGGCGGATTGCCTGGCTTATTCGCCTACCGGAAAGAATTTCAGGCTCCCCGAAATCATTTCGCCGGGCGGCAGCTTTCGCGATATTGAAATGCCTGCGCATAAACGGTGATGCTTGTCTACACATGCATCAACTTGACAATCGTTCACATTATTTCGATGCGCCCACAACGGAATCGGGAAAGACCACACAGCATTACTCATACGAAATAAATACTTCGCATATAAATTGTTATCGAAGTTCCAAAAGACGTTAAAAGCTATTTATTTTCAACTGAACCCACTTTGGCTGCGTCGCCTGCGTTGAATCGGGCGCGCCACATTTTGTTCCATAGGCGAACCACAAGCCAAGCCAAAACACCCCCTATCTCCTTGTAGTTAAAGGATTTCGAAGGAAATCCGTCACTCCTTTTCCTTTGGGATTCATTGCGCATCGACTGTTGCTCTGCCGCTGCATGGCCATTTTCACCACCAAATTCTTACCAATCGTTCTGATATCTTTCGCGCCGATAAGAATTGCGGCGGTTGATTAAATAATCAGAACGGAGGTCGGAATTGAAAGTGCAAGGCATGGGTGGTGGTTTCAGCGCTTCAGCAGGGAGACGCAGTAAAAGCGGCTTTTCGAAGAAGGAATCAACGCGCAGCAAGCGACGTGACCTTTTTTCTCTTTCGTGCCTCACGCTCGCCGTTGCGGGAACACTGCCCGAATCGGGTCACGCCGCAACCTACCTGGTATCCAACTCGACCGAATTGTCTCAGGCCATCAGCGATGCCAATGCGTCGAGCGACGCCAGCTCGACGATCCTGCTGACCAGCAGTTTTTCAGTGGCCGGTGGCACTCTGCCGCAGGCAACGAAGGCGATCACGCTCGATACGAACGGTTACACGTTGACAAGCAGCAGCAACGTCGTCTGGTCGGGGACACCGCTGACATTTGACGGCACATTCGTCGGCACGCCGGCAACCACGACCACATCGGCGACACCGATACAGCTGACAGGAGTGGCCACAACCACGACCGCTGTGAACAACGGGACGATGACGGGCGGCGCGGCTGGAGCGGGTCAAGTCGGCGGCGCGGGCGCATTGCTGACTGCCGTCACCTTCGTCAACAACGGCACGCTCAAAGGCGGAAGTGCCTCTGCAACAGGTACGTCTGGGGTGGGCGTCACCATTGGCCGTGGCACGATACTGACCAACAATGGAACGATCGCCGGGGGCGATGACGTCGATGGAACAGGATCGGCCGGAACAGGCATCACCTATGGCGTCAACGGCGGAACGATCATCAATAACGGCACGATCAAGGGCGGGAATGACCTGTCGGGGACCGCGGTCGGTGCTGTTGCTATCAGCGTTCGGGTTGCAGGGAAGACCTCGTCCATCACGAACACGGGGACGATCGTCGGAGGCAACAGCGCAATCGCCATTGCAGCCTCGACTGGGCTGAGCCTGGTCAACAGCGGCACAATCGAGGCAGGGGCCGGTCAGGACATCGCGATCCGAATGACGGGCGGCGCAGCTTCGCCATTAACGCTCGAACTCCAGGCGGGATCGAACATTGTTGGCGAAGTCGTCGCCAGTGCTCTGGCGACGAACACGCTGAAACTTGGCGGCGCGGCGAACGACGTGTTCGACGTTTCGTCGATCGGTTCAACGGCGCAATACCAGAACTTCACCGCCTTCCAGAAAACCGGCACGAGCACGTGGGCGTTGATCGGCACGGGCACCACCTCCACGCCCTGGTCGATCCAGCAAGGCACGTTGCAGATCGGCAATGGCGGCACGAGCGGCAGCGTCATCGGCGACATCACCGATAACGCCACGCTCGCCTTCGACCGCAGTGACGTGTTCACCTTCGACAATCTGGTGAGTGGCACCGGCGTCGTGAATCAGGTCGGCACGGGCACCACGATTCTCACCGCAGCGAACACCTACACGGGCGACACGAACGTGCTCTCCGGCGCGCTCGCGATCGGCGACGCGGCGCACACCAACGCCTCCATCGCCTCGGGTCTCACCACGGTCGCGGCGGGCGCGATGCTCGGCGGCTACGGCACCGTGTCCGGTTCGGTGGACAACAACGGCACGATCGCAGCTGCCAACGCGCTGGCCGCATTTGCGTCGTCGACCAACGGCACGCTCGCCATCGGCGGCGATCTGAACAACGCGGGCGTCATCAATCTGGCGGCCGCGTCGGGCAGCATCGGCAACGTGCTCGATGTCGCGGGTAACTACTCGGCCACGAACGGCCTGCTCGTGCTCAACACGGTGCTCAACGCGGGCGGCGCGGATTCGCAGAGCGACCGGCTCGTGGTCGGCGGCAATGCGAGCGGCACCACTGCGATCAAGCTGAACGCGTCCGGCACGGGCGCGCTGACCGTTGGCGATGGCATCGAGCTGGTTCAGGTCAACGGCACGTCGAGCGCAAACAGCTTCCATCTCGCGACGCCGGTTCAGGCGGGCGCCTATGAGTACCTGCTGTATCGCGGCGGTGCGGCCGATGCGAACAGCTGGTATCTGCGCTCGGAACTCGAAGCCGCGCAAACGACGTCGCCCTCGGACTCGTCCGCTGTCGGCAGCGGCGGCGTGGTGGCCTATCGTCCCGCAACCGTTGGCTATTCCGTCACGCCGCTGCTCGATGCGGACTACGGCTTCGATATTCTCGGACGCCTGCACGAACGCGTCGGCGATGTGGCGAATCTCGATGCCGCGCAACCGGCGCACGGGAATAGTGTGAATGGCGTGTGGGGCCGCATTGGCGGGCAGAATCTCGAAGCCGACGCAGGCGACCGCTTCTCCACCGACGAACACACGTTCTTCGCGCAGTTCGGCAAGGACTGGACGCTCTCGCGCGACACCAACGGCGGCAGCACGCACACCGGCGCGACGATCACGATCGGCTCGACATCGGCGAACTTCGCCGATAGCGCGCGCAGCATCGCGGGCCTGTCCGATGCAACCGGCAGTGTCGAGACGCAAGCGCAATCGATCGGCGGCTACTGGACGAAATATCTGCCCGACGGCACCTATTTCGACGGCGTGGGCCAGCTGACGCACTACCACAACCGTTACGGCGATATCTACGGCGGCAGCGCGAGCCAGAATGGCGTGGGCGCGGGTGTCTCGGGCGAGGTGGGCAAGCCGTTCGCGATCGGCGCGACCGGCGTGGCGATCGAACCGCAAGCGCAACTGCTTTATCAATACCTGCATCTGAATGGTTTTGATGACGGCATCGCACAGGTAAGCTCGAACACGACGAATGGATTGCGCGGCCGGATCGGCTTCCGTGTGTTCAGCGCGAACCTGAGCAACGATTCGAAGACGTCGAGCGTCACGCCGTATTTCACGGCCGACGTGCTGCACGACTTCTTCTCGCCGGGGCAAACGACGGTCGGCGATACGCCGTTCGACAACGCGATGCAGAAGACCTGGTATGACGTGGGCTTTGGGATCACGGGCAGCTTCGGCAAGCATTCCGAAGTCTATGCGAGCGTGAAATACGAACACAGTCTGGGTGGCGAATACCGCCGCAATGTGTTCGGTCAGGCTGGCTACCGGTTTAGCTGGTAATTCGACCTGTCATTGCCGCTTTGCGCGGAAATTGAGCCGTCGTTGCCCAGCGCGACGACGGCTTCAGCGCTGGCAGCAGACGTTCGCGTGGATGGCAGAGGGCGACGGCGCCGCAGCACTGCTCCGATGCTGACACCTTCGCTATCTGAGGCGAATAATCGACAGCATTCGATTAGCAATGCCACGTTATAAACGTGCCAAAATACCCCCTCCCGCACCGCCTCACATCTCATCCACCGCCGTACTCGCAGCCCCCGCACCACCCTGCCCTTCCATAGAAAATCGATTGCGCGTATCGACATAAAAACTCGCGCCAAAACGCCCGACCGGAAAGTAATGCTGCAAACGCACGCGACAGCGCTCGCGGTCGATCAGATCGTCGCGCGCATGCAGTCGTTCCACGCGTCCGATGAAGATATGGCGGCTCGGTGTTTCGAGCGTCTCCCATAGCGTGCATTCAAACGCCACCGGCGCTTCGGCGATACGCGGCGGACCGCCGCGCGTCGATGGCACCGACGTGAATCCCGCATGCGCAAGCTCGCTCTCCGAAGCAGGCAGACGCTCCCCGCAGGCATGCATTTTTGCGGCGATCGCTTCGTCGGTCAGATGCACGACGAACTCGCGCTCGCGCAGGATATTGGCGGCGGTGTCCTTGAGCGAATCGTCGTCGTGGCGATTCACGGACAGCATCACGATCGGCGGCTCCTCGCCGAGCATGTTGAACATCGAGAACGGCGCAGCGTTGATCACGCCGCCGGGGCTCAGCGTCGTCACGAGTGCGATCGGACGCGGCACGATGAGGCCCGCCATCAGCTTGTAGCGCTCGTAGGCCGTGAGTTCGTTGAAGTCGATTTCCATAGCGTTCCCGCACCTTCATGTGCGTTCGTTGGCGTTCGTTCGGTTCGCGGCGCCGCGCCGCGCGCATCAGCCGCGCACGCTGGCCGCCTTCGGTTCTTTCGGTTCAGCCAGCCCGAGCAGCGAGGCAAGGCTCTTTTCGCCGCGCATGCGAGTGGTTTCGATGCGCTGTTCGAGATCGACGAGGTGTGCCTGCATGCGCGCAATCGCGCCTTCAGCATCACGCCGTGCAATGCACTCGACGATGGCCGCGTGTTCGTCGTGCTCGCAGGGCGCATAGCCCGGCGGCTCATACAGCCCGACGATCAGCGAGCAGCGCGACACCAGTTCGACCAGATAACGTTGCAGCACCGCATTGCCCGCCAGCGCCGCCACGCGCAGATGAAAATCGCTCGCCAGACGCGCCCATGAAGGCTGATCGAAACGGTGCATGGCCGCGTGTTCGTCGTCGAGTTGCTTGCGCAATTGCGCGAGGTCGGCATCGGTCACGCGCGCAACGGCCAGTTCGACCAGCGCGCGTTCGAGCGCGCGGCGCGCCTCGAAAATCGTGCGCGTTTCTTCGGGCGTGGGCTCCGCGATCACCGCGCCCTTGTTGGGCCGCAGCGTGACGATGCCGTCGTGCGCGAGCTTTTCGAGCACGCGCCGCACGCTCGCACGGCCCACGTCGAACAGCTGGCACAACTCCGGCTCCGGCAGTTTCGTGCCGGGCGTGAGCCGGTGCGCGAGCACGCCATCGACAATGGAACGGTACATCTGCATTTCGATGCCCGTTTCGGTCTGCATCGCGTCAGGCTCGCTCGCGCTCGCTTCGTGGCTCGTTTCGCGCACGCTGGACTGCTTCGCGGCGGCTTGCTTCGCGGCAGGTTTCTTGACGGCGGCTTTTTTCGCGGCAATCGATCGGTCAGGTCGGGTCGGTCGGCTAGTGGACATGATGTGCAAGGCGTGCGGCGCAGGCGTGGGTAACGGGAATCGTGAGCCAGTTTAGCGGATCGTCGCCGCTCTATCGTTACCGGATTGGCTGCCGACTGCGGCTTCGCCCCCGGCCTCCAGCGCGTCCATGTGCGCGCCGAGCGCGCCTGGCGTCGTCATCCAGATCGTGCCCGCGCGCGCCGCCTGTGCGATGTGGGCGAGCGCGCGTCGGAGATGGCGCAGGCGATACGGCTGCCCCACCAGATACGGATGCAGCGCGATCCCCATCACCAGCGGCTGCCCGCGCGTCGGGTGCGTGGCCTGCGCGAGCATCTCGTCGAACTGATCGACGATCATGTCGGCGAACGCGGCGCCGTCGAGATGCCGCCCGACGATCATCGGAATGTCGTTCACTTCCTGCGGATACGGAATCGACCACAGCGGCCCATGTTCGGTGCGCATGCGCACGGGACGGTCGTCGTGACACCAGTTGAGCGTATAGCGATAGCCCGCCTGCGCGAGCAGATCGGGCGTGTCGAGCGTCTCCGAGATCCACGGCGACAGCCAGCCCGTGGGCGCTTCACCCGTGAGCGCCGCGAGCCGCTCACGGCAATGCACGATCAGATCGCGTTCGTGTGCGCGCTCGAAGTCGCTTTGCCGATGCGCATTGGTGTGCCCGTGCGCGATCAGTTCGTCGCCGCGCTTCACGCAGGCTTCGATCAACTCCGGGCAATGATCGAGCAGCGCCGTATTCATGACGATGCCCGCCGGCAACGCGAGATCGTCGAACAGATCGAGGCAGCGCCACGCGCCCACGCGATTGCCGTATTCGCGCCAGCTGTAGTTGAGCACGTCCGGCTGCGGCGAAAGCGGACCGAGATTCGCGCCCAGCCCTTCGCCGAACGCGAAGTGCTCCAGATTGAAGCCGAGATAGACAGCGAGGCGCGCGCCATTGGGCCAGCAATACGTATCGCGCGCGACGATCGGCTGATAGTCGAAGCGTCCATGCGTGCGCAGCGCACCGAAGCGCGGGTCGTCGCGCTGGGTGGTGCTCGCATCGATCGGCGCAGCGTCCATAAAGGTAGTGCTCATTGTGTCCTTGCGTAGTGTGCGATTGCAGTCGGCGGCGGCGTGCACCGCTTTGTGGCCATCACGGGGTGCCTGTCGTTGCGCATTCCGCACCGCGGTTGTGCGAACGCGAACCGATTTGGCGCACCGCAAATGGTTAACCATCCGCCACTCAAATCGTATGCAATTGGCGTTCCATATCGTTCGCACATTGTGCTTATTGATGTCGCGAGCAATCTCCACGAATCGCGAACGAAATGGCATGGCTCTTGCGTGAAGCGACGCGTCCGCGGTCTCGCCCGCGTCCGTCAAACTCACTGGAGAACCGTCTCATGCCGCTACGCCACGCCGCCCTCAAGGCCGTCCGCCCTGCTTCCTCGCCGCGCCGCCAGTGGTTCAAGACCAGTGCGGTCGCCCTCGCGCTCACGGCGGCGGCGCTGTCGTGCGGCGTCGCTTACGCCGCCGACACCATCAAGATCGGCCTCGTCACCGCGCTCTCGGGCCAGTCGGCGCGCGCGGGCGAAGCGCTCACGCGCGGCATGACCATCGCCATCGACGAGATCAATGCAAGCGGCGGCGTGCTCGGCGGGCGCAAGCTCGAACTCGTGCGCCGCGACGACGAAGGCAATCCCGCCAAGGGCGTGCTGGCCGCGCGCGAGCTGATCTACAAGGACAAGGTGGCGGTGCTGTTCGGCGGCCTCGATACGCCGGTTTCCATGGCGATCGTGCCGCTCGCCAATCACGAGAAAGTGCCGTTCATGGACCCGTGGGCCGCGGGCACGCAGATCACGCACAACGGCGCGAATCCGAACTTCGCGTTCCGCGTGTCCGCCGTCGACGAACTGGTGGACGTGGCGATGGTCGCGCACGCGCAGCAGGCGTTCGGCGCGAAGAAGCTGGGCCTCGTGCTCGTCAACAATCCGTGGGGCCAATCGAACGAGAAAGGCATCGTCGCGGCGCTCGCCGCCAAGGGCATGAAGCCGGCCGGCATCGAAAAAATCGAGGCCACCGACGTGGACGTCACGCCGCAACTCGGCCGCCTGAAGGCCGCGGGCGCCGATACCTTGCTGATGGTCGGCAACGTCGGACCGTCGGCGCAGGTCGTGAAATCGCTCGACCGCATGGGCTGGAAGGTGCCGATCGTCTCGCACTGGGGCCCGGCGGGCGGCCGCTTCACGGAACTCGCGGGACCGAACGCGAAGAACGTGCATTTCGTGCAGACGTATAGCTTCTTCGGCGCCACCTCACCCGTCAGCGCCCGCGTGGTGGCCGAACTGAAGGCGAAGTACCCCGACATCAAGAGCGCCGACGACATCACGCCCGCCGTGGGCGTCGCCAATGCGTACGACGCGATGCATCTGAGCGCGCTCGCCATCGACAAGGCCGGGTCCACCGACGGCGATGCAATTCGTAAGGGATACTATGCAATCGACCATTACGACGGGCTGATCAAGACCTACGTGCATCCGTTCAGCGCGCAGCAGCCCGACGCGCTCAATGCCAGCGACTACGTGTGGGCGCAGTTCATCGACAACCGCATCGTGCCGGTGAGCGCGGCGGGCGGCCAGATGGCGTCGAAGTAAGGCACAGGTCCCCGGAGATTCGCTCATGCAATGGATATCGGCGCTGGTCGCGGGCCTTGGCCTCGGCAGCATGTACGGGCTCATGGCGCTCGGCTTTCATCTGACGTTCGCGGTCAGCGCGACGGTCAACTTCGCGCAGGGCAGCTCGATGATGCTCGGCGCGGTGCTCGCCTACACCTTCGCGCAGACGCTCGGCTGGCCCATGCCGATCGCCATCGCGCTGGCGCTGGCCGCGTGCGCGCTCTACGGGCTCGTCGTCGAGCGCCTCGCGGTGCGGCCTTTCGCGCGGCGCGGCTCGAACGCCTGGCTCATGGCGACCGTGGCGCTCGGCATCGTGCTCGACAACGTCGTCATGCTGACCTTCGGCACCGAGCCGCGCAGCCTGCCCTCACCGCTCGCGCAGTCGTCGCTGCATATCGGCGGCGCGGGGCTCGGCGTGTATCCGTTGCAGCTCGTGATTCCCGCGGTCGGCCTGCTGCTGGCCGCCGTGCTGCACTACGTGCTGCGCCGCTCGCGCTGGGGCGTGGCGATGCTCGCCGTGGTGCAGAACCGCGACGCCGCGCGCCTGATGGGCATTCCGATCCAGCGCACCATCGCGGCTGCGTTCGCGGTTTCCGCGCTGCTCGCGGGCATTGCCGGCGTGCTGATCGCGCCGCTTTTCAACGTGCAGTCGGACATGGGCACCGTGTTCGGGCTCAAGGCCTTCGCGGTGGCGATCCTGGGCGGGCTGTCGAGCGCGTGGGGCGTGATGATCGCGGGTCTGCTGTTCGGCGCCGCCGAAGCGATGATCACGGCCACGCTCGGCTCCAGCTACACGCAGATCATCACATTCGGGCTCCTGATTATCGTGCTGGCGATCCGGCCCAACGGCCTCTTCGGGCGCGCGGAGGTGCGCAAGGTATGACCGATTCCCGACTTTCTCTCGCCGCACGCCTCGCAGTGACTGCGCCGCGTGCGGGCGAGGCGCGCTCACGCGGACTCTGGCAAGGCGCGGCGCTCGCCGCCGTGCTGCTCGCCGCCGCGTTTGCCGCTTGCAACGTCAACGGCTATTTCGTCGTCGTGCTGGCAGGCGTGGTGCTGCTCGCCATTTGCGGCGTCGGCCTCAATCTGCTGCTCGGGCTCACCGGCCAGGTGTCGTTCGGCCACGCGGCGTTCTTCGCGATCGGCGCGTACGCCGTCGCCATCCTCACCACGCAGTTCGGCTGGAGCTTCTGGAGCGCGTGGGCGCTCGGCGCGGGCGTCGCCGCCATCGCCGGTGCGCTGCTCGCGCTCACCGCGCTGCGCGTGCGCGGCCCGGGCCTCGCGATGGTGACGATCGCGTTCGCCTTCGTGATCGAGCAAAGCGCCGTGGAAGGCGGCGATCTCACCGGCGGGCAGAACGGCATCATGAACGTGTTCGGCCCGGCGCTCGGCGGTTTCGCCGATGGCGAGCGCGCCGTCGCCCTCATCGCGCTCGCGCTGCTCGCCGTCGTGCTCGCGCTGTATGCGCTCGTCGCGCGCGGCGCGTGGGGCGCGGCCATGCGCGCGGTGCGCGACAGCGAAACGGCGTCGGCCTCGATCGGCGTGAACGCGCTCGTGGTGAAAGCCGTGGCGTTCGCGTTCTCGGCGGCGCTGGCCGGTTTCGCGGGCGGGCTGTTCGCGCCGCTGCAAGGCATGGTGACGCCCGGCATGTTTTCGTTTTCGCAATCGATTCTCTTCGTGCTCGTCGTCATGATCGGCGGCGCGGGGTCGCTGGCCGGGCCGCTCGTGGGCGCGGCCGTGGTCGGTCTGCTGCCCGAATTGCTGGCCGGGCTCGAAAACCTGCGTCTGTTGTGCTTTGGCGTGCTGCTGCTCGTGGTGCTGTGGAGCGCGCCCAATGGCGTCGCCGGGGTGGCGGCTGCGCTGATGCGTCGGCTGGTTTCGCAGCCGCGTGCGCAGGCTGGCGAGTCGGCGCACGATCAGGACGCTTCCGCTCAGGCCGCGCTTGAGCCGCTCGGCGCCGATGCGCGCCGCTCGCTCGCCGCGCAAGGACTGTCGATGACGTTCGACGGCGTGAAGGCCGTCAGCGATCTTTCGTTCGACCTGCCCGCCGCGCGCGTGACCAGTCTGATCGGTCCGAACGGCGCGGGTAAATCGACGGTCCTCAACATGCTCTCGGGCTTCTATCGCCCGCAAACCGGCACGCGCAAGCTGGGCGCGGTGCAACTGGCAGCAGGCAGCGCGTTCGAAAGCGCGCGCGCCGGTGTCGCGCGCACGTATCAGACTTCGCAGCTGTTCGGCAGCCTGTCGGTGCTCGACAACGTCACGCTCGCGCTCACACGCGGCCGTCTCGGCGCGCTCTTTGGCACCGCACGCATGCAGGGCGATGCGCCGCGCGCCCAGGCGCTCGCGCTGCTGCGCGCCTGCGGCTATCACGGCGACGCGAACATCGACGCGGCCAACCTCGCGCACGTCGACCGCCGCCTCGTCGAAATCGCGCGCGCGCTCGCCACGCGCCCCGCCGTGCTGCTGCTCGACGAACCCGCAGCGGGACTATCCAGCGAGGACAAGGCGCGCCTCGGCGCACTGCTGCGACGCATCGCCGATTCGGGTGTGACCGTCGGCCTCGTCGAGCACGACATGTCACTCGTGATGGGCGTCTCGGATCGCATTGTCGTGATCGACGCAGGACGCTTTCTCGCGCAAGGCGAACCGGCCGCGATTCGCGCCGACGCCGCCGTGCGCGAAGCCTATCTGGGCGCATCGAACGACGCCGCGCTGCATGCGCTGCGCCCCGCGCGCGGCGCGGAGCAAGACGACGCCACGGCGCGCGAAGTGCTCGGCGTGGGCAACGTGACGGCGGGCTATGGCGCCGCGCCCGTTCTGCACGACGTGAGCGTGCAGGTGCGCGAAGGCGAACTGGTTGCGCTGCTCGGCGCGAACGGCGCGGGCAAATCGACGCTCATGCGCGCCCTCGCCGGCCTGCATCGCCCCGTGGCCGGCGGCGTGACTTTCGAAGGCCGCGATCTCGCGCGCCTCGACGCGGCGCAGATTGCCGCGCTCGGCGTCGTGCTCGTGCCCGAAGGCCGCCAGGTCTTCCCCGAACTCTCGGTGCTCGACAACCTCAAGCTCGGCGCGTTTCCCTCGGGCCGTCTGCCGCGCGGCGAACTGGAGGCGCGCATCGAGTCGATGTTCGCGCGCTATCCGCGTCTGCGCGAGCGCCAGCATCGCCGCGCCGGACTGCTCTCCGGCGGCGAACAGCAGATGCTGGCGATCGCGCGCGCGTTGATGTCGAAGCCGCGCGTGCTGCTGCTCGACGAACCGTCGCTCGGCCTCGCGCCCAAGGTGATCGCCGAACTGTTCGCCTCGCTCGACGATCTGCGCGGCGAGTCGCTGTCGATGCTGCTCGTCGACCAGATGGCGGCGATGGCGCTGGCGATCGCCGACCGCGGCTATGTGCTCGAAGAAGGCCGCGTGAGCGCGAGCGGCACGGCTGCCGAACTGGCCGCCGATCCGAAACTGTCCGCCGCCTACCTGGGCGGCCACGCCGACGCCGAAGTCACCGCATGACGATGACGACGAACACCAGGCAGCAAAGCTCGACCGCCAACGCGCGTGGCCGCGCCGGCCTCGTCACGAGCCCGCACACGCTCGCCAGCGAAGCGGGCCGCGATGTGCTCGCGCGCGGCGGCAACGCGATCGAAGCCGCTATCGCGATGGCGGCGGCGCTGTGCGTGACCATGCCGCATTTCACCGGTCTGGGCGGCGACGGCTTCTGGCTGATCGCCGCGCCCGGCGAGCCCGTCGAAACGATTTCGGGCATCGGCCAGGCAGCGCGCGAATTGCCCGCCTTCGACGGCGCGATTCCCGTGCGCGGCCCCGCGTCCGCGCTCACGAGCGCCGCCACCGTCGCCGCGTGGGAGGCCGCGTATCGCACGAGCCGCGAACGCTGGGGCGGCACGCTCGCGTGGGATGCGCTGCTCGCGCCCGCCATCGCGCTCGCGGAAGACGGCTTCGCGCTGACGCGCTCGCAGCACTTCTGGTCCGCGTATCGCGCCGATGAATACGGCAACGCCCAGGTCTGGCGCGGCTTCGCGCAAACCTTCCTGCCGGGCGGCGCCCTTCCCGCCATCGGCGCGACGTTCCGCCAGCCCGCACTCGCGGCCACTTTGCGCACGCTCGCGGCGAACGGCCCGCGCGACTTCTACGAAGGCGCACTGGCTCAGCGCATTGCGCGCGGCCTGCGCGAAGCGGGCTCGCCGCTCAGCGCCGACGACCTCGCGGCCACGCGCGTGCGCAGCGCGCCGCCGCTCACGCTGCGCTATGGCGAAGGCGTGCTCGCGACCCTGCCGCCGCCCACCCAGGGCGTGACGACGCTGCAGATCATGGGCATCCTCGCGAAGCTGGGCCTGCGCGATTGCGCGCACGGCAGCGCCGATTATTATCATCGGCTCGTCGAAGCGGTGAAGCAGGCTTTCATCGACCGCGACCGCCATCTCGCCGATCCCGATACGCACGCCGTGCCCGTCGACACGCTGCTCGGCGACGCCCATCTCGCCGCCTGCGCGGCGCGCATCGCACCCGAGCGCGCGTTGGCCTGGCCGCATCGATTCCGCGAAGGCGACACCGTCTATCTCGCCGCCACCGACCCCCAGGGCCGCGCCGTGAGCGTCTTGCAGACGATCTTCCACGACTGGGGCAGCGGCGTGATGGCGGGCGACACCGGCATCCTCTGGCACAACCGTGGCGCGGCGTTTCGCGCGCCCGGCGGCGAAGCGCAGCAGGACGCGCATCCGAATGTGATTGCGCCGGGCAAGCGGCCGTTCCATACGCTCAATCCCGGCATGTATCTCGTCGATGGCCGCGCGCGCCTGCTCTACGGCACGCAGGGCGCGGACGGCCAGCCGCAGACGCTCGCCGCGCTGCTCACGCGGCTGATCGACTATGGGATGGATCCGCTTACGGCGCTGACGCAGCCGCGCTTCCTGCTCGGGCGCACGTTCTCGGACAGCCGCGACAACCTCAAGCTGGAATCGCACGCGGGACGCGCGGCGTTCGACATACTGGCCGCGCGCGGTCACGAAATCGCCGAATTGCCACCGCTGAGTCCGCTCGCCGGACAGGCGGGCGTCATCCGCCTCGATGCCGACGGCCTGGCATCCGTGGCATGCGGCGCGCACGATCCGCGCAGCGACGGACTGGCTTTAGCCGTCTAATGGCGCAATACGGTAATTCGATTTCTCGTGGGGAAGTTGCCGGTGGAAATGTATTGCCCTGCCGCCACGCCGGGCGATGGCCGCCCGGCGCTTTACAACACGTCCGCTTTACAACACTTCAATCCGCGCTTTACGCGCCTTCGACTTTCTTCGGCTCGTGCTTCTTGCTGTTGTCGTCGGTGCTGCTCGGGTATTTCGCCTGACCAAAGCGAATCAGCAACACTCCCACGGCGATCAGGACAATCGCACCCGCCGACGCCAGCAAATGGATTTCCGTATTCGCGCCAGCGCGCAGAATCAGATCTCGCGCAATCGACACCATGGCAATATAAAGCGGGAACCGCACCGGCAATTGCCCCGCCTTCAGATATTGCCCGACCATCGCGAACACTTCGAGGTACAGGAACATCAGCAGCAGATCGGTCAGCGTGACGCCATCGGAATTGATCATCCGCCAGATCAGATGCACCATGGCCGCCACGGTGCCAATGCCGATAATGAAGAGGCCGAACAGCTCGGCCAGCTCCATTGCGCGTTCGAGCCGCCCTTTGATCGCACTCTGCAAGGCGTTTTCGTACTTCACTTTTACCGATCCTCCAAAATAAACACGGTTGAAGGATAGTAGCGCGATATGTCGGGAATTTAAAAATTGCGGCGACGCTTTTTTTAAACCACGGCGATCAATGCGCGGCGGGCGCCGTTTCGAACGTCCGTGCCTTAATGCGCCGTGTGCGCACGAGCAAGGACATCGCCACGCGGTCGAGCGCAGTACACATCACGAGATAGAGCGCGGCCACAAAGAGAAAAATCGGAATCGGATAAATCATCAGTCTATTATTTATCTGCGTGGCGACAAACGACAATTCGCCCACGCCGACAATATACGCAAGCGACGTGTCCTTCACGAGCGACACCCACTGATTCACGAACGACGGCGCCATGATGCGCAAAGCCTGCGGCAGCACCACGTAGCGCAGCGCCGCGAAACGCGAAAAGCCGAGCGACAAACCGGCCTGCCATTGCGCCTCGCCCACCGCCACGATGCCCGCATGCACCGAATGCGCGAGATACGCGCCGCCGATCAGCGAAAGCGCACACACCACGGCCGCGAGACCCGGCACGTCGATATGAAACACCACGGGCAACAGGAAATACGTCCAGAAAATCAGCATCAGCACGGGAATCGCGCGAAAGAAGCCGATCACGAGCAGCAGCAGCGCGCGCAGCGGACCGGACGCGAGCGCCAGCGCAATGCCGAGCGCAAGGCCCAACAGCGCAGACGCCAACGCGGACGACACCGCCAGCACGAGCGTGAGCGCCGCGCCGCCGAGCGGCCCGTCGGGAAACGCGCCCACGAGCAGATACGGCACATTGGCCGCGAATACATGCCACGGCATCATCGGCGTGCTCCGCGCGCGGCCGTCCGCGCATATTGGCGCCAATGCAGCACCGCTTCGAGCAGCGCGATCGCGCCGACATACAGCAGCGTCGCGATACCGAAGGCCGCGAAGGTCTGAAACGTTTCCGTTTCCACCTGGCGCGACGCATACGACAATTCGGCGAGGCCGATCGCCATCGCCAGCGAGGAATTCTTCACCAGATTCATGTATTGCCCGAACAGCGGCGGCAGCGCGATACGAATCGCCTGCGGCAGCACGACATAGCGAAACGACTGCCACGGCGTCAAGCCGAGCGCGGCGGCCGCATGGCGCTGCGCGAGCGCCACGCCCGCGATGCCCGCTTCCACTTCGCCCGCGATAAACGCCGCCGTGTAGCACGTGAGCCCCAGCCACGCCGCCACGAATTCGAACGACGGCCAGCGCAGCGCACCGAGCGGCGTGCTCAGCACGTGCGGCGTATTGAGCCATTGCATCCACGCATCGGGCAGCAGCGTGGCCGCGCCGAAATACCAGAACAGCAATTGCACGAGCAAGGGCGAATTGCGGAACGCCGTCACATAACCGTTGCCCGCGCGCCGAAACACGGCAAGGCGCGACTGCCGCGCGAGCGCGATCAGCACGCCCCAGACCGTCGACGCGAACGCGGCGCACAGCGTCACGCCCACCGTCACGCCGAAGCCCTGCCAGAGCCACAGCAGATACTTCGGCGCGAGCGGTAAATCAGGCAAAGCAGGCAAATGCGGCGGCACGAGCGCCGCAAAGAGCGATTGCATCAGACCTTGTCGCCAATCTTGAAGGTACGCGCGAGCGGCGTCTTCGTCGTCGGGCCGAACCAGCGGTTATAGATCGTCAGCGCCGTGCCGTTCGCTTCGAGACCGCGCAGCGTGTCGTTCACGAATGACGTGAGACGCGGCTCGCCCTTCGGAATGCCCACGCCCATATAGTCGTTCGAAATCGTGAACGGCGGGATTTCGTAATTCTGCTTATCGGGCACGTTGGCGAGCAGGCCGACGAGTTTCGGACCATCCTGCGTGATCGCCTGCACATTGCCCGCGCGCAGCGCCGCGAACGCGAACGGCGTGTCGTCATAAGCGACGAGCGTGGCTTGCGGATATTTATCGCGCACCGTGATCTCATTCGTCGTGCCCTTGTCCACGCCAATGCGCAGGCTCGAAATCTGATCCGGCGTTTTCAGCACGCCCTTCTTCGCGAGAAACTGCTGACCCGACGAGAAATACGGAATGCTGAAATCGACCTGCTTCGCGCGCTCGTCGGTAATGGTGAAATTCGCGAGCACGAGATCGACCTTGCGCGACGCGAGAAACGGAATGCGGTTGGCGGGATTGGTCGGCTGCAATTCGAGCTTCACGCCCAGTTTGTCGGCGATGGCGCGCGCATAATCCACGTCGAGCCCGACGATATGATTCGTGGCCGGATCGACGAAACCGAACGGCGGATTGCTGTCGAAGGTGGCCACGCGCAGCACGCCGGCCTTCTTGATGTCGTCGAGACGATCCGCGTGTGCGAGACCGGAAGTCAGCGCCGTGAATGCGACGAGTCCAGCGGCGAGCCATTGCTTCTTCATTGTTTTTTTCCCGTGTGGTGTGGTGCGAATCCTGAATGAAAGGCGAGTATAAAAAGCGCGCGCGCCGCGTTCCAATAACGGATTCGCGAATCGTTATATGCTCGTGGCATTTGCAGAATTGACGCAGGATTGACACGATGACGCACTGGATCGCCGCCCTGCCGATGTACAACGTCACGCCGCAGCACGGCACGCTATGGCGTGCGCTGCTGCGCGATACGCTCGGCGAATACGCGCGCCGTGCCGGCGTGCGCGAGCGTATGACGCTGCTCGACGAAGCGCTCGGCGATCTGTTCGCGCTCTGGCGCAGCCCCGACCTGCTGATGTCGCAAACCTGCGGCTTTCCGTATCGCCTGCTCGGGCTCGACAAGCAGGTGCATCTGCTCGCGACGCCGAGGTTCAATGCGCCCGGTTGCGAGGGCGCGTTCTATCGCAGCGTGCTCGTCGTGTCCGCGCAAGCTTATGAGAATGGCGCGACGACGCTCGCCGCGTGCGGCGGCTTGCGCGCGGCCTGCAATAGCGCCGACTCGCATAGCGGCATGAATGCGTTACGCCATTCAGTGGCGACCACCGTTGCGCAATCCGCGCGCGGCGCGCGCTTCTTTGCCTCGGTCTCATTCGTCGGTTCGCATCTGAATGCGTTGCGCGCCCTCGCCGCGAACGAAGCGGATGTGGCCGCCATCGACTGCGTGACGCTCGCCTATGTGCGCGACGCACTGCCCGACATGCTCGAATCCGTGCGCGAAATCGGCATGACGGCGGCGGCACCGGGTTTGCCGTTCATTGCCTCGCGCACCGTGCCCGACGCGCACGCCGCCACGCTGCGCGACGCGCTCGATCATGCCTGCACGCTCGATCCGCTGCGCGCGAAAACACTGCGTTTACAGGGCTTTTCGCGTCTCGCGCCCGCCGATTACGCGACCATCGAACAGTTCACCGACGAAGCGCGCGCCGCCGGTTACGCGGAACTCGCCTAACCGCGCGCATCGCGCAACTCCCTTTATCAGTTTCCCCGCAAAGCAAAGCACGGATCGATATAAGCCCATTGCAAGCTGCCGATAGAATGGAATGCTGGCCTTCCGGCGCTCGCCTTGCCTACGCGAAGCATTCTCGACAGATTCGCGAACGATTCGCGCACGGCGCAGCGCCCCATCACAATCATTCGGGGATTCGCATGGCATCACTCACACGCGCCGCGCGCTGGATCGGCGCGGGCATCGTCGCCAGTTCGGCATTCGCCACTACGCTCGCTTACGCGGACACGTCGCTGCTCAACGTCTCGTACGACGTCACGCGCGAACTCTATAAAGACATCAACGTGAGCTTTATCGCCGACTACAAGCAGAAAACCGGCGAGACCATCACGATCAAGCAGTCGCACGGCGCGTCGAGCGCGCAGGCGCTTTCCGTGCTGCAAGGCCTGCAGGCCGACGTCGTGACGATGAACCAGCCCAACGATATCGACCTGCTCGCCGAACGCGGCCAGATTGTGCCGAAGGACTGGCGCACGCGTCTGCCCGACGCCAGCGCGCCCTACACCACCACGATGGTGTTTCTCGTGCGCAAGGGCAATCCGAAGCACATCAAGGACTGGGACGATCTCGTGAAGCCCGGCGTCCAGGTCGTGATCGCGAATCCGAAGACCTCGGGCAATGGCCGTTATGCGTATCTGGCCGCGTGGGGCTATCGCAAGCTGCAAGGCGCGAGCGACGCGCAGGCGCTCGACTTCGAACGCGCGCTGCTCAAGAACGTGCCGGTGCTCGACGCGGGCGGTCGCGGCGCGACCACCACGTTCACGCAGCGCGGCATCGGCGACGTGCTCGTGACGTTCGAGAACGAAGTGGCGCTGATCGATACGGGCGTGGGCGCGAAGGATTTCGATGCGGTCTATCCGTCGGTGAGCCTGCTGGCCGAACCGCCCGTGACGGTGGTCGACAAGGTCGTGGACAAGCGCGGCACGCGCAAGGAAGCGACGGCGTATCTGGAGTATCTGTACTCGCCCGCCGCACAGGAAATCATCGCGCAGCATCATCTGCGTCCGCGCGACAAGGCCGTGCTCGCCAAACACGCCGACGAGTTCAAGCCCATCAAGACCTTCACGGTCGAGCAGGTGTTCGGCAGCTGGCAGAAGGCGCAGGCCACGCATTTCGCCGATGGCGGCACCTTCGACCAGCTGTTCGCGGATCGCAAATAAGCCTGTTTTTCAGGCCTCGATCGTAAAGACCGTGCGCGGGCCGCTCGATGGCTCGCGCCAATGTTGCGCGATCTGCGCGAGCGGCACGGCCTGCGTCTCGACCGCCAGCCCCGCCGCTTGCGCCGCGCCGAACACCGCGCGCATGCTTTCGAGCAAACGCGGCATCGCCACACTGCCGATACCGCTGCCCAGCAGCGTGATCGGCGCCGCGCGCAACGCCGCGCCAGGCAGCGCAATTTCGCCGCCGCTCGCCGAACCGATCTGCACGAAGCGCAGCGCGCGGTCATCCGGCAACGCGCGCGCGGCGGTCGTCAGCAGCGCCTGCGCGCTCGCGCCCCAGAGATAATCGAGCACCACGTCCACGCCCGCTTCGAGATGCGGCGCGAACTTCGCGGCGAGTGCATCCGCTTCGGCATTCAATTCGATCGCGACATCGGCGCCCGCTTCGCGCAGCGCGTCGAGCACGGCGCGATTGCGGCCCGTCACGATGATCTTGCCCGCGCCCAGATGCTTCGCGATACGCACCGCGAGCCGCCCGGACACGCCGGTCGCGCCGTTCACGAGCACGGTCTCGCCCGCGACGAAGCCCGCGCGCTCGACCAGCGCGGCCCACGACGACATGCCGGGAATCGCGAGCGCGGCGGCGCTCACGTCGTCGAGCGTGTCGGGGATCGGCGTGCACAGCGATTCCGCTACGAGACACTGTTGCGCCAACGCTCCGTAGGGCGCGCGCGGCAGGCAGAAGTACACGCGCTGTCCGTCTTCGAGACGGCCCGCGCCGTCGAGTCCCGCCACGAACGGAAAGCGATGCGTGGACGAATAATGCTTGCCGGAAGCCTTCGCATAGGCAACGCGGCTCAACGCGCTGGCGCGCACGTCGACGAGGCGATGGCCCGCCAGCGCGGCGGGCGCATCGAAATCGGCATAAACAGGCGTCTCGCCCATGCCGTAAATGATGGCAGCTTTCATCAGGATTCCTTTCAAATGACCGGAGAAAAACGCTCGGCGCGAGACACGTCGCACGCGTCATCGGCCATGCAGGCAGTCTAGACGTGCAAAACCGGCGCGTCTCCGGTATAACAGCCATTCGATACGGAAATCCGGCCACTCAGAGGTGCCACAACGTGCGTCAAACCGCCGACCCGCCATCCAGCCAGCAGCCCATCGTCCGGCCCGACCGCGTGCTGGCGACGCACGGCCCGTTTCTCGCCGCGGGCGAACTCACGCAGCGCACGGCGCGCACGCGCGCGGCGCATCATCACGCGCGCGGGCAGTTGATGGGCGCGCTGAGCGGGCTCGTTTCCGTGGGAATAGATGGGGCGCAATGGGTCGTGCCGGCGGTGCATGCGATCTGGATTCCGCCGCATCATCTGCATTCGGTGCGTTCGCACGGGCCGTTTTCGGGCTGGAGCGTGTTCGTGGCGCAAGCGCGCTGCGCCGCGCTGCCTGACGCACCGCGCGCGATCCGCGCCACGCCCTTGCTGCGCGAAGCCGTGCGCCGCGCTGCGACCTGGGACGACGCGCCGTTCGACACCGCCCGCACGCGGATCGCCGAGATGATTCTCGATGAAATCGCCGCCGCGCCCGCCGAACCACTCGGCCTGCCGCGCCCCGTGGATGCGCGGCTCGCACGCATCGCCGACGCGCTCGCCGCCGAACCCGGCAACGAACGCAGCCTCGAAGAATGGGCCGCCTGGGGCGCGCTCGCACCGCGCACGCTGAGCCGCCGCTTCCTGGCGGAAACCGGTTGGACCTTCGCGCAATGGCGTCGCCAGGCGCGCCTGCTGCGCGCGCTCGAATGCATTGCCGAAGGCCGCAGCGTGACGGCCACCGCGCTCGAACTCGGTTACGGCAACGTGAGCGCGTTCATCGAGATGTTCCAGCGCGCCACGGGCGTGACGCCGGGGCGCTATCTGGAAACGCGCGAAGGCACGTAAGGCAAGGGTCTGCTCACGACAGCGCCCTTAAAACGGCGCATCGCCTTCAATCGTCGTGCGATACAGCTTGCGGCGCAGATGATCGGGCGTGCCCGCCGCCAGATGCATGAGCGAGCGGTTGTCCCAGAACACGAGATCGTGTTCGCGCCACACATGGCGATACACATGCTCCGCACGCACGCTATGCGCGAACAGTTCGTCGAGCAGCGCGCGGCTTTCGTCGTCGGGCAGATCGACGATGCGCGTGGTGAAATGCTCGCTCACGAACAGCGCCTTGCGCCCCGTTTCCGGGTGCGTGCGCACGACCGGATGCACGACCGGTTTCACCTGCGCGATCTGTTCCGCCGAAAGATTCGGCCGCCACGGGCTGCGCGCCTGCAACTCCGCGTAACGCGCGAGATAGGTATGTTCGGCGCGCAAGCCTTCGACGGCCTTGCGCAACTGCGCGGGCAAACTGTCCCACGCGAGATGCATGTTGGCGAACAACGTGTCGCCGCCTTCGGACGGCAATTCCTGCGCGTGCAGCAGCGAGCCGAGGCTCGGCTTCTCCTTGTACGAGAGATCGGAATGCCAGAAATGGCCGGCGTCGCCGAGTCCGATCGGCTTGCCATTCTCGACGACATTCGACACGATCAGCACATCGGGATGCCCCGGCAGCGCGAACTGATGCAGCACGTGCTGCTGCAACGGCCCGAAGCGGCGGCTGAAGTTCACATGCTGCTCGGGCGTGATGCGCTGATCGCGAAACACCAGCACATGATGATCGAGATGCGCGCGATGAATGCGCGCGAAATCGTCGTCGGCGAGCGGCGCGGCCAGATCGAGGCCGACCACTTCCGCGCCGAGCGGTGCATCGAAGGCGCGAATCTCGAAGCGTTGCGGCGCGGCGTGCGCCGTGCGCACGATGGGCGGTTGGGCGGAAAGCGAAGCGGCGGTCGTAGTCACGCGAAATGCCTTTCTGGAATCGAGAAGAACAATCTACGTCCGCACGCGCCGCGCGACAACCAAGCAATTTCCATACGCATATCCGTTCGAGTCATTAAGGCGTCGCTCGTGCAGATACACGAAGACGTGCGGACTTAAAACACGCGGCCTTCGGTCAGATGCGTGGTGACGTCGTTGAGCACGTAGTCGCCGACCACGCGCGCCTTATGCAGCAGCGGATTGTGGCTGAAGATCGTGCGCAGATTGCGCCAGTGACGGTCGAGATTATGCGCGCGCGAGGTCGCCGACGCGCCGCCCGCTTCGAACATCCGCTCGCCCGCTTCGAGCGCGAGCTTGCTCACCACGAGCTGCGTGCGCGCGGTCGCGAGCGCGCCTTCGAGCACGAGCGATTCGGCATCGGCATCGCCATCAAGCAGGGCTTGCGACGAGCGCTCCAGCACGCGCGCGTTCTCGCGCACGAGCGCGTCGATCGCATGACTATGCGCCGACAAGGTGCCGACGATCTGCTGAATGAACGCGTCCTCGCGCGCGCTGGGCGCGGGGCTGTGCAGCGCCGGGCGGCCGTGATCGAGCACGTAGCGGCGCGCATCGCTCACGATATTGCGCACGATGCCCGCCGCCACCGCCACCAGATGCAGCTGGCGCAGCGCGCCCGTATGACGCCCGACCAGCGTGGTGAGATCACGACCGGTCACTTCGTCGGCATAGACGAGCAGGTCGTCGAATACGAGGCTGCCGCTCGCGGTCATGCGCTGGCCCATGCCGTCCCAGTCGTCGAGCACGCTGAAGCCCTCGCGCTTCACGGGCACGATGGCGATCACGCCGCGCCCCTCGTCGTCCTGCACGTTCAGGCGCGCGTAATCGGCGAAGGCCGTGCCCGTCGAATAATATTTGCGGCCGTCGAGCCGGTAATGCTCGCCTTCGCGGCGCAGCGCGGTCTGGATTTCGCCGGGCCGCGAAGTCGTGGCTTCCGTCGACGCGCCGCCGAAAATCGCGCCGTCGATCACGCGCCGGATCTGCACCTCGTTGAACGGCGTGCGCCGCGACAGCAGCAGCACTTCCGTCTGGTCGTAATGCAGCCGCAAAGCGTGCGCGAGATGGCTGTCCGCCGCCGCGAGCGTGGCGATCACGTCGAATTCGTCGATCAGCGTGCCGCCGAGGCCGCCCCATTCGACGGGCAGGCGCAGCCGTCCGAGCGCCGAACGCCGGAACTGCTCGAAGCCCGCGAACGGCAATTCGCGGCGCGCCTCGCGTGCGGCTGCGTCGGCGCCGATGGCGGTGGCAAGTTCGGGCAACGCGGCGAGCGCTTCGTCGAGCGTGGGCGCGCCATGAGGTTCGGAAAACTCCGGCGAAAGCGATTGAAGTGCGGACATCGGCCATCCTTGTGATACGCGGTATCGGACGAATCAGTATAAGAAGCGCGGCGCGCGTGCCTAACCACGTAATTCGACTTTTGTTATGCGCATCGCTGCTTTGTGCGTCGATTTGCGTGCTGCGGCGACAGCGGCAAAAGCAGAAAAGCAAATCAGCACGCACCCCGCACCGTTCGCACGAATCGTTCTTTGACCGTGCGCGCCGCCGCTGCCGATAATCGTTCGCTCCAGCATCATCAAGGATGGCTAAGCATATGAACGCCCCCACTCCGCCCGCCGCGCTCGATTCCACCGACGACGACGCCAGCCGCGCCGCCCACGCCACGCTGATCGAGCGCGCGGCGCTGCTAGGCCGCGTGTTCGCCAATCTCGCCGACGACTACGACCGCAGCGGCGCGGCGCCTCTGGAGCAATTCCAGGCGCTGCGCGAAGCGGGCCTGCTGCGCGCGAACATCGCGCGCGCCGACGGCGGATACGGCGCGGGCCTCGCGGTCACGCGCGCCATCGTCGGCGAAATTGCGTACGGCGATCCTTCGGTCGCGCTGATACTCGCGATGCATTACAGCCATCACGCGATGATCGTGCACGACGCGCGCACGGCTGCACGAGGCGGCGCGCGCGACTGGCCGACCGCGCTCGCGCAGCGGCTCACGCGCGCCTCGCTCGAAGGCCGCGCGCTCATCAACGCGGCGCAGGTCGAGCCCGCGCTCGGTTCGCCCTCGCACGGCGGCCTGCCCGATACGGTCGCGCGGCGCGACGGCGCGCACTGGCGCATCACGGGCCACAAGCGTTACGTGACGGGCGCGCCGCTGCTCGGCTGGATCAGCGTGCTCGCGCGCACCGACGAGACCGAGCCGCGCCTCGGCCATTTTCTGGTGCCGCGCGACGCGCCCGGCGTGCGTATCGACGAAAACTGGGACCCGGTCGGCATGCGCGCGACCGTGAGCCACGACGTGCTGTTCAAGGACGTGGCGATCCCGCTCGACGACGCCGTGGGCCTGAAACCCGCGAGCCTCGGCGTGCAGCGCGATCCGCATGCGACGGCGTGGTATTTCAGCCTCGTCGCCACGATTTACGATGCGGCGGCGCGCGCCGCGCGTGACTGGCTGCTCGGCTTCATCAACACGCGCACGCCCGGCGCGCTCGGCGGCGCGCCGCTCGCGAGCCTCGCGACGGTGCAGGAAAGCGTGGGCCGCATCGAAATGCGGCTCGCCACCAGCGACTGGCTGCTGCGCTCGCACGCCGACGCCATCGACGCGGACAACGCGCCCGCCACGCTCTCGGCGCTCGTGAAGCACAACGTGGTCGACAACGCGATCGAGGCCGTGCAGACCGCGCTCGAACTCGCGGGCAATCACGGCATCACGCGGCGCAATCCGCTGGAGCGCCATCATCGCAACGTGCTGTGCGCGCGCATTCACGCGCCGTCGAACAGCCTGCTGCGCACCAACGCGGGACGCGCGGCGCTCAATGCGGCGGTGAAATAGGCGGCCCGGAAAGCGGCGCGCGGCTCAAGCGCCCGCGCCGTCCATCTGCGCGCAGAGAAATTCGACGACGCGCTGCGCGCGGCGCGGCAGCGGCCATTCGGCGCGATGAATCAGCCAGAGCGTATCGACCACGGCCACATCGCATTCCACGACTTCGATCGCGTCCTGCCGCGCGAACGCGCGCCGCGCATAGCGCGGCAGCACAGTAAAACCGAAACCGCGCGCAACCGGTTCGAGGATCAGGCCGATCTGGTTGCTGAAGCCGCGCCGCGGCAGACTTCGCGCGCCCGCATTGCCAGGAAAACGGCGGCTCAGCAGGCGATTGGCCATCGCGAGGCCGTCGGGGTGATCGACGAAACCGATGCGCTCCAGATCCTCCCACGTGCTCACCGTCTCTCCGGCCGGAATCACCATTTCCAGCGGTTCTTCGGCGAAACGCGTGGCTTTCAAGCGCTCGTCGTCGGGCTTGAGCGTGAGCAGGCCCAATTCGTACTGATTGGCGAGCACGGCCGCCAGCACCTCGGAATCGGGCGCGAAACGGTGACGGATCGACAGCCCCGGATGCGCCATCTGCAAGTCGAGCAGCAGCGGATACAGCGCCAGGCCGATGCTGCCCGGACTGATCAGTGCGATCTCGCCCGCGTCGGCGTCGGTGGCCGCGAGGCGCTCGCGCAACTTGCGGTCGGAGACTTCGAGTTCCGCGCAATAGTCGAGCAGCGCGCGCCCGGCGGGCGTGACCTCGATGCCGCGCGGACGGCGGAACACCAGCAGCCCGAGCCGGTCTTCGAGGTGCCGCAGATGCTGGCTCACGGCGGCCTGCGTGATGCCCAGCCGCTCGGCGGCGCGCGTGAAGTTGCCGACCTCGGCCAGCATCTCGAAGGTGCGCAGCCATTGCGGATTCAGCATAAGGAAGATTTATCGAAACGATAAGAATAGCGTCGTTGTGATTATAGCCACGCTGCCTAAGATTCGAAGGGTGCCCGCCAGCCGGGCGTTTTTCGAGGAATCAGCATGAGCATCGTTTATCCGCGCAGTTTTTCCCACATCGGTCTTTCGGTGACCGATCTCGACGCCGCCGTGAAGTTCTACACCGAGGTCATGGGCTGGTATCTGATCATGCCGCCCACCACCATCGAAGAGGATGAGAGCGCCATCGGCGTGATGTGCACGGATGTGTTCGGCGCGGGCTGGGGTTCGTTCCGCATCGCGCATCTCTCGACCGGCGACCGCATCGGCGTGGAGATTTTCGAATTCCGCAACGCGCAGAAGCCCGAGAACAATTTCGAATACTGGAAGACCGGCGTGTTCCACTTCTGCGTGCAGGACCCGGACGTGGAAGGCCTGGCCGCAAAGATCGTCGCGGCGGGCGGCAAGCAACGCATGCCGGTGCGCGAGTATTTCCCGGGCGAGAAGCCGTATCGCATGGTCTATATGGAAGACCCGTTCGGCAACATCCTCGAAATTTACAGCCACAGCTATGAGCTGACGTATTCGGCGGGCGCGTATCAAGGCAATACGCAAGGCAATACGCAAGGCAACAAGGCATGAGCGACGTGAAAACGTCCATGCCCGCGACCTGGCCCGCCTGGACGTGGCGCGGATCGCCGGACGCGCTCGGCCTCGCGCTGGGCAGCGTGCCGCGTGAACCGCTCGCGCCGGGTGAAGTGCTCGTGCGCAATGCGGTAATCGGGCTGAATCCGGTCGACTGGAAAGTGCTCGGCGGCGATCTCGTGAACTGGCAGCGCGGCAAGGTGCCGGGCGTCGATGGCGCCGGCACGGTGGTCGCGCTCGGTGAAGGCGTCGCGCCCGAATGGCTCGGTCGTCGCGTGGCGTATCACCAGAGCCTGCACGCGCCGGGCAGCTTCGCGCACTACACGCCGCTCGCGGCGCGCGCGCTGCTGCGCGTGCCCGATGCGCTCGACTTCGCCACGGCGGCGAGCTTTCCGTGTCCGGCGCTCACCGCGTGGCTGGCGATCGAAAAGCTGCCGCTGCGCGCGGGCGCACGCGTGCTGATCGCGGGTGCGGGCGGCGCGGTCGGCCAGTATCTCGTGCAGTTGGCCGCGAAGCGCGGCTTCGAGGTGACGGCGATGTGCCATCCGCGTCACGCTGAACGACTGGCGGGAATGGGCGCGCATGCGTGCGTGCCGGGACCGCTCGACGATTCGAGCACGTGGGCCGGTAACCATGCAGGCCGCTTCTACGCCGCGATCGACAGCATCGATGCGCCGCACGCCGCGCGCCTCTCACCCGTGCTCGAAGCGAACGGCCATCTCGTCTGCATTCAGGGGCGGCTCGACACCGCACCGTGCCCGCCGTTCGGGCGCACGCTCTCCGTGCACGAAGTCGCACTCGGCGCGCTGCACGTCTACGGCGACGACACCGCCTGGCAACGTCTCACGCAAGCGGGCGAGTCGATGCTCGCGGCCATCGCGGGCGGCACGCTGCAAGCCGAAGCGCAGCACATCGCGCCGTTCGATGCGCTCGCGGAGCACCTCGACGCGCTGCGTCACCGCGCGTTTTCGGGCAAGGCGCTCGTTGCAGTGGAGTGAGTCGATGAACGCAAACGCGGGCTGATCCGCGCGACGCCGCTCAATCGCCGCAATCGCGCGCCTGCGGATCGGGCTGATAGCGTTCGAGCCAGTACGCGTATTGCGCGGGCAGCACCCACGAAGGCCGCTCGACCTTCAGGTGCTGCGCCGCGCGGTACGGATAGTGCGGATCGGCGAGATGCGCGCGGCCGATCATCGCGAGATCCATCTGCTCCTCGGCGATCACGCGTTCCGCCACGCGCGGAATATCCACGCCCCACGACGACGCCACCGGCACGCCCGCCTCCCTGCGCACGCGCGCGGAGATGGGCGCGAGAAACGCCGGACCCCACGGAATCTTCGCACCCGGAATCGAAAAACCCACGCTCACGTTGAGCAGATCGAGCCCTTCGTTGCGCAGCGCGCGCGTGAGTTCGATCGATTCGGCGAGCGTTTCCTCGTCGCGTCCGTCGTATTCGATCACGCCGAAGCGCGCGGTCAGCGGCAGATTCCCGGGCCAGACTTCGCGCACGGCCGCGAGCGTTTCGACGAGAAAGCGGCCGCGTCCTTCGAGATTGCCGCCATACGCATCGGTGCGCGTGTTCGAGTGAATCGAAAAGAAACTTTGCGCGAGATAACCGTGCGCGAAATGCAGTTCGAGCCATTCGAATCCGGCGGCCCGCGCACGCCGCGCAGCATCGACGAACGCCTGCTTCACGCGCGCGATATCGTCGAGCGTCATGGCGCGCGGCACGCGCGGCAGATTCGCGCCGAACGCAATCGCCGAGGGCGCAATGGGCTGCCAAGCGCGCGGGTCGTCGGCGGGAATGTGATCGTCGCCTTCCCACGGACGATTCGCGCTCGCCTTGCGGCCCGCGTGCGCGATCTGGATGCCGGGCACCGCGCCCGCCGCCTTGATCGACGCGGCGATGCGCGCCATGCCTTCGGCTTGCGCGTCGTTCCACAGACCCGTGCAGGCGGGCGTGATGCGCCCTTCGGGCGACACCGCCGTGGCCTCGACGATCACGAGTCCCGCGCCGCCGCGCGCGAGCGCCGGATAGTGCGCCCAGTGCCAGTCGTTGGTGACGCCGTCGACCGCGCTGTACTGGCACATCGGCGGCACCGCAATGCGGTTGCGAAGGGTCACGTCCTTCAGTTTGAACGGGCTGAACAGTGCAGACATACCGCGCCTCCAGAAAGGAAAACCGCGCCGCGCCATGGGTGTGCGCGGCGCGGCATCGCGTTCAACGGGATTGCGTTCAACAGTAGGCGAAAATTTCGCGCGGCGGCGCGGACGCGTTCATGCTGCGTCGTTCAGCGTTATTTGGCTTTGCGCGCGGCGCTCACGAGACCGTCGAGCCATTCCTGATGACCGTTGATCATCGGATTGGGACGCGTGTTCGCGAGTTCGGCGGCGGGCTTGCCCTTCTGCGTTTCCTGCGTGAGGATGCGCACGCGGCCGCCCGACAAATCTTCGACGAGCCACGCGTGATGCACATCGAGACGCGTATCGCCCTCGCCCGCCCAGCCGTGCCAGGCCACGCGGCCCGGCTCGCCGTTCGCGGGCGGCACATATTCCGTTACCTCGCCTTCGACCGGAAAGCCAAACGTGCGGAAGAAGAAGCGCACGCCGGTTTCGAGTTGCGGACCCTTGCCGTCATAGAAACGGATATCCGACGAGTTCGCGTAATACTCGGGCCAGCGCGGCGCGATGGCGAGCAGCGGCCAGACGTCGGCTGCCGAAATGCCGGCGACGATCATTTCATTCGAGGCGAAGTTTTCGGTGGTGCCCGGCAGATAACCTTCGGGCCAGATGATGGCGTTCATACGTTCGGCCATGGTGTGTGCTCCATTCGATGCGGGATGAAAACGCGCGGACGGTCTTCCGTTCGCGCTGCATGGACGTCATGATCGGCGTTACGATGAAATAACTCCAATTATGAATTCGTATTTCAGTCATCAGTGAATATGATATTTAAAGCACGCTTTGCCGATGCGGCAGGCTGAGCAGAGGGAATTCATCGGATGAAACGGCGGGCGCGAAATTCAATCAGGATGTCGAAACAATTCGATCCGCCCCCACGCTTTGCGCCAAAAGCCTAAACTTGAATCATCGGGCCTAGCCCTTTCCTGCGAGCCGGCGGCGTGCGATCCGCGCCGCGCGGCCGAGCCGATGCGCGTTCATCGCCCAGCGCAGATCGCCACGCCTTGCGCGCGGCGCTCACGTGCGTGTCAACCACGTCGTCCGCTTGCGTGGCGGAGCGTGCGCCGCGCATTGCCCGAATTTCGGCTCGTACCCTCGTTTTTTGCGCTGCTGCTGCTCGTATTGGCGACGCTGTGCGCCGCCGTCTTCGCGCAAACGCCCGCGCGCACGCAACCCGCTGTCGTCGTGATCACGGTGAACGGCGCGATCGGTCCCGCCAGCGCCGATTTCATCGTGCGCACGCTCGAACGCGCCGCACAGCAGCGCGCGCCGCTCGCGATCCTCCAGCTCGACACGCCCGGCGGCCTCGACACCTCGATGCGCCAGATCATCAAGGCGATCCTCGCCTCGCCCGTGCCGGTCGCCGCTTACGTCGCGCCCGGCGGCGCGCGCGCGGCGAGCGCGGGCACCTATATCGTCTATGCGAGCCATATCGCGGCGATGGCGCCGGGCACGAATCTCGGCGCGGCGTCGCCGGTGCAGATCGGCGTCGGCGGCGCGCCGGGTCCGACGGGTGCGCCCGCCTTGCCCGGCGCGGCCAGCGCGGCCTCGGGCGCCTTGCCCACCGACACGGCCTCGACCGAAACCCGCAAGGCGACCCAGGACGCCGCCGCCTATATTCGCGGCCTCGCCCAACTGCGCGGACGCAACGCCGAATGGGGCGAACGCGCCGTGCGCGAAGCCGTGAGCCTCTCGGCGAGTGAAGCGCTCGCGCAGCACGTGATCGACCTGATCGCGCCGAGCGCCGCCGATCTCGCGCGCGTCGCCGACGGCCGCGTCGTCGCAACGGCGGGCGGCATGGTGCGGATCGCGAGCGCGCACGCGCCGCTCGTGAGCTATGCGCCCGACTGGCGCAATCGCTTCCTCTCGATCATCGCCGACCCGAACGTCGCGCTCATTCTGCTGACCATCGGCGTCTACGGCCTGTTCTTCGAGTTCGCGAATCCCGGCTTCGTGCTGCCCGGCGTGGCGGGCGCGATCTGCCTGCTGGTCGGGCTGTTTGCCATGCAGATGCTGCCCGTGAATTACGCGGGGCTCGGCCTCGTGCTGTTCGGGCTCGCGTGCCTCGTCGCCGAAGCGTTCTTGCCGACCTTCGGCGTGCTGGGCTTCGGCGGCATTGTGGCGTTCGCCATCGGCGCGCTGATGCTGATCGACACGGACGTGCCCGGCTACGGCGTGCCCCTGCCGCTGATCGCGGGCCTCGCGCTCGGCGGCGCGGCGCTGGTGGCGCTGATGTCGGGCGTCGCGCTGCGCGCGCGGCGGCGGCCCGTGGTGACAGGCGCGGAAGCGATGGTCGGCAGCCGCGGCGAAGTCCTCGACGACGGCCTGCACGCCGACGGCGCAGGCGCAGCGCCAGGCGCCCCGCCCGCGGCGGCGAGCGGCTGGGCGCGCGTGCGCGGCGAGCGCTGGCGCGTGACGTGCGCCATGTCGCTGGCGGCCGGCACGCCCGTGCGCGTGACCGCGCGCAGCGGCCTCACATTGAGCGTCGAACCGCTGCGCGACGCGGGCGCGCCATCGCAAACGCCGATACAAGGAGAATCGACATGATCGGTTACACGTTTGGGTTTTCGAGCCTGCTGGCCGTGCTGGTGGTGCTGCTCGTCATTTCGTCGATCCGCATCTTCCGCGAGTACGAACGCGGCGTGGTGTTCATGCTCGGACGCTTCTGGAAGGTCAAGGGACCGGGCCTCGTGCTGATCATTCCCGTGGTGCAGCAAGTCGTGCGCATCGATCTGCGCACCGTCGTGTTCGACGTGCCCGCGCAGGACGTGATCACACGCGACAACGTGTCGGTGAAAGTGAACGCCGTGGTGTATTTCCGCGTCGTGGACCCGGAAAAAGCCGTGATTCAGGTCGCGCGCTTTTTCGAAGCCACGAGTCAGCTCGCGCAGACGACCTTGCGCGCGGTCCTCGGCAAACACGATCTCGACGCGCTGCTGGCCGAGCGCGAGCAATTGAACGCCGATATCCAGAAGACACTCGACGCGCAAACCGACGCGTGGGGCATCAAGGTATCGACCGTCGAAATCAAGCATGTCGATCTCAACGAAACGATGATCCGCGCGATTGCGCGCCAGGCCGAAGCCGAACGAGAACGCCGCGCGAAAGTCATTCACGCCGAAGGCGAATTGCAGGCTTCGGAGAAACTCTTGCTGGCCGCGCAACGGCTCGCGCAACAACCGCAGGCCATGCAATTGCGCTATTTGCAGACGCTCACGACGATTGCCGCCGACAAGAATTCGACCATCGTGTTTCCGTTGCCAGTGGATATTCTGAATGCGGTGATCGACCGCATGGGTCCGCCGCGTTAATGTTGAACGTGGCCGAGCGCGCTTTATTGCATCGCACAGGTTTTATCGGCGCGCGCGGGCGCAAGCATTTCACGCAGAAAACCCCTGAAAACTGGGGCTGAAATACTGCACCGCAACGAATTGAAATCGCGCGCGCGGCGCGTTCGCTAACGCTGGCATGCGCGAGAAATTTCGCCAATAATGCCCCAACACGCCTTTACAGGACGATGGCGATCATGGATTACAGTCCCGAAGCCATCCGCACGATCGCACTGGTCGGCCACGCCGGATGCGGCAAGACCTCGCTTGCCGAAGCGCTCCTGCATCGCGGCGGCGCCGTGCACACACCAGGCAGCGTGAGTCGCGGCACCGCGCTCTGCGATTACGACGCGCTCGAGCGCAAATATCATCACTCGCTCAATTCCACGGTCGCGCATTTTCATCATCAGGACACGCGCGTCTATCTCGTCGATACCCCCGGCTATCCCGACTTCGCGGGGCTTTCGATCGGCGCGCTGCCGGCCGTCGAAACAGCGGCCATCGTCATCAATGCGCGCAACGGCATTGAAATGACCACGGCCCGCATGATGGATTATGCGCAGCGGCGCAAGCTCTGCCGCATGATCGTCGTGAACGGCATCGACGGCGAGAAAGTCGATTTACCCGGTCTGCTCGCGGAGATTCAGGAGCGCTTCGGCAAAAACTGTCTGCCGATCAATCTGCCCGCAAAAGGCGGCAGCGAAGTGGTGGACTGCTTTTTCAATCCGGCCGGCGAGGCCGATTTTTATGCCGTGGACGCGGCGCACAACGCGCTCGTCGACCAGGTGATCGAGCTCGATCCCGAACTGATGGAGCTGTATCTCGAACAGGGCGAGGCCATCACGCCCGAGCAGTTGCACGCGCCATTCGAACGCGCGCTGCGCGAAGGCCATCTGGTGCCGGTGTGTTTCACCTCGGCGGCCACGGGCGCGGGCATCGAGCAATTGCTCGACGTCTTCGTGCGCCTGCTACCCAATGTGACCGAAGGCAATCCGCCGCTTTACTATCGCGAGACGTCGAACGGCAAGACCGAAACCGTCCAGCCCGAGCCCGACGCCGACAAGCACGTGCTCGCGCATGTGTTCAAGATCGTGATGGATCCGTATATCGGCAAGATGGCCGTGTTCCGCATTCATCAGGGCACGGTCGCGCGCGACAGCCAGCTTTATATCGGCGATGGCCGCCAGCCGTTCAAGGTCGCGCATTTGTGGCGCTTGCAAGGCAAGGACCATACCGACGTGCCGCGCGCCGGACCCGGCGATATCTGCGCGGTGGCGAAAGCCGACGGCATCGACTTCGACACCGTGCTGCACGACGCGCCCGAAGACGGCAACGTGCATCTCGTGCCGCTCGAATTCCCCAATCCGATTTACGGGCTCGCCATCGAACCGGCGCGGCGCGGCAACGAACAGCGCCTCTGGGAAGTGCTGCAAAAGCTCGCCGCCGAAGATCCCTGCCTCTCGATCAGCCATCCCACGGGCACCAACGAAACCGTCGTGCGCGGGCTCGGCGAACTGCATCTGCGCTATATGCTCGAACGGCTCACCGAGCAGCACAAACTCGAAGTCATTACGCGGCCGCCCACCATCGCGTGGCGCGAGACGATCGGCGGCAAGGCGGAAGGCCATTGCCGTCACAAGAAACAAACGGGCGGCGCGGGCCAGTTCGGCGAAGTGATGCTGCGCGTGGAGCCGCTGCCGCGCGGCGCGGGTTTCGAATTCGTCGATGCCGTGAAAGGCGGCGCGATTCCCACGCAATACATTCCCGCCGTGGAAAAAGGCATTCAGCAGGTGATCGACAATGGACCGCTCGCGGGCTTTCCGATGCAGGACGTGCGCGTGACGGTATTCGACGGCAAGAGCCATCCGGTCGATTCGAAGGAAGTGGCGTTCGTGACGGCGGGACGCAAGGCGTTTATCGATGCCGTTTTGAAGGCGCAGCCCATCGTGCTCGAACCGATCGTCGATATCGAGGTGATGACGCCCGAGGCGTCGATGGGCGACATCATTGGCGATCTTTCTTCGCGGCGCGGGCAACTGCACGGCACGCGCACCGTGGGCGGCAATGCGATGGTGATTGCGGGCAAGGTACCGCTCGCCGAACTCAACGAATATCAATCGCGCCTGAATTCGCTCACCGGCGGCAACGGCAATTACAGCATTCAATTGAGCCATTACGATCCGGTGCCGCCCGCGCAGCAGGACAAACTCGCGGCACAACACAAGAGCCGTGGCGGTAATGAGGAATAACGCGAGGAATAACGCGAGGCATAAAGCGAGGAATGAAATAAGGCAACGGCGCGCTTAAAACTCGGCGGGCAGATTCTCCTGAAGATAAATGGAAATGGGCGTCTGCAAGGGCAGGCCCGATGGCGCGCCGCGATTGTAATGGCCGAGAATCGCCTCGACCGCGCGCACCGCTTCCACGAACGGGCTCTGATCGAGCACCGCATCCATCACACCTTCGATCAACAAGGCGCGGCTCACGGGCGTGAGTTCGTGGCCGATCAACACCGTCTGCTGTTCGCGCCTGAGCGCCTTCAACGCGCGCGCGATGCCGTCGTCGCCGACCGAAATATTGTAGATGCCGCGCAACTCGGGATATTTACGGAACGCCTCGCGCGTGAGCCGTTCGGTCGAGCGTTCGTCCTCGCGGCTCTCGACCGTCGCCACCACCTCGCACGCGGGAAAGCGCCGCCGCAGCACGGCGCGAAACGCGCCCTCGCGCTGCTCGTGGCCGAGATAGGTGCGCAGTCCCGCGATCACCATCACCTGGCCGCCATCGCGCCCGACGAAGCGCCCCATCAACTCGCCCGCGATGCGCCCCGCCACGCGATTGTCGATGCCCACATAAGCGAGCCGGCCGCTGTCGGGCAGATCGCTTGCGACCGTCACCACCGGAATCTTCTTCGCAACCGCCGATACCGCATCCACCACGAGCGGATGCTCGTAGGCCACGACGATCATCGCGTCGGCCTTTTGCGAGGCGCGTGCGATGACGTTTGCGAGCGAGCGCGGTTCGAGGTCGTCGAAGAACGTCACGCTGCAGAGCACGCGATAAGTCTCGAACGACTTCTGCGCGAGTTCGAATCCTTGCCGAAGCGCCGCGTAATACGGCGAATCGGGCTTCTGCGTGAGGATGGCGATGCGCAGCCAGCGCACCGACACCTCATGCAGCGCGCGGTCGAGCTTGAGCTTGCGCGCGGCGTCGAGCACGCTCGCTTCCTTCTCGCGCGACACGCCGCCCCGTCCGTTCAAGACACGCTCGACGGTCGCGTAGCTCACGCCCGCGGCTTTCGCCACATCGTCCATCGTCGGCTTTCGTCTGACGTTCATGCACGCCTCGCAGCTGCGGAAAGTGAAATGCGCGAATCGCATTCGCATGCGCCGTGAATTGAGGAAAAGTCCTCAAGATTCCGTTTGAGCGCTGAGATTGCTTCAACTACATTTTATTCGTCATTCGCGAATAGAAGGCGCGCCGATGCACCGGAACAAGCGCCGCGAAGACCGCCGCCGCGCGTACAGGCATGGACGTACGCGAGCGGACCACGACAACTCATTCAGGAGACAGTCAACATGGAGACGACCGGATTCCGTCTGGCCCGGCGCGCGTTCGCCGCGCTCACGGCCGTGGCGCTGGTGAGCGCGTTCGGCGCATTCGGCGCGGGCAGCGCCGCCGCCGAGGAACGCTTCGTGATGGTGAGCCACGGCTCGGATTCGAACGCGTGGTGGAACACCGTGAAAAACGGCATGCGCGACGCGAGCGAGGATTTCAATGTGCCGGTCGATTATCGCAATCCGCCCGGCGGCGATACCGGCGACATGGTGCGCATTCTCGAACAGGCGTCCGCGCGCAATTACGCGGGCGTGATTACCACGGTGCCGAATGTCGAGATGATCGATAAAGGTCTCGCGGGCGTGAAAGCCAAGCATATTCCGCTCATCACGATTAATGGCGGCCCGCAGGACGGCATGAAAGTGGGCGCGATGCTGCACGTGGGGCAGCCCGAATATGAAGCGGGCAAAGCGGCGGGCGAACGCGCGAAGGCCGCGGGCATCCGCAATTTTCTGTGCGTGAATCACGGCGCCGATATTCAGGCGCTCTGGGATCGCTGCAAAGGATTCGCGGATGCACTCGGTGTCGATTACAAGAAGTCGACGCTCGATAGCGGCGAAGACCCCACGCTCATCGCGAGCAAGGTGGCCGCGTGGCTGCGCGCGCATCCCGACACGCAAGCCATTCTCGCGCTCGGCCCCGATCAGGCGATGGGCGTGCTGCGCGGCGTGAAGGACGCGGGCAGGAGCGGCAAGATCTATGTGGCGACCTTCGATCTCTCGCCCGACATTCTCAAGGCGATCCAGTCGGGCCAGGTGGCCTTCGCCATCGATCAGCAGCCGTATTTGCAGGGTTATCTTTCGGTCGCCGCCATGGCGATCGCCGTGCGCGACAAGACCAGCGATCCCGCGCGTATCGTCGCGGCGCTCAAGAGCGACAAGAAGGTCGCCGCGCGGCTCGATAAATACGGACTGAAGCCTGTGTATACCGGCTCGACCGTGAGTTCCGGCCCGAGCTTCGTCACGCGCGACAACCTCGCCGTGGTCCAGCAATACGCCGGTTCGTACCGCTGATGCGCGCACGCTCGATCAAGGGAGCCCATTCATGAATATCGACATGCAGTCCTGGTATCGCGTGGACATCGACCGCAAGGCGCTCAAGGAACTTTCCACGCGCTCCGATGCGCGCGGAATCGTGCAGGCGGGCGGCTTCTTCGCGCTCGTGATCGGCACCGGCGTGCTCGCGTGGTATTCGCTCGGCACGGTCTGGGCCGTGCCCGCCTTCCTGCTCTACGGCACCGTGTTCGCGTTCAGCGAAGCTGCCGCGCACGAACTCGGGCACGGCACGGCCTTCAAGACGCGCTCGCTCAACGAAGCGGTGTACTGGGTGATCTGCTTCATGTCGTGGCGCGAGCAGGTGTATAGCCGCTGGCTGCACGCGAAGCATCACACCTATACGCATCTGACTGCCGCGCCTTACAAGGACCCCGAACTCGCGTTCAAGCGCCCGCTCAGCTATCTGAAACTGGTCACGGATTTTGTGCGCATTTCGCACGGCATTCAGTTTCTCGGCGCGATCGCGCTGCATAGCTTCGGCATCGTCACGCAAGGCGCAAAAGAGGTCGTGCCGGAATCCGAATACAGGAAGATGTGCGCGAATTCGCGTGTGTTGCTGGCCTGTTATGTGGCGGTGTTCGTCTGGGCAATCGCGGCGCATAGCTGGCTGCCGATTCTGTTTCTGTTCGTCGCGCGTGCGTATGGCACGTGGCTGCACGAACTGTGCGCGCTCACGCAGCACACGGGACTCAAGGAGAACGTGCTCGATCACCGCGTATCGAGCCGCACGGTCAGGCTCAATCCGCTCGTGCGTTTTCTCTACTGGAACATGAACTACCACATCGAACATCACATGTTCCCGACCGTGCCGTTTCATGCGCTGCCGCGTTTTCACGAAACGGTGGCCGCGCAGATGCCGACGCCGTATGCGGGACTGTGGCCCGCCTGGCGCGAAATACTCACGATCTTCGCGAAGCAGCAGCGCGATCCCGAGTATGTGGTGGTGCGCGATCTGCCGAGCGGCAAGCGGGGCGATGCGGTGGCGTGAGGATTGGTGCTAACAGACTTTACACGTTGTTACCCGGTGGCATCGGACGAGCGAACGCGCATTCCTTATACTCCCGCGCATTCGCTCTCCACATTGACATCGGCCGCCTCGCGCGACGCCGATGCGGGAATCACACCATGCCGATGCTCACCACGAAGTCCGCCTTTCTTGCGACGATTGCCGCCGTCACGACGCTCTCCCTGACTGCCTGCGTGGCGCCGGGTTATGGGCCGGGCTACGGCTCCGGTTATTCGGGGCAATATGCCCAGCCCGCCTACGCGCAGCCGGCCTATGCGCAACCGGCGACCGTGCAGCAGCCCGTCTATGCACCGCCGCCGCCGCCCGCGCCTGTCTACGACACGCAGAACGGCGGGCAATATGGCAATCAATACAACACCCCGTCCGCCGCGCAATATGGCGCGCAGTACGGCACGATCACGAATGTGCGTCCGGTCAGCAGCGCATCGCCGGTATCGGGCGTGGCGGGCACGGTGGTGGGCGCGGTGCTCGGCGGCGTGATCGGCAATCAGTTCGGACGCGGTCACGGCCGCGACGCGGCGACCGTGATCGGCGCGCTCGGCGGCGCGGTCGCGGGCAATCAGATCGGCCAGCAGATGGGCGCGCAAAACACCTCGTATCAGATCGACGTGCAGGTAAGCGACGGTTCGATGCGCGCGTTCAATGTGCCGACGCCCGGCGATCTGCGTCCGGGCGACCGCGTGCAGATCAACGGCAGCCAGCTTTCGCGGTATTGACCGCGGCGAGATTTGAATGAGCCGATAAAAGGCGGCGCGTGAATCGCGTCGTCTTTTTTCATTTCATTAATTTGGATGCCGAATTAATTCGGGCGATGCACTCAACGCACGACGTTGAATATCGAACGATCGTGATATCGTGCGCGCCGCCGTCTGCTCGGCCATGTCGGGCGGGTGAGTCGATTACCGTGCGGCGCGCGATATTCCGGTTTTTGGGTGGGTGGCGGGGCTGACCGTTAGTAGCATTTCAGAGCAAAAACGCGATCCCCCTACTTCCCCGTCGTCTGCACGAAACTCCGCGCCAACTGCTTCCACAGGTGATCCGCCGCAGGCGACAGCCGCCGCCCCACGCGCGTCATCATCTGGCTGCCGAAACCCGCCGCGATCGGATGATCGATCGGCACCGCCACCAGCTCGCCAAGCTCGATGCCGCGCCGCGCCGTAATCGACGACATGAACGCCACGCCCAGCCCGCCTGCCGCGAGCGTCTGCGCCGTGTTGAACAGATCCACGCGATAGGCGGGAATCACGTTCAGGCGCACGTCCTCGAATAGCGACTGCACGATCTGCTGCACGCCAAACGCCTCGCGCATGAAAATCAGGCGCTCCTGCGCCAGCGCTTCGGGCGGCACCTTCGCCATGCGCGCGAAACGGTGCGTGGGCGCGACCACGGCGCACAACGGTTTCGACGCGAAGGTATGAATGCGCAGCGCGGGATCGTCCGCGGTGCGCGTGCACAAGCCGATATCGACCACGTCGTCGCGCACCAGCGAGAGCACCACGGGCGTCGGCCCCGAACGGATCTCGACGAGAATGTCCGGGTACGTCATCGAAAATCGCTGCAACGCGCGCGCGATCAGATTGCCGATGAAGCCCTCGCCCACACCAAGCGCCACGCGTCCGCGCCGCAATTGCCGATATTCCTCCAGGCGCGCGGCGAGATCGCGCTGACGCCGCTGACTGTCGCGGTAATGATCGATCAGCACCTGGCCGATCTCGGTCACGACCACGTTGCGTCCGCGCCGCTCGATCAGCGGAAAACGCAGCCGCCGCTCCAGCGCCGCCACCTGACGGCTGATCACCGAGGGATTCACACCGAGCGTTTCGGCGGCCATGCGCACGCCGCCGCTCGCGGCGATTTCGGCCAGATAACGCAGCGTGCGCTCGCCGATTTCGTCGATCCAGCGTTCTGCCAGCGGCTCCGCTCCGCCTTCCGTTGGATTCATTTTCATTCCTTTCGCGAACCTTTCGACAACGATTTGCCCCCCATGAGCCTGCACTGCCCCGGGAACGCCGCGCGAATCGTTGACTTGAAGGCAACATTTTCGACGCGTTTCAGTCATCGGTCGAGTTTTTCGTCGATGCAATACTCGGGCTTGAACATTGCAATTTGAAATCTGCAATTTGCAATACGCGATCCGCACTACGTATTCCGCATTCCGCACAACAAGGAGGAGCCCCACGTCATGAGCGACAGCCGTTATTGCCAGATCGAAGACCTGGCCGATGCCCGCGCGCAACTCGACGAAATTCGTCATCACATTCACCAGCATCCCGAGCTGTCGTACGAAGAAGCCGATACGGCGCGCTTCGTCGCCGACAAGCTGCAATCGTGGGGCTACGAGGTGACGCGCAACGTGGGCGGCCACGGCGTGGTGGCCGCGCTCAAGGCGGGCACGAGCACGCGCACGGTGGGCGTGCGCGCCGACATGGACGCGCTGCCGATCCACGAGCAGACCGGTCTCGACTACGCCAGCATCCACGACGGCAAGATGCATGCGTGCGGTCACGACGGCCACACCACGGTCCTGCTCGGCGCGGCGCAGCAACTCGCGAAGACGCGCAATTTCGACGGCACCGTGCATCTGATCTTCCAGCCCGCCGAGGAAGCCGGTTCGGACAGCGGCGCCGTGCGCATGCTCGCCGACGGCCTGTTCGAGCGCTTCCCCTGCGACGCGATCTTCGGCCTGCACAATCATCCGGGCGTGGCTGTGGGCACGTTCGGCTTCCGCTCGGGCGCGCTGATGGCCGCCTGCGATACGGTGAAAGTGCGCGTGAACGGGCGCGGCGGCCACGCGGCGCGTCCGCATCTGGCCGTCGATCCCGTGGTGGTCGGCAGCAGCATCGTGATGGCGCTGCAATCGGTGGTCGCGCGCAATGTCGATCCGAACGAAGCGGCGGTGATCACGGTCGGCTCGTTCCATTCGGGCCACGCGGCCAACGTGATTCCCGAGAGCGCCGTGCTCGAAATGAGCGTGCGTTCGTTCTCGCCGACCGTGCGCGAAACGCTCGAAGCGCGCATTCGCGCGGTGGTGAATGCGCAAGCGGAATCGTATGGCGCAACGGCAGAAATCGACTTTATCCGCGGCTATCCGGTGCTCGTAAACAGCGAAGCCGAAACCGCGTTCGCGCGCGAAGTCGCCGAAGAACTGGTCGGCCCCGAGCGCGTGATCGCGCCGTTTCCGCCCATCGCGGGCAGCGAGGATTTCGCCTACTACCTGCAACAGCGGCCCGGCTGTTTCGTGCGCCTCGGCAACGGCGAGGGCCAGCCGATGCTGCACAACCCGCGCTACGACTTCAACGACGACAACCTCACGATCGGCGCCGCGTTCTGGACGCGTCTCGTCGAACGTTTTCTCGCCAAGGCCCCCGCATGAGCGTCAGCACGTCCACCCTTTCCGCGCACGAGGCCGATGCGCCACCGATGACGCCCGGCCAGCAGCGCAAGATCGTGCTCGCGGCGGTGATCGGCAATCTGCTCGAATTCTTCGACTTCACGGTCTATAGCTATTTCGCGCTCACGATCGGCCATCAGTTCTTTCCCGCCGACGATCCGATCACCTCGTCGCTGCTCGCGTTCGCGGTGTTCGCCGTGGGTTTCGTGATGCGTCCGCTCGGCGGCATCGTGCTCGGCCGCTACGCCGACCGCGCGGGCCGCAAACCCGCACTCACGCTCACGATCCTGCTGATGGCGATCGGCTCCGCGTCGATCGGCCTCGCGCCCACGTACGCGCAGATCGGCCTCGCCGCGCCGGTGCTGATCGTGGCCGCGCGTCTGTTGCAGGGCTTCGCGCAAGGCGGCGAATTCGGCGCGGCCACGGCGACGCTGCTCGAAATGGGCGGCACCGCCAGCCGCGGTTTTCGCGCCAGCTGGCAGCTCGCGAGCCAGGGCGCGGCGGCGCTGCTCGGCTCGGGCCTCGCGGCGAGCCTCGGCTTTCTGCTCTCCGCCGACACGATGCATAGCTGGGGCTGGCGCATTCCGTTCCTCTGCGGCACGCTGATCGCGCCCGTGGGCATCTATCTGCGCCGCCATATCCGCGAGGAACCGCCCGCACCGAAAGCCGTCGCCGATCGCGACGACCCGAAGCGCGGCCTCTACGTGCGCAACTGGTTCCTCACGATCTTCTCGATCATGGGCATGTCGGTGTCGACGTACGTGATGATGTATTACATGCCGACCTACTGCATCCAGTACCTGGGACTACCGAGCAAGATGTCGATGCTCGCGGGCGTGGCGTCGAGCACGATCTCGCTCGTGATGTGCCCGATCTACGGCGCGTGGTCCGACCGCATGGGCCGCCGCAAGCCGCTCACGATCATCGGCCGCGTGGCGCTGATCGTGCTGCTCTATCCGGCGTTCTGGATCATGACGCACTATCCCACGCTGCCCGTGGTGCTCACCGCGCTGATCGTGCTGATGCTCTGCTACACGATGGGCAGCGCGCCCGCCTATGCGCTGATGCCGGAGAATTTCCCGAAGCATCTGCGCGCGGGTTATATGTCGAGTGCGTACGCGATTGCGGTCTCGGCGTTCGGTGGCACGGCGCAGCTCGTGGCAGGCTGGCTGATCCGCGAAACGGGCAGCAAGATGGCGCCCGCGTGGTACATGATCGGCTGCGTGGTGATTTCGCTGATCGCCGTGTCGATGTTCGAAGAAACCGGCAACAAGGCGCTCGATTAAGCGCGTGGTTTGCGGGCGGCGCGCGGCGTCGCCCCGCTGCCCTTGCGCGTGTCGGCCTTGGCCGCCTCGCGCTCCACTTGCGCGTATTCGCGGATCGTCTCCACGAGCGCGCGCAAACCCGCTGGCGCATGCCGCCTGCCCGGATAGTACAGACACAATCCGTCGAGCGGCGGCAACCAGCCCTCCAGCACGCGCACCAGCGTGCCCTTGGCCAGATCCTCGGCCACGTTCCATTCGGTCAGATACGCGAGCCCCAGCCCGGCGCGCGCGGCGCGCAGGATCAGGTCGGCGTCGTCGAGCGTGATGGCGCCTTCGCTGTCGATCCGCACGCTCTCGCCGCGCCGCTCGAATTCCCACTGATAAATCGTGCCGCTCGGCATGCGCGCGCGAACGCAGCGGTGCGATCGCAGATCCATCGGCACACGCGGTTTTCCGTGGCGCGCAAAATACTCCGGACTCCCAACCACGGTAAAACGCTGCCGGTCGCCGAACGGCACCGCCACCATGTCTTGCGGCACGGTTTCGGCCAGGCGGATGCCCGCGTCGAAACCGTCCACGACGATATCGACGAGCCGCCCTTCGGTCACCACGTCGAGCTTCATCTCGGGATAGCGCCGCAGGAATTCGACGAATACGGGCATCACCTGCTTCGCCGCGCCCAGCGAGGTATTGATGCGCAGCGTGCCCGACGGCGTGTCGCGAAAGCTGCCCGCCTGTTCGATGGCCTCGCGGATGGTCGAGAGCGCGGGCGTGACGCTGTCCACGAACTGCGCGCCCGCTTCGGACAGCGCCACGCTGCGCGTGGTGCGGTTGAACAGCCGCACGCCGATGCGCGTCTCCAGCGCCGCCACCGCGTGGCTCAGCGCCGACGTGGATACGTCCAGCTCGTTGGCCGCCGCGCGAAAGCTGCGGTGGCGCGCCACCGCGAGCACGGCTTCGAGTTCGCCCAGTCCCGATGTCTTCATTATCCCAAATCGCTCAATGACTCGTCCTCGATTGTACGGCTAGTCGAATCAATCGCGCCGCACTATCGTGTGCAGGTCGCCACGTTTTCGGGAGCCACCATGCAGGTCATCGACACCATCTATATCGACGGCGCCTTCGTCACGCCGCACGGCAGCGAACGGTTTGAACTCTTCAATCCGGCCACCGAACAGGTGATCGGCCATGTGCGTCTCGCCGACGCCGAGGACGCGCGCGCCGCCGTCGCCGCCGCGAAGCGCGCCTTTCCGGCCTTCTCGCGCACGCCGCAACACGAGCGCGTCGCCATGCTGCGCCGCATGCACGCGGCCGTGGCCGCGCGCGAGGACGCGCTGTTCGACGCCATCGTCGAGGAATACGGCGCGCCGGTTTCGCGCGGGCGCTGGATGGCGCAGCACGCCTCGAACGTGCTGCGCGATGCCGCCGACGTGCTCGAACAGTACGCGTTCACGCGCCGCGCGGGCACCGCCCAGGTGACGATGCAGCCGCTCGGCGTGGCCGGGCTCATCACGCCCTGGAACAGCAACGCGGGCTTCATCTGCGGCAAGCTCGCCGCTGCGCTCGCGGCCGGTTGCACAGCCGTGATCAAGCCCAGCGAGATGAGCGCGATACAGACGCGCATCGTGACCGAGGCGCTGCACGAAGCCGGGCTGCCGCCGGGCGTGTTCAACATCGTCACGGGCCGCGGCGACACCGTGGGCGCGGCGATCAGCGCGCATCCCGACGTCGCCAAGCTCTCGTTCACGGGGTCGACGGCCGTCGGGAAATCGATCCTGCGTACCGGTGCGCAGACGCTCAAGCGCGTGACGCTCGAACTCGGTGGCAAGTCGCCGACGATCGTGCTCGACGACGCCGACTTCGACCTCGCCGTGCCGCTCGCGCTGCAAGCGGGCTTCATGAACAGCGGCCAGGCCTGCATCGCGGGCACGCGCATTCTGGTGCCGCAAGCGCGTCTCGCCGAATTCGAGGCGAAGATCGTCGAGGCCGTCGCCGGGATTCAATCGGGCGATCCGCGCGACCCGCGCACGAGCATCGGCCCGATGGTCAGCCGCAAGCAATGGGAGCGCGTGCAGCGCTACATCCGCGTAGGGATCGACGAAGGCGCGCGCCTGCTCGCGGGCGGCGAGGGGCGGCCCGACGGCGCGCCCACGGGCTGGTTCGTGCGCCCGACCGTGTTCAGCGGCGTAACGAACGCGATGACGATCGCGCGCGAGGAAATCTTCGGGCCGGTGCTCGCGATCATCGCGTACCGCGATACCGATCACGCGATCGAGATCGCCAACGACACGCCGTACGGCCTGCAAGCCTATGTCTGTTCCGCCGATACGGCGCGCGCGAACGCGGTGGCCGCGCGTATCGAGGCGGGCCGCGTGCTCGTCAACACGCTCGCGCACGAACCGGCCGCGCCGTTCGGCGGCTTCAAGCAGTCGGGCATCGGGCGCGAATATGGCGTGGCCGGACTAGAGGCGTTTCTCGAAGCGAAGGCCGTGATCGCGGCTTGAATCCCACTTGATGGGCGTGCCGGGCGCTAGCGCAAATACGGCGCGAGCGTCCCGGACGCCTCCGCGAACCGCGCTTCGAGAAAGTCGAGCAAGGCGCGCACGCGCGGCGCCATATACGGCGTGCGCTGAAACAGCGCGTGCACCGGCACGTCGGGGCAGCGCCATTCCGGCAGCAGCACGCGCAGGCGCCCCGCCTCCAGATCGGCGCCGATATCCCAGATCGATTTCATCACCACGCCGCGCCCTTCCACCGCCCACTCGCGCGCGAGCGAGCCGTCGTTGGTCTGGCGCGAGCAGTCGAGCGGCGCGCTGAACAGCGCCGTCTCGGCGCCGCGCGCGAAACGCCAGTTATTGGCCACGCCCGCCGCCGACGCGAGCAGGATGAAGTCGAGTTCGCCGAGTTCGTCCGGGTGCGAAGGCGGGCGGCGCGCCTCCAGATACGCGGGCGAGGCGCATAGCACGCGCCGGTTGTCGGCGAGCCGTTTGGCGACCATCGAACTGTCGGTGGGCACGCCGAAGCGGATCGCGAGATCGATATCGTCCTGCAACAGATGCGAAAGCGAATCGGACAGCACGAGCGTGAGCGTCACGTTCGGATGCTGCTCGTTGAACGCGTCGAGCCAGCGGCGCAGCACCGTGCGCCCGAAATCCGAGGTCGCCGACACGCGCAGCGTGCCGCTCACCGAGGCGCGTCCGGCCTGCAGCGCCGCGCGCGCGTCGTCGAGCGTTTGCAGCGCGTGCTGGCAATGCGCGAGATACAGGCGGCCTTCGTCGGTGAGGCGCAGCTTGCGCGTCGAGCGCTCGAACAACTGCGTATGCAGCGCGCCCTCCAGCTTCACCAGCCGCGCGCTCGCCGCCGCGGGCGACAGCCCCAGCTTGCGGCCCGCCGCCGAAAGGCTGCCTTGCCCCGCCGCTTCGACGAAAAGGCGAATATCTCCGAGATTGTCCATGATCGCGCGCCGCGCAAAGGGTTAGGGTGACTGCCAACCCGAGATGGTACGTGAGATGCGCAATACGGACACATAATGGCGAACCTGACCGGGCCCGCAAGCGCGCCACATAACGCGCGCCGTATGAAAAAAGTGCCATCGAATCTCCCTTTTGTATAGGGACGCGCGCGGGCGGCTCAAATATTCTCTCTCCATCGAAGCGCAGCGGTCCCATTCCAGGAGACGAGTGTTGGCAAATAAGGTGCGGCTCAAAATTGCAATTGGCGAACACCCGCATACGGCGGCAATCCGCAATCGTTCCATTCCGATCGAAGGCGTGGACGCCGAATTCGTCACGGTCCAGCCCCAGATTGGCGCATTCCGGCGCATGGTGCGCGATGTCGAATTCGACGTCTGCGAACTCGCGCCCACGACCTATATCATCGCCCGCGCGCATGGCGCGCCGTTCGTCGGCCTGCCGATTTTCGTCACGCGGCGCTTCCATCACGGCGGCCTGCTCGTGCGTCCCGAAGCCGGCATCCGGCATCCGCGAGACCTCGAAGGCCGCAAGGTCGGCGTGCGCGCCTATTCGGTGACCACCGGCGTGTGGACGCGCCAGGTGCTGATCGACGAATTCGGTCTCGATGCGTCGAAAGTCACCTGGGTGGTCGACGACGAAGAACACGTGACGCAACTGAAGCTGCCGTCGAACGTCGAGCACGCGCCCAAGGGCAGCTCGCTCGCGGACATGATGGCGAGCGGCGAACTCGCGGCGGGCTTCGCGGGCGCGGCAGGCATCGGCCGAACCGGCGCGCCCACGGGCGGCTGGAAGGAAGTCGAAGCCGATTATCCCGATCTGCTGCCGAACGCGGCCGCGATCGAAAAGGAGTATTACGCGCGTACCGGTATCTATCCGATGCACGGCACCATCGTCGTGAAAGACGCGATTCTCGCCGAGCATCCGTGGATCGCGCGCTCGCTCGACGACGCCTTCACGCAAGCCAAACGTGAATGGCTCGCGCGTCTGAACGCGGGCGAGGCAAGCAGCGCCGGCGACAGAAAATACCTGGAACTCCGTAGCATTGTCGGCGCCGACCCGCTGCCCTACGGCATCGAAGCGAACCGCAAGACCATCGAAGCGCTCGAAGCCACCGCGTTCAAGCAGAGGCTCACGCCGCGCCGGCTCGCGCTGAACGAACTCTTCGTCGATCCGCAGGCACGCTAAGCGCTTCGCCCGACCGCCAGACAGACACGACAACGCGTACACACTCCAGGACGCTCATGCCCGGCTCAATCGTTGATATTCACCCGCACATCATTTCCGATGACGAAGGTCGTTATCCGCCCGCGCCGCTGTTCGGCAAGCGCTCGGACTGGTCGAAGGAACGCCCGACGACCGTCGAAACGCTGATCGCCGCGATGGACGCGGCGGGCGTCGGCAAGGCGGCCGTGGTGCATTCGTCCACCACTTACGGTTTCGACAACCGCTATGTGGCGGAGAGCTGCGCGCGTTATCCGGGGCGGCTGGTCGCCGTGGGTTCCGTCGACGTGCTGCAACCGGATGCGCCGCAACGCATTCAGGAATGGATCGATCAGGGTCTCGAAGGCCTGCGCCTTTTCACCGGCGGCAGCACCAAGGAATTCGACCCGAGCGAACTCGACGACCCGCGCGCCTTTCCCGCGTGGGAAATGTGCGCCGAACTCGGCCTGCCGATGTGCATTCAGACCGGCCCCGTCGGCATTCCACAGATCCGCTCGCTGGCACAACGTTTTCCGGGCGTGCCGATCGTGCTCGATCATCTGGCGCGCCCCGATGTCACCGACGGTCAGCCCTACGCGAAATCGCAAAGCCTGTTCGAACTCGCGGAATACGAAAACATCTTTCTGAAGCTCACGCCGCGCATTTTCGGCGACGTCAAGAAAGCGCCCGCGAGCGCCGAAACGTTTTTCCCGCGCGTGGTCGAGGCCTTTGGCGCGCAACGCATGGCGTGGGGATCGAATTTTCCGACTTCGAGCGGCACGTTGCAGGACATTCTCGCCACCGCACAAACCGGGCTGCAATGCCTGAACGCCGCAGACCGCGCGTGGATTTTCGGCAAGACGGCGCTCAAACTGTATCCGGCGCTGAATAGCATCAACCATGTAACAACCGGGCATTAACCGGGAATCAACGAAGAATTAACCGAGGCAAGAAGAAAGCACATGGAGACGAGCAAAACCGAACGATCGGGCATCGTGAGCAATTGGGCCGTACTCGCCCTGCTCGCGATCGGCGTATTGACGTCCTTTGTCGATCGCACCAGCATTTCCAGCGTGCTCGCGGACAGCACGTTCATCCGCCACTTCGCACTCAGCAATGTCGACCGTGGCTGGATCAATTCCGCATTCTTCTGGTCGTATGGGCTCTTTCAGGTGCCGATGGGCTGGGTCGCGGACCGCTACGGCGTGAAATGGCCCTACGCGATCTGCTTCGCGCTCTGGTGCCTCGCGACCGCGCTGATGGGCGCCGTCACCACGCTGGCCGGTCTCGTCGTCATGCGCCTGCTCGTGGGTATTGCGGAAGCGATTGTGATTCCCGCGAGCTATCGCTGGATCCGCAATAACTTCCACGAAAGCCAGAGCGGTCTCGCCGTCGGCATTCTCGCGATGGGCAATAAATTCGGCCCCGCCATCGGCGCGCCGGTCGCCGCGTGGTTCATCGTCAACTACTCGTGGAAGGCCATGTTCCTCGCCACGGGTCTCGTGGGCCTGCTGTGGCTCGTGCCCTGGCTGCTGATGGTGCGCAACGACCTGCCCACGCGCGACACGCTGCGCAAGGCCGATCGCAGCGCCCGCACCGTGAGCCTCGCGAGCATTCTGTCGAGTCCGGTTGTGTGGGGCGGCATGATCACCAACTTCTGCTACGGCTATTTCACGTTTTTCTGCATGACGTGGATGCCCGCGTATCTCGTCGAGCAACGCGGCTTGTCGATTGGCCGCTCGGGCATTTTCACGTTCTTCAGCTTCGCGGGCATCGCCATCGTCGCCGCCATCGCGGGCTGGGCCGCCGACCGCATCATCGCGCGCGGCGCCAATGCGATCGTGGTACGCAAGGCGTTCATCATCGCGGGCTTCGTGGGCGGCTGCACGGTGCTGCTCGGTGTGTTTGCTCACTCGCTCGGCGTGGCGCTGTTCTGGAACGTGCTCTCGCTTTCGCTGCTCGGCTTGACGACCGCAAACAATCTCGTGCTCTCGCGACTTACCTTGATTCCGAAGCAGACCGTGGGCCTCGTGACCGGCGTGCAGCAAGTCGCCACGAGCCTCGCGGGCGGTGTGGCGGCGAGCCTGTCGGGCTGGCTGCTGCATGTCGGCAAGAGCTACGACCTGCCGATGATGGTGATCTTCGTCTTCCTGCTGGTGGGCGCGGCCGCCACGGCGATTCTCTATCGTCCCGACTGGGCGCCGAAGGCGAACGAACCGCAGTGCGAACTGCGCGAAGCATAAAGCACGGACTCCGAATCAATCCGGCGGCACTCGCCGCCTCTACTTTCGTGGCCGCGGCCCTGACCGTGGCGACCGTTTGAACACTGGAAACAACTGATATGGCGAAAATCGTATTCGGGATGGCAGTACCGCATAGCGGCATGCTCGGCCAGGCACCGGAAGACTGGCTCAAGAACGGCGAGCGCGACCGCAATAATCCTGAGCTGTGGTTCCGCAACCGCACGTGGACCTATCCCGAACTGGAAGCGCACCGCGAAGCGGCATTCGCGCCGTTCCTCACGCTTGAGGAGCGCACGGCGCGCGCCGCGCGTTGCCGCGTCGCACTCGACAAGATGGCGGCCGCTTACCGCGAAGCCAAGATTGACGTGGCGATCATTCTCGGCAAGGACCAGAAGGAAATTTTCACCGACTTCTCCCCTTCCATCGCGATCTATAGCGGTGCGGAAGTCCACAACGGCCCGCCGCAACGCCCCGTCTACGCGCCCGACCGCCATGTCACGCACGCGTGCCATCCCGAACTGGCCGCGTACCTGATCAACCACTTCCAGACGGAAGGCTTCGATCTCACCGATCTGTTCGCGTGGCCCGACAACGTCTGGATGAAGCCGCTACCCGAATACCCGGTCGCGCCGCACGCGTATAGCTTCGTCTATCACCAGATCATGGACGACAATCCGCCGCCGCACGTGCCGATCATCATGAACTGCTTCTATCCGCCGACGCAGCCTTCGATGTCGCGCTGCATCGAATTCGGCCGCGTGCTGCGCGATGCGATCACGGCCTGGCCCGCCGACGTGCGCGTGGGCATTTTCGCCTCGGGCGGCCTCTCGCATTTCGTCAACGACGAAGAATTCGATCATCGCATCATGAAGATGCTGGCGACGTACGACTACGACGGCCTCGCCGCCGTGGACGACCGCTCGTATCAATCCGGCACGTCGGAAATCAAGCTCTATGTGAGCGTGATGAAGGCGGTCGAAGAAACCGGCGCGGAAATGACGCTGGTCGATTACGTGCCCTGTTGGCGCACGCCTGCGGGCACCGGCGAAGGCATGGGCTTCATGTACTGGAAAGCGGACGAATAACGCAGCATTCGCAAGCAGAGAGGCAGAGCGATGAGCAACACCCGCATTAACGGCATGATCCGCGCATTTGAATCGGGCAAGGCGGCGTTCGCCGCTTTCTCGAAGCTCGACAAGCAGAGCGCGATCGAAATGAGCGATGCGCCTTATGACGGCGTCGTGTTCGAAATGGAGCACAACCCGTACGACGTGGCCGCATTCGGCGATGCGCTGCAATACATGCTCAGCCGCAAGCAGATCGCCGAAAGCGGCTCGGTCGCGCCGCGCGTGACGCCCATCGCGCGTATTCCGGCGAATGGCGCGGAGATGAACCAGAGCTTCGCCAAACAGGTGCTGGACCGCGGCGCTTATGGCGTGATCTGGCCGCACGTCGCGACGGTCGAGCAGGCGTATAACGCTGTCGCTTCGTGCCGCTATGCGCGTCCCAAACACGCGCCGCTGTATGAGCCGAAAGGCGTGCGCGGCGACGGCCCCGCCAACGCGGCGCGTTATTGGGGTTTGTCGATGCCGGAGTATTACGAGGTAGCCGATGTCTGGCCGCTCGCACCGCACGGCGAAATTCTCGTGGGCCTGATGTGTGAAAGCACGCAAGCCATCGAAAACCTCGACGACATTCTGGCGAATGTGCCCGGCATCGGCCTGATTCTGATCGGCGAAGGCGATCTGAGTCAGGAACTCGGTTTCCCGCGTCAATACGAACACCCTGAAGTGCTCGACGCGATGCGGCAGATCGTCGAGACCTGCAAGAAGCACAATGTCGTTGTCGGTCATCCCCACGTCACCGCGAAAAATCATCAACGACTCATTCAGGAAGGTTATCGCTTCCTGATGTCGGCGCCGTCGCGCACCTATGGCGTCGTCGGTGCCGCGCGCGAAATGGCCGGGTATTGAGCCGCTTTTGATCGGCTATTGAGCCGCCTTCCGCACTAATCAGACGCTGCGAACCGCATTTTCAATGCGGTTCTCTTTTCGTGTTGATTAGTCATCCGAATCGAACAAGTCGAGGTCGATCGAACAGTTTCAGCACCGGCCATCCAGCCCGGTAGCGCGCAATAAATAAAATCAACGTGGAGACAACAATGAAACGAATGCTAGTCGTGGCATCCGGCGTGGCGTCGGCCTGCCTCATCCAGACCGCCCAGGCGCAATCGTCCGTCACGCTTTATGGCGTGATCGACAATGGCATCGAATATCAGAACGGCGGCGCGGGCAAGGTCGTGCGCGCCACGTCGGGCGGTCTGTTCGCAAGCCGCTATGGCTTCAAAGGCACCGAGGATATCGGCGGCGGTGTACACGTCAATTTCCAGCTCGAACAAGGCTTCTCCGCCATGACCGGCGCGGCCGCCAATTCGGCCGCCGCCTTCAATCGCCAGGCGTGGGTCGGCCTGTCGGGTTCGTTCGGCGAAGTGCGTTTCGGCCTGCAAAACACGCCGCAATATATTTTCCTGAATCGCGAACTCGACCCGGTTGCCGTCATGAGCATGGGTTCGCCGATGCTCAACTTCAACTCGCTGACCATCCGCGTCAACAACGCGATCTCCTACTTCACGCCGACGGTCTACGGACTGACCGCGCAATTCATGGTCGCGATGCGCGATTCCACCACCAAGCCGAGCAACGGCCTGCAGTTCTACAACGCCGCCGTGCGTTACGAAAACGGGCCGTTCCGGGTGGCGGCGGGCTACGAGGAGGCCGACAACGCCGCGGGCACTTCCACGCTGAAAGTGTTCAACGCGGGCGCATCGGTGGGCGCGGGACCGGCGCGCTTCTATCTCGCCTATCACACCGAGCATCAGACCGATAACAGCATCAAGCGCGACGTGTATGAGGCCTCGGGATCGTGGAGTTTCGGTCCGGCCGACCAGCTCGCGCTGATGTACGGCTACGAGCACGATCGCACCGGGAACGGCAACAATGCGCAGCAGATCGGCATGACCTACGAGCACTATTTGTCGAAGCGCACGACGCTCTACGCATCGGCGGGCTTTATCGAAAACCGCAACAAGGCGGCCTTCACGCTCAACGGTACGTCCTATGCGGGCGTCACGGTGGCGCCGGGGTCGAATACGCGCGGCGTCATTGTCGGCATGGTCCATACGTTCTGACGCACATCTCGAACCGGCGCCGGAAAGTTCCGCGCGCCGGTATCGGGGTATATCGCAGGTCGCCACGAAAGACGGCCTATGACAGAATAGGACGAGTTTCACGGTCCCTTTTTAAAGGGGTAAATCGAGCAAGTCGCACGCGGACCCGGCCAGAAGGTACAGCGTTACGGCGAAATAACCATCGCAATGGCGGCCGCACGCACGGCCGTCCAGGAGACTTCATGGCCCACGGCGCAACGATCAGCAAGCCCACGCACAGAGCGGCCGGCGAAAACCGTTTGAGCACGGTCCCGAAGGTTCGCCTGTACGTCGAGCCTGCCGAGGAGGAAAACTGGTTCGTGCATGTCGGCCACGTGACAGAACGCGGCCGCTGGCGCACCGCGCCGCACGCGCATCCCGCCTATGGCCAACTCATTTTCGTGCGCAACGGCCGCGGCGTGATGAATCTCGAAGGACGCAGCGTACCGTTCGAAGGGCCATGCGCCCTGCTGGTGCCGACCGAATGCATACACGGGCTCGACTACGAGATCGACGTGGATCGCTGGGTCGTCACGGTGGAAGTGTCGTATCTCACCCAGGTCAATGCGCGGCTGCGCGAGTTCGTCGCGCTGTGGTCCACGCCGCGCATGGTGCCGTTTGCCTATCACGCCGAGGCGGCCAACGAGGTCTACGCCCTCATTCAGCGCCTGAAACAAGAGGTGGAATCCGATGCTGTCGGTCAGGTGACCGGCACCGAAGCGTTGCTGACGATGCTGCTGCTGACGCTGGTTCGCGAAGCCCAGCTCGACCAACCCGGCAACGACGCCGTGGCACGCAACGACGTGCGTCTGGTGGAGCGATTCCGCAAACTGATCGACGAACATTACCGCGATAATCTGCCGCTCCAGCAATATGCGTCGATGCTCGCGGTATCGCTCGTGCAATTGCGCGCCGCTTGCGCGTCCGCCGCTGAAAAAAGCCCGACGAAGATGATTCACGCGCGCATTATCACCGAGGCCAAGCGCGAACTGATTTTCGGTGATATGTCGGTGGAACAGATTGCGTTCATGCTCGGTTTCGCCGACGCCGCCTATTTCACGCGTTTCTTTCGCCGGGAAGTGGGCCAGGCGCCCAGCCAGTTCCGCAGCGAAGCGCGCCGATAGCACATCGACATCGCATCGAAAGCACGTTGAAAACGCGTCGAAAGCGTATCAATCGCGCATCGACGCCTTTTCCTGCCTTTTCCTGCCGTTCCCTGCCGTTTCCTGCCATTACCGATCGCCGGCGCGCGCACGCAATCATTGCCGACAGTGCGTGCGCGATTTTCCATCGCCCTTCCCCGTATCTTCCCTGGTTCGATTGAAAAGTGCTGGCGAATCCCGAATTTGTGCAGGGACCCAAACTTGTGCAGCGAATACGCTTTTCGCGTTTCAACGATTCCCTCACTTTTCAATCAGGTCATTCGAATATGGCGCCATTCGTAACGCAAGCAAACCTGGCAAAGCGCGCGGCCCTGGTCGGCCTCACCGCGTGCGTGTTCTCCGCCTGTGCCGCCACTGCGGCGGCCGATTCCCATACGGAATTCGTCTACGTGGGCACGCTGCATCAGCAGATTAATGCGCTGCGCTTCGACGCGGCCACCGGCAAGTTCGTCGATGTCGGCACCGTCGCACAAGGGTTGAAGTCCACCTGGGTCGCCTCGCATCCGCACCTGCCCGTGCTCTATGCCGTGAACGACGACCGCGACAAGGAAGGCAGCGTGACGGCTTACGCCGTGAATCGCGACACCGGCTCGCTCGAACGCATCAACGACGTGCTCACCGGCGGCCGCGGCACGACCTTCCTGCACTTCGATGCACCCTCATCGACCTTGCTCGGCGCGAACTACAACAGCGGCTCCGTATCGAGCCTCGCTGTCAATCGCGACGGCAGCGTAGGCGCGCTCGAATCGACGATTGCGGAAAAAGGCTCCGGCCCGAGCCCGCGTCAGACCGATGCGCACGCGCACGGCGTCACCATCGACCCTTCGGGACGCTACGCGCTCGTGCCCGATCTCGGCGCCGACCGCGTGTTTATTTACGGCTTCGATCGCGCCACGCACGCACTGACGCAACTCGACGAAGGCGCGCCGCGTGCGTTCGTCATGCCGGCGGGCAGCGGTCCGCGCCGCGTCGTTTTCGGAACGACAGGACAGTACGCTTATGTGCTGACCGAACTGAGTGCGGAGTTGCAGGTGTTGCGCTGGGACGCCGCCACCGCGCAACTCACGCCCCTGCAAACGCTGCCCATTAGCCGCCCGGGATTCGAGGGCGTCAAGAGCGGCGCGGAAATGGCGATGAGCCGCGACGGCCGCTTCATCTATGTCGAAGACCGCGGCGAAAATGCGCTCGTTGTCTATAGCGTAGACGGCGCCAGCGGGCAGCTCACCGAATTGCAACGCACGCCCTCGGGCGGCGACAAGCCGTGGGGATTCGCCATTGATCCGTCGGGCAAGTGGCTGTTCGTCGCGAATCAGCGCAGCGGCAACGTGAGCCTGTTTCGTATCGACCCGAAGGACGGCACGATTGCGGATAGCGAGCAATCAATTTCCATTCCCGCGCCCACCAGCATTGCATTCGTGAAATAACCGCGCGCTTTAAACTTACTTTGCCTTTCCTCGGCGCATTAATCGCGCCGAAAAATGCCGGAGAATGATCATATAGTACAGGGACTGGTCCATTTTATTTTTCTACTATCCAGATAGCAGTCAAGAAATTCGACATCGCAATTTCAATTTCCCATTTGCGATAGTCGAATCAATAAACAGAGAAAATCTGGAGACAAATGAAAAGGACCCTTCTCGCAGCGTCTGCTGTCGTCTCGTCTTGCGCTTTTTCCACCGTGCAGGCCCAATCCTCCATCACCCTCTACGGCATTGTCGACAACGGCATCGAGTATCAAAGCGGCGGCGGCGCGAATCACGTGATTCGCGCCTCGTCAGGCGGCCTGTTCGCGACCGTCTACGGCCTTTACGGACATGAAGATATTGGCGGCGGCGTTCATGTCAATTTTCAGCTTGAGCAAGGTTTTTCGGCCGTGAATGGCGAAGCGCAGAATTCAGCTGACGCCTTTAATCGTCTCGCATGGGTCGGCATGTCGGGCGGCTTCGGCGAATTCCGTTTTGGACGGCAAAAGAAACCGCAATATCTTTATCTCGACGGCGAACTCGATCCACTGGCCGCGAAATCCATTGCCTCGCCGCTCAATGATTTCGACGACGTCTCCGTGCGCGCCAGCAATGCCATTTCCTACTTCACGCCGGAGTGGCACGGCTTAACGGCGCAAGTTCTGGTGTCATTGCGCGATTCGACCACCAAGCCTTCGAACGGCATTCAGTCGTATAACGCCGTGGTCAAATACATCAACGGGCCTTGGCATATCGCAGCCGGTTACGATCAGCAGGACAATGCGGCCGGCACCTCGGTTCAGAAAGTCTTTACCGCGGCGACTTCGCTCAAGGTGGACGCGGCGCGTTTCTATTTCGTCTATCACACGGAAACGCAATCCGATCACAGCCAGAACGAAGCGACGTATTCCGTCTCCGCCTCGTACCTGTTCAATCCCGCCAACGAAATTGCCCTGATGTACGGCTATCTGCATGACCGAACCGGCAATGGCAACAATGCGCAACAGTTCGGCCTGTCTTACGAGTACTTCCTCTCGAAGTCGTCGCTGATCTATATGGCGGCGGGTCTGATCGACAATCGAGGTGAAGCGGCTTATACGCTCAACGGCACCGAGTATTCGGGCATCGACGTCACGCCTGGCGCAACCGCTAAAGGCATCATCATTGGGTTGACACACAAGTTCTAAATGTGCAACGCGTATCGGCCTGCCTTGCGCAGCGCCGGTACGCGTGCCGCCACTTCATCGGCTCAAGTCGCCGGATTGCGACGATCCATTCGCCACCGTGCCGAAGCCCGACGTGTCGCCGCCAGCAGGCTTTTGCACGGCCGTTTTAACCTGCGCGGCTTGCATTTGACCGTTCGGATAATCGGTCCAGTCGAGCGGACCATAACCACCCCGTTCCGCCTCGATGAGACTGGCTCGGACCTCCGCGCGCGTGAGCGGTTGCGGGCTTTGCTGGGCGAACGACACGACCGGCGCAGCAAGAACTAGAGCAGCGATAACGACTTGATTGAGCTTTTTCATTTTGGGCCGCCTTGCGTGTGTGTTTGAGTTTCGCCGACTGACTTTCGTCATCTGGCTTTCGCCAATTAATCAGCATTACGAACAAACACAGTCTAGCAAACCAAAACATCAGGGTAAACACCTAAATTATTATTTTCGTTTACCGCTACACCCTGCATTTTCCAGCACGCGAAAGAGGCAAAATTCCCAAAAGGAATCTCGCCTCTCATCACTCGATTTAAAAACGCGGCGATTAAATCGAAGCACCGGGCTCGCCATCGACAATACGCCACACGCCCAGCGGATTCGCGTCATGCAACGCTTCCGGCAGCAACGCTTCCGGCAGATCCTGATAACAGACCGGGCGCAGGAAGCGGTCGATCGCGGTCGCGCCAACCGAGGTGTACATCGCGTTCGACGTCGACGGATGCGGCCCGCCGTGAACCATGGCGTGACACACTTCCACGCCAGTCGGAAATCCGTTCGCGAGAATGCGGCCCGCTTTGCGTTCGAGCACCGGCAACAGGCGCTTCGCTTCGGCAACGTCGGCGGCGTCGATTTGCAGGGTGACGGTCAATTGCCCCTCGACATGCTCGGCGATTTCCAGCAATTCGTTGAAATCGCGCGCGCGCACCACCACCGAAGCGGGACCGAACATTTCGGCTTCCAGTTCCGGTGCATCGAGCAGACGCGCGGCATCGGTGACATACAACGCGGCCTGCGCCGCGTTCGCACGCTCGCCCGCCGGGACGCCCTCGGCCACTTTTTGCACACCTTGAATCGCGCCGGCGCTTTGCGTACCCGAGCAGTACGCATCGAAGATACCGGGCGTCAGCATCGTTTGCGCGGGCTTGCTCGCCAACGCCTCGCTCGCCGCTGCGATGAAGCGTTCGAGATCGGGGCCATCCACCGCGAGCACGAGGCCGGGGTTCGTGCAGAACTGTCCCGCGCCCATCGTCAGCGAATCGGCGAATGCCTTGCCGATAGTTTCGGCGCGATTCGCCAGCGCGGCGGGAAACAGAAACACCGGATTAATGCTGCTCATTTCCGCGTAGACGGGAATCGGCTCGGGGCGCGCATTGGCGAGACGCACCAGTGCCATGCCGCCCTGGCGCGAACCGGTGAAACCCACCGCCTTGATCGCAGGATGCGAGACGAGCGCCTCGCCGAGTTTGCGGCCCGCGCCAAACAGCAGCGAAAACGTGCCTTCAGGCAGACCCTGCGCTTTCACCGCTTGCTGAATCGCGCGGCCGACGAGTTCCGACGTGCCCAGATGCGCGCTGTGCGCCTTCACGATGACAGGCGCGCCCGCGGCCAGTGCGGAAGCCGTATCGCCGCCGGCCACGGAAAAGGCCAACGGGAAATTGCTCGCGCCGAACACGGCGACCGGCCCGAGCGGCACTTTCGCGAGACGCAGATCCGAACGCGGCAACGGCTGCCGCTCCGGTTGCGCACGATCGATCGTCGCGCCGAGAAAATGGCCGTCGCGCACCACTTTCGCAAACAAGCGCAATTGCCCGACCGTGCGCGCGCGCTCGCCTTGCAGACGCTGAACCGGCAAACCGGTCTCCGCGTGCGCGCGTTCGATCAATGCGTCGCCCAGTTCGAGAATATTGTCGGCGATGGCTTCGAGAAACGCCGCGCGCCGTTCGAGCGAAACGTTTCGATAAACGTCGAATGCCTCGGTCGCGAGCGAGGCCGCGCGATCCACTTCCGCGCCGCCGCCCATGCCGAATCGAGGTTCCGCGATTTCCGTGTTGGTCGCGGGATTGAATGCGCGCTGCTCGCCTTCCGTGCCTCGCACCGAAGCGAAGCCGATCAGCATGTCGCCATTGAGAGTCATATGAATATCCTGGAACGTCCTGTTCATGGCTGATGGCAAAGCCAGTTCACTGCGGGGCGCACGAGTGGCGGCGACGATGGCGGATAAACGCACCACGAGCCGTCCGCGTGGCGAAAGAAGGCAATCTCGATCGTTCCAGACGATCGCGCGACTTCCACCTTGACCACGCGCCACGGCATGGATTTCGAGCGACCGGACCGCGTCACGCGGAGGTGTCGACTTTGTCCGAGCCAGTCGTCGACGAGCGCGCGAAGTGATTTTCGCTTTCCGCTCATAAGCGTCTCCCTGCTTCGCGAACGTGTTGGCGTCACCCTGAAGCGTCTGCTGCGTAGCTTTCGTGCGCCAACACCCACGCCCTGAACCGGCATTTCTCGATTGAAGAATGCAGCCGGTATCTTCGGCTCACGCGCGCGCGCCGTCTATTGAAAGTAATCGCCCGCGCTTTAACCGAAACGTTAAGTAGATGCGCAATCAATGCAGCGTATCGCGCTGCGCCAACGGTTTGAACAGTCGGCTCCACGCGACGCTGACGACGATTGTCGCGCAGCCGCCGAGCACGACCGCGCCGATTGCGCCCATCGCCGCTGCCGTCACACCCGATTCGAATTCGCCGAGTTGATTGCTCGCGCCGATAAACAGCGTATTCACCGCCGACACGCGGCCACGCATGCGATCCGGCGTTTCGAGCTGAATCAGCGTCTGACGCACGATCACGCTGATCGTGTCCGCGCCGCCCGAGATCGCCAATAGCAGCAGCGAGAGGACAAACGAATGCGAAATCCCGAACGCGACGATGGCGCCGCCATACACCGCCACGGCGATCAGCAGCTTTTTGCCCACGCCGCTGCGAATCGCGTGCCGCGACAGCCACAGGCCCACACCCAGCGCGCCCACGGCGGGCGCGGAACGCAGCAGGCCCAGCCCTTCCGGCCCCACGTGCAGAATCTCCTTCGCATAGACGGGCAAAAGCGCCGTCGCGCCGCCAAAGAGCACGCCGAACAGATCGAGCGAAATGGCGCCTAGCAGCAGCGGATTGCTCCAGACAAAGCGCAGGCCGGCCAGCACCGTTTCCGCCGTCACGGGCTCGCGCGGCGGCGCAACGTGGTCGTAGCGGATCAGCGCGTACAACACCGCGCTCACGCAGAACAGCGCGGCACAAGTGAGGTAAAGCGCTTCGATGCCGGTCGCAAACAGCAAGCCACCCAACGCGGGGCCGGCGATCACGCACACCTGTTGCACTGATGTGCTCAGCGCCATCGAGCGCGCGAGCAAACTCTGCGGTACGAGCATCGGCAGCAGCGCCTGTTGCCCCGACATCTGAAACGGACGAATCGCGCCGAGCACCAGCGAAAGACCCAACAGCAGATCGCGCGTCACTGCATGCGTGATGGTCGAGAAGGCCAGCAGCGCTGCGATGGCGGCCTGAATCGCAAGACACACAGCGACGATGCGGCCGCGATGCAGGCGGTCGGCGCAATGTCCCGCCACGAGCGTCGTGGCGAGTCCGGGAATGAACTGAAACAGGCCCACGAGGCCGAGATACCAAGCGCTCCCCGTGAGGTCGTACATATGCCAGCTGATCGCGAGCATGAGCATCTGCTGCGCGGCGATGGAGCCGACGCGCGCGCTCAGAAAGCGCGTGAGCGGCGCGTGGCGCAACAACGGCGCCAGACCGGGATGCGCATCGAGCGCCGCCACGGCGGGTTCTTTGAATCGACTCATGACGGCTTCCAGCCTTGCTTGTTGTAAATATCAGTGTGAGTTTTTTAAACGATGGCTGGCGTCAAACCACGGCGATGCGGCCCGATCACGACTCCGCGCGGAAGGAATGCGCGTCGCTTTCCGGGGCGGCTTGTTCGGTTTCGTTGACTTTCGGCGCCCACTTTCGGCGCAGCAATACCACGGTGCTCGTGGCTCCGAGCAGCAGAAATACGAAAATCGCCGACATCGGCAGCGTATAGCTGTGCCCCACGTGCAGCAGCCAGCCCGAGAGACTGGCGGAAACGCCGCCCGCGAGACTGGTGGCCACTTGCTGCAAGCCGGTGTTCAAACCCACGGCCTGTTTCGGTATCAGCGTGAGCTTCACCAGCGCGAGATTATTTGCGGTCACGAGACCTAATAAGGAAAGCGAAGCAATATTCCAGAACAGCGCTTCCTGCGGCGTGTTCGCATACGCGCCCATCAATACCGTCGTGCCGCTGATGAAACCGGTCACGATAAACGCCTTGCGTACCTTCACGGCTTCGTGGCCGCGCGCGATCAGACGGTCCGCCGTCCAGCCCGCCAGCGCGGCCACGATGGCGATTCCAGCAAAGCTGAAAAACGTATACACGCCCGACTGCCGCAACGAGAGCCCGCGCTGCTCGACCAGGTACGCGGGCATCCACGTCATGCAATAGAACACGAAATAGCTGTAGCAGAAGTTCGTGATGAGCCCGCCCCACACCACCGGGCTCACGAGCAGATTGCGCAACGGCACCGAAGCCGCACGACGCCGCGCCGCCGCCAGTTCGTCATGCGACGGAAAATCGCTCTTGAGCATCCATTGCCACGGCACCAGCCAGAGCAGTCCGGCGAGTCCGGTCACGACGAACATCGCCTTCCACGAACTCGTGGCGATCAGCCAGGCCGCGATCGGCGCGCCCAGCGCCGGTCCCATCTTGCCGCCGATCGAATAGATGCCGAGCGCCGTGCCCTTATGCGCCTCGTCGAAGTTATCGGCGAGATAGCGATAGGTGGCGGGCACCACCACCGCCTCGGCGACGCCGATCAGCAACCGCACGAGTATCAGCGCCGACAACGTGGTGACGACGCCCGTTGCCGCCGCCGCGAGACACCACAGCAGAAAGCACACGCTGTACGGCCACTTCACGCCATAGCGGTCGACGATCCAGCCCATCGGCATCTGCATCAAGCCATAGGACCAGAACATTGCTGAACCGAGCCAGCCGCGCTCGACGTGCGTGAGCGCGAACTCATGCACGAAGTGATGATCCGCGAGCGCGGCCGACATGCTCGTGCGATCGACGAAGGAGATCATCAGCCCGAGCGCGAGCAGCACGAGGATGCCCCAGCGGTTCGCGTCGCGCGCTGGCTGTCGTTGCATGATCTCCAACTTCTGTCTCCGGCTTTTTTATCGGCGCGCCAATTCGCGCCATCGCTCGAACAGCGGGAAAAATCAGCCCAGGCTGCCCGTCACATCGTCGAACAGTTCGTCGACGCTCATGCGGTGCGGAATGATCTTCTGATCGAGCGCCCAGTCGATTGCCAATTGCAGGCCCTTGCGGTTCGCTTCCAGCCCGATCGGCGGGAAGATCGCGGGCACGCCTTCGGCGAGCGAGCGGCTTTCCGCAATCATGCGATAAATCTCGCGCACGATATCGGGGCGCGCTTTCGTCAGATCCGTGTGCACCGCGAACATGTGATTGATCGGCACCACGCCCGTGCGTGCGAACCAGTCTTTCGCGGATGCGTGCGCGTCCGGCACCAGCGTGCGCACGCGCTCGTCCTTCGGCATGTCCTCGCCGAGCAGCGCGGCGGCCAGTTCGCCCTTGAGCATCATTTCGGGAATCGAGGAACCGGCAGGCAGGCGCTCGCAATTCGACGGATCGCTGTACTCGGCGAGATGGCCGTCGCCGAGCGTCATCCACGTGACCTTGTCGAGATCCACGCCATATTCATGGCGAAGAATACCGCGAATCCACAGCGCCGTGGTTTGCGTGTAGGTGCGCACGCCCACCTTCTTTCCTTCGATATCCTTAGGATCGAGATGGCCAAAATCGATGTTGTAGCCCGCGCAGTGATGCTGGAACCGGCCCGAAATCGGCGCGGGCAGCAGCACGTAAGGCTTGCCGTAGGCTTTGGCCTGCAGGAAGGTGACGATCGCGAGTTCGCCCGCGTCGAACTTGCTTTCGCGCACCATCGCCTTGAAGCCGTTGTGCGCGGGCGTCGGGCCGCAAAAGTCCAGCGTCACGAGATCGGAACGCACGCGGCCGTCGCGCATGGCCTTCGTCACCGCGTATTCGGACAGATTGGTGCGCAGCGTCGGCACGCCCGTGAAACTCGTTGTCATGAATGTCTCTCCTGGTGTTTGGTATCGGTTGATATCGCGTGCTATCCGTCGATATCGGAATTCGATTTACAGCCGCACTTCGATCAGGCGCGGACCCGGCTCGCGAACCGAATCGTTCATCGCCTTGTAGAAGTCCTCGGCCGTCTCCACGGCAACGCCCGGCACGCCCATGCTTTTCGCCATTGCCAGCCAGTCGATGCGCGGGTTGTCGATGTCGATCATCGAGAGCGCGCGCTCGCCCGGCGTGCCCGCGCCCATGTTCGCGTACTCGGCCTTGAGGATCGCGTAGCTGTTGTTGGCGAAGATGATGGTCGTGACGTTCAGGTTCTCGCGCGCCTGGGTCCACAGCGACTGGATCGTGTACATCGCGCTGCCGTCGCCGACCATGCAGAACACGCGCCGGTCCGGGCAGGCCAGCGCCGCGCCGGTGGCAACCGGCGTCGAATAGCCGATCGAGCCGCCCATGTTGTTGATCAGGTCGTGCGGACGCGCGCCCATCGTCAGGTTCATCGATTCGCGGCCCGTGGTCAGCGACTCGTCGACGACGATGCAGTGCTCCGGCAGCGCCGCCGCCAGGGCATGCGCGATGCTCGTGGGATTGAGCGCGCCCGTCGGCACCGGCGTTTCAATACGCGCCTGCAAACGCGGCGCCGTGCCGGTTGCGCCCAGCGCGTCCAACAGCATCTCGAACGCGAGTTCGCTGTCCTCGTCTTCCTCGACGAGCGGATGCACCAGCGTGCCTTCGGCCTTCAGCAGACTCGGCTTGTCCGGGTACGCGAAGAACGCCACCGGCTCGCTCGTCTCCACCGTGACGATGTGCTTGAAGTCTTTCAGGAACGCCTGCGCCAGCGGCACTGCATACGGAATGCGCGCGATGGGCACGCGTCCCGCGCCGCGTTCGATACGCGCGGTGAAGAACTGCGAGCCCAGTTGCGCGCCGGTCGCGGCGGCGACCTGGCCCGCGCGTTCGAGCGCTTCGCCGCGCGTCGCCTTGTTGGCGAGAATGATCAGCGTCGGCTCACCCGAGCGCAGCACGCGCGCCACGTGCTCGATGCGCGCGGCGCTCGGCGTCTTGCGGCGGCTTTCTACCGCCGCCGGCAAAACACGTTCGGAGTCCGTACGTTGCCACGACGTATCGCCGGGCAGGATCAGCGTGGCGATCTGCCCCGGATGCTCGCTCGCCTTCGCGACCGCCTGGGCCGTATCCCACGCGATGCTATCGGCCGATTCCGCGCGCCGGACCCAGTGGCTCAACGGACGCGCGAGACCTTCGATATCGGAAGTGAGCGGCGGATCGTACTTCAGATGCGACGCCGAATGCTCGCCCACCACGTTGACCATGCCCGACGACGCGCGCTTCGCGTTATGGATATTCGCGAGACCGTTCGCGAGACCCGGCCCGAGATGCAGCAGCGTCGACGCCGGCTTGTCCTTCATGCGATACCAGCCGTCGGCGGCACCCGTGGCCACGCCTTCGAACAGGCACAGCACGCTGCGCATGCCGGGGTTGCCGCCCAGCGCCGCGAGGAAGTGCATCTCCGAGGTGCCGGGATTCGCGAAGCAGATGTCGACGTCCTGTTCGACCAGGGTCGCGACGAGACTTTCGGCGCCGTTCATCAGTAACCCGCCATCTCGCGCGCGAGACCCACGACGCCGTACGTGCGCTGCGGCGCCGACATCAGGAAGCGATAACCTTCCTCGGCGAGACGACGATGGTTCTTCGCCGTGACGTGCGGATGGCCGACGATCACGTTGCGCTTCTTGCAGGTCTCGACGATCTGGCGCATCGCGTCGAGCACTTCAGGATGCTCGTATTGACGCGGCAGGCCCAGTTCCTGGGACAGATCGCCCTCGCCGATCAGGATGAAGCCGATGCCCGGCACATTCGCGAGAATATCGTCGAGATTTTCGATCGCCTGCGTGCTCTCGCACATCAGGCCCACGAGAATTTCGCCTTGCGGCGCGAGCGGCCAGACGTCGGCCTTCTCGTAGTATTCCTGCATCGAGAGACCCCAGTAACGCGCCGCGTTGGCCGGGCCGTCGCCGCGCACGCCCTTCGGCTCGTACAGCGGCGCGTGCTTCGGACGCGCATAGCGGCACGACGCCACCGCGTTATACGCCTGCTCGACGGTCGCGACGTGCGGCCAGATCACGCCGTACGCGCCGCGATCGAGCACCTGCTTGGCGAAGCTCTGGTTCATCTCGACGCCGTTGGCCGGAATGCGCGCGATCGGCGTGACCTTGGTGGCCACCGAACCCGATTCGGCGATCTGCTTGCGGTTGAGCAGGTACTGGAACGCATCGCCCAGCGCGCTCACGTCATACGGGTTGTGCTCCATTTCGAAAACGAGGCCGTCGTAAGGAGCGTCGCTCATTTCGATGGCGGTCTGCTTGTCGAGTTTGGAAAAGGCGGCGTGCGCGGCCTTGCCCGACTCGAGCGCGCGAATGATGCTGTTCAGGCGAATCGTGGACATGGGAATCTCTCTCTTTCGCCGCGCGTGCGCCGCTTTGAATCGCGGCGCACGCGCGGCTGTGTGCAGGTTGGGCGTGCTTCGCTAAAACGCGTTCGATGAAGCCGGCAATCAGGCGAGCGCCGGATACAGCGTCTGCGCCGTCTTGCCGAAAATCCAGGCGCGTTCGTCGTCGCTCAGGCAGGCGAGGCCCGCTTGTGCATCGGCGAGAATCTCCGAGAGCTTGCCCGGCGAGGTCGGGAAGTTCGAACCCCACGCCATACGCTGCGCGCCGAAGGCTTCGACCACGCGCGGGAAGAACGTCTCGGCGCTGGCCTTTTCCTTCTTCACGTCGCCGAAAATACGCGGCGTGAGCTTCATGTACAGGTTCGGCAGATCGGCGAGCGCGAACAGGCTCGCGGCCTTCGCGTACGGCGCGCCGTCGAGCACGTCGGGACGGCCCAGGTGATCGAGCACGATCTTCGCGGTCGGAAATTTTTCCGCCAGCATGCGCACCTGCGGCATGCCGATCGGGCCCGTCTGGATGCACATCGGCAGACCCAGTTCCGCGAGCATCTCCCATGCCTTGAAAGACTTGGGATTGTCGAGTTCGCTCGGATCGAAATCCTTGGTCGAGCCGCCCGTGAAAATGCGCAGGCCTGCGAGACCCTTGTCGGCCCAACCCTTGATGACGGCGGGCACATCGTCGGCGAGCATGTCGACGGAACCCACGGCCACGAGCCGGTCCTTGTACTGATTGCAGCCGTCCACGACGTAGCTGTTATCGAAGCCGTAAGTCGTCGACGAGTGGACGACGGCGGCCTTCGCCACGCCCGCTTCGTCCATGGCCTCGATCAGCGCCTCAACCGTGTTGGGGCGTTCCTGCGACCAGTCCGAACGCTTGCCGAACAGCGGCGCGGGCGGATAACGCTTTTCATCGTTGGAGATGATGTGCGGATGAATGTCGATGTAGTTCATGGTGTGCGTGATTACAGGCCGCGGGACTTGAGCAGCGCATCGAGGCGCGGATAGACACGGCGTGCGTTGCCTTCGAAAATCGCATGACGGTCGGCGTCGCTGAGTGCTTCGCAGGCGTCGACATAGCGCTTGGTGTCGTCGAAATACTCACCGGTATTCGGATCGCGGCCGCGCACGGCGCCGATCATTTCCGAGCCGAACAGCACGTTGCTCGTCGGCACGACCTTGGTCAGCAATTCCACGCCCGGGTGGTGATAGACGCAGGTGTCGAAGAAAATATTGTTCAGCAGTCCTTCCAGCGGACGATCCATCATTTCCAGCGACATGCCGCGATAACGGCCCCAGTGGTAAGGCACCGCGCCGCCGCCGTGCGGAATCACGAGACGCAGCGTCGGGAAGTCCTTGAACACGTTCCCTTGCAGCAATTGCATGAACACCGAGGTATCGGCGTTCAGATAATGCGCGCCCGTGCCGTGATGGCAGGCGTTGCACGACGCGGCCACGTGGATCATCGCAGGCACGTCGAGATCGCAGAGCGCTTCGTAGAGCGGATACCACTCGCGGTCCGTCATCGGCTTGCCGGTCCAGTAACCGCCGCTCGGATCGGGATTCAGGTTACAGCCGACGAAGCCCATTTCCTCGACGCAGCGGCGCAGTTCGGCCACGGAATTCTTCGGCGGCGCGAGCGGCGATTGCGGCAGCTGGCAGACCGGCACGAAGTTGTCGGAATAGATATCGCACACGCGGCGCACGAGGTTGTTCGACACTTCGGCCCATTCGAGGCTCGTGCGCTCGTTGCCGAGGTGATGGCTCATCAGGCCGGCGATCGGCGAGAACAGCGTGAGGTCGCCGCCGCGTTCCTTTTGCAGGCGCAACTGGCCGTTGCCGACGCCTTCGCGGATCTCGTCGTCGCTCACATGCGCGCCCGAGAGTGCCGGTGCGTTGGCCGGATCGTTGGCGGCGGCAATCTGCTTCGCGCGCCAGTCGCGGAACGAAGCGGGAACGGTCGTGAAGTGACCGTGGCAATCGATGATCATGTTTTCTTCCGTTCGGAATTCAAGGGGCGTACGCGCGTTGAGCGCGTACTCGGCAAGCATCAAACGCGCGGATCGACGAACAGTTCGTCCATCGTCATGCGGCGCGGCGTGAGCCCTTGCTTGAACGCCGTGGCTTCGAGCGCCTCGATGGTCTTGCGGTTTTCCTCGATGCCGTACGGCAGCGGATCGTTGCCGACAATCTTCTGGAGTTCTACGTACTTCTTGTTCTTCTTGTCGGTCAGCTCGCCTGCATTGAGCTTCGCGAGCCAGTCCTTCTTGGCCTTGTCGAACGCGTCGTAGATCGACTTGGCGACCCACGGATGCTCGGCCAGCACCGAATCCTTCACGACGATGGTGCCGTGCATCGGATAGACGCCCGTGCGCGCGTAGTATTCGGCTTCTTGTGCGGCCGCGTCCGGCAGCAGGTCCGGGTAATCGGCTTCGACTTCCTTCCAGCCGCCGGTCGGATCGCCGGTGCGGCCGATACCGGCGTTGCCGTGGAAGCCCGCGACGATCTCGCCCTTCGCCATCATCTCGGCGAGCGACGTGCCGGCCGGCGTGTGAATCACGTTCGAGGGCAGCTTCAGTTGCGTGACGTGTTCTTCGTCGTCGACGACCCAGGTGACCTTCGAGGTGTCGAGACCGAATTCGTCGATCAGCACCTGACGCGTCCACACGCCCGTCGTCACCGAGTAGGCGCGCACGCCGACCTTCTTGCCTTCGAGGTCCTTGGGCGTCTTGATGCCCGCGTCGGGGCGCACCAGCAGGCCCTCGTGGTGGAAGCGGCGCACCACGAAGATCGGCAGCGCGACGAAGGGAGCGCCGTAGGCGCGCGCGATGATGTAGGTGGTGGGCGCGAGTTCGCAGACGTCGAATTCCACGTCGCGGACCATGCGGCGGAAGGCGCCGATCTGCGGATGGACGGTGATGAATTCGGCGTCGACGCCTTCGATGGGGATCGAGCCGTCGCGGATCGCTGCGGTGTGCGGGTGCTCGGCGATGGCGAGCTTCAGGTGGACTTTCTTGGTCAATTCAGTCTCCGTTGGAGTATGAAGTTATTGGGCTGCGCGTGCTGGTTTGTTGGCTTGCTGCGTTTGCCCTTGCTTGTTCCTGCGTTGGTGGAATGATCTTGCTATGCGGGCTTTACGTCTATTGAATTAACCTGCGGGGGGGTTAACTGTTTGGTAAAGGCCCTGCGGGGCTGGGTTTGGGGGTGGGGTTTTTGGGCCTGCTGAAGCGGTGTGTTGAGTGTTTGGTTATTGGTGGTTTTTTTCTGGGTTTTTTCTGGCTCTTTTTTGCGGGGTTCGTTGAAACCTGTTTTCATGTCGGTCTGCAAGTGTTGCCCCTGTGCGGGGCGGCACCTACTTTTCTTTGCAGCGGCAAAGAAAAGTAGGCAAAAGAAAGCCGCTCACACCGCTAGTGTGACGCCGTCCACCACTCGCCTTTACAGGTAGTGGTTCCGGGGCGTCTGTCGCCACGCGCCCACCAACGAAGTGACAAGGCGCTCACACATCCCGCTGCGCGCTACGCGCGCACCGGTTGGGTATGCAGGGGAAACCGAGGGGGAATTGAAAGGATGCGGGGCACTCGCAAACCTTCGGTTTGCGGGTTTGCTGATATACCCGACGGGGCGCTTGCGCCCCCGGATGAATGACGGCTTTGTCACTAAGTGGAGTGGTGCGAGGAGGCAGACGCTCCTATACCTTTCCCCCTAAACGGCGGTTTGCGGACTTCGTCACACTAGCGGTTTGAGCGGCTTTCTTTTGCCTACTTTTCTTTGCCGCTGCAAAGAAAAGTAGGTGCCGCCCCGCACAGGGGCGACGCATGCAAACCGACATGAAAACAGGCTTTAACGCCAACCCAACAAACACCAACTTCAAGCACCCGCAGCAATCCCCCTCCCCAAAGCCCGCCCCACCCCACCCTCACCCTTAAGCCGCTTCGCGGCCTCCTCCAAACAATCCACCATCAACACAGCACTAGGCGTCAGCCCACGATTCCGATTCCACAACACCCCAGCAGGCCGCAACAATCTCGGCAAACTCAAAGGCAACATATGCAACGGCTGCGCCGAATCCCCAGCCGGCGTCCCCGCCATCACGGCAATAAAATCCGATATCTGCAAATGCGCCCGCGCGACATGAACAGAAAGTGTCTCGATGTAGTTATTGGTCAACGGCACATCATGCGCTTCGAGCGCCCGCTCCAGCGGGTCCCTCAATATCGACCCAAGCGGCGGCAAGATCCACGGAAACGGCCGCAAATCGGCCCACGTCACGGCCTTGCGCCGCGCGAGCGGATGATGCCTCCCCGTCATCAGCGTGACCGGCTCCTCGAGCAATTCCTTTTCTTCGAAACTGCCGAGCGTATCGGGCGGCGGCAAGCGCCCCACCACGAGATCGAGACGCCCCTGCCAAAGTTCGGGCAGCAACGACGCCGTCGTGCCCTCCGTCACCATCACATTGGTCCCGGGCGAGCGCTGCTTGATCAGAATAAGCGCCTGCGGCAACAACACAGAAGCCGAAGCCGGCAGCATGCCGATATGAATCTTCCCCTCGGTCCCCGAACTCAGCGCTTTTAATTCGTCGCGCGCCTGATGCAGAATCGTCAGCATTTCGCGCGCGTGGCGAATCAGGCAATCGCCATACTGCGTCGGCACCAGGCCCTGCGCCGTGCGCGAAAACAGTGTCAGCCCAATGCCGCGTTCGAGTTCGGCGAGCGACTTCGAGACCGCAGGCACCGTCACGTGCGTGACATCGGCCACCTGGGTCAGATTTCGGTAAGTGTCGATCGTCACCAGCAGGCGCAAATGCCGCGCCTTCAGGTTGATCTGCAGGTACCAGTCGAGAGCGGACACGTGGCGGTCCTCCGCGGTTTCATCGTCTCTTGCGGGCACGGTGAATCGGCAGTTGCGCACTATCGTGCGCCACCGCCGCCGTGCCTTCGTATCAGTCCTTGGGTTCGAGCGCGTGCAGCGTCATGCCCAGCGAAATCGACGTGAAATAGCCGATCGTCACGAGCAGTTCCGCGATCACCGCGCGGCCCAGCACCGCGTCGTAGCGCGCGAATCGCGCGTCGTCGATCTGCGCGCCTGCGAGCAGGTCGCTCACGGCGTCGCAGATCAGGCCGAAGCGATCGTCGCCCGCTTCGGGACGGCGTTTCGCCAGAATGGCTTCGACCACCGCTTCCGGCACGCCCGACTTCAGCGCGTGACGACGATGATTCGCGATCACATAAGGCGCGTTCCAGAATACGGCCGTCGCCAGAATCGCGACTTCGCTTTCAGCTTCGGTAAGCACGGGCGAGCGGTCGACGTGCGTGCCGATAATCTCCATGCCCGACGCGAGATTCGGGTTATGCAGCCAGATATTGAACGGCGTGGGAATGCGTCCGCGCCCTTCGCCCAAACGCGCAATCACGGTCTTCTGTTCGTCCGACGCCTGTTCGGGGTCGATGCGTTCGAGTCGGTTCTTCGTCATGGTATGTCCTTGCGATATTCGTTCTGCAATAAGCGGCGCGCGAGTTTTAAAAGAGACTGCTCGGCCAGGGAATATGGATCATCTGATCGAATACGCCGTAAATCAGCGCCGTCACGCAGGCCGCGAGTGTCAAACTGAGTTTCCACGACTCTCGCCCTTCAAGACGCATATACGCCACGATCACGATCGGCACCGTGGGAATCATGCCGATCAGCGACATGCAAACGAGAAACGCCACGAACCAGCCGAAGAATTTCGCCGCACGCAGCAGCGTCACGCTATTCGGCAGTTTCTCTCCGTGATCGCCCGACACATCCATGTGAATGCCGCCCGCGGCGCCAGGCGCGCTCGCCTTCGAGGGAACGAAAAAGACCTTGTAAAGCAGGCTCGTCGATCCGGCGATCACGAGAATGCTCGCGATCACGGTCGGCCCGATACGCGCCATCAGAATCCAGCTTTGCGACGTCACCAGCATGTACGCGCCCATGCCGATAAAGAACACATAGACCAGATCTTCCAGCTTGAACGCGATCTTGCCGCTCGGGCGCATGCGCGCGAGTTCACCGCTGCGCAGCGCGCTGAACAAGGGCCTGAAAAACACGAGCGCCGCGAGCGCAAGCAGCACCATGACGACAGGGCGCGTCACCCAGTCGGTGCCGTAGCGCACGAAGGAGATCGTCATATAACGCTCCATCAGCACGCCGAGCACGAGACCGAGAATCACCGGCGGACGCGCCCATTTCAAACGCTTCATGGTCCAGCCGATCACACCGGCGATCAGGAGCACGAAGAGATCGCCCCAACTACGCGAGCCCTGAAACGCGCCCACATAAATGATCGGCATGATGACGGGCAGAATCAGCGTGTAACGCAGCGTCGAGACGCGCGCGAACTGGCCGCTGAGCAAAAAGCACAGACCCGCGCCGAAGATATTCGCGAGCGCGATCGACCACACCATCGAATAGGTGAAATCGAGGTGCTTCGTGAGCATGTCGGGGCCGGGAATGAAGCCGTGAACCATCATCGCGCCCAGCAGGATCGCTTGCGCCGCGCCGCCCGGCACGCCGAACGAAAGCATCGGCACGAGGCTGCCGCCTTCGCGTGCGTTATTGGCCGCTTCGGGTGCGATCACGCCGCGCACGTCGCCCGTGGTGAACGTCAGCTTTGCGTTCTTCGAGGTCTGCAACGCGTGGCCGTAGGCAATCCAGTCGGTCACCGCGCCGGTGATGCCCGGCACCACGCCGAGCAGCGCGCCCAGGCCGCCACAACGCAGCACCAGAAACCAGTTGCGCAGACTGTCGATCACGCCCTGGCGCATGCCCTGACGCGAATTGAACTGCACGTTCTCCGCAATCGCCGTGCGCCGGATCGCGAGTTCGCACAATTCCGGCAGCGCGAAAATGCCGAGAATAATCGGCACCAGCGGAATGCCGTCTTGCAGATAGAGAATGCCGCCGGTCCAGCGCATTTGCCCCGTTTCGACATTGGTGCCGATCATGCCGACCAGAATGCCGAAGCACGCCGCCACCACGCCGCGCAGCGGGGCATTGCCCGAGAGCGCCGCCACCATCGACACGCCGAAGATCGTCAGGCCCAGCATTTCCGGCGTGCCGATCGAGAGCACGAAAGGACGCACCAGCGGCAGCGAAATCGCCAGCATGACCGCGCCGATCAAGCCGCCGAGCAGCGAGGACGTATAGCACGCACTCAACGCGCGCGAGGCTTCGCCGCGCTTCGTCATCGGCAAGCCGTCGAGCACCGTGGCCTGCGATGCCGCGTGGCCCGGCACGCCGAACAGCACGGCCGGAATCACGTCCGACGTGGTGATGACCGACGCCATGCCGAGCAGCATTGCGAAGGCCGCGTAGGGGTCCATCGTGTACGTGAACGGCACGAGCAAGGCGAAGCCCGTCAAGCCGCCGATGCCGGGCAGCAGGCCAATCGCCAGCCCGACCATCACGCCGAAAACCAGAAAGATCAGGCGATTGAATTGCAGTATCGTCGACAGCGCATGGCCTGCTGCCATTAACGTTGCGTCGTTGAAAAATTCCATGCGTCATCCCGATGAAAAAGCGGCCACGGCCGGCATGATGCCCACGCCGGCCGCGCTGCGAAGATCGATGGCGTCGAAGCACGCGAAGCCGCCTCGGCCGTCGACCACACGACGATTTCAGCCAGCCAGCTGCGGATAAAGAACCTTCGCCGTGCGGCCCCAGATCCAGGCGCGCTCCTCGTCGCTGAGCGACGCAAAACACGCATTGCCCTGCTCGATCAGCGTCTTCAGCGGACCGGCGGAAGCCGGATAATTCGAACCGAACGCCAGATGGTCCGCGCCGAATACCTTCACCAGATGCGCGAAGAACGGCTCCGCACCGCCCGGCGAGTTCTGCGCGATATCGAACGTGCGCGGCGTGATCTTCAGGTACACGTTGTCGTATTTCGCGAGCGCGAACAGCTCCGCGCAACGCGCATACGGCGGGCCGTCTTCGAGATCGGGACGTCCGCAATGATCGAGCGCGATCTTTACCGAAGGAAAACGCTGCGCCAGTTGCGCGACCATCGACAAACCCTCGGGCGTCGTCTGCACGACCATCGTCATGCCGATTTCCGCGCAGCGTTCCCAGATCGGAAACGTCGCCGGATTAACGAGCCAGCTGCCATCGCTTTGATGCGTCGCGCCGCCCGTGAACAGGCGAATGCCGCCCATGCCGTTCGCGAGCCAGTGATCGAACGTCTTGAGCGCGTCGGGCGCGAGCAGGTCGAACGAATACACGCCCGTGAAGCGCTTCGGATCTTGCGCCACGCTGTCGGCGACATACGAATTGTTGTGGCCGTAAGTCGTCGACGAATGCACGATCGCGGCCTTGGCCACGCCGGCTTCGTCCATCTCGGCGATCATCTGCTCGAACGTGACGGGGCGCGTGGCCGACCATTTCGAACGATGGCCGTGTTGCGGCGCAATCGGATAGCGAACCGTATCGGTCGAAATGATGTGCGGATGAATGTCGATGATTTCGGGTGTCATGCGATTTACCTCTCGGTGATTGACGGTCATTCACCTCTTGAGGCTCATGACGTGCGCGATCTGGAATTCGAATCACGGCCGCGCGCCGTGTATCGCGCGCGCGGCGGTGCTGCGATTAATGGGCGCTGAAAATCAGCTTGCGGGCGCTTTCGATTTGCGGCGTGGGCGTGGCGTAGAGTTTGCTGACGATCTGCTCCACCGCTTTACCGTCGATCGGATCGATCGGATAGCCGGACTTTTTCATCGCGTCGATAAAATCCGGGTCCGCGATCGTTTTGGCGAAGGCTGTGCGCAACGCATTCAAACGGTCTTGCGGCACGCCTTCCGGCACCGCGATGGGCCGTCCCGCGTCGAAGGGCATCAGGAACAGATTGAACAGCGCCTTCACATTGGGATCGGTGATATAGCTGCTCAGATTGGGCGCATCCGCGAACGGCGCAGGACTGGTCCAGCCCAGATGCAGCAGCACTTTCATCTTGCCGTTCGCGAGCATGCGCACGGGTTCGCCCTGCTGAAGTCCGTCGAGCGTCGAGGCCCAGCCGTCCACTTCGCCGCGCTGCATCGCCAGATACACTTCGCCGCGTCCGGTATAGCCCGGCACGATGCGCATTTTCGCGCCCACATATTCGTCGAGCAGCGCGGGCAGCGTGCGGTCTTCGTTGGCGAAGCCCGTCGCGCCCACATACATCGTCTTGTGCGTGAGATCGTTCATCGACGTGACGCCCGATCGCGTCATCGAGACGATGCAGTATTCGACCTTGTTGAGGCTGCCGAGCCAGCGCACCTTGCGCGGATCGAAACGATTCTGGCGCGGATCGAGCAGCGGAATATAGAGGTTATTGCGCTGAAGAAAGCCGATCACCGTGCCGTCGTTCGGCTGCCGGGTCTGGAGCGACGCGGCGGCCACCATGCCGCCCGCGCCCACCACGTTCATCACCACCGCGCGGGGCTTGCCAGGAAGGTAGTTGACGAAGAAGCGCGCGAACTGGCGCGCGATGATGTCGGTGGGCGTGCCCGCGTCGGCGCTGACGACAATCGTGAGAATCTTGCCGTGATAAAAGTCTTCGACCGACTGGCCAAATGCGGGTCCAGTAATCGCCATCGCGGCAATACCTAAGAGCGCCGCGCACGCGCGTATTGCGGTCATCCACTTCATGCTCGTACCTGTCTCCAGTCATAATTCGCGATTTGCCGTGGGGCGGGTATCGCGTCGTCTGCGTTAAATTCTGCCAGCCACAGGACAGGGGTCAATTGAGAAAATCGGCCCCGGGTTTGAGCAAATGGTTAAGGCAGAGCAACGGTAAAGACAAGGCTGAATAAAGCGGAATACAGCACAGGCGCGCCCGCGCGAATGGCGGGCGGCAGATGGGACGCGCGCGAAAAAGCCCCTTAATGAGCGGCCTGGCTCTTGTCGGCGAGGCGTTGCGCGGCTTCGTCGAGACACGACACCATGAGTTGCGCGCTCGGCGTCAGTCCGCGATTACGATTCCATAACACGCCCGCGGGACGCAACAGCCGCGGCAGGCTTAACGGAAGCGTATGGAGCGGTTGCGCGGGATCGTTGGCGGGCGTGTCCGCCATCACCGCGATGAAATCCGAAACCTGCAAATGCGCGCGCACGACGTGAATCGACAGCGTTTCGATGTAATTATTCGAAAGCGGCACGCCGTGCACTTCAAGCGCGCGTTCGAGCGGATCGCGCAATATCGAACCGGGCGGCGGCAATATCCAAGGATAAGGATGCAGATCGGTCCACTTGAGGTTCTTTTTGCGCGCGAGCGGATGATGCCGGCCCGTTACGAGCGTGACCGGATCTTCGAGTAATTCTTTCTCTTCGAAACTGCCGAGCGTGTCGGGCGGCGGCAAACGGCCCACGACCAGATCGAGCCGGCCTTGCCAGAGTTCGGGCAGCAGCGAACCGGTCGTGCCTTCGATCACCACCACATTGGTGCCCGGCGAGCGCTGCTTGAGCAGGCTCAGCGCTTGCGGCAGCAGCACCGACGCCGAAGCGGGCAGCATGCCGATATGCACCTTGCCCTCGGCGCCCGAGCTCAAGGCCTTCAATTCGTCGCGCGCCTGATGCAGGATCGTCAGCATGTCGCGCGCGTGACGAATCAGGCATTCGCCATACGGCGTGGGCATGAGGCCTTGCGCCGTGCGCGAAAACAGCGTCAGGCCCATTCCTTTTTCGAGTTCCGCCAATGCCTTCGACACCGCGGGCACCGTCACGTGCGTGACATCGGCCACCTGGGTCAGGTTTCGGTACGTATCGATCGCCACCAGAAGATGCAAATGCCGCGCCTTCAGGTTGATCTGCAAGTACCAGTCAAGCTCTGACAAGTCTCCCCCTGCCGGTTTTACGATTTCGTTAAGTCTCTGGCCATTTTACTCAATTGCCTCGGGGGACAGTTCGCTGGCACGATCACGCTGCGCGTGGCGCTGCCTTGGGCGCAGCCACGTCCACACGCGTTAAACGCGCGCCCAGCGGGGCTTTGCGCGATCGCGCAATCACCACGCGCAACGACGCGCGTGCGAATCGCAAGGGTTATCCCTGGCGAATTCGATGTACCGAATTGCGACGACGTATTACGACACCGAATCACAACAACAGCACGCCGGCTCGCCCGGCATGCGGAGACACCCGATGACGCACTCATCCAGCCGCCGGCGTTTTCTGCGCGGCGTGGGCCTGCTCGGCGCAAGCGTGGCGGCGAGCGGCCTGGTCACGCCCCTTCTCGCGCGCGGCGCGGGCGCGCCGATTCGCATCGTCAGCAATCCGGGGCTGGAAAATGCGACGCTCAACGCGTTAATGGACGAACTCGGTTTTTTCAAACGCTTCGGCGTGAATGCGCAGATCGTCGAGTTTCCCGGCGTAAAGGGTCCATTCGACGCGATTGCCGCGGGCGCGGGCGACGTCTGCATGGTGTCGGGCTATAACCTGGTGCTTTCGCGCATCGCACAAGGCGCGAACGTGAAGATTGTCGGCGCAGGCATGAAGCGATGCGCGCTCACGGTTTTTGCGCGACCCGATGGCGCGAAAACGCTTTCGGATCTCAAACACAAAACGGTCGCGGTCGGCCCCGCGAATGGATTGCTGCATTCGCTGATGTTGCAGCTGTTGAAGGAACGCGGCGTCGACGCCTCGCAAATTCGCTTTGTCGATAAAGGCAGCAACGATCAATGCCATGAAGCGGTGGTGAAAGGCGAGGTCGACGCGAGTTGTTCGAGCATTTCGCATTTGAACGATCGGGACGGACTCGTGGTGATCAACGACGGCAATATGTGGCAAGCGCTGCCGCATTGCATTTTCCAGACCGCGTATGCCTCCGATGAGGCGATCCGCGACAAGCATGACGACCTCGTCGCCGTGATGGCGGCGTATGGCGCGCTCTACGACTATCTGATGTCGCCGGATTCGCGCGACGCGTTTTTCGCCGCGCGCAAGCACGCGCAAAAACGCTTCGACGCAGCGTCGGCGCAGGCCATCTGGCAATTCAACGAAACGGAGCGGCCCTATTCCAGGGATCTTTCGCTGACACACGCCGATATCGCCTATCTGCAGGACATGTATATCGGCCTCGGCAGCCTCGATCGTAAACAGCCTTTCGCGGAAGTCGCCGATATGTCGGCGGCGCACGCAGCGGCGAAACTGATCGCCTGAATGCTGGGGCATGAATCATGAGCCCGGAGATCGCGTGAATATTCGGTCTCCGGGCTGATCGCGTTTAGAACGTGTGGCGAATGCCGGCGATCACGGAAAGCTGCGAACCGCCGACGGGCGGCGTAGCCGTCGGAGTAATGGTGGTAGCGGGAAGTGCCAGCGTGCCGTCGTTGTGAATATGCTCGGCGGTCACATACAGGAACGTGGCCTTAGACAGCAGATATTCGCCGCGCAGCACGAAGACCAGCGCCTTGTTATCGGAGTGATCGTAGTTGAGGTGCGCGACCATGCCGTCGACGTAAAAGAACGGCGTCACGGGCACCGTGCCGGTCACCCAGAACAGATTGCTCTTGGGCGTTGCAATGCCTTCGTCGTCGCGGCGAATCCAGCCTACGCCGAACTTTGCGCCCTTGAACTTGAAATAGCCGCCCAGCGTGAATCGGCTGTCCGTGAGTTTCGGCGACGTCAGCCCGCCCCACGTCGCCGAGGTGCCGCCGTAATTGCGTTCGTATGAACTGGCTACGCCCCAATAACCGCCGTCGTATTTCATCATCGCCGAATATTCGCGGCATTGATTCGACGGCGAGGTTTCACCGGGGCAATTCGTGGCGACCGAACTATTGCCCGCCACGGCATCGCGGCCAAAGCTGTAATTCACGCCGCCTTCGAGCGCACCGGCGAAAAATCGGTAGCTCACGGAATTGTCGGCACGTGCATTGGCGATGCCATTATCGAGCGTGGTGAGGCCCTGTGCGCCCGTGCCGAACGGATTGATAAACGAGGTCGCGAAGAATCGCATCGTGTATTGGCGGCCGAACGTAATGCGCCCGAACGGGCCGTCGAGACCCACATAGGATTGCCGTCCGAACAGGCGGCCGCCCTGGCGCGACGCGCCGTTATTCGGCTGGAAGCCGCCCTGCAAATCGAAAATGGCGCGCGTGCCGCCGCCGAGATCCTCGTTGCCGCGAATGCCGAAATACGAGGTGGCGGTGCCGTCTCCTACACGAACCGCGCTGGTGGTGGCGTTCTTGCCCTTCGCCACGTTGTTGACGTATTCAATGCCCTGATCGAGCAGGCCGTACATCGTGACCGAGCTGGTGCCAAACGGTTGAAACTGGGCCGCGTTACCGCCATCGGCCCATGAGCAAACGGGCGTCATGCTTATGAACGCCGCGCCCGCGCACATTGCGGATCTGCACTTCATGATCGTCGCTGTCTCCAATATTCGAGTCATCGTTGGCCTTTGCGGCTGACCGGGGCGCGTACTCCGCTCCGGCGTGACTCATGTAATCGCGTTGTTTGTAACGCACTGAAATTCTGCCTGTGCAGCGCCACAGGTCCATTGAGAAAAATGGCAACCAGTTTGACCAAATGGTTAAGGGTCGTGCCGGATTCCTCAACCGCAAATCAGAAATGGAAAGACAACGCCGCGCGCCCGGACCCACAGCGAACGATCGTGCTCGCAGTGGGTCCGGGCGCGCGTGCGTCGCGGATGAATCGTGAATGGAATTACGCGTCCCGGCAATCAGAACCGATGCCGGATGCCCGCGATCACCGAGGTTTGCGAGCCGCCTTCAGGCGGTCCCACGACGGGAATGATGGTGCTCGCCGACAACGCCAGCTCACCGCTATTCTTGATGTGCTCGCCCGTCACATAAAGCGCCGTGTTTCTCGATAGCGAATAGACCGCGCGCAATACGAATATCACCGCCTTATTGGGCGAATGATCGTATTTGAGTTCCGCGACTTCACTATCGAACGAGAGCGCCGGACTCACCGGCACGGTGCCCGTCACCCAGACGAGATTGCTTTTCGGCGTGGCAATGCCTTCGTCGTCGCGCCGGATCCAGCCCGCGCCGAATCGCGCGCTGCGCACATTGAAATACGCGCCCAGAATGAAACGGCTATCGGTGAGCTTCGGCGACGTGAGTCCGCCCCACGTTGCGGAAGTGCCGCCGTAATTGCGCTCGTAAGCGCTCACGACACCCCAGATCCGGCTTTCGTATTTCAGCAGCGCCGACCATTCGCGGCATTCGTTCGATGGCGACGTCTCACCGGGGCAATTGGTGGCGACCACGCTGTCGCCATCGACGGCATCGCGGCCAAAACTATAGTTCACGCCGGTTTCAAAGCCATCGATATGGTAGCGATAGCTGATCGAATTATCGGCACGCGGATTCGCAATGCCGTTATCGAGCGTGGTCAGACCTTGCGCGCCAAAACCAAAGGGATTGATCGGCTTGATTGCGTAAGCGCGCATCGTGTATTGGCGGCCGAATGTGAGGCTGCCGAAATCGCCCGCCACGCCCACATAGGATTGCCGCCCGAACAGTCGTCCGCCCTGGCTCGCCGTGCCGTTGCTCGCCTGAAAGCCGCCTTCGAGGTCCCAGATCACGCGCAGATTGCCGCCCAGTGCTTCATTGCCGCGCAGGCCGAAGAACGAGGTGTCCGTTCCCCAGCCGGTTCGCAGGCTGCTGCCCGTGCCCTTGCCGACCGCCTGCCCGGTGATGTATTCGACGCCTTCGTCGACCGAGCCATACAGCGTGACGGTATTCTCGCCGCCCAGCACCCAGGGCGGCGTTTCCGTCGCCCACACCGGCGAGGCGCAAATAAGCGACGCGCAGATAAACATTGCGGACCTGAACCTCATGGCCGTCTTTATCCTCATGTAATAGTGCACGCGATCCATCGCGCGACGTGCGTCGGCGATGCATTGCGTTGTCTCCGTTTGTGTGAGGATTCTGCCAGCGCGGCGCGGCGGGCCGATTGAGAAAAGCTGCCGCTCGATTGAGTGAATGGTTAACGCGCGAATCGCGCTAAATCGTCGATATTTCAGGTACTCGGGAGTGGCGTTAAGCGCGATGCGTTGACACGGCGCTCGCCAAATCAGCTTCGCGAACTTGAAGCGCACGGCAATCGTGATCCGCGAGGTATTCGCCGAAGTGCCGCTGTGTGTCGAATACTCGCTAAAAGAGTTCGGCAGAACGCTCGCGCCGGTGCTCGAAGCGATGAATCAATGAAGCAATGGGGCGATGCGTACATCGCGCGGCGGGAACAAGTCGCGCCTGGCTGAACAAGCCACGCCGATCGCCACGATAAAAAAGGCCACGGTCTGCACCGTGGCCTTTTGCTTTGCGGCTTCGCAGCTTCGCCGCTACGCGCGGAAAACTCGCGCGAGTCGTCAGCGATCAGAAACCCAGATCGCCGCCGCCAGGCACGCCACCCGGCACAGCCGCAGTTGCCGCCTTCGGCGCCTCATGCACGGTCGCATCGGTCGTCAGCAACAAGCCGGCCACCGAAGCCGCATTTTGCAGCGCCGTGCGCGTGACCTTGGTCGGATCGAGCACGCCCTTTTCCACGAGATCGCCATATTCGCCCGTGGCCGCGTCGTAGCCGAAATTGCCCGAGCCTTCCGCAACGCGCGCCGCCACCACGCTCGCCTCGTCGCCCGCATTGGTCACGATCTGGCGCAGCGGTTCTTCGAGCGCGCGCAGCACGATCTTCACGCCCGCCGTCTGATCGGGCGTGCTGCCCTTCAGGTCGAGAATCGCCTGACGCACGCGAATCAGCGCCACGCCGCCGCCCGGCACGATGCCCTCTTCCACCGCCGCGCGCGTCGCGTGCAGTGCGTCGTCCACGCGGTCCTTCTTTTCCTTCACTTCGATTTCGGTCGCGCCGCCGACCTTGATCACGGCGACACCGCCCGCGAGTTTCGCCACGCGTTCCTGCAGTTTCTCGCGATCGTAGTCGGACGTCGCTTCTTCGATCTGCACGCGAATCTGCTTCACGCGTGCCTCGATCGCAGCGGCCTGACCCGCGCCGTCGATCACCGTCGTGCTTTCCTTGCCGATCTCCACGCGCTTGGCCTGGCCGAGTTCGGCAAGCGTCGCCTTGTCGAGTCCCAGCCCGGTTTCCTCGGCGATCACCTGACCGCCCGTGAGAATCGCGATATCTTCGAGCAGCGCCTTGCGGCGATCGCCGAAGCCCGGCGCCTTCACGGCCACCGTCTTGAGCACGCCGCGAATATTGTTGACGACGAGCGTCGCAAGCGCCTCGCCTTCGATGTCTTCGGCGATCAGCAGCAGCGGACGTCCGGCCTTCGCCACCTGTTCGAGCACCGGCAGCAGATCGCGGATATTCGAAATCTTCTTGTCGTGCAGGAGGATGAACGGATTGTCGAGTTCGGCGATCTGCTTGTCGGCGTTATTGATGAAGTACGGCGAAAGATAGCCGCGATCGAATTGCAGGCCTTCGACCACATCGAGTTCGTCGTCGAGCGACTTGCCGTCTTCCACCGTGATCACGCCTTCCTTGCCCACGCGGTCGAGCGCTTCCGCAATGCGCTGGCCAATCGATTCCTCGCCATTGGCCGAAATGGTCGCGACCTGCGCAATTTCCTTGCTCGTGGTGGTCGGCTTGCTGATCTTCTTCAGCTCCTCGATCGCGGCGCTCACCGCCTTGTCGATACCGCGTTTCAGATCGAGCGGATTGAGTCCGGCTGCCACATACTTCTGGCCTTCGCGCACGATGGCCTGAGCCAGCACGGTCGCCGTGGTCGTGCCGTCGCCGGCGGCGTCGCTCGTTTTCGACGCCACTTCCTTGACGATCTGCGCGCCGATATTTTGCAGCTTGTCGGCAAGCTCCACTTCCTTCGCCACCGACACGCCGTCCTTCGTCACGACCGGCGAGCCGAAGCTGCGTTCGAGCACGACGTTGCGGCCCTTGGGACCGAGCGTGACTTTCACGGCGTCGGCGAGAATATTCACGCCTTCGATGAGTTTGCTACGGGCGATGTCGCCGAATACGATGTCTTTCGCTGCCATGATCGATGCTTCCTCAGGATTGAACGACTGCGACGATATCTTCTTCGCGCAGCACGAGCAGTTCGTTACCGTCGACCTTCACGGTCTGCCCGGCGTATTTGCCGAACAGCACGCGGTCGCCCACGTTGAGATCGGGCGCGATGCGGCGCCCATCGTTATCGCGCCGGCCAGGACCGACGGCGAGCACTTCGCCCTGGTCCGGCTTTTCGGCGGCGCTATCGGGAATCACGATGCCCGAAGCGGTTTTGGTTTCCTGATCGAGACGCTTGACGATCACGCGATCATGCAATGGGCGCAGGCTCATGGGCAATTTCCTTTTACGATATCGGCGATGGGCTGGCACTCGTTAAAGGCGAGTGCTGATGGATAACCGAGTATAGAAAACACGCTCGCCGCGCTCCAATAACGGATTGGCAATTCGATATCGCGCGATGCCTGCAATCGATATGGCCGGTCGCGTATTGAATTCGACGCGCAAAAAAAAAGCGAACGGCACGCCGTTCGCCATAACGAAGTCCTCTCGCTCTCATCGAACGAAGGCCATCCCCAGTTTTTCTGCGCAGTTACCGCGCGCTCACCGCACGCTCACTGCATGTATTGCTCGTTCCCCACGAGACCGATCTTCGTCGCGCCCTCGCGCTGCGCGGCTGCGAGCACTTCGGCCACCGCGCGATACGGCGCTGCCTTGTCCGGCAAAAGATGGATTTCCGACTGGTCGGACTGCGCCGCGACGTCGGCCATATGCCGCTCGAGATCGGCGTGATCCTGAAGATGCGCGCCGTTCCACGCGAGCGCGCCGCTCGCATCGATATCGACTTGCACGACCGGTGGCGGCGCGGCGGGCGGCGGCGGATTGCCCACGGGCAGATCCATTTTTACCGCGTGCATCTGGATCGGAATCGTGATGATCAGCATGATCAACAGCACGAGCATCACGTCGATCAGCGGCGTCGTATTGATGTCCACCATCACGTCCGGTTCGTCGCCCGGCGTCGGGTTCATCTGCATGGCCATGACTCTCTCCTCTCGTTCAACCGCCGCGCGCGGGCGGCTGCGTGATGAACGACACCTTCGTGATGCCCGCGCGTTCGCAGTCGGTCACCACGCGGCCAATGAATTCGTAGCGCGTGGTCTGATCGCCGCGCACGTGCACTTCGGGTTGCGGATTGCGCTGCGAAACCGTCTTCAGTTGCGCGAGCAGCGTGGGCGAGTCGACGCGCCGTTCATTCCAGAACAGGTTGCCGTCCTTGTCGACGGCGATTTCGATGGCGTCGGGTTTGGTCTGCAACGGACTCACGGTTTCCTTCGGCAATTGCACGGGAACCGTATGCGTGACCACCGGAATCGTGATGAGAAAGATGATCAGCAGGACGAGCATGACGTCGACGAGCGGCGTCGTGTTGATGGTGGCGATCACCTCGTCCTCGCCACCGTCCTGGGCTACGTTCATGGCCATGATGATTCTCTTCGCGCGCTCAACCCGCGTTGGCGACGGCGCGCACTTTGCGCTTGCGCCCCGACAGCAGCACCGTGTGCAGTTGCGCGCCGAATGCCCGTACGCGCTCCATCAGCGACTTGTTGCGGCGCACGAGGAAGTTGTAGCCGAGCACGGCCGGCACGGCGACCGCGAGACCGATCGCGGTCATGATGAGCGCCTCGCCCACCGGACCCGCGACCTTGTCGATCGACGCCTGACCCGCGATGCCGATCGCCGTGAGCGCATGATAAATGCCCCACACCGTACCGAACAGGCCGACGAACGGCGCGGTCGAACCGACGGTCGCGAGAAACGCGAGACCGTCCTGCAAGCGGTTGCCGACGTTCGTGATCGAGCGGTCGATGCTCACCTGGATCCACGTATTGCGATCGACTTCTTCGAGCAGGACCTCGTCGTGATGCTCGGCTGCCTCGATGCCCGTTTCGGCGATGAAGCGAAACGGCGAGCGCTCGTCGAGTTGCGCCGCACCTGCCGCGAGCGAGGCCGCTTCCCAAAGCTGCTGGTCCGCCGACTTCGCGCGGCGATTGGCGCGCGACTGCTCCACGAACTTCGTGACCATGATGTACCAGCTGCCCATCGACATGGCGACGAGCACGAGCAGCACGAAGCGCGCGACGAAGTCGCCGTTCTTCCACAGCGCGTCGAGGCCATAGGGATTCGCGGTCTCGACGCCCGCGGCCTGCGCCCATGCAGTGACGGGAATCGCCGCAGCCAGGGCGGCGATAGACAGGACCGCCATCGCGGTCGATTTCGAATTAATTTTCATCAGGACTCCAACATTAATGACGACGGCGTGCTCGCGCGGCGCATTGCACCGAACAGTCCTCGCAAGCACGCTAAAGATTTCAGTTCAGATTGAACGAGAACGGCACCTGCACCCGCACCGCCTGACCTTGCGAAATACAGTTGAAACGCTTGACCGCGTTGAATGCCGCGCGATCGAGCAGCGGGTCCGCCGACTTCTCGACTTTCTCGTCGGTCACATGACCTTGCGGATCGACCACGAAGGAAATCAGCACGTCACCCGTGATGTTGTTCTCCTGCGCTTCCTCGGGATACGTCATGCTCGCGCGCACCTTGTCCGAGTTCGGACACACCACGCCCGCTTCGTGACTCACGGGCTTCGGCGGCGCAGGCGCTTCGACGGGCGCGGGCGGCGTGGGCGTGGGAATCACCGGCGTGGGCGCAGGCGCGGACTGATGCACGATGGTCGGCGCGGGCGGTGCGGCCACCGGCACCTCGGGCGGCGGCACGAACGGCGGCGGGTGCTTGATCTTCGGCGGCGGCTGCTTGACGACCTGTTGAGCGGGCGGCGCCGGCGCGGGCGTCGGCGGTTTGACCGGCATGATGATGCGCGTCTCCACCGGCTTCTGAACAATCTGCACGACCTTCGTCGCGAGACCGTTGAGCAGCGCCCAGATCAGCACGACATGCAGCAGCAGGACGATCGCGATGCCGCCATAGCGTCGCGCCGGACTTTGCTGCCTGGCGCCATATTGCCTGGGCCGACCCGACCAGCGTTGCGCTGCGACTGTTCCCTCCGACATAAACCACTCCGTTCACATTCCTGAATCATGTATTCCGCTAACGCGCGATCCCCAGAAGGTTATCCGTTCATTGCGAGGCGTTTAACCAATCAATTCGAATAACGTTATGGTCTAACTTTACGTTTCGAAGCTGATAAACCTGTAGCGATGAACTCGCCGCGATAACGACGCAATAACGCCGTAACACGGCGCCGTCGCGGCGATTTGCCTGCACGCCCGTCACGGCCCCGTGTTCGCCAACGCCGCGCCCGGCACCGCGACCGGTACGGCCGCTTGCGCGACGTTCACGGCGTGCGGTATCAGCTTCTGCGCGAAGAACACATCGGCCACGCGCTGCTGGCTCGCGAGTATGGCGTTGTCGAGCGGCAACACGCCAAAGCGCGAACGCGCGAGAAAATACGCCACGACCGGCGGCGGCACGCCGGTCTCGCGTGCAATCAACTGCGTGGTCTCGTCGCGATGCGCGAGCACCCACGCATCGCCCTCTTTCACCGCTTGCAGCACCGTCGCCACGACATCGCGATGCGCCTTCACGAAATCGGGCGCACCGAGAAAGAAGCTGTAAGGCTGAGCGATGCCCGAACCATAATCAGCGAGCGTGCGCGTCGGCTCCGCTTGCTGCACCACTGCCAGATACGGGTCCCAGATCGCCCATGCATCGACGTGACCGCTGTCGAAGGCCGCACGCGCGTCGGCGGGCGAGAGGAACACGACCTTGACGTCCTCGTAGCGCAAGCCCGCTTGCGCCAGCGCCGCTACAAGCAAATAGTGCGAACTGGAACCGCGCGCGAGCGCCACCGTGCGGCCCTTGAGATCGGCGACGCGCTTGAGCGGCGAACCCGCGCGCACGATCAGCGCTTCGTTCTGCGGCCCGGCCGGTTCGGCGGCGAGATAGACGAGGCGGCTGCCCGCCGCCTGCGCGAAGATCGGCGGCGGCGAACCCGTGTAGCCGATATCGATCGCGCCCGCGTTCATCGCTTCGAGCAGCGGCGGGCCTGCGGCGAACTCGGTCCAACGCACCGAGTAACCCTTCTGCGCGAGCGCGCGTTCGAGCGTGCCGCGCGCCTTGAGCAAGGTAAGCGGCGTGCCCTTCTGATAACCGATATCCACCACCGGCCCGGCGTGCACGCCAGTCGATACCGCGAGGGCTACAGCCAGTCCTGCGGCGCGCCGCCAGCGCGAAAGACCCTTGAAAAAAGTACGCAACGGCGTTTTCGCGAGCGTCTGCATGAGTGAAACCTCCCAGCACGAAATCAGAAAAAGTCCTTGCGAACCTGAATGCCGAAATAACGATCCGCGTCGCGCGGCACGCCGATCGTCACGTAGCCGGAACCCGTCGCCATCACGCTCACATACGATTTGTCGAGCAGGTTCTTGCCGATCAGCGCCACGCGCCAGCCGTTGTCGAAGTTCAGCCCGACGCTCGCATTGAGAATGCCGTACGCGCCCTGAATCGTATTCGGCGATTGCGCCAGGTCGTATTGCACGCGGCTCTGCCAGAAGTAATTTGCGTACAGCTCCAGCTCCGGCCCGAACGACAACGGACGGCGATAATCAGCGGACAGATTGCCCTTGAACGTCGGCGAAAACGGCAGTGTCTTGCCATTCACGTTGCAGCTCGCCTGCGCGCCCACCGGGCAATTGAATTCGTCGATATGCGCATCGGTGAACGCGAGGCCGCCGGTCAGGCTCAGGCCACGCAGCGGATGCGCGCCGAGATCCAGTTCGACGCCGCGCGTGGAGACGGTGCCTGCATTGATGAGCCGCGTGACGACCTGGCCCGCCACCGTGTCGTAGTAATTGGCCTGGTAGTTTTGATAATGCGTGTCGTAGAGCGCGATATTCGCGGTCCAGCGATGATCGGGCGTCTGCATCTTCGCGCCGATCTCGAACGAGTTCGATTGTTCGGGCTTGAGCGCGGGCGTATCGCGCTGCTGCATGTTGAAGAACACGTTGAACGCCGGGCCTTTGTAGCCGTGCGAGTACATGGCGTACAGCATCACGTCGCGAGTCAGGTCGAACTCCAGCCCCGCGCGTCCCGAGACGCCATTCGCACTGGTCCAGCCCGACGACGAGAACGACGGATTGATGCCCGAGACCGCCGCCGTCGAGGTCGAAGTGCGGGCGAAGTCGTAGCCCACTTCGTCGTGCGTGACGCGCAGCCCCGTGATCGCGCGCAGCCGGTCGCTCAGGTGAAACGTGCCTTCGCCATAGACCGCGAAGCTGTTCGTGAGCGTGTCGAACACGGCGTCGCCGGTCGTGGGCGTGAGCGTCGACGAGCCCACCGCGCACGGCGTCAAGCCGCTCACGATGCTCGGCAAGCTGGAGTTCGTGCAGGTCACCACGGCACGGTTGTAGTGCTCGTTGTCCTGCGTATGCAGTGCGTAAAGGCCCGCGACGTAATCGAAGAAACCGCCCTTCGGCGAGGTCAGGCGTAATTCCTGCGACAGTTGCGTGAAGCCCAGATCGCCGCGATCGTTCGAACTGGGAATCTGCTCATAGACTTGCGACACCCACGCTTCGTCGGTGCGCTGCTGGTTGAGCCATTGCCGATACGCCGAAATCGACGACAGCGTATAACCGCCGCCCAGCTTCCAGTCCACCTGCGCCGACACGCCCCAATTCGTGTCCTCCACCGAAGGCCCATACGGATAATTGACCTCGCGGTTTTGCAGGCTCGGCACCACCGGCGACAGCGCCGCCGTATAGATCGAATTCGTGGCCTTGCCAATCACGCCCGCCGCATAGGAATCGTGCGCGTACATATAATCGGCAATGACGGTGGCCTTGATATCGTTCGTCGGCGTGAAAACGAATTTCGAGCGGAAACCTTTATGGTTGTAGCCGTTGATTTCCTCGCCGTTATAAACGTTCTTCACGTTGCCGTCGTAGCGGCCATAAAGCGCCGTGAACGAACCGGTCAGCACGCCGGGCAGCAGCGTGCCTTCCACGCCCGCACGAACGCGCTGCTCGCCGCCCTGATAGAACTGCGTGTCGATATAACCGCGCGGCTGTTTTGTCGGGTCCTGCGTAACGATGTTGATGACACCCGCCGTTGCGTTCTTGCCGAACAGCGTGCCTTGCGGGCCGCGCAACACTTCCACGTGATCGACATCGAGCAGATCGAGCGTCGCCTGGCCGGGGCGCGCGTACACCACGCCGTCGATCACCGTGGACACCGAAGGCTCCACGCCCGGCGAAGTGGAATTCGTGCCCACGCCGCGAATGGTGAGCGTGGTGTCCTTGCTCGACAGCGAAGGCTTGAACGTGAGTTCGGGCACCGCCGTCACGAGCGACTGAACCGTGTTGTTGCCCGCGCGCTCCATTTCCGCGCCGCTGACGACCGTGAGCGCGATCGGCACCTTCTGCGCCGACTCGTTGCGGCGCGTGGCCGTGACGGTCACGGTCGGCAACGCCGTGGCGCGCGATGATGAGGCCTGCGCGGTATCGGCTTGCGTCGATGGCGTCGATGACTCCGTGGCCGCGACGCCCGACGCCGGCGAAACGGGAGCTGCGGGTTGAGCCGCATGAGCCACGACGCTCGCCGCGCAGAATGCGCCGACAAACCAGCTCTGAGAAGCGCGCAGCGTCGAACGCGCCGCGCGGGTCCTGCTCTGATGCGAAGTCGAATGGCGAAGCGAAGTGGCGCGCCCGGCGGCCCGGCGCGGCGTGGAAGTTGCGTTCATGGCGTAGCGAGTGTGTGAGAGATTGTTGTTGTGTGGCGCACGGCGCGCCGTCATGCGTCAATTCATGAGTCAATGCGTGGGCGTGACGTTCGGCGCACGAACAGGACGCGCGAGGCCCAGGTGATCGCGCAGCGTCGTGCCGCGATACGACGTGCGAAACAGTCCGCGACGCTGCAACTCCGGCACCACGAGCGAGCAGAAGCGCGCGAGCCCGCCCGGCAGATCGGCGGCCATCACGTTGAAGCCGTCGGCGGCGCCGTTCTCGAACCAGTGCTGCAAGGCGTCGGCGACGGTTTGCGGCGTGCCGGTCAACGTGAAATGCCCGCGGCCCGCCGCGATCCGCAAATACAACTCGCGCACCGTGAGACCTTGTGCGCCCGCGAGCGAGGTCAGCAAATCCTGCCGGCTGCGCTGGCCGCTTTGGGTGGGCGCGAGCGCGGGCAGCGGCGCGTCGAGATCGACACCGCTCAAATCGACGTTGCCCAGCATGCGTTCAAGCAGCGCAATACCCGCTTCGGGATGCACGAGCGACTGAAGCTCGGCTTCGCGCGCCTGGGCTTCTTCGAGCGTCGGCGCGACGATCACGGACACGCCCGGCATGATCTTGAGCGCATCCGGCTCGCGACCCGCCGCCACGACGCGCGCTTTGAGTTCGCGATAAAACGCCTGTGCCGAAGCGATATCCGGCTGCGCGGTAAACACGACCTCCGCCGTGCGCGCGGCCAGTTCTCGACCACGTGGCGACGATCCCGCCTGCACCACCACGGGCCGCCCTTGCGGCGCGCGCGCGACGTTCAGCGGACCATCGACCGAGAAATGCTCACCGCGATGCAGCGGCGCACGCACACTCCGCGCGTCGTAGTAAAGACCGCTCGCCTTGTCGCGCACAAAACTTTCGTCGTCCCAACTATCCCAGAGCGCGGTCACGACTTCGTGGAACTCCTGAGCGCGGGCATATCGGTCCGCGTGCGCATAGTGCTCGGCGCGGCCAAAATTGCGCGCTTCGGCGGCGTTATCGGTCGTCACGAGATTCCATCCGGCACGGCCGCCGCTGATGTGATCGAGCGATGCGAATTTACGCGCAATGTGATACGGCTCGTTGTAACTCGTGGTCGCCGTGCCGATCAGACCGATACGTTGCGTCGCCACCGCGAGCGCGGGCAGCAGCGTGAGCGGATCGAGCCGGTCCGCGCGCGCCACGCGATCCGCGCCGGGGCCGAGATTGGCGGCGACGCTATCGGCGACGAACAGGGTGTCGAAGCATGCGGCTTCGGCAACGCGCGCCAATTCGATCCACGCGCGAATATCGAGTCCCGCGTCGGCCTGAGCGTCAGGCAGCCGCCAGGCGGCCAGGTGATGTCCCGTTTCCATCAGGAACGCGCCGAGATGCAACTGCCGTTTCATCGAACTCCTCACTAATTGACCGTGTCCGCCATTTCAAACATCACGCGCCTCGATCCAACGCTGCCTCTGTCATCAACGCTGTTTCGCAAATCGGGCAGCACCGTGTTCGAACCGCTTTGCTTGTTCGCTGGTTAGCGCTAACATGGACGGCAGTTTCCTTTGCACGACGCGCACGCGTCAAATAACGAAATCAGCGGAACATATGCCGGATTCGACTAAACACGCTGCAACAGATGAACCGCCGTCGCGGCAACGACGCAACTCGGGGCGCGTCACGTTGCGCGACGTCGCGAACCATCTCGGTGTCTCGCAGATCACCGTCTCGCGGTATTTTCAGGAGCCCGCGCGCTTGTCGGAGGCGCTGCGCGAGCGCGTCGCGAGCGCCGTGGCGGAATTGGGTTATGTGCCGAATCTCGTGGCGGGCGGGCTCGCTTCGGCGCACAGCCGCGTGATCGGCATGGTGATCCCGAACATCTCGGGGCCGATCTTCGCCGCGACCATCCAGAGCTTCAGCGACGCCGTAACGGCGCACGGCTATCAACTGTTGCTGGCATCGAGCTATTTCTCGGCGGAACAGGAAGAAAGCGCGGTACGTGGTTTGCTCGGCTGGTCGCCGGCCGCGCTCGTGCTCACTTCGCACTTTCATACGCGCGGCACCGAGGCGATGCTCGCGCGCGCCACCGTGCCGCTGATCGAAACGTGGGATTACCAGCCGCGCCGCAAGCCGTGGCAAGTGGGCTTTTCACATCCCGAGGTGGGGCGCATGGCGGCGCGGCATCTGATTGAGCGCGGCTACCGCCGCATCGCATTCGTGCAGAACAGCGCGGCGGGCGATTTCAGCGCGATGGAGCGGCGAGACGGTTACGTGGAAGTCATGCGCGAGCACGGGCGCGAGCCGCGCTGCTTCGTGCCGCAAGAGACACAGCCCGCGCATGCGGGACGCGAGGCGCTGTTCGCGCTAATCGAAGGCGATCAGGCCGCGGACGCGATCATCTTCGCCAACGACAATCTGGCTTCCGGCGCGCTGCTCGCGGCGCAACGCGCGAGCATTGCGGTGCCGGGCCGCGTCGCGTTGATGGGATTTGGCGATTATTTGTTTTCGGAGATGCTCACGCCGGGCCTCACCACGATCCGCCCTCCGGCGCGCGAAATGGGCGTGCTGGCCGCCGAGCTTATTTTCGCGCGGCTCGACGCGCAGGCGGTGGACGCGGAACGCACGCCCTCGCCACGCCGCCCGAAGCCGCTCGCATGTGAATTGATCGTGCGAGAGAGTACATAAACGAAAATGAATGACGCGGTCGTGTCGAGTTTCATGCTGCAACGACACGCCGCGCCAGTCCCTCTCTGTTCACGCAGACGTCATCGCGATTACGCATGCTCCGCGTGATCGCGCGCGAGCACCGCTTCATCATCGATATCGTGCTCGGTCGGTTCGTATTTCACGAGCGCGAGAAAGCCAATGGGGATAATCGCCGCGAGCGCCACGACCCAGAACATGTCGGTGCCGAGCCGCGCATTGAGTATCGGCAGAACGAATAGCGCCACTGCGCTGCCGACGCCCGTCAACGCCCGGCCAAAGCCCAGACCGGTGCCGCGAATCGACGTCGGGTACGAGAGCGCCGGGTAGATCATCATTTGCGCGCCGGGACCAAAACCCTCCGCGAACAGCCACGTGCCCAGCATCGCGAGCGCGATGCCAATGCCCAGCGCCGTCTGCGGATGGCCGAGCAGCGCCAGCGCCACGAGCGCCACGAATTGCAGCGCGAAACCCGCCAGCGCAACGTGCCGCGAAGGGCGCGTGTGCGCGAGCCGCATGCCGAGCAAGCCGCCCGTGAGCGCGAACAGCAGATTGAGCGCGAGCGAAGCCGAAATGGTTTCGAACACGCCCGCGCCGAGAAACTGCGAAAGTATCGACGGCAGGAAAAAGGCGATCGCGGTGTATTCGAATGGAATGCACAGATTCATCACGCTCGCGACGATCGTGCGCGCCAGATACGGACGCTGAAACAGCACGCGAAAACTCACGGGCGGCTGACTCGGCGCGGCCGGCGCTTCCGCTTCGGCCTTATGCGCGTGAATGCCATATGACTCGCGCAGAATGCGTACCGCGTCGTCGAGTTTGCCCTGATTCGCGGCCCACAGCGGCGATTCGTTCATGAAGCGGCTACGCACCGCGATGATGATGAGCGCCGGCACCGCGCCGAAAATCAGCGACGCGCGCCACAACCAGCCCGCGTGTTCCTGCGGCAAAAGAAAATACAGGCCGAACACGATCAGAAAGCACACCGACGATGCCGCGTACCACATGGGGCACCACGCAGCCAGCCGCGAGGCCTTGTTGCCGCTGCCCTGGAATTTCGAAAACTCCGACAGAAACGCCATCGCCACGGGCAAGTCGATGCCCACGCCGAGGCCCATGACGAAGCGCGCGGCAATCAGCACCCAGACGTTGGGCGCGAGCCCGGCGGCAATCGCCGCGACCACGAAAAAGAGCATGTCGGCCATGAACACCTGATAGCGGCCGATGCGGTCGGTGAACCAGCCGCCGACGAGACTGCCGAGTATCGTCCCGATCATGATCGACGACGTGACGATGCCGGTCAGCGCAGGCGTGAGATTGAATTCGCGCACGACATCCTGAATGCCGTATGAAAGCGTCGTGAGATCGTAAGCGTCGAGAAACACGCCGCCGAGCGCGAGCAGCACGATCACGCGCGCGTGACTCGCGCGAGCGGTACTGGTGTTGATGAGGCGCGAAACATCGCTGGCCGAGCGTATCGGCGACGACACCGCTGAATCAATATCGAGCGTGCTCAATGGAATCCCCCTTTTGAATAACGGCCATGACAGCGCGTAGTTATAGGAGGACGATTCGCCGCGCACAACGAACAAGTTAGCGAATGCTTATCCAGTCGATGGGAAATTCGATTCGGAGAATTCGTGATACGGTCAGCGCAGGGCCGGACGCGGCGTTGCACCGGTTCGCAGCACGTCGCGTTCGCGGCCAAAGCGACGAACGCCATTTATTACATTTAGGGCACGCCAGAAGAAAGGCGCCTCGCGCGCCTCGATTCGAGTCGTATCGCCACTACTCGCCGCTATTCAAAGGTGCGGTGCGCATCTTCACCGACCAGATCGAGGATTGCGGCATCGACGAAATCGTATGACGGGCCTCTCGGAGGATCCGCATTCCAATTGCACAGCCGCCCGCCTAACAAGGCTCTCAATCTGAGGCACACCCGTGCTAAACCCTCGCTGGCACCGGCGCTTTCGCATCCATCAGCCCTTCTTCCTTGAGGTCGGACCACAACGCGGCCGGAATCGGATGCCGCATGAACGCCACGTTCTCTTCCAGTTCGGCCACGCTGCGCGCGCCCGGAATCACACTCGCAACCAGCGGATGACCCAGCGGAAATTGCAACGCCGCAGCAGCCAGCGGCACGGCATGACGCTGACACACCTGCTGAATGCGGCGCACGCGGTCAATCACGAACGGCGGCGCGGCCCGCGTATTGAACGTGGCGTTTTGCACTGGCCCAGACGCGAGAATGCCCGAGTTATACGGGCCGCCGATAATGAGCTTCGTGTTGCGTTGCTCGCAAAGCGGAAACAGCGTGCGCAACGGCTCTTGCTCCAGCAGCGTATAACGTCCGGCGAGCAGGAAATAATCGAAGCGCCCCGCCGTCACGAAATCCGAAAGCATCTGCCATTGATTGATGCCCACGCCCACTGCGCCGATCACGCCCTGCGAACGCAATTCGTCGAGCACGACGTACGCGCCGTCCATCGCCTCGCGAAAATGGCTCCGCGCATAGGGGTCCTCGCCGGGACCGAAAACGAGCGATTCGTCGGGATCGTGAATCGCGATCATGTCGATGCGATCCACACCCAGCCGCTTCAGGCTTTGCTCGATCGAACGGAGCACGGCGTCGCGCGAATAATCGAATTCGGGTTTGAATGCGGGCGCGTCGGCCCAGAGCGCGGGCGACTTCTCGCGCTCGGCAATCGGCACGAGGCTGTAGCCGACTTTCGAGGAGATCACGATCTCATCGCGCGGCAGCGTTTTAATCGCTTCTCCCAGACGCGTCTCGGCCAGGCCGTAACCGTAAACCGGCGCGGTGTCGAAATAGCGCATGCCGCGCTCGAAGGCGGCATGAACGGTGGCAGTGGCGACCTCAGGATCGGTCGCGCGATACATATTGCCGAGCCCGGTTCCGCCGAGTCCCATGGTCGTCACGGCCAGCCCGTTGGCCGCTACGGCTCTCGTTGCAATTGCATTCATATTGGTTTGTCTCGTCGATGGAAAGGCAATCGTCATTTGATAATCGGCGTCTTTTTGCGGTCGAATGTGACCGCCACGCCAAAAATAATCATGGCGCCGTAAATCGCTTGCTGAAAATACTGGTCCACGCCGATCACGTTCATGCCGTTATCGAGCATGCTGAGAAAGAGCGTACCGAACAGCACGTTGAGCACGCCGCCCGCGCCGCCAGTAAGCGCCGTGCCACCCACCACCACGGCCGCGATGGAATTGAGTACATAAGAGGTTCCCACCACCGGATCGCCGCCGAAACGCACAGAAGAAATGATGATGCCGACGAGCGCCGCGCACGCGCCGGAGATCATGAATGGCACGTTGCGGGTCTGCGCGATGTCGGTGCCGGACATCCACGCCATGCGGATATTGCTCCCCACGAAATAGATATTGCGCCCCGTGCGCGTGAAACGCAGGAACATGGCAACCGCGCAAAAAACCAGCGCGCCGATAATGAACACGTTGCTGATCGAGAACACCGTGCCGTTGACGATATCGAGCATCGAATAATCTCCGGGCGCGGCGCTAACGGGGCGCGGAGACACCAGATAAGCGAGACTCGTGATGATGCCGCCTGTGCCGAGCGTGGCGATGAACGACGGTATTTTCACGCGCGTCAGAATCACGCCGTTGATATAGCCGAGCGCCAACCCGAGCGCGAGACAGACCGGATACGCCCAATACCCAACGCGATGTACAAGCGTAATAAACATCACCGAAACCAGCGAAATCGTTCCACCAACCGAAAGATCGATACCGCCAATCAGAATGACGAACATTTGCCCGAGCGCGGCGATCAGCAGAATGGCGCCGAAATCCAGAATCGTATTGATGTTGTACAGAGACAGAAAATTGTCGTTGCCGATCGCCATGAATGCGCCGACGACCACGATCAGCGCGAGCGTCAAATGAATCGGCTTTAATCGGCTCGTCAAATGCTTGACGCCGGTGCGCGAAGCGGCGCGCTGGGGGCCATCAAAAGAAGGTGCGTCCAATTTGCGGTTCCTTGTCGAGAGCTTCGTTCAGACGATTAGCTTGATCAGATCCTGCGGCGTCGGCTTGGCGTGCGCCGACGCCTCCAGTTCGCCGATCAAACGCCGGTCGCGCATGATTAGCAGACGGTTGGCGAGGCCGATATCCTCCTCCAGCGTGTCGCACATGATGATCATGGCAATGCCCGCGTGTGCGAATTTGCGAATGAGCCGATAGACCTCGTCCTTGGCCTTGATATCGATACCGCGCGTTGGATGATCGAGAATCAGCAGGCGCACGTCCGAACTCAGCCATTTCGACAGAATGATCTTTTGCTGATTGCCGCCGCTCAATCCCGAACAGGCCGCATGAATCGAAGGCGTCTTGACGCGGCATTCCGCCACCCACTGTTTCGCGTGCTCATGCTCTCTGCGCGTGCTGATCATGCCGCCCACCTTGAGCTTGTCGAGCACGAGATAATTGATGTTGTCGGCCACACTCATATTCAGCGCGAGCCCTTCTTCGCGCCGCTCGATGGGCACGTGTCCCACGCCATGCAGCACGGCGGATCGCGACGAACCGTTCACGGGCGTCTTGCCTTCGACCACGAGCGTGCCCGCGTCGTAACGATCCAGCCCGGCGATGCAGCGGCACAACGCTTCCTTCCCCGAGCCCACGAGTCCGACGAGACTGACGATCTCGCCTTCGCGCACCTCGAAACTCAGCGGTGCGAATTCGCCTTGTTTCGCGAGTTGATCGACGCGGAACGTCACCTTCCCGCCCGGCGCGCGCTGCTCGCTTTCGCGAAAGCGGTCGCCCGCAAAATCGTGCCCCACGAGCAGCTTTTCGACGTTGGCGATATCCAGCCCGGACGTGGACATGTCGGTCACATTGCGGCCGTCCTTGAGCACGACGATGCGATCGCAATTCTCCAGCACCTCCTGAAGCCGGTGCGAGATGAGGATCATCGAGGCGCGGCTTTTCAGGCGATTGAGAATGTCGAACAGCGTGTCGCGCTCGCCGTCATTGAGCACGGTGGTCGGTTCGTCGAGAATCACAATCGGATTCGACGCGCCAAATTGCTCGCAGAGCCAGACCATGCGCGCGATTTCCACCATCTGCCGTGCCGCGGGCGAGATTGAAGCGACAGGCAGATCCACGTCGACATCGAGATTCATCGGTTCGAGCACGCGCCGCGCCTCCGCCGCCATCTCGCGCCGCGACAGCACGCCAAAGCGGCGAAAGCGTTCTTCGTGGCACAGAAACAGATTCTCGGTGATCGAGAGATTCGGAATGAGCGAGCCTTCCTGAAACACCACGCCGATACCTTTGCGGATCGCATCCGCCGTGCCCTTCATGACGACCTTTTTGCCGTCCAGCATCAATCGCCCTTCGTCGGGCTGATAAATGCCCGTCATGATTTTCGTGAGCACCGACTTGCCCGCGCCGTTTTCGCCGACCAGCCCCAGAATTTCGTTCCTGCGCACGGTCAGCGAGACATCATCGAGCGCGATCACGCCGGGAAATCGGCGCGTGATGCCTTCGAGCGCGAGCACCACGCCAGTGTCCTGTTCGCCATGCGTATCAAGCGTTTCGAGTGTTTCCATAGGGCGGCCTTATTTGATGAAGCCGAGCTTGCGGCGGTCGAGCGTGAGCGCAACGGCAACGATCAGCACAATGCCGTTGACGGCCGTTTGCGCGTACGGATTCACGGCCATCAGCACCATGCCGTTATTGAGCACGGCCAGCACGAGCGTGCCGAGCAATGCATTCTTCGCGCCACCCAGCCCGCCCGTAAGCGACACGCCGCCCACTGCAACGGCTGTGATCACCGGAAACAGCAGATTGAGGCCGGTGCGCGCGGTCGCGCTGCCCATGCGGTTCACGAGCAGCAGCGCGCCCAGGCCATAGAGACAACCGGCGATAGTGAACGCGATCACTTTCATACGCGGCACGTTCACGCCCGCCTGGCGCGCCAGCGCTTCGTCGCCGCCGATCGCGTAGAGATAGCGGCCGGTGCGTGTGCGATCCTCGAAGAACTGCACGGCGATGACAATCGCCAGCGCCACCAGCACCACATTCGCGACACCCAGCGGCTTGTCGTTGATGAAGTTCTGAATGCGGTTATCGAGCAGCGTAATCAGCATCGCCTTGTTCACGTAGACGGCCACGCCATAGAGCACCCAGCTCACACCCAACGTGGTAATGAACGAAGGAATCCTGAGTTTTGTATGGAGTACGCCAGTCAACATACCTGCCGCGCCGCCGATCGCGAGACAGATCGGCAAAATCCAGAGCCCGACGTCGTGCTCGTTGTAGCGGTTCTTGCTGAGCACGCCGACAAAGACCGCGCACAACGCGACCGTGCCTTGCAGCGAAAGATCGATACCGCCGATCACGATGGTCAAGTGCAGTCCAACGGCGAGAATCGCGGGAATGGCTGCGAGACTCAGCACAACCTGCACGTTGTCCCACGAGAGGCTCGCGCCGCTTGTGCCGATGGCGAACACCGCCACGATCAGCGCGAGCGAGAGCAGTTGTGCGCCCACGCCGGTGCGGCGCAGCCAGCGTCTCGCGCCCTGCATCCACGCGTGTTGTGCGGGCTCGCGCGAGAAATTCGCGTCGCCCATGCTTTCCACAGGTTCCATGAACTGCCATCCCTCCTGGTGGTTCCAGCCGCGAGCGTTCCCGTTTAGAACGCCCGCGCCGAAAGCTTGCTTCGAGACCAGATGCGCCGCTTTATTTGAGCGGTGCAACCCAGCGCGCGTAGAAGTTCTTCAGGTCGTAATCCGGCATCTTGCTGACCGTGTCCTTCACGACTTTCTCCACGTTCGCGCGATCGACTTCGATGCCGGGAATCAGAAACGCGCGGTATTTGGCGGGCGTGGCCTTCACGTCGAGCGCGCCCTGCCTGGCCGCGAGTGCCATCGACAAACCGAGTTGGGCCTGATAGCGCGCATCATCGTATTCGGTCGAGGACATCGTGCCGTCCTTGATCGCGTCGAACGCATCGGGCACGCCGTCCGTCCCGCTCACCTTGACCTTGCCGCCGAGACCCGCCTCCTTGAGCGCGGCCACCGCGCCGAGCGCCATGTTGTCGTTGGCGGCCCACACGCCCGCCGTATCGGGATGCGCGGCCAGCAATTGCTTGGTGATTTCGTAGGCCTTGTTGGTGTCCCAATCGGCGGCTTCCCACTGCACAAGCTTCACGCCAGGCGTTTCCTTGAGCGCCTTTTGCAGGCCCTGAAAGCGCCCGATGGCCGCGTTATTCGACAACATGCCCTGGATCGCGATAATCGAACCTTTGTTCGGCGTCGGCATGTTTTTGAAGAGGGTCTTCGCATTGAAATACCCCTGCCCCACGGCGTCGAAACTGATATGCGCGACCCAGTGCGGATAGTCCTGCACCTTGATGTCGTCCGGCTTGTTCCACCAGCTCACCCAGTACACGCCCGCGCTTTCCAGCATCTTCGCGATCGGCACGACGTCGGGCGCTTCGTTCGGATCGACGTTCACGACCATGTTGCCGCCCGTTTTCGCGATCTCCGCTTTCAGATCGGAAAACTGTTTCTGGCTATTGCCCTCGCTGCTCAGCACATCGACGGGCAAACCCAGCTTCTTGCCGAGCGCCTTCGCGCCCGCTGCATAGTCGGCGTGATATGGATTGTCGAGCCCGCGGATCATGACGACGAGCGTGGTCTTGTCGGAGGCCGCCCATGCCGGCGACGACACTCCAATGCCAATGACCGACGCCACCAACGACGCCGCAAGCAGACGAGTCGTGCTTTTCAATTGCTGTCTCCTCTCTCGATTGAGAAGCGAGTTTCCTGATTTTTATGAACCCGCTTCAACTGATATGGATGCCTAACATTGTGCTGCGTGAATCGAATGCTTCTTTTAGCCACCGAACCGCCTCTATCCGGTTCGGCCTTTCTCACCCCATGCTTTTTGAGTGTCTAAGATGCCAGTCGAAAACCGAAAATTTTTTGACCAGCATGGCAATGAGCGCGGCTCACGCCCGATTCCACGGCGCGAACGGCGGATTTGCATTGCGCGCACCGCAATCGAGCGCATCGATGCGTGCGAGTTCGTCATCGCTCAGACGCACATCCAGCGCGCGCAGATTCGCACGCTGATGCTCGACGCTGCGCGACGCGGTAATTACCAGCATGCCGCGCGCGAGCAGCCACGCACAGGCGATCTGCGGCGCGTCCACGCCATGACGTTCGGCAATCGCGGAGATCACGGGATCGCGCTGCACGCGCCCCTCGCCCAGCGGCATATACGCGGTGACCTTCATGCCATGCCGATGCGTCGCGTCCACGTCGGCGCGATTCGCGAAGAACGGATTCACCTCGATCTGATTCGTCACGATTGCATCGCCGCCCGGCACCGCAACGGCTTCATCGAGCAACGTCCCGGTGAAATTCGACACACCGTAGTAGCGGATCAAACCCGCGTCCACGGCCTCGCGCATCGCACCGATCGTCTCGGCCACCGGCACGCCGTCGACCGATGGCCAATGCACCAGCGCCACATCGATTACGCCGACACCGAGCCGCTCGCGGCTCGCTTCCAGGCTGTCGAGCACCGCGCGATGGCGCAGGCTGTCGAACCACACCTTGGTCGTCACGCAAATCTCGTCGCGATTCACACCGCTCTCGCGAATGCCGGCGCCAACGGCCGCTTCGTTCTCGTAGTGGACCGCCGTATCGATATGGCGGTAGCCCAGTTCGAGCGCCGTGCGCACCGATTGCGTGGTGATGTCCGGGGCGACGCGGAATGTGCCGAGACCCAGCGCGGGAATAACTGACATCAAGCTTGACTCCAGTTCGATGGAAACTGCATTGCAGTTGAATCGAAGGACCAATTTAAAACACGGCCTTCGGGTGATAGAACTTGTCGATATTGCCGCGATCGATCACGGCGGGCGGCGTATAAGTGATCTTCGGCAGGTTCTGCGCCTGGCCATTCGCGGCCTTGAATCCAAGGTCGACGGCAGTGCGCGCGATCAGCGCCGGATCGTTGAGCGCCGTCGCGCCATACTTGCCCTGCTTGATGAGCGCGAGCGCTTCCTTCTGACCGTCCGCGGCCGCCACGAGCGTGATGCCCTGACGATTCGCGCTCTCGATCGCACGCCGCGCGCCCAGCACCATGCTGTCGTTTTCGCCGAGCACGAGATTGATGTCCTTGTTCGCGACCAGCAGGTCTTCCATCGCCTTCAGGCCGCCTTCGTCGGTCCAGTTGCCCCAGCCCTGCCCCACGATTTGCAGATTCGCCTTGCCGAGCTTTTCGAGCTGCGCTTCGACGATGCCTTCGAGCACGCCATCGCGACGCGCCTTGCCCACCGGATTGCCCTTGTCGCCCGATACGAGCGCGATCTTGAGCGGCTTGTCGCCGAACGTATCGACGACCCAGCGGCCGACCAGCGCGCCGTTTTGTCGATTCGACGATTGCACGAGCGTGAGGTAATTCGCCTTCGGATCGAGATCGGCGTCCATCACGATCACTTTCACGCCCGCTGCCGTGGCTGCATTGACCGCGCTGACCAGGCCTTCGGGATCAGCCGGATCGATGATCAGCACTTTCACGCCGCGTGTGACGAGGTCTTCGACGTCGGCGATCTGTTTTTGCATGGTGCCTTGTGCGTCGGTGACGATCGGCTCGCCGCCGAGTTCGGTCACACGCGCTTTCGCGGCTTGCATGGCCGCCGAGAAATACGGCGCGTTCAGCACCTTCATCGAAATGCCGACCTTGAGCTTGTCGGCACCAAAAGCATGACCCGCGGACACGGCGCAAACGAGCGCGGCCATCAACACATTTCGTAGTCTCATGACGCACTTTCCTGTTTATTTGTTTTGCTTGGCGGGATTGCGATTCACATCGTCACGACAACACTGACCGCCTTCCGCGCGCACGATGGCGCGGAATTTCGACGACGGTGCAAGCGCAGAATAACGATAGTATTGCTATCGTTACATAGGTGTATACGTGAAATCGCGCGCTATCAAACCCAAACATCATTACAAATGATAATGTTTAATAAGCACAGCGATAGTGCGCTGTACTGCACGGAACGACAGCAAAATGCGGGCATGGCGAGTCATGCCATTCACACGATTCACTGCATTCAGGAGCGAACGATGGATTTGAAACTGCGTGGGAAAGTCGCGGTCATTACCGGCGCAAGTGTCGGTATTGGTCTTGCGGTCGCTGAGAGTTTCGCCGCCGAAGGGACGCATCTCGTGCTGGCCGCGCGTCAACGCGAACGTCTGGAAACAGCGGCTCAAGCACTCGCCGCTCGACACGGCATTCAGGCGATACCCGTGGCGTGCGACGTTGCGACGGTCGAAGGCGTGACGCAGCTCGTCGACGCCACCGCCAACGCATTCGGCGGTGCGGACATTCTGTTTAATAACGCAGGCACGGGCAGCAATGAAACGATCATGAATGCGCCCGACGAAAAATGGCAAGCGTATTGGGACCTGCACGTGATGGCTGCTGTGCGTCTCGCGCGCGGCCTCGTGCCGTTGATGAAGCAGCGCGGCGGCGGCGCGATCCTGCACAACGCCTCGATCTGTGCGACGCAGCCTTTGGGCTACGAGCCCATCTACAACGTCACGAAAGCCGCGCTGATGATGTTTTCGAAGACGCTCGCCAATGAAGTGGTGCGCGACAATATTCGCGTCAACACCATCAATCCGGGGCTGGTGCTCACGCCGGACTGGATCAAGACGGCCAAACAACTGACCAGCGAAACGGGCGGCGACTGGGAAGATTATCTGCAACAGGTCGCGAATGAGCACGCGCCGATTCAGCGCTTTGCTTCGCCCGAGGAACTGGCCGATTTCATCGTGTTCCTGTGCTCGGAGCGCGCGAGTTATAGCGTGGGGTCCACGTATTTCGTGGATGGGGGAATGTTGCGAACGGTTTAGACGCGCAAGCGGCACGGCCCTGCTGTTCAAGCAGGGCCGTTAGCGATTGCGAGCGAGCGCGCTCAGGTCAACGCGACGAATTCCGGCACAACGCTGAATAGATCGCCGACGATGCCGTAGTCGGCCACGCTGTAGATCGGCGCTTCTTCGTCTTTGTTGATTGCGACGATCACCTTCGAATCTTTCATGCCAGCGAGATGTTGAATCGCGCCGGAAATGCCCACCGCGATATAAAGCTGCGGCGCGACGATCTTGCCGGTTTGTCCGACCTGATAATCGTTCGGTACATAGCCCGCGTCGACGGCGGCACGCGACGCGCCGAGCGCCGCGTTGAGTTTATCGGCGAGCGGTTCGAGCACCTGGGTGTAGTTTTCGCCGCTGCTCAAACCCCGACCGCCGGAAACGATGATCTTCGCGCTAGTCAGTTCAGGGCGATCCAGTTTCATGACTTCGCGATTGACGAATCGCGCGAGACCACGGTCTCCGGGCGCTTCGATTTTTTCCACCGATGCGCTGCCGCCTTCCGAAGCGACGGCATCGAATGCCGTGGTGCGAACCGTCATCACCTTGATCGCATCTCGCGATTGCACGGTCGCAATCGCATTGCCCGCGTAAATCGGACGCTCGAATGTGTCGGCGCTAATCACCGCCGTGATATCGCTGATCTGTGCAACATCGAGTTTCGCGGCAATACGCGGTGTGACGTTTTTCCCGCTCGCCGTGGCAGGCGCGAGAATATGCGTGTAGTGCTTTGCAATCGAAAGAACCGTCGCTTCGATGTTTTCCGCAAGACCTTGTTCGAGTTGGGACGCATCGGCGAGCAAGACTTTGCCAACACCGACGATCTTCGCCGCCGCATCCGCCGCCGCTTGCGCGTTATGGCCCGCGATCAGCACATGCACATCGCCGCCCAGTTTCTGTGCCGCAGCAACCGTATTCAACGTCGCCGCTTTGATCGACTGATTGTCGTGTTCTGCAATTACCAGATTCGTCATTTTGAATTCGCTCCTCACAGCACCTTGGCTTCGGTCTTCAGCTTTTCGACCAGCGTTTTCACGTCAGGCACTTTCACGCCTGCGCTGCGCTTGGGCGGTTCCGAAACTTTCAGCGTTTTCAAGCGCGGAGCGACATCGACACCGAGATCTTCCGGCATCAGAGTTTCGAGCGGCTTCTTTTTCGCCTTCATGATATTCGGCAGCGTGACGTAGCGCGGCTCGTTCAAACGCAGATCGGTCGTCACGACTGCGGGCAGCGAAAGCGAGAGCGTTTCCGCGCCGCCATCGACTTCACGCGCGACCGTGGCCTTACCATCGGCGACCGTGATTTTCGAAGCGAACGTCGCTTGCGGCAGATTCGCCAGAGCAGCGAGCATCTGACCGGTCTGATTCGAATCGTCGTCGATAGCCTGCTTGCCGAGAATCACCAGCGAGGGCTGTTCTTTATCGACAAGTGCTTTCAGCGATTTGGCCACCGCCAGCGGCTGCAAATCCTCATTCGATTCGATCAGCACCGCACGATCCGCGCCAATTGCCAGCGCGGTGCGCAGCGTTTCCTGCGCCTGCGACACGCCAGCAGAAACCGCAATCACTTCGGTCGCAACACCCGCTTCCTTCAAGCGCACCGCTTCCTCAACCGCAATTTCATCGAACGGATTCATCGACATTTTCACGTTCGCGATATCCACGTCCGTGCCGTCCGACTTCACACGCACTTTCACGTTGTAATCCACCACACGTTTCACAGCGACAAGAATTTTCATATCATACGGATAGCTAAATAATCGAACTGGACAATCACCCGTTTCGAGCAATTGCCAGCCGCAAAAATCAGATCACGCCGGAAGTCCGCATATCGGCGAGATGGCGCTTCATGTCCTGCACGTCGCGCGCGTGGGCCTCGCCCTTTTTCAACGCGACGCTGGTAGACAGAATATCCACGATCACCAGCGCCGCCAGCCGCGACGTGGTCGGTGTGTACACATCGGTGTTTTCAAGCGTCTCCGCCACCACGGCCACATCGCAATAACGCGTCAGCGGCCCGTGCGAACCGGTGATCACCACCACATGCGCGCCGCGTTCCTTCGCCGTGCGCGCGACTTCGATGAGCGAACGCGTCGCGCCGGTATTGGAAATCGCCACCACGGCGTCGCCGGGTTTCAGCATCGAAGCGGCAATGAACTGCTGATGCGAATCCTGATGCGCCACGCACGGCACGCCGAACAGCGGAAACTTCTGCTGCGCGTCCAGCGCCACGATGCCCGATGCGCCAAAGCCGAAAAACTCGATGCGCGAGGCCGCCGCCAGCAGATCGACGGCGCGCCCGATCGCCTCGAAATCGAGCTTCTTGCGCGCCCAGTCGAGGCTCGTGATCGTGTAATCGAAAATCTTCGTGGCCACGGTTTCGGGCGTATCCGCGCCGGACAGCACCGAATGCGTGGCGGGCGCGCCGAGCGCGAGGCTCTGCACCGCGCGGATCTTGAAGTCCTTGAAGCCGTTGCAGCCGATCGTCGTGCAAAAACGCAGCACCGTCGGCTCGCTCACCTGCGCGAGCCGCGCGAGTTCGGACAGGCTCATCTCCGCGATGGAGTGAACGTTTTCCAGAATGTAATCGGCGACCTGCCGGCTGCCGCGCCGCAAATTGGGCCGGGCGCGGTCAATCACTTCGAGGATGTTGTAATCGGGCACGCGAGATTTCCTTCTTTGACGTACGGGCGCGGAGCCAGGGTCCTGCAATCCGGCGCGCCGTGCGTCGTGGTTCGGTCCGCGGCGCGCCAGAAGAGGAGTTTAGCGGAAGATCCAACGCCGCCAGAAGCCCGCGCCCTGCTGCATCAGCACCGCCGCGACGATGATCGCGCCCATCACGACCTGCTGGTGATAGCCCGGCACGCTCGCGAGATTCATGATGTTGCCGATCACGCCCAGAATCAGCACGCCCATCAGCGTGTTGAGCACGCCGCCCTTGCCGCCCGCGAGGCTCGCCCCGCCGATCACCACGGCCGCGATCACGGTCAGCTCGTCGCCCACGCCCACGGTAGGCGCGCCCACGCTCGCGCGCGCCGTCGAGATGATGCCCGCCAGCGAGGCCAGCACGCCCGAGCAGACGTAAGTGCCCAGAATGTGGCGCGCGACCGGCACGCCGGAGAGCCGCACCGCTTCCTCGTTCGAGCCGATCGCACGCACCACGCGGCCCGCGCGCATGCGGCCGAGCGCAACGCCGCCCGCCACGAACACGATCAGCATGACCAGCGTCGGGCCGGGAATGCCCAGATAGCTGTGGCGGCCGAAGTCGAGCAGCGCCTGGCCCGCGTCGTCGACGAGAATCGGCGAGCCGTTCGAAACGATCATGGCGATGCCGCGCGCGACGGTCATCATCGCGAGTGTCACGACGAAGGGCGTCAGGCGACAGAAGGCTACCAGCACGCCCGAGACGAGGCCGCACAGGCCGCCCGTCACGAGCGCCGCCACCAGCGCGAACAAGAGGCCGTGCTCGGGAATCAGCATCGCCGACAGCACGCTGCCGAGCGCCGCGACCGAGCCGACCGACAAATCGATGCCGCCCGTGAGCACCACGAGCAGCATGCCGACCGACATGATGCCGACGCCCGCGACCTGGCGCGTGATGTTCGAAAGATTCGGTGCGGAAAAGAAATCGTCGGAAATAAACGATGCGGCCACAACCAGTACGACGAGGATCGCGACCGTGTTGAAGCGGCGCGCCGTCTGCCAGAGATGCTGCCAGTTGCTGGCCTGGCGCTGACGCGTGTTCGGAGTGGTGGCGCTGGGATTCATGATAGGTGTCTCCAATCTGTCCAATCTATGCAATCTGATACGACTGTCTGTTTCGACGCGCGCGTGCGGCGTCAACCGTGCATGAGCGTGGCGCTTTCACGCGTGCTGGCCTGCTGGCCCGCGAGATCGCCATGCGGATCACCGTGAGATTCGCCGGGATCGCGCCGCAGCGAGAGCGCGAGAATCGCTTCCTCGCTGAAGTCGCCGGGCTGCAATTCGCCGCGAATCCGGCCTTCGCCCATCACCATGATGCGGTCGCACAGGCCCATCAATTCCTGATGCTCGGACGAGATCACGAGCACCGCCTTGCCGCGCTCCGCGAGCTGGTTGATGAGCGTGTAGATCTCGACTTTCGCGCCCACGTCCACGCCGCGCGTCGGTTCGTCGAGGATGATGAGATCGCCGTCCGCATGAAACCACTTGGCGAGCACGACCTTCTGCTGATTACCGCCCGAGAGCGTGGACACATCGGCGTCCATCGAGCGCGCCTTGATGCGCAGCGCGTCCATCAGCTGGGAAACGTAGCCGCGTTCGCGGCCGAACGCGAGAAAGCCGCCCGGCGCGCTCACCGACTTCAGCGAAGCCAGCGTCGCGTTGATGCGGATCGGCATCGACAGCACCGCGCCCTGGCCCTTGCGGTCCTCGGGCACGAGACCGATACCGGCGCGCACGGCCGCCATCGGCGTGCGCACATTGAGGCGTTTGCCCTTCAGCTCGATCGTGCCCGCGTCCGCGCGGTCCGCGCCGAAGATCAGGCGCGCGACTTCGGTGCGGCCCGAGCCGATCAGCCCGCCCAGCCCCACCACTTCGCCCGCGCGCAAGCTGAACGACACATCGCGCACAGCCTCGCCGCGCGACAGGCCGTCCACCTTCAGCACGACGTCGCCGGTCTGCGCCTTGCGCTCGGGAAACAGCACCGAAAGCGGCCGCCCGACCATCTTGCGGATCAGTTCGTCGCGCGTGATCTCGGCGGGCGTCACGGTATCGACGCGGCGGCCGTCCTTGAGCACGGTGATGCGGTCCGCAATGGCGAACACTTCTTCGAGCCGATGCGAGATATAGACGATGCCCACGCCGCGCGCACGCAGCGCACGCACGATTTCGAGCAGACGATCCGCGTCGGACGGCGCGAGCGCGGCGGTCGGTTCGTCGAGCACGAGCAGCTTGAGTTCGCCCGAGAGCGCCTTGGCGATCTCGATCACCTGGCACTGCGCCGCCGAGAGCGTGCCGACCAGCGCCGCCGGATCGATCTCGAACCCAAGACTTTCGATCAGCGCGCGCGCCTTCGCGCGCAGCGTGCGCCAGTCGATCACGGCGGGCAGCGTGCCGAGAAAGACGTTTTCGGCCACGGAAAGATCGGGCGCGAGCGCCGTCTCCTGATGAATCACGGCGATGCCTTCGGCGAGCGCCGCGTGCGGATTGCGCAGCAACATTTCCCGGCCCTGCACGCGGATGCTGCCGGCGTCGGGCTGATGGCCGCCGCCGATCACGCGCATGAGCGTCGATTTGCCCGCGCCGTTTTCGCCGACGAGCGCGTGGACTTCACCGCTGCGGACATCGAAATCGATGTTCTCGATTGCGTGAATGCCGCCGAACCGCTTGTCGATGCCCGTTAGTGCGATGAACGGAATCATTGAACTGTCTCCACTCAGGCGCGCGCCCGGCGTCCGGCGGGCGCGCGCATACGTCGAAAAATACCGGCGAACGAGACGCCTTAGAAAATCGCCTTCGGGTTGTAGTACTTGTCGACGTTGCCCTTCGAGATGGCGACCGCCGGCGTGTACGAGACCTTCGGCACGTTCACGGCCTGGCCCTTCGCGGCCTTCATGCCGATATCGACCGCGGTGCGCGCGACGAGCGCCGGATCGTTGAGCGCGGTCACGCCGTACTTGCCCTGCTTGATGAGCGCGAGCGCTTCCTTCTGGCCGTCGGCGGCCGCGACCAGCGTGATGCCGTCGCGGTTCGCGCTCTGGATCGCGCGGCGCGCGCCCAGCAGCATGCTGTCGTTCTCGCTCAGGACCATGTTGATGTCCTTGTTCGCGACCAGCAGATCTTCCATCGCCTTCAGGCCGCCCTCGTCGGACCAGTTGCCCCAGCCCTGGCCGACGATCTGGAGATTCGACTTGCCGGTCTTTTCGAGCTGCGCCTCGACGATGCCCGAGAGCACGCCGTCACGGCGTTCGCGGCCGACCGGATTGCCCTTTTCGCCGGAAATCAGCGCGATCTTCAGCGGCTTGTCGCCCATGTTGTCGACCACCCAGCGGCCCACCAGCGCGCCATTCTGGCTATTCGACGACTGCACGAGCGTGAGGTAATTGGCCTTCTCGTTGAGCGTGCTGTCGAACACGACCACCTTCACGCCCGCCGCGCTCGCGGCGTTGACGGCGCCCACCAGCGCTTCGGGATCGGCGGGATCGATCAGCAGCACCTTCACGCCGCGCGTGACGAGATCCTCGACGTCCGAAATCTGCTTGCCCATCTTGCCCTGCGCATCGGCGACGATGACGTCCGCGCCCAGTTCGCTCGCGCGCGCCTTCGCCGACTCCATCGCGGCGGCGAAATACGGCGCGTTGAGCACCTTCATCGAAATGCCGACCTTGATCTTGTCGGCGGCGAACGCCGGAGCCGTGGCCAGAATGCCCGCCGTGGCGAACGCGGCTGCGCAAAGCAACTTCTGCATGAGACGCGACATGTCTCCTCCTCTTTTAGGTGTGTCACGTAATGAATCGGCGCGGGGACGCCGGATCTACTTCAACTGCATCGTGGGCGTTGACGGAACGAACAACTTGCCAGGATTCAGGATGCCGCGCGGATCGAGCGCGGCCTTCACCGCGCGCATCGCGGCGAGTTCGGCGGGCGTGCGCGAGAGCGCGAGCACGTCGAGTTTCTTGGTGCCGATGCCGTGTTCGGCGGACACCGAGCCGCCCAGCTCGCCCGTCACGCCATAGACCACGCGCTTGACTTCGGCGGCGGCGCTCGCGGGCCAGTCGGGCTCGTGCACGACGATGTGCAGATTGCCGTCGCCGAGATGGCCGTAGACGAGGATCGTCGCGTTCGGCCAGTGCTCGCGCAGACGCGCTTCGCAGCGCTGCGCCGCGAGCCCGACCTGGGCGACCGAAAAGCTCACGTCGAACGACACGCGGCCAGGAATGAAGCGGCCGTATTCGCCGGGCGCATCGCGGATTGCCCAGAACGCCGCCGCGTGCGCCTCGTTGGCGGCCAGCGCGGCGTCGGTCAGCGTGCCCGCTTCGAGCCTGTCCGCGAGGAACGCCTCGAAGACGTCGGTCTGACTTTGCGGGTCCGCGCCGCTGCTTTCGAGCAGCACATAGAACGCGTGACGGCCTTCGAGCGGCGCGCGCAGTTCCGGCAGGCGCGAGAGCACGAAGTCGTAATAGCCGGGCCACATCACTTCGAACGCCGACACGCCCGCAGGCAAGCGTTCCTGCGCGAGGCGCAGCAGCGTCGTCACGCTTTCGTAGTCGGGCAGACCACACCACGCGGTGGACACGGCGCGCGGCTTGGGCCGCAGCCGCAGCACGGCGCGCGTCATCACGCCGAGCGTGCCTTCGCTGCCGATCAGCAGATCGCGCAGGTCGTAGCCCGTGTTGTTCTTGATCATCTTGCGCAGGCCGCCGACCACGCTGCCGTCCGCCAGCACGGCTTCGACGTCGAGCGCCTGCTCGCGCATCATCCCGTAGCGGATCACGCGGTTGCCGCCCGCATTGGTGCCCAGATTGCCGCCGATCGTCGCGCTGCCGCGCGCGCCGAGGTCGAGCGGGAACATGAAACCGGCCGCGTCGGCGGCTTCCTGCACGGTCTGTAGCGGCGTGCCCGCCTGCACCGTCATGGTCGCGCTGACCGGATCGATTTCCTCGATCGCATTCATCAGTTCGAGACTCAGCGCCACTTCGCCGCCCAGCATGCACGCGCCGCCCGCGAGGCCCGTGAGCCCGCCCTGCGTGACCACGGGCTGATGGTGCGCGTGACAGATGCGCAACGCCGTCGAGACCTGTTCGGTCGTGCGCGGCCGCACCAGCGCGATCGGCTCCGCGCACGGCATGCGGCTGGAGTCGGCGTGACGGCGGCCGGCGAAGTCGGCCGGCAGGCTGACCACGGCGGCCCCGAGCGCCTCGCGCAATGCCGCGACGACCGTGTCGCGCCGCGCCTGTTCGGCCTGTTCTTGCATGGAATCTGCCTCCTACCCGAGATGCATTAACGATAGTGTTGCTGCCATTATATTTGCAAAACTGACGTTTAACCCTAGTGAAAACCCGAGTGTTCGTTTGTTTCACAAACTATATCATCACTAATACTAACGTTTTGCTATCCACACACTGTCAGGGAGAGAAGCACCATGCAATGGCCGGAACCCCGTTCGTTCGACGTGAATCTGGAGACGGGTCTGATGACCGGTACGGATTCGCACTATCAGAAACGGCTTGGCGATCTCGCCGGCCTGTACGCCGACGGCGCCGCGTTCGACGCGCTGGCCGCCGCGCGCGCGGGCGAAGTCGTCTACGAAGTCACCGACCATCGGCCCAACGCGGAGCCGGGCGACCTCATCACGGGCGTGACGCGCATGAGCGCGGGCAAGGTCGGCAAGGAGTTCTTCATGACGCGCGGGCACATCCACGCGAACATCGACCGCCCGGAGCTGTACTTCGGCCTGAAAGGCCACGGCCTGATGCTGATGGAAGCGCCCGACGGCGAAACGCGCATCGTGGAAATCCGCGCGAACACCGTCTGCTACGTGCCGCCGCGCTGGATTCACCGCTCGGTCAATCTCGGCCAGGGCGACTTCGTGATGCTGTTCTGCTATCCGGCCGACTCGGGCCAGGACTACGAGATCATCGAGCGCTCGAACGGCATGCGGCTGCGCATCGTCGAAGACAGCGAGAACGGCGAGAACGGTGGACGTGGCTGGCGCAGCGAGCCGAATCCCGAATGGCGGGCGCGCACGCTCGCGGAAATCGAGGCGCTCGTCGCGCGCCGCAACGAAACGGAGCAAGCCCGATGAGCTACACCGCCGCCACCAAACCGACCTTCTACTTCATCGGCGTGACCACGGCGCAGAGCTCGATCATGCGTGTGTTTCCCGCGTGGGCGCGCCATCTCGGTCTCGGCGACGTCGAAATGAAAGGCATCGACTTTCCGCTGCACGCGAGCCGCGAGGCGTACCGCGAGGCCGTCGAGTTTCTGCGCGACGATCCGCTCTCGCTCGGCGCGCTCGTGACCACGCACAAGATCGACCTGTACGCAGCCTGCGAAGACCTCTTCGACGAGATCGATCCGCACGCGCGCATCATGGGCGAAACCAGTTGCCTCTCGAAGCGCGGCGGCAAGTTCGTCTGCCACGCGAAAGACCCGATCACGTCGGGCCTCGCGCTCGACGGCTTTCTGCCGCCCGAGCACTTCGCGCGCACCGGCGCGGAAGTGTTCTCGATGGGCGCGGGCGGCTCGACGATCGCGCTCACCTGGCATCTGATGCAGACGAGCCGGGGCGCGAACCGTCCGTCGCGCGTGATCGTCTCGAACCGCTCGGCCGCGCGCCTGGAGGAAATCGAGCGCATTCACCGCGAGCTGGATCTGGGCGTGCCGTGCGAGTACGTCGTCGCGCCGCGCCCGCAGGACAACGACGCGGTGCTCGCGCGCCTCTCGCCGGGCGCGCTCGTCATCAACGCGACGGGACTCGGCAAGGATGCGCCCGGTTCGCCGCTCACGAACGCGGGCGTGTTTCCCGAGCGCGCCATTGCGTGGGATCTGAACTATCGCGGCGATCTGGTGTTTCTCGATCAGGCGCGGGCCCAGGAAAGCGCGCGCGCCCTGCAGGTCGAAGACGGCTGGACCTACTTCATTTATGGCTGGACGCGCGTGATCGCCGAGGTGTTTCATATCGACATCCCGACGCGCGGCCCGGACTTCGACGAAATCTGCCGCATCGCCGCCGCGGCGGGCAAGCCCGCTCCGGCGAAACCGGCGGCTTGACACCGCAGCGGCTGAATCGCCACCGAACCGACACTGAACCGAAGGATCGACGATGTATCTCGACAAATTCCGCCTCGACGGCAAGCTCGCCGTCGTGACCGGCGCCGCGCGCGGCATCGGCTTCGCCATCTCCGAGGCGCTGACGCAAGCGGGCGCACGCGTGGTGCTCACGGACATGCATCAGGGCGCGCTCGACGAAGCCGTCGCGAAGCTCACGGCCGCGGGCGCGCAGGTCGAAAGCGCGCTGCTCGACGTGACCGACGCCGCCGCCGTGCAGCGCGTGCACGACGCCGTGATCGCACGCCACAGCCGCGTGGACGTGCTCGTGAACAACGCGGGCATCGCCATTTCGAACCATCCCGCCGAAACCATGAGCGACGAAGTCTGGGACCGCGTCATCGACGTGAATCTCAACGGCGTGTTCCGCTGCTGCCGCGCGTTCGGCAAGAGCATGCTCGAACACGGCGGCGGCAGCATCGTGAACGTGGGCTCGATGTCGGGCTTCGTCGTGAACCGGCCGCAGGAGCAGGCGAACTACAACGCGTCGAAGGCGGGCGTGCATCACCTCACGCGCTCGCTCGCCGCCGAATGGGGCGCGCGCGGCGTGCGCGTGAACGCCGTGGCGCCCACGTATATCGACACCGAAATGAACAAGTACGTCTACGACGACCCGGAGATGTATCGCCACTGGGTCGGCGGCACGCCGATGAACCGGCTCGGCCGCGTGGACGAAGTCGCCTCCGTGGTGCTGTTCCTCGCCAGCGAAGCCGCGAGCCTGATGACCGGTTCGATCGTGCTCGCCGACGGCGGCTACGTGTGCTGGTGACGATGCGCGCCGCCACGCTGTCGATCGACGTCGACACCTTCGAGATGCCGCTCGCCGCACAACTCGCGGCGCGCGCACGGCCCGCTGCGAAGCCGTTCACGCCCGCGCCGCCGTCGGGCGGCGTCGCGCTGAACTGGCTCGGCCAGGCGGGCTTCGTGATCGAGGGCGCGGGTTGGCGTCTGCTGATCGATCCGTATCTCTCCGATTCGCTGGCGCGCAAATATCAGGGCACGCGCTATCCGCACCGGCGCATGATGGCCGCGCCCGCCGCGCCCGAGGACTTCGAGCACGTCGACCTGGTGCTGTGCACGCACCGCCATACCGATCACATGGACCCGGACACGCTCCAGCCGCTCGCCAGGCGCTTTCCGCATCTGCGTTTCGTCGTGCCCGCCGCCACGCTCGACGAAGCCATCAAGCGCTGCGGCGTGGACGTCTCGCGCCTGATTCCTGTCGATGCGGGCGAAATCGTCGAACCGCTGCCGGGCGTTCGGGTCGCGCCGGTCCCGTCCGCGCACGAAACGCTCGATATGGACGAACTGGGCCGCCATCCGTGGCTCGGTTACGTGATCGACGTGGCGGGCGTGCGCGTGTATCACTCCGGCGACTGCGTGCCCTACGACGGCCTGCACGAGAACGTGGCGGCCTTGCAGCCGCATCTCGCGCTGCTGCCCGTGAATGGCCGCGACGACGAACGCAGCGGCAACGGCGTGCCCGGCAACTTCACGCTCGACGAAGCCGTCGCGCTCTGCAAGCATGCGGGCGTGCGCGCGATGATCGCGCATCATCACGGCCTGTTCGACTTCAACACGCTCGATCCCGCCGTAATCGACACGCGTATCGTCGAGGAGCGCGGCGCGCTCGCGCTCTATCGCGCGCGCACGCAAACGACCTGGCGTATCCGCGCGAGCGCACAGACGGCACCCCGGCAAAGCGGCTAGCCTGCCGCTTCCCGCATCCCACGGCACCCGAACAGATAGAACGATGATGGAGACAACCCCTTACCTTGCGATCGACGTGGGCACCGGCAGCGTGCGCGCCGCGCTCGTCGACGCCAGCGGCAAGATCCGCCGGCTCGCCGCGCGCGAGCACGAACAGATCGTGCCGCGCTACGGCTGGTCCGAACAGCGTCCTCTCGACTGGTGGACGGGTGCGGTCGAGGCGATCCGCGAAGTGCTCGCCGCCGAGCCCGGCGCGGCGCAGCAGATCGCGGCGATCTGCGCCTGCGGGCAAATGCACGGCACCGTGCTGATCGACGCAAATGGCCAGCTCACGCGCGACGCCGCGCCGCTCTGGAACGACAAGCGTTCGGCCCCGCAGGTCGAAGCGTTCCGCACGCGTTACCGCAGCCAGGATGGCAGCGCCACGCGCGAACGCCACGACTACCTCGCACGCACGGCGAATCCGCCCACGGCCGCGTGGCCCGCGTTCAAGCTCCAGTGGATCCGCGACCACGAACCCGACGCCTACGCGCGCGCCGCGACCGTCTTCATGCCGAAGGACTACGTGAACTTCCGCCTGACCGGCGAGCGCGCGTGCGACTGGAGCGACGCGTCGATGATGTTCCTGATGGACCCGCAAACGCGTACGTGGTCGCCCGCGATGTTCGACGAACTCGGCCTCGACATCCGCAAGATGCCGCCGATCCGCGCGCCGCAAGCGCTGCTCGGTCACGTGACGCGCGCCGCCGCCGCCGCGACCGATCTGCGCGAAGGCACGCCCGTGCTGGTCGGCGCGGCGGACTATCCGGCTTCGGTGCTCGGCTCGGGCGTCTACGAACCGGGCCTCGCCTCCGATATCACCGGCACCTCCTCGATCATCACCGTGATCGCCGAGACGCCCATGCTGCACCCGGAAGTCTCGAACGTGGCCACCTGCGAAGGCCTGTGGGGCCGCTTCACGTTGCTCGACTCGGGCGGCGACGCCATGCGCTGGGCGCGCCGTGCATTCCACGAAAACTCGCTCTCCTATGAAGCCGTCGCGCGCAAGGCCGCCGAAGCGCCGGTCGGCGCAGAAGGCCTGTTTTTCCTGCCCTATCTGACCGGCGAACGCTTCGGCGATCATCCGAATTCGCGCGCGCAGTTCTTCGGCATCGCGGCGCGGCATGGGCTCGCGCATCTGCATCGCGCGGTGCTCGAAGGCGTGGCGTTCGGCGTGCGCCGCCATATGCAGATGATCCAGCCCGAAGGCGTGCCGATCGAACGTCTGGTGGCGGCGAGCGGCGGCGCGAAAGCCGCGCTCTGGCTCGACATCAAGGCGAGCATGTATCGCACGCCGATTCTCGTGCCCGCCGAAGTGGAATGCGGTGTTATCGGCTGCGCGCTGCTCGCCGCGACGGCGTCGGGGCAATTCGCCACCCTCGGCGACGCGGTGCGCAAGTTCGTGCGTTTCGAGCGTGAAGTGCAGCCCGATCCGCGCGCGAGCGATCTCTACGACCGCATGATGCCGCTGTTCGAGCGGCTCTACGTGAACGCCCAGCAGTTTTACGACGATCTCGACGCGCTGCACGACGCGAGCGCCACGGCATCGCTGCAAGGAGAACGCGCATGAGCACGCGTACCGACACTTCGCCGCGCGCGGTCCTGTGGGACATGGACGGCACGCTCGCGCTCAGCGAACCGCTACACATGCGCACGCTGATCGCCGCGCTCGCGCACAACGGCGTGATCGCGGGCGACGAACTGCATCCGCTGATGTTCGGGCAGACGGGCAAGGCCGTGCACCGCATCGTGCAGGAACGATTCGGAATCCAAACCGGTTTCTCTGACTGGTCGGCCTTTCGCGCCGCGCACTATGTGGCCGAGGCGCGTCATCTCGTGCCGCGGCCGGGCGCGCTGGAAGTGTGGCGCGCCGCCCAGGCCGCCGGCCTGCGCCAGGCGATCGTCTCGAACGCGGGACGCATGCTGCTCGAAGCGAATCTGAACGCGTTGGGCCTGCAAGCGCCCGAGCTCGTTTCAGTCAGCGCCAACGACGTGCGCCACGGCAAGCCCGATCCCGAGCCGTATCTGCGCGCCGCGTATCTGCTCGACGTGGCCGCGCGCGACGCGGTTGCTGTCGAGGACAGCCCGACCGGCGCGCAAGCCGCGCTCGCGGCGGGCATGCGCGTGCTCGGCTGGTCCGCGGAAGAAGCCCACGTCGCGCTGTTCCCGCCACAGGTTCAACTCGTGCGCAGCGCCGACGAACTCGCCGCCGCGCTCGGCCTTTCCCTCCCACCTTCGACCTCGCCACGATCATGCTGAAAACCAGTATCTTTCCCTCGCGCTACGTCCAGGGCGCGGGTGCGCTCGACACGCTCGACACCGAACTCGCGCGGCTCGGCACGCGCGCGGCCTGCCTCGTCGACCGCAATGTCGCGGGCCTGCTCGAACCCGCGCTCGCACGCGCCGAGAAAGTCGCGCTGAACGTGCGCGCGGTGGACGCCGCCTGCACCGAGCGCGCGGTCGCCGAAACCGCCGACTGGATCCGTTCGAGCGGCGCGGACATCGTGGTCTCGTTCGGCGGCGGCAAGGTGATCGACACGGGCCGCGCCGCCGCCGACGATCTGCGCCTGCCGTTCGTCTGCGTGCCGACCATCGCGGCGTCGGACGCGCCGTGCAGCGCGCTCGCGGTGATCTACGACGACGAAGGCCGCGTGGTCCGCGACCGTTTCGTGCGACGCAATCCCGATCTCGTGCTGCTCGATACCGCCGTGATCGTGCGCGCGCCCGCGCGCTTTTTTATCGCCGGTATCGGCGACGCGCTGGCCACCTACTACGAAGCCGACGCCTGCCGCCGCGCCTACGCGCGCAACCTGTGCGGCGGACGCGGCACCGCGCTCGCCTTCGAAGCCGCGCGTCTCTGCCGCGACATGCTGTTCGCGCATGCGCCGCAAGCGGTCGCCGACTGCCGCGCCCAGCTCGTCACGCCCGACTTCGACGCCACGCTCGAAGCCACCGTGCTGCTCTCGGGTATCGGCTTCGAATCGGGCGGCGTGGCGGCGGCGCACGCGATCCATCACGGCCTCGCCGACCTGCCTTCCTCGCATGGCCTGCTGCACGGCGAAAAGGTGGCGATCGGCGTGCTCGCCTCGCTGTTTCTTTCGACGGTGCCCGACGAGGAACGCCGCCGCGTATTCGCGTTCTGCCGCGCGGTCGGATTGCCGACGCGCCTGCATCAAATCAACGTCGACGTGGCCGATACCGCCGCGCTCGGCATCGTCGCGGCGCGCGCCTGCCGCGCGGGCGAGATCATCCACAACGAGCCTTATCCGGTCGAACCGGCGATGGTCGTCGCCGCGCTCAAGGCCATGGATGCCTATGCCGCGCGACTCGACTCGCATCACAACACTCAGGATACCGAATGACTACGACGCAAAAACAGGAGTTGCATGCCTTTCGCCCCGGCCTGTTCGACGGCCGCACCGTGCTGGTATCGGGCGCGACCAGCGGCATCGGACTCGCGATCGCCGACGGCTTCGCGTCGCTCGGCGCACAGGTGATCGCGACCGGCAGTTCGGCCGCGAAGCTCGACACGCTGCGCGCCGACTCGACGCTCTCGCACATTCGCTTCGCGCAACTCGATGTGCGCGACGCACAGGCGATTCAGGATTTCGCGGCGAAAATAGACACGCTCGACGTGCTCGTGAACGCAGCGGGCGTCGCGCGACCGTTCGACGAATACCGCGACGATGTGTTTCGCGAAGTGCTCGACGTGAACCTCACGGCGGCGATGCGTCTTTCGATGGCGCTGCGCCCGCAACTCGAACGCACGAAAGGCTGCGTGATCAACGTGGCCTCGATGCTCAGCTATCTCGCCGACGTGGAAGTGCCCGCGTATTGCGCAAGCAAGACGGGCGTGCTCGGCCTCACGCGCTCGCTCGCGCATGCGTTCGGCGCCGCTGGCGTGCGCGTGAACGCGATTGCGCCGGGCTACCATCGCACTGACATGACGCGCCCGCTCTGGGAGTCGCCGAGCGCCGCGCAAAAGATCGCCGCTCGCAGCGCGCTCAAGCGCTGGGGCGAAGCGGAAGATCTGGTGGGCGCGACGCTATTTCTGGCGTCACCCGGCGCGGCGTTCATCACCGGCGCGACTTTGCCGGTCGATGGCGGCTATGTGTCGGGTGCCTGATTGAGTGTGTCGAAGCACCGTTTCATCGAAAGGCCGACGGTCCATCCACCTTGAAAATCGCGGCCGTCGGCGCGCCGCTATCTGCCTGCGGTGACGCCGAGCTAAACCGCCCGCGCCAGCAGCGGCCGCCCGGCGTCATCCACGCTTAGAAGCGGTGCATGATGCCGGTCTCGACCAGCGTCTGACTTTGACTGGACGATGGCGCCGCGGTGTAGATCTGCGCATACGTGCCGGGACCACTGGCACGCTGATAAATCCCGGCCACGTAAAGCTCGGTGCGTTTGGACAGGAAATAATGGGCCGCGAGATCGAGCTGGTTATAGTGAATCGAACGCGCGGATGAATAATTACCGAGCGTGTAGACGTATGAAAGCCCTAATTCCACGAAGGGCGTGATGAACTTGTATGCCGAGGCTTCGAAGTTCTGCAAGCGCAGTCCAGTCGAATCCGAATAGTTGAACAGCACGTTCGTGTAGTTGCCGAGCACGTGGAACGAGCCGAAATCGTAGCTGCCACCCACGCCCATGATGCGCTGTTCATCCGTGCCCGCGCCATGCAGACTCGTCACGAACGGCGAGCTGAATCCCCAACCGGTACTATCCACTGCGCCGCTCGTCAGGTTCGACGGCACGGCATTGCTGCGCCGGTTGAATTCGGTGATCGCAGCCGCCACTTTCAACGGACCGTGCTCATACGAAATCGAGCCGCTGAAGCCGTTGTTGTTCGCGAACTCGGTCGAATTGGAAAACGCGTAGCTGCCTGCGAATTTAAACCCGTACCAGTTCGGCGACGCATAGCGCACGGAGTTGTTGAAGCGGTTGGTGAAGAACATATTGTCGTTGTCGCCGATATGCGCGCCGTAGCCCGCGAACACGTTCGACGCCGTGGTGAAATACATCGTGCTGGTCATCTCTTCGTACTGGCGGCCCATCGTCAAGGAGCCCGCGCGGTCGTTGCTCAGCCCCACCCAGGCCTGCCGTCCGAAGATGCCGCCGTTAAGCTGCGCGCCATTCGTGACGTTGAAACCGTTCTCCAATGTGAAAATGGCTTTCGTGCCGCCACCCAGATCCTCCACACCGCGAAAGCCGAAACGCGGCGGCATCATCCCGGCGTTCGACAACGCGAACAGATGATTGCCCTTGGCGTTGCTCACATATTCGAGCGATTCCGAAATCACGCCATAGAGCGTGATGCTGCTCTGTGCGTGCGCCGTACCCACGCCGCCGAGCATCGAAGCGATGCATAGGCCCAGCACGCGCTTGCGCAGCATGCGAAATTTCCGCTGATCCATCTTGTCTCCTTAGTCATCCTGATTGTTTTATCGACTACTTGTCTTGTTCGCGTCCCTTGCCGCAACGATGATTTCGACTGCGGCAAGGGCGGTACAACGGGTTGTGTCAGTTGCCTCCTGCCACCGTGGGTGCGGGCGCGCCCGTCTCGTTCGTCCGCGCCTGCGCGCGTCCCCAGATTGGCAACGGCGCGAGTTGCAGCAGCGTGGCAAGCAGCACGAAGCCGATCCGCACGGTCCAGCCGCTTTCGTGGAAACTCGCGAAGATCGCGGGCGGCCCGAGCAGGACGCCCAGATAAGTCGCCTGCGCCACGAGTCCGCTGGTTGCGCCCATCGTCGCGAGGCTCGGCGCGGCGGCCGGCACCATCGTCCAGATGAGACCGTTCACGAGGCCAATGCCCAGCGAGAAGACGCAGACGGCCACCACAGCGCCGCCGAAGCCCGTCATCGGCAGATAGAGCGCGACGCCGCCCAGCAGCGCGACCACTCCGCCCACCGACGCGAGCAGGCGCGCACCGACGCCGCCCTTGAGCAGATGGCCGACGCAGAGGCAGCCGACGCACACGAACACTTCCGCCACCGTCCCCACGCCGGCCGCCGTGCGGATCGGTACGCCAAATGTCTTCGCCAGATAAACCGTGAGCGCCGCCATGATGCCGGTCTGAATGAACGCCGAGGCGCCCGACGCGAGCGCCACGCGATATGGACGCGGGCTCCTGAGCACGGTCCAGATGTCCGCGAGACGGCGCGCCGGCAGGTTGCGCGCCTTGCCCGGCAGCAGAAAGCCCGCAAGCGCCAGCGCCGCCATCAGGATCGCGTGGCCGCCGAACGCCCAGCGCCACATCTCGCCGCGCTGCGCGAGCGGCGCAACGACACTCAGCGTGAGGCCGATGCCCACCGCCGTGTGCGAGGTCCACAGACCGAGCGCGATGCCCCGGCGCGCGCCCGTCGTCGTGCGCATGATGAGCGTCACCGCGCCGACCGTCAGCGAGAGATAGCCGACGCCTTCGAGCAGCCGCCACGCGAACAGCGACGTCACGTCGTGCGCGAACACCACGCCCAGATTGCCCGCGAGCCCGAACAGCGACCCGCCGACGATCACGCGCTTGTCGCCGATACGGTCGACGACCCAGCCGCCGAACAGCGCGAAGACCGCCGTGATGAGCGAGGGAATCGAGATGACCCAGCCCGCTGCGGCATGAGAGAGCCCGAACTGCCGCGCGATATCGCCGATGACGGGCACCGACTGCGTGACGAGCGAAGTCGCAACGGTGCCGTACAGATACAGCAAAAGGATGCAGGGCCAGCTGCCTGGGGTAAGCATGATGTTGTCTCCGATCTATGTTTTTGTGGCGCTGCCGTAACCGCTTCAGCGGCCGTCGATGCGGCCGGCATGAACCCGGCAATTATGCGGCAAGCGTCGCGCCCGCGGCGGCGCCCGTCTGCCAGTCGAGCAGGCGGCAGAGATTGCCGCCCATGACGTCCGCGCGTTCGGCCTCGGACAGCCACGGCAGCGCCTCGCTGAAGTGCGTCACGCACTGCCGGTACGGATGATGCAGCCGCGAAAAATCGCTGGCCCACACGATGCGCTGCGCGCCGAAGGCATCGAAGATCTGCCGCAAGGTCGGCTCGATCGAGCGGAACGGCCAGGGATCGAGCGCGTAATCGCCGACGCCCGCCGCCTTCACCGACACGTTCGGATAGCGCGCGAGCGCGAGCAGCGCGGGCAGATGATCGAACGCCGCCGGCCCGCTCGCGCCACGCGGCACGCCGAGGTGATCGACGATCAGACGCAGCCGCGGAAAGCGCCGCGCGATGGACTCCGCTTCGCCGAGCGCGCCCGGCACATGCAGCGCGATGACGAGCCCGCTTTCCTGAGCCAGAGGCCAGACGCGCTCGTAGCGCCCCTCGAGCAGCGGCGCGATGCGTTCCGGCGTGTTGAACAGAAAGCGCACGCCGCGCATGCCCGGCGTGTCCTGCCAGCGCGCGAGCGCGGCGACCGGGTCTTCGCAGTCGGCGGGCAGCAGGCCCATGACCGCGAAACGATCCGGCTCCGCCTGAGCCAGCGCGAGCGAGTACGCGTTGCCTTCCGGGTCCCAAAGCGGCGGCACGAGCAGGACGCGGTCCACGCCCGCGCGCGCCATTTCGTCCACGAGGACGTCGCGCGTGACCGGCGCGCGGCGATGATGGCCGGTCGAATTTCCGCTCACCCATGCGTGCACCTGGGCATCGACGATTTGCATGCTGTTTTCCTTCAATTTCAAAGTTGATCTGGGCTGCCCGGCTTCATGCTTCGGCGCGTGCGCCGGCGAACAGCCGACCAGCGCCCTCGATGCGGCCCCGCCAGCCCGCGAGCCGCAACACGGCCCAGAGCGTGGCCTGATTACTCGTCACCACGGGCAGGCCGAGCGACGTTTCCAGTTCGTGCGCGGCCTCGAAGGCCCGCACGTTCGCGCACGAGAGCAGGACCGCGCTGATGTCGGCGTCGATCTGCTCGCGCACGATGGCGGCGATGCGCTGCGGCGTCATCAGCGCGGCTTCCTTCGCGTCGGTGAAGCCGAGCGAGACCGTGCGCGCGACATCGTGACCCGACGCTTCGAGCGATTCGCGTTCGATGCGCGAGAACACATCCGCGAAGGGGCAAACATGCAGAATGCGTTCGCAGCGCAGCGCCGCCAGCGCTTCCTTGATCGCGACCATCGTGTTCGTCGCGGGCAGGCCGAGACGTTCGCCCAGACGCTGCGCGAGCACCGCGTCGCCCTGCGCGCCGTTCGCCACGCTCGCGCCCGTGCAGTTGAACACCACCGCATCCGGCGACAGATCCTTCAGGTAGTCCGCCTCGTCGGCGGCTTCGAGCCAGGCGCGTTGCAGGCTCTCCATCGTCACGCGGCCGCCCTCCTTTCTCAGCCGGATGCGATGCACGTGATACGCCACGTCGTCGGGACAGAACAGGCGGAAATCATCCTCGGCGATGGTGTTCAGCGACGGCACCACCATGCCCACGCGTACTTTCTTCATCTCGTTCCTCGTTGCTTGCCAATGCCGCGCTCACGCCTAAAAGCGCTGCGGGCTCGAATTCAGTGTATTTTTCGGCGCTTTGCGCCACCAATCGGAAAACGGCCGTCGCGATTCGTTTTTTCTGAATCGACGCGATCGCGCCGGAACGTGATCGTTCTCACTGCCCGCCGCGGTCGTTGGCCGGTGCCATGACGGCGGGTGTCTCGCGCTGCTCGAAGCTTTCGTCGAGCGCTTCCAGCGTCTTGCCGCGCGCCTCGATCCCGACGAACAGATAGGTCACGCCGCACAGCAGCAGACACAGCGCGAGAAACTGGAACGCCGGTACGATCACGCCGAGCGTCGCCGAAGGCATCACCATGTTGCTCGACCCGGCGACCCACGCGAGCCCGATCGGCCCGATCATCTTGCCGATGGAACCGGTGAGCCCGGCGTAGCCCGCGCCGCTGCCGCGCAGGCGCGTCGGCCAGATTTCCGTCGAGTAGACGGCGCAGACCGAGAAGCTGCCGTCGGCGAACACGAAGGCGAGCAGCAGCGGCAGCCAGAACCACGCGGGCGTGAGCAGGTCGCCGTGTCCCACGTAGCCCGCGCACAGCGCCGCGAGCGCCGCGCCGATCGCGAACCAGCCGCCCGTGCGGCGGCGGCCGAAGCGATCCGCGAGATACGCCGCCGCGAGACGCGAAACGATGCCGCACACGCTGAAGCCGATCATCAGACGCGACGCGCCAGCGGGTGTGAGCGATTGCACCTGGGCGAGCAGGGTCGGCGCCCACAGCACGATGCCGTAGTAGCCCGCGATCAGTCCGATGTTGACGAGCGTGGCCGTCACGACGCTGCGCGGATACGCGAAGATCCCGGACCAGCGCGCGGGCGGCGCGGCGCGAACCGGCGTCTCGCTGTCACGCCATTGCACCTCGGCGCCCAGCGCCCACTGCACCGACCGCCGCGCTTCCTCGCGGCGTCCTTGCAGGTTCAGCCAGCGCGGCGATTCAGGCACGTAGAACGCACCGATCAGTGCAACGATTGCAGGCGCGGCGCCGAGCGCGAACGTCAAACGCCAGCCGATGGCGGGAATCACGAACGCGCCGCTGAATGCGCCGAGCAACAGTCCGCAGGTGGTGATCGCCGACACGACGCCCGTGAGCACGGCGCGTCGGCGCGGCGGAATGAATTCGTTGACGAGCGCGATCTGGATGAAATAGCCGCCGGTGCAAAAGCCGATCACGGTGCGCAGCGCGGCCATGTAGATCCAGCCGCCCGCCGGCGTGAACGCGAGGCCGAGGCTCATCGCCGCGAGCAGCAGCAGCGAGGCCACGAACACGGGCTTGCGGCCGAGCCGGTCGGCCATCATGCCCCACACCACGCCGCCCACGATCGCGCCCGCGCCGGACGCCAGCAGCACCGCGCCCATCATCCCGTATGTCATGCCCCACGGCTTGACGAGGAACGCCATGATGAAACCGATCAGGTACGCGTCCCAGAACTCCAGCATGCTGCCGACGCCGATCAGCGCGAGCAGCATGCGCTGGTTGCGGCTCAAGCTGCGTTGATCCTGAAAAGGGCTCTGCCCGCTTTGTATGAACTGCATCTCGACCTCCGTCTCCTGAGAGGCGTGCCGCCCATGTGGTGCGGCGCCTGTGTCATTGTCAGGATTCCGATTCTAGTGACGGGTCGAGTTCACGCGGCATAGGAAAAGAGCGCGTGGTCATCAGTTGTTGCTGTGCAGTTCGGCGAGGGCCGCAACGCGTGCGCGTTCAGGCGTCCAGCGTCTTGCGTTCGCGCAGTTGCGGAAAGCGCCACGCCCAGGCGAGCGCGACGCAACACGTCAGCGCGCCGCCCAGAACGACCGCGCCGACCGGCCCGATCATGCTGGCGAGCGAGCCCGATTCGAACTCGCCCAGCTGATTGCTAGCGCCGACGAAAATCGCGTTGACGGCGCTCACGCGCCCGCGCATGTCGTCGGGCGTTTCGAGTTGCACCAGCGTCTGGCGGATCACCACACTCACCATGTCCGCCGCGCCGGTCACGACGAGCGCGAGCATCGAGAGCACGAGGTTCGTCGAGACACCGAATACGACTGTCGCGAGACCGAACACGCCGATCGCCGCCAGCAAGGTGACGCCGACGCGCCGTCGCGGCGGATGACGCACGAGCCAGAGCGACATCGCGAAAGCACCGATGGCGGGCGCGGCGCGCAGCCAGCCGAGCATCGCGGGGCCGCCGTGCAGAATGGTGTCGGCGTAGATCGGCAACAGCGCCACAGCACCGCCGAACAGCACGGCAAAGAGATCGAGGCTGATGGCCGCGAGCACCACCGGCTTGCGCCACACGAACACGAGGCCGCCCGCGAGTTCGCCGAGCGACGCGCCCTTTTTCACGCGCGCAGGCTCCGACGCGTGCGCGCGCAATCGCGCCGCCATCACGAGCCCGGCGAGAAACAGCAGCGCGGCAATGCCATACACGACGCCGATGCCGAGACTCACGAGCAGACCGCCCAGCGCGGGGCCGAGGATCACGCTCGACTGCGAACCGGTGGAGACGGCCGCCATCGCACGGCTCAGCGCGGCGGGCGGCACCGTGGCGGGCACGAGCGCCTGTAGCGCGGGCATCTGAAACGCGCGCGCGGCGCCGAGCAGCAGCGACGCGTACAACAGGCCATCGCGCGTGAGGCCATGGCGGTACGTGGCCCACGTCATCGCCGCGGCGATGAGCCCTTGCACGAGCAGGCAGACGAGCACGATGCGCGCGCGCGGCCAGCAATCGGCCGCGTGTCCCGCAGGCAAGGTCAGCAACAGCACGGGAACGAACTGATAGAGCCCGACCAGCGCGAGTGCCCACGCATCGTGCGTGAGCGCGTACATCTGCCAGCCGATGGCGACGAACAGCATCTGGATGCTCACTGTCCACGCGACGCGCACGGCGAGCAGGCAGCGAAACGGCGCACAGGCGAACAGCCGGACATCCGCGCGCGCGGACGCGAAGGCGACGGAGGAGTCAGTCGACATGAGAGGGCAATCCACAGGAAAAACGCGCGCAGCCGGGCGGCGCATCGGCCGATGCGCGCGTGTAAAGAGGCGGGAAAATACGCTTTGACGCGCGTCGAGCGACGCGTGGAATCTCAGCGGGAACGCGGTCAGGCGCTGACGGTCAGCGCTCCGAAAACGGCGGCTCGCCCTGCCCGCCCGTCATCGCCAGCGCATTGCGGCGCACGCTGCGCAGAAAGGTCTCCTGCACATCGTTGGGCTGCCAGTCGCGCCGCGCCGTGATGCCGACCACCGGACCGTCCCACGGCACGTCGATCATCAGCGGCGCGAGCAGCCCGAAACGCCGCTCGCTCAGCACCTCGGTCCAGCTCAGCACCGTCAGCATGTCGCTATCGAACAGCGTGATGCGGATCGTCGAGAGCGAATAGGTTTCGATGCTCGCAAACGGCGTCGCGCCATCGGAAAACACGTATTCGTAGGCTTCGCGGCGCGGCGAACTGCGCGGCGGCACGATCCACTGATAGTTGCGCAGCGCGTCCGCCGTCACGACGGTCTCGCGCGCGAGCGGATGATCCCGGCGCGCGACCACGCAATAGCGCTCGTGATAAAGCGGCGACTCGACGAAATCGAACGACGCATCCGGCTGCTTGAGCACGCCCAGCATGAAGTCGATTTCGCCGCGCAGCAGTTTCGTGAGCAACTGATCGTAGGTGCCGTTGATCACCACCACGCGCGCATCGGGAAACTGCGCGCTCAACTCGCGGATCGCGCTCACGATCAGAATCGACGGATCGAGCAGCAGCACGCCCACCGTCACGCTCAGTTCGCGCGGAAACTGATACGCGTGCAGCGCGTCGGTCATCGCGGCGATCAGGTTCGAGATCGTCTTGAGCTGGCGCGCGAAGGTCTTGCCGGCCTCGGTCGTCGTGACGCCCGAGGCCGAATGGCGGTAAAGCGGTGCGCCGAGATTCTGTTCGAGCGTGCGCGCGGCGCGCTGCAACGACGCCTCGGTGATGCTGAGCAGGCGCGCCGCCGCGCGAAACGAGCCGCACTCCGCGATGGCGATCAGGCAGCGCATCTGCGTGCGCGTGATGCCGCCCACCAGCACCGCCGCCGCGACGTTGCGAGTGCTGCCCACCTCGCTCACCGCGTCCTGCGCCGCTTGCAGGATCTTGCGCGTGCGCACCAGCGCCGCCACACCCGCAGGCGCCAGCCACGTGCCCGTGGTCGAGCGCTCGAACAGGCTCACGCCCATCAGCGATTCGAACGCCGCGAGACACGAGGTGGTCGCCGGCTGCGAACGCAGCAACTCCTGCGAAGCCTGCGTCACGTTCTCATGCCGCGCGACCGCCTCGAACACGCGCAACTGCCAGAGACTCGGCTGTTCGACCGCGGCTTCAATCTGCTCGATGGGTGACGCCACGACCGATGCCATGATGCCGCTTTCCGATAAGGAGAAGGTTTCCATATAGCACAGCGCTCCGGCAGTGCGCGACCAGGTTTCCTACCCGGTCACGCGGTTGCGCAGCGTACCGATGCGCTCGATGGTGATTGCGCATTCGTCGCCGGGCTTCATGAAAACGGGCGGCGTGCGCGAGAAACCGACGCCGCTCGGCGTGCCCGTCGCGAGAATATCGCCTGCGTGCAGCGGCGCAATCGACGAGACATATTCGATGAAGCGCGGAATCTTGTGCACCATGCTCGCCGCCGTGTCGTCCTGCATGATCTGACCATTGAGCGTCGTCTGGATGCGCAGCGCCCCGACGTCGCCGACTTCATCGCGCGGCACGATCCAGGGACCGATCGCCCCGCTCTGATAGAAGTTCTTGCCCGGCGTGATCTGGCGCGTATGGAACTGCCAGTCGCGCACGCTGCCCTCGTTCATGATCGTGTAGCCCGCCACGTGCTCGAACGCGTTCTCCGCCTTCACGCGATAACCGGGCTTGCCGATCACCACGACGAGTTCGCCCTCGTAGTCGAACTGCTCGCTCACGCCCGGATGGCGCAGCGCCTGGCCGTGGCCGACGAGCGAGTCGCTGGCGCGCGCGAACAGCGCCGGCTGCTTCGGCAATTCCTGCACGCGTCCCGCGCCCTGCACTTCGTTGTGGTGCTCGACGTAGTTGAGCGCGAGGCACCAGATATGGACCGGATGCGCGATCGGCGGCAAGAAGGTGATGTCGGCGAGCGCGTAATCGGGACGCGCATCGGCCTGCGCGAACGCCTCGCGCGGCAGGTCCGCTTCGCAGAACGCCTTGAGCGTCGGGAAGCGATCGCCGATGCGCTTGCCGAGATCGATCACGTTATCGCCGTCGACGATGCCCCACGTCTCGCGGCCGTCAACCAGAAAGCTTGCATATTTCATGCGGTTTCTCCTCACTATTACGATTTGCGGATGGCGCTCAAACGCGACGGGACTCAGACGAGCCCGGCGTAAGAACCGCCGTCGAGTTGCAGGTTCTGTCCCGAGATGAAGCCCGCCTGCGCGCTGCACAGGAAGGCGCAGGCGTCGCCGAATTCCATCGGATCGCCGAGGCGTTTCGCGGCGATCGTCGCGGCAATGCGCTGCTTCGCTTCGGCGATCGTGATGCCGTCCTTCTTCGACATGCGATCGGCCATATAGCGCTGACGATCGGTGTCGAAACGTTCGGGCAGCATGTTGTTGATCGTGACGTTATCGACCACCGAATCGCGCTGCACCGACTTGCTGAGCGCCGTGAGCCCCGCGCGCACGGCGGCGGACAGCCCCATCGTCGCGCTCGGCGACTTCACCATCGCCGAGGTGATGTTGACGATGCGGCCGAACTTGCGGCTGCGCATGCCGGGCACGAAGTGCTTGATCAGGAAGATCGGGGCGAGCATGTTGCCTTCGACTGCGCCGAGCCAGTCCTCGCGGCTCCAGTCGGCGATCTTGCCCGGCTCCGGGCCCGCGTTGTTGTTGACGAGAATGTCCGGCTCCGGGCAGGCGGCCGCGAGCGCCTCGCGCCCCGCTTCGGTGGTCAGATCGGCGACCACGATCTCCGGGCGGTTGCCCGTGGCCGCCTCGATCTGCTGCGCGGCCGTTTCCAGCGCGTCGGCGTGACGTCCGTTGATGAAGACGCGGCATCCTTCGCGCGCCAGCGCCGTGGCGCAGGCGAGTCCGAGGCCGCGCGACGAGGCGCATACGAGCGCCGTCTTTCCGGCGATTCCAAGATTCATGTGGCTCTCTCTGGGAGGTGTCGATCAGTCCTGGCAGCGATACTTCAGGCCGGGATAGACATGCAGGGCGTTGTTGCAGAACACGTCGTGGCGATACGCGTCGCACAGATGCGGCGTGGCGCTCACGTAGCGGCGCGTGTCGTCGTAGTTATGGCCGGTGCGCGGATCGACGCCCTTGACCGCGCCGATCATCTCCGAGCCGAACAGGATGTTCCGGTGCGGCACGACTTCGGCAAGCAGGTTCACGCCCGCCTGGTGATACACGCAGGTGTCGAAGAACAGGTTGTTCATCAGGCCGTCTTCGAGCGTCTTGAAGCCCATGTCCTGCGCGAGTCCGCGATAGCGTCCCCAGTGATACGGCACCGCGCCGCCGCCGTGCGGAATGACGAAGCGCAGCGTCGGGAAGTCCTCGAACAATTGCGGCGCGAGCAGGAATTGCATGAACGCCGTGGTGTCGCCGTTCAGATAGTGCGCGCCGACGTGGTGGAAGCACGGATTGCACGAACTGCTCACGTGGATCATCGCCGGCACGTCGAGTTCGACCATCTTCTCGTAGAGCGGGTAATAGCGGCGGTCGGTGAGCGGCGAATCGGTCCAGTAGCCGCCCGACGGATCGGGATTCAGATTGCAGCCGACGAAACCGAGTTCGGTCACGCAGCGCTCCAGCTCCGCGACACACGCGCTCACGTCCTTGCCCGGCGATTGCGGCAACTGGCACACGCCGGCGAAATTGCGCGGATAAAGCTGCACGACGCGATGAATCAGGTCGTTGCAGACGCGCGCCCATTCGATGCCCTGCTCGAGCGTGCCGAGGTGATGGCCCATCTGTCCCGCGATCGGCGAGAACAGCGTGAGGTCGAGGCCGCGCTCGCGCTGCGCCTTGAGCTGGCCGTTTTCGAGCGCGTCGCGCAGTTCGTCGTCGCTGATGTCGAGCGGCGCGCCGTAGACGGGGCCTGCGTGTTCGAGCTGACGGCGGCGCCATTCGTGCAGCGCCTTGGGAACGGTCGTGAAGTGACCGTGACAATCGATGATCATGGCATTCGGCCTGGTAATGAAAGTGAAAGTGACGATTGATCAGTCCTGCCAGGCAACGATCGGCGTGGCCTGTTTGACGAAGCGCTCGGGCGGCTTTTCGCCCGTGTCGTAGCTCATGCCGTCACCGATGCGGATGCGGTTGAACCCGCTCGCCGCGGTCATGCGCTCCTGCGAGATCCAGTGTTCGTGCATCTGCCCGAACGGGCTCATCCAGTAGTCGAAAATCTGGCTGCCGAGCGCGTGTCGGCCAATGCCGCGCACGTGGTCGTATTCGCGCTGCGCGAGATGGTCGTAGCCGAAGAAAATATCGTCGACGCCTTCCACCTGATACGAGACGTGATGCAATCCCGCGCGCGGGCCGCGCAGCAGAAACACGACGTGATGATCGACCGCCGTCTCGCCGAGATCAACGCGGCTGAAGCGGCCGATCACGTTGTCGGGTTCGCCGACGAACAGCTCGTCGGTCGGCAGCAGACCGAGCGTGCGCTGATACCACGCGATCGACTGCTGCAATTGCGGCGTGGCGAACGCCGTATGCGCGATGCGCTCCACGCGCGCCGCGCCGAGCGCGCGGCTTTCGCCCGTCTCGCCGCGTACGAGCGCACGCGGTGTCAGACGCGCTACCGGCTCGCGCGCCGTGACGAATTCGAGCCAGAAACCGTCCGGGTCCTGCACGCGCACGCGCTGGCCGCCGCCGGGACCGTCGATCTGTTCGATGCCGCGCGCGCCGGGCAGCTTCGCCACCTCGCCGAGCAGCGCGGCGTCGCGCAGTTCATAGGCGCAACTCACGACGCCGGGGTCGCCCAGTTCGGTCACGTGCAGGAAAGGCGCTTCGCCCACGCCGCGCATGTAGAGGCGCTGGGCGTCGCGATGGACTTTCACCATGCCGAAGTCGGTGAGAAAGGCTTCCATGCGCCCGAGGTCGGGGGCGCTCAGCCGGACATAGGCGATGCCTGAAATGGTCGAGGCCAAGTGTGTCTCCTTGCGTGCGTCAGTTCTTCGATGCGTCAGGCCAGGATATCCAGCACCGGGCCATACAACTCTTCCAGCGTATAGCGGCGCGTGATGAGCCGCTGTTCGAATGCGTACCGTATCGCCAGTTCGAGAGCCGGCGCCAGTTCCGCAAAACCCTTAGGCTGCAGATCGACGCCGCCCGGCGGCTTGCCCGCGAGCGCGCGTTCGCGCGCCTCGCACAGCAGCCGGTAGATTTCGCGCACCGCATCGGGCCGTGACTCGGCCAGCGAGCGCTTGACCGTGACCACGTGGTTGATCGGCACTGCATGCGTGCGCGCGTGCCAGGCCGTCGCCGCTTCGGCGGGCGCGGGAATCAGCGCCCGGATGCCCGGCTCGCCCGACAGCCCGCCGCCCGCGATGATGGCGTCCACTTCGCCCGCGCGCAGCATCGCTTCGAGACTCGCCGTGGAGGCGAGCCGCGAAACCCACGCGGGCTCCGCGTAGTCCGCGACGTGCGCCTCTTCCTGGCTCAGCCATTGCACATCGGCAAGCTGCACGCCGTAGTCGTCGGTGAGGATGCCGCGCACCCAGGTGGGCGTGGTCTGCGTGTAGGCGCGCATCGCCACACGGCGGCCGGCCAGCTCGCGCGCCGTGAACGTCGCGCCGTCTCGCACGACGAGGCTCTTGTGATGGAACCCGCCATTCATCACGAACGGCAGCATCACATAGGGTTTGCCCGCCTCGAAAGCCTGCAGGAAGGTGACGATGGCGAGTTCGGCCACGTCGTATTTCTCGTGACGCACCACATCCTTGAAGGCCTTCTGCGCGGTATCCACGTCGGCGAAATCGAGTCGCACGAGCGGCGAGGCAAGCGTGGCGTCCTTGAGCGGCTGGGTCTTGGGATACGTGCCCAGCATCGTGGACACGGAAAGCAGGGAAGCGGTATTCATCGTTTCCTCGATAAGCATGCTGTGACTAGACCGCGTTCGGGTCGAGAAACGCCGCGGCGAGCGGCGGACGCTGCGCGATCAGGCGCTGCGCGTGGGCGTAGCCCACGAGCGCCTCAAACGACTTCGCGTTCTGCGCGAGGCCATAGGGCAACGGATCGCCGACCACATCGGCAAGACGCCGGTAACGCTTGTCCTCGGGACCGTCCGCCTCCCCGCTTCGCACGCGCGCGAGATAGTTCTCCTTGGCCTGCGCGAACGCTTCGAACAGACGGCGCGGCAGATCCGGCGAGCGCTCAAGCACCTCGTTGCGAACCACGATCACGCCATGCAGCGGATAGATGCCGGTGCGCCGATACCAGTCTGCCTCGCGCGCAGCAGCGTCTTCGACCAGATCGACGAGCCGGTCGTCGAGATCCGCACCCACGCCCGCGAGACCGCCGAAGCCGGCTTGCAGCTCGCCATCGTTCATCATCTGCGCGAGCGATGCGCCGCTCGCCACGCGCCGCACGTTCGCGGGCAGCACGAAGGTCTCGACGTTCTCGTCTTCTTCCGTGAGCCACGTGACCTTGTCGAAGTCCACGCCGTATTCATCGGCGAGAATGCCGCGCGTCCACACGGCAGCCGTCACGGAATAAGCGCGCACGCCCACTGCTCGCCCTTCCAGATCTTTCGGATACCGAATTGATGAATCTTTCAGACGCTGCAAACCCGCGTGGCGAAAGCGACGCGTCATCGGCAAGGCGAGCGCCGTGATGGGCGCGCCTGCTGCGTGCGCCATCAGATACGACGTCGGCGCCATTTCGCAGATGTCGTAAGGCTGGCTGCGCGCCATGCTGCGATAGGCGTCGGGCATGCGCTTGACGTCGATGAACGCCAGTTCGGCGCCTTCCACGCGCACCGCGCCGCTGCGCAGATCCTCGACCTGACCATGACGGCCGAGAACGATGGAATATTTTTCAGTCATGTCGATATCTCCCTGTCTGCGTCGATGGCACGCTCAAACACGGTCCGCCAGTTGACGGCCCTTGTCCAGCGCACCGAAATCGCGCTTCGGGAACGTCATCAGGAAGCGATAACCTTCGTCGATGACGCGCGCCACGTTGTTCTCGTTCACGTGCGGATGGCCGACCGGAATGTTGTACGCCTTGCCGATCTCGCGCACGTGCGCCATCAGCCGCAGCAGTTCCGGGTTGTCGTATTCGCGCGGACAGCCCAGCTCCTGTGTGAGATCGCCCTCGCCGATCAGCAGCACGCCGATACCCGGCACGCGCTTGACCATCTCTTCCAGGTTCTCGATCGCTGCCGTGTCCTCGATCATCAAGGTCACGAGAATTTCGCCTTCCGGTGCAAGCGGCCAGACGTCGGCCTTGCGGTAATACTCCTGCTGCGAGAGGCCCCAATAGCGTGCAGCGGGCATCGGCGCGTCGCCGCGCAAACCGGCCGGTTCGTAAAGCGGCTTGCCCGGCAGACGCGGATAACGGCAAGCCGCCACCGCGTTATAGGCTTGCTCTGCCGTGCTGATGCGCGGCCACACGATGCCGTACGCGCCGAGATCGAGCGCCTGCTTGGCGAACCATTGGTTCATCTCGCTGCCGCTCGGCGGAATGCGCACGAGCGGCGTCATCTGGCAGGCGACCGAAGCGCTCTGCGCGATGCGCTGACGCAGCAGCAGAAACTGCATGGCGTTGCGCAGCGCGCCGATGTCCCAGGGCGTGTGTTCGAGTTCGAAGACCACGCCGTCATTCGACGACTGCGCGAAGCTGACCGCGTTCTCGATCTCGGCCTGAATGAAGGAGGTAAAGGCGATGCCGCGTCCGCTTTCCAGCGCGCGGATGATGCCGTTGAGTCGTTCCGACATGTCGATCCTCTCCGCTCTCAAAGAATGGCGCCGCAGAACGCGTCGCCTGCCTGCGCAGGCAGTTGTTTTTCCGTCCAGCTTTCGCTGCCGTCGGTCGTGAAGAACACCTGGCCGCCGCGCGTGACCGTGATCACGCCATCGGGATCGCTCACGTGCGTGCCGAAGCCCATCATCGTGCTGCGCGGCTCGACGGCCGAGTCGGCGCGCGCCCATGTCTTGCCGAGGTCGTCGCTCACATACAGCGCGCCCGCCGCGCTGCGTGACGAGATGCTGAAGCAGGCATACATTTTCTTCGGAGTGCCAAATACGAAGCGACATTCACGCGTGTATTGAAACGGCGCGAACTTCCCCACTTCGAGATCGCGGAAGGTTTTGCCCTTGTCCGTGCTTTCGAAGATGCCGAGACGGCAGATATAGAACAGCGAATCGGGCGTGGCCGACGTCGTGCAGACCGAATGGGCATCGAACATGCCTTCGGTGTCGTCATCGGTTTCGATCTTGCTCTTGAGATGCGGGGCATCGGCCAGCTTCACGAGGCCTTCGGGCTCGCCGCGCCAGGTTTCGCCGCCGTCCTCGCTGACGAGGAAACCGTTGATCTCGGCGCAGGCGTACATGATCGCGGGATTCGTCGGGTGAAACGCAATGCGCATGACGCGCGAGTGGCCGAAGCGGATCTGGAAGCGTTCAGGATGATGCGCATGGCACTTGCGCCAGGTTTCGCCGCCATCGTCGCTACGATAAACGCCGACTGGGCCGGTGCCCGCGAACAGCACGTCGGGTTTTTGCGGATGGACGACGACGGTCCAGAACTGCACGTCTTCGTCGGTCACGTTCAGCTTGTGCCACGACTCGCCGCCATCGGTCGAACGGAACACGCCCTTGCGCGCCGCCACGTAGATCACATTCTCACGCGTGGGATGCGGCGTGATCGCCTGCACCGACGCATCGGCCGGAATATCGCTCACCTGCTCCCATTCGCCGCCGGGTTCGAGTCTGAACAGCGAACCGATCGCCTCGGGCCGCGTAACGGCGGTGCCGACCAACATCAATTTGCGCATAACGCCTCCATCGTTTTCGTGCCGCGCGCCATCGGCGCGGGCCTTGTGTCGATTCATCCGGGCGGTGATCCCGGTTGTCTTCAACTGACGGAATGCAGTGTATGGCGGGGCGGCTACGCGTTGTCATTCGAAATGAGCCGTCGCGATCAGTTCTTGCTGAGTCGGGCCGCTAGGCGCGCGCACGCTGAAGAGGAAGTGGTCTGGAAGGAAAATTGAAAAGCGTTAAACGGTGGAGCGGAGGTTTCTCTGCCGTGGCCAGATGCGGGCGATCTCCATGCTCGGCATCGTCGCCTGCTGCATGACCGCCGTGATCATCTGCGCCGAGATCGATCTTTAGGTCAGGTTAGCTCGGGCACCGGCACGACCGCCACGGGCATGGAACTCGACGTGATCGCCGCGACCATCATCGGCTGCGCCAGTCTGATCGGCGGTAAAGGGCGCATCGGGGGCACCTTTGTCGACGTGCTGTTTCCTGGCGTGATCGGCAATGCACGATCCGCTATCGGCTATCGGCACATGCGGTGTGATACGAGTCGGCAGCGCAAGCCATGGCGAAGCCGACAAATCGTCCTCATCTATTCACAGGAGCCGGGAATATGAATCGCTACGATCGCCGCGAACACGCCGCGCCATCGCTGCACCCGCAGGACATTGACGCGTTCGACGCCCTGTTCGCCGATGGTTTCTCAACGGTGGTGTTTGGCCGACGACAGCATGACCCTGCCGTGGGCCAGAACGCGTACGAACGCGCAGCCACGTACACGCTCGCCAACGCAAACCGGATTTCCGCTGTTCAGCATGGGAACTCCAAGCATCGCCCCTGCGAATAAATCAAGCGGAACGCGTGATGAAATGATCGGCAGCGCCTTTGGGAAGACGAATTGCGTCGACGATACTTGCGAGCGCAACGACGCCGATAAGAACGAATGCCACCCGGTACTCGATTCCGGGACTATGCCAATCGGCGCTCAGTGCAACAAAGTGACCGAAACGCACGCCCAAAGCGCCGAGCGTAATGCCCGCCGCCATTGCAATTTGCGAAGCCGTGTTGAAGAGACTGTTAGCGTCGGACATACGCTCTTTCTGGACATCCGCATAAGCAATCGTACCGAGCACGGTGAATTGCATCGACCGCGTCATGCCGCCGAGGAAAAGCAGGAGCACCGTGACCGGCACGGGCGTGTCTTGCCGGAGCCACGCGCACGCTGCCAGGCAAACCGCACAGAACACGCCATTCCAGATCATGACCGGCCGATAGCCAAAGCGCTGCAGAATCCGCGTGGTGACCGACTTCATCGTGAGATTGCCCGCGAACACGGCGAGCACGAGCAAGCCTGAATGAAAAGCGTCGTAGCCGAAGCCAACCTGAAACATCAACGGCAGGAGAAACGGCGCGCTGCCGATCGCCATACGTGCCAGCGAACCGCCCCGCAATGCGGCGCGAAAGGTCGGAATCGAACATGCGGACAGATCGACAAGCGGGGCGCGCGAATGCAATAAATGGCGAATCGCCACGATTAAAAGCGTAATACCACCGGCCAGCATGGCGAATGCAATGACATCGAGCCTCGCATCGGCGCGCTCAAGACCCGTAAGCAACGCGAATGTCCCCGCGCCGCTTAACAGGAATCCCGACCAGTCGAAGCGGTGCGCGCGCGCTTCTCGCGCGTCGGGGATGATGAAGCACGCGACCGCCAGTGCTATCAGACCGATCGGCACGTTCAAATAAAAAATCCAGCGCCAGCCAAAGTGTGTCGTGATAAAGCCCCCGATCGGCGGCCCAAGCACAGGCGCGATAAGCGCAGGCCAGACAAGCGACTGCATCGCCGCCATTAGCCGCTCTTTCGGTGTGGAGCGCATGACAACCAGCCGGCCCACCGGCACCATCAATGCACCAGCAACGCCCTGTAGCACGCGCAATGCAACGAAAATCCCCAGCCCGTTGGACAAGCCGCACAGTGCCGACGTCAACGTGAACAATGCGATCGCGAACGCGAACACGCGGCGCGCGCCGAAGCGGTCGACCACCCAGCCGCTCGCAGGCACGAACACGCCAAGCGCGAGCAGATAGGCACTCACGCCGATATTCAGCGCGACCGCCGTTGTGCCGAACGAGCGCGCCATGGCGGGCAGCGCCGTGGCAATCACGGTGCCGTCGAGGATCTCCATGAAAAGCGCCCCTGTTACGAGAATCATGATCGCGCGGAGACGAACTGAGGAGGACGGCACGGTCTTGGCTGGGGGCAGATGAGGCATACGGTGAGCACGCGGGCGCGTCAAACAACTCTGGCCGGCGCATCAGGTGAAAATATCGAAAAACATATCTTACGATAATTTTCGGTGCTCTGCTGGACCCAAGATACGGTGTCAAATCGTGCCACGAGATCATGGCTACACACCGACACGGGTGGTCGATCACCGCGTGCCATTACCGGTTGCGCCAACGACCGCTGCCTTATATGCGCATCGGCGTGGCGTAGGTGCGGGAAGCTGATATCTTGCCGAAGCACGCCGCGCCGCAGTAAAATACTGTACAAATATACAGTCAATAAACGCCTGATAGTCTGTCTTATCTGAAGAAACTCATTCGGGGCGTTGCCGGGTTCGCCTGGCGTTGTTGTCTGCTCCGGTAGCGCAATCTCAACACCTGTTGCGCTCGACAACCCATTTGACAACTTCGAGCAAAGCCGGATTTTGGCAGGACCGTCGACATGAACAGCTCACCGTTACGCCGCATCGCGCATGTCGACATGGATGCGTTCTATGCATCGGTAGAATTACTTCGCTATCCTGAGTTACGAGGACAGCCGGTCGTCATCGGAGGTGGACGCAACGCCGAGCCGCAGTTGCAGCCCGATGGCACACGCCGCTACGCAAAGCTCCGTGACTATGCAGGGCGCGGCGTCGTGACCACGTCCACCTACGAGGCGCGCAAATTCGGCGTGTTCTCCGCCATGGGCATGATGAAGGCCGCGCAACTCGCACCCGACGCCATTCTCTTGCCCACCGACTTCGAGTCGTATCGCCACTATTCGCGGCTATTCAAAAGCGCGGTGCGCACCTTCACCGATCAGATCGAGGATCGCGGCATCGACGAAATCTATGTCGATCTCACCGACGTGGACGGCGAATCGCGCGACATCGGCGCACGCATCAAGGCCGCGGTGCGCGAGGCGACCGGCCTCACCTGCTCGATCGCCATCGCGCCCAACAAGCTGCTCGCGAAGATCGGCTCCGAACTCGACAAACCAGACGGCCTCACGCTACTCACGATGGCCGATCTCCAGGCGCGCATCTGGCCGCTGGAAGCGCGGAAGGTCAACGGTATCGGGCCGCGCGCGAGCAAGCGGCTCGAGGAACTGGGCATCGCCACGATCGGCGATCTCGCGAAGGCCGACCTCGGTCTCTTGCAGGAGCATTTCGGACGCACCTACGCGGCATGGCTCGCGCGGATTTCGCACGGCGAGGACGATCGCGCGGTGGTGGTGTCGTCGGAGCCGAAATCGATGAGCCGCGAAACGACCTTCGAGCGCGACATGCACGTTGGCCGCGACCGTGCGGTGCTCACGCCCGCGCTCACGCACCTATGCGAGCGCGTCGCGCAGGATCTGGATCGCAAAGGTTATTGCGGCCGCACGGTCGGCGTGAAAATCAAATTCGCGGACTTTAAAATCGTCACGCGCGATATTTCATTGCCGATGGCCGTGCGCGATACCGCCGCGATTCGCCGCGCGGTCGGCGCGTGTCTGAAGCGTATCGAACTCGACCGCCGCATCCGGCTGATTGGCGTGCGCGTCAGCGCGCTCGAACGGTACTCGGCGGACAGCACCATCGCGGGCGCCATCCAGGGCGAGTTGCCGTTCGGTCCTTAATGCCGTTCGGTGCTTAAGACGCGCGCTCCTCGGTGCTGGAACTCAATGCTGAATCTCAGTTCTGGAAATAGCTGAGCCCCAGCGCGCCCTTCACCTCGGACAGCGTCTGCGCCGCCACTTCCCGCGCGCGCATCGTGCCGCGACGCAGAATCTCCATCACCTCGCCACGGTCGGCTTCCAGTTCCTGACGACGCGTGCGAATCGGTTCGATCAGCGTTTGAAGGCGCTCATTGAGCACGCGCTTCACCACGCTGTCGCCCAGACCGCCGCGCTGATAATGCGCTTTCAGTTCATCGACCTTTTGCACATCGGGTTCGAACGCATCGAGAAACGCGAACACGACATTCCCTTCCACCTGCCCCGGATCGCTGACGCGCAGATGGTTCGGATCGGTGTACATATTGTTCACGGCCTTGGTGATTTCGTCCGGCGTCGCGCCCAACGCAATGGCGTTGCCGAGCGACTTGCTCATCTTGGCCTTGCCGTCGATGCCGGGCAGGCGCGTGACCTGCGAAAGCACCGCCTCGCATTCGACCAGCACCGCGCGATCGACCGTGTTGTTGAAGCGGCGCACGAGCTCGTTGGTTTGCTCGATCATCGGCAACTGATCGTCGCCGACCGGCACGTGCGTGGCCTTGAACGCCGTGATATCGGCGGCCTGACTGACCGGATACGTCAGGAAACCGGCCGGAATATCGCGCTCGAATCCGCGCAGGCGAATTTCTTCCTTAATGGTCGGATTGCGTTCGAGACGCGCGACAGTCACGAGATTGAGCAGATACTGGGACAACTCCGCGAGTTCCGGCACCTGCGATTGAATCAGAATGGTCGACTTCGCGGGATCGATGCCGGCAGCGAGATAATCGAGCGCGACTTCGACGACATTCTCGGTGACTTTCTGATGGCGGCCGACGTTATCGGTCAGCGCCTGCACATCGGCGAGCAGCAGAAACTGATTGGCTTCGTGCTGAAGCTGAACGCGCGCGCGCAGCGAGCCGATATAGTGGCCGAGATGCAGCGGGCCGGTGGTCCGGTCGCCGGTCAGGATCGTGGAACGGGTGGCTTGGGTCATTGACGGGTGCCTCACAGTGTTCGAGCTGTTCGATGCACCAGTCGTCGGCGTGCAGAAACGAAAATGCCGCCAGGACTGGCGGCATCACGTTTGCATTATGCGTGGGGAAACGGGCCGCCGGATTCAGGCGCGCCACCAACCATGCAGCATGAGCGTAAGCGGTTTGGTTTCCATGGGAGGGAGTATAGCGTAGGCGGAGATCGAAGGTGAAATTGCAGCTATCCGTGTGCATTCGGCCGGTGGGTGCGTCGATCGCTCAATCCCAACGGCTTTTCTGCCGCGTGCAGCACAAGCCGTCCGAAAAGTGGACCGGGTTCATGATCGGCGAAAATCAATTAGGATGACTTCACAATCATTTCGGTAATGAACTGAAAAGCAGCAGCGCGGTGCCCGTTTTCGCATTCGAAGAGACGTGCCACGCCAAAACGCCGCGCTCGCTCTCACGCATCGCCCTTACCACGCCAGCGACCCCATCAAATACTTCCGGCCCGCTGAAAGCGACGCGTGCCGGGACTGACCGAAATCGACTGCGGCACGCGCACGATCGGCGTGTCGATCAGGATGCCCGTCGCGGTGCGTTTGGCACCAATGCCCTGAGTGGGACCGGTCGGCGACAAACTCGCGCCCCACCCGTTAATGATAATGCTTCTTATTCCAACCACAAAAGCTATACTTCCCACGGCGACGAACGACGACTTGTTCGATCACCCGGACAACTTTTGTCCAGATGGAATGTTATGGAAGCCTTTTCGATTCAAACCGACAATCCGCGCGCGAAGCTCCGGGCCGCCGCGCCACCCGCGCCGCCGACGCCGAAAAGCGATTTGCCGGCCGTGTTCGGTCAGGCCATCGAATACGAGTCGGGCGCGCGCGAGATCGCGCACACGCATGCGCGCGCGCAGCTGCTCTACGCGACGAGCGGGCTAATCCGCGTGCGTACGCCGGCCGCGAGCTGGGTCGTCACGCCCGACTGCGCGATGCTCGTGCCGCCGCGCGTCGAGCACGAACTGGAGATGGTTGGCAAGGTCGGCTTCCGCACGCTTTACGTCGATCCCTGCCCGGCGATCGGCGGCGACGAAGGCCGTCTGCTGCCCGTCAACGGCCTGCTGCGCGAAGCGATCCTCGCGATGGTGCAGGAACCCACGCGCACGCGCGAACCGGGCAGTCTCGCCGATATCCTCACGCAGTTGATCGTCAATCTGCTCGCCGCGGCCTCGCCCGCCGACGACCAGCCTGGCCGTCTGCCGCTGCCGCAACATCCGCGCTTGCACCGCATCTGCCAGGCGCTGATCGCGCAGCCCGCCAATAACGATTCGCTCGAACACTGGGGCGACCGCTTCGGCGCGAGTTCGCGCACGCTCGCGCGGCATTTCCAGCGCGAGACCGGCATGCCGTTTGCGAAGTGGCGCGAGCAGATGCGCGTGTCCGAGGCGATGTGCCTGCTCTCGACCCATACGCCGATCGACGAAGTCGCGAGCCGCCTCGGTTACGCCGACGCGAATTCGTTCGCCGTGATGTTCAAGCGCGTGCTGCAAATGACGCCGCTGAAATACCAGTCGATGATGTGTGGCGTGCTGGGCGGGGCGTGAGGGTCATCGCAGCAAATCGCGATTCCCACGTTGCTTATACGGCGCCAGCCTTCGAACGAAAGCACAAATCGTTGTTAGCTCAATGACAGGAACAATGGTCCACTGATCGGCTTTCCTATGCTGATCGGATCATGTCAACCCGCTCCTCCTCTTCGTCGCCGCGCAACGGCGCGGCACGCGTCGGCTTCGCCGCGTTCATCGGCACCACGATCGAGTGGTACGACTTCTACATTTACAGCACCGCATCGGCGCTCATCTTCAGCCACGCGTTCTTTCCCGCCAGCGCCAGCGCGTTGACCGGCATTCTCGGCTCGTTCGCGGCCTATGGCGTGGGCTTTTTCGCGCGTCCGCTCGGCGCGGTGTTCGCGGGCCATTTCGGCGACCGCATCGGACGCAAACGCGTGCTGGTGTTTTCGCTCGTGCTGATGGGCATCGCCACGCTGCTCACGGGTCTGCTGCCGACTTACGAAACGGCAGGCTTGCTGGCGACCGCGCTGCTCGTCACACTGCGTCTGCTGCAAGGCATCGCGACCGGTGCCGAATGGGGCGGCGCGTCGCTGCTCTCGGTCGAGCATGCGAGCGAGCGTTCGCGCGGCCTGCTCGGCTCGTTCACGCAGGTCGGTTCGGCGGCGGGCATGCTGCTCGCGTCGGGCACGTTCCTCGCGGTGCGGCAGTGGCTGTCCGCCGATGCGTTCACCGCGTGGGGCTGGCGTCTGCCGTTTCTGTTCAGCGTCGTGCTGGTGGCCGTGGGTGTGTTCGTGCGCGCGCGCATTCACGAGCCCGCGCCGTTTCTCGATGCGCAGGCCGAAGGCAAGATCCGCCGCCTGCCGGTCGCCGATGTGTTCCGCCATCATCGACGCGCGCTGTTCGTCACGATCGGCTTGCGGCTGCTGCAACCGGCCATGTACGCGATCGTCACCACTTACGCGATCAGCTATCTGAATCTCAAGCGCGGCGGCGCGTCGTTCGCGCTGAGCGCGGTGATCATCGGCTCGGCGTTCGCCATCGTCGCGACGCCGCTGTGGGCCGCGCTGTCCGACCGCATCGGCCGCAAGCGTCCGGCCGTCTGGGCGGTGGTCGGCATCAGCCTGCTGGTCTGGCCGTTCTTCTGGTTCCTCGACAACGGCGATCTGCGTTATCTGCCGGTCGTGTTCGCGATCGAACTCGCGCTGTTCGACGCGGCGATCTACGCGCCCGGCGCGGCCTGGTTCGCCGAGCAGTTTCCCGTCGAGGTACGCTACAGCGGCATCTCGCTCGGCTACCAGATCGGCACGCTGATTTCAGGCGGCCTGACGCCTTTCGTCGCCGCTGCGCTGCTCGCGCTCGGCCACGGTTCGCCGTGGTACATCTGCGCGTATATCAGCGCGCTCGGCGTGTTGAGCCTGATTGCCGTGCTCGCGGCGGCGGACCCCGCACGCCGGTTGCGCGACGCGCGGCTCGCGGTTTCGCCGGGCGACGCCGCGATTGCGAACCCACGTTGATGTCTTGCGCTGTTCCCTGCGCCGATCACTTTTTACCGAGTCAATTTCGATGAGCGAATCCCGCACACACGACGACGAAGCCCGCATCGTGGGCGCCCTCGAACGCCGCCACGCCGGCCCGAAAGCCTTTCGCGCGCTGTCCGCGCCGGTCTGGCGCGCGGGCCGATTGTCGGAGAAGGACAAGCATCTGGTGGCGGTCGCGATTGCGCAGATCACGCGCTGCGCGTTCTGCATCGAACATCACGCGGCGCTCGCGCGCCAATGCGGCGCGACCGAAGCCGAAGCGCTGGCCGTGAGCTATGTGAGCGCGGCGCTGGAATCGATCGGCGAAGGCACGCTGAGCGTCACGCACGGCGCGCTCTCGATCGAGGATGAAGCCGCCGTTCGCGGCACGTCCGTCGCGCAGGCGCGCCTCGCGTTCGCGCAATCGGTGTTCGCCACCGATGCGATCGACGCGCCGCTGGTCTGGATCACCGCGGCAGCCGTGGCCTATGCGCAATCCAACGACGCGCGTCGCCAGGCGCTGCACGCACAGGCATTAGCCGCCGATGCGCATCCCGACGCGCTGGACGAAGCGTATGCGATTGCCGTCGTGCTGCGCGCGGGCGCGGTCTACGCGCATACGCTGCATGTCACGGATGCGTTTCGCGACACGCGCGCGTAAACGCGTACGTAATGCGCGTACGTAATGCGCGTAACGTCGCGCGATTCAGGCCGCGCGACGCGAATTCGGCGCGAAGATCTTGCGCATCTTCGTGCCGAGCCTGCGCAACGGCGCGCGCTTGAGCGCCTTCACCTGCTGCTTCGCGCTTTCGAGCGCGCTGCGCGTGGCGGCGAGTTCATTCACCAGCGCAGCGTCCGCGGCGATACCGTCGATCAGCGCGATATCCACCACGCGCGTCGAGCGATGCAGCGGCACCACGCTGTGCGGCCAGTTCACATTGGGACCGAAAGCGAGCACCTGAGTCGCTTGCGCGAGCTTGCTGGTCCAGAACGATTGCGTGTCCGCGTTGATCTCGCCCGATTCGGCAAGCTCGCGCGACAGCGCCAATGCGTCGAGGTGAATCTCCAGACCGCGCGCCGCGTCGAAACCGGTTTGACGCGGACCATCGGCCGATTGCACGCTGCCGAACGACGGATTCAAACCCGACATCTTCGCGATCCATTGCTCCGCCGCCTGCGCATAAACCGGCGAGCGCGCGGCGAGGTCGCAATCGAATACCGCATCGGACGACGTGAACGCGTGCCGCAGCGTCAACAGCCAATGCGCGAGAAAGCCGCGATAGGCGTCGGCGGGATCGATTTTCGCGACATAGTCCTTGAAGAACGACAGACGCGCTTCGAGCGTGATGACCTCGCCGCTCTCCGTCTCATCAGGCACTTCCGGCAAGTCGATCCGCAGCGCTTCCATCACCTTGCGCGCGAGCGGCACGTGGCGGTTCATGTCGAGCACGGCAAACGGAATGGCAACGAAGTGCGCGTTGCGATGCTTCGCGAGCAATTCCCAGCACGATTGCCATTGCGTGATCGGATTCTTCAGGACAACGATATGCACGGCGTCGGGAAAGGTTTTGTAGAACCAGTCGAGACGCCCCAGCGAACGGCAGAATTTGAAAACCGGCACGCGCTTTTCGGCGGTCGCATGGCGCGTGAGCGTGTTCAGATAATCGACGATGCGCGGCGCGGCTTCGGGCGCTTCGCCGGAAAAACTGTCCACGGAAAAGATGTCTTCGTAACCGGCGATGCCGGGCTGATCGCCATCGAGCAGATGCGCGAATTCAGCGAAATACGGGCTTTCCAGATTCGGGTGGCCCGAACGCCAACTGCTCGCGGTGCTTTTGTCGAGCATGTCGCGGTCGATGGCCGCGAGCATTTCATGCAGCGGTTCGTAGTACCCCGTCACCTGATCGAGATTGCGAAAACAGGACCATAACCATGTGCCCGCGGTGCGATAGCCGGTGTGCAGGAAAATGGCTTTGGGTTCGGATTGCATGCGACCTCGGTAATGAATTCAAATGCCCGCAGCCGAATGAAACCGACGACAGACCAACGCTGAAACGCTGGAGTGTAGGTCGACCAAAACTTTCACAGGTTACACGCAGCATTACGAACGATTACGAATTGAATTCAATCAGCTGTCACGCGCGTCGCGATAACGTTTGCGGATACGAAAAAGCCCAGGCGGTCAGGCCTGGGCTTTTCGGCAACGCACGGCGCGCGGGCGCGTCTGAACGCCCGGTGCGCGTTCAGAGCGTGCTCAATGCTGCGGTGCGAAATTGGCGGGCGCGACCCAGCGGAAGCCAGTCAGGACCTTGCCCTTGAACTGGCATTCGAACTGCGCGGGCACGAGCGACTGCGTGCGCCGGTCTTCCATCATGCCGCTCACGGTGACCGTGCGGCCATCCGCCGACGGCCGCTTGTCGCTGACCGAAACGAGCGCGGGTTCCGCGGACGTCTGCATTTTTTCCACGCACTGGTCGGTATTTTTTTCGGCCACCGAAGCGCAGCCTTCGAGCGACAACGCAGCAGCGATCAGCGCGAATGCCACGAGCCTGTCCTTCTTCATATCTTCTCCCTCACACTTCGAATACGGTTCATTGTCCCCAGATTCATACGGCATGCCTGGCCGACGCCGATTCTATCTCAGCGGCGAGTCAATTCTTCATAACGAAGCGTCGAGAATGTATTCGGACGTCGATGAAAAAAAAGCCCCGGCGATTCGACCAGGGCTTTGCGGATCGCCGGAAACCACGCCCGGCGATCGGTGGACGCTCATTCGACGCACGCCCGCGCCATTCATAATCCGCAAGAAAACCGTGAAAACCCGTAGCTAAACGCTCAGCGGCGCATGCCGCCCCCACCGCCCCCACCGCCCGCGCCGAAACTGCCACCGGACCAGCCGCCACCGCTCGAACCTTGCGTCGCGCCCGTCTCTGTGGTGTCCGACTGGCTGTCGTCGAGCGTCGACGCGCGCGCGGCGTTGCGGCTGCGCGTGATCGTCAAACCTGCCGCGCCCGGGCCGTGCGCCGCGTCCAGCGCGGCGAAACCGCCCGCTTCGTGCGCATCGTGCGCGTGATGGGCGGGGGCCGCATTCGCGTTCAGCGACGGATGCGAGCCATACACGTAGCCCTGCCCCACGCCAATCGCGAGGCTCACGCCCACCGGCCCGCAGCCCGTGCTGATCACGGCGGCCTCCTGCGTAAACGAGCCCATCGTGCCCACGCCCGCCGACATCTCGCCGTTCACCGAGACCGGCGCACATTGCATCGCGTCGATCACGACGCCGTTCTCCGGCACCGTCACGTCGATGAAATCGTTCCCGCCGATCAACACACTCGCCAGTTTGCCGGGCGCGAGCACGCCGCCGCGGCTCGCGCCGGTCGTGACGAACTGGATATCGGCGGCAAAACCGGTGAGGTGCGCCGCATGGGGCGGCAGCGTGACGCGATACGCCGCATCGCGCGGACCATCGTCGATGCCCGCGAAACTGCCGCCTCGCGTCACGATCCTGAACCCGATGCCGGGCAGATTGGTCGCGTAGACCTTGCCGAGTCCCGAACTCGTGTCGGCGGGCGCGTACACGCGCAATTCGCGTGCGTTGTCCGGGCCGCTGCACGTGAAGGGCAAGTCGTTGAGCGCGGCCACGTGGGCCGAGCCGACCGGCGTTCCCACCGGCGCATTGAGCGGCACCGAGAGTTGCACGGGCGAAAGCGGCAGCACCAGCACGCCGGGATTCGCGGTCGGGCGACAATCGGCGTGCGCGAGCGGCACGTAACAGCCGGCGAGCAACGCCAGCGCGGCAGCGAGCCAGCGTGCGCCGCGACGCGCAATCGATTCGAAAGAGCGGAGCATCGTAGAAAAGAGGCAATTGAGCGCGAGCGATTCTACGGCAGCGCGATTTCAGTGCGCCGACATGCAATTTACCGATTGTTACTTCAGTGTGACGCCCGCGCCTGGTCCTGCGCGATAAAGCGCATCACGCCCGCCTGGCGTGCGGGCTCTCCAGTGTCGCCCGGATGATGGATGCCATCCGTGACCGGCACCTCGGCGAAATCGAACGGGCTGACGCCTTCGAGACACGCCACGTTGACCGCGTAATGCTGCGGATTCGACCGACGTTGAAGATGCGTAGCGATGCCGCAGCGCGAACAGAAAAAGTGCTGCGCGACGCCGGTATTGAAGCGATAACGGGTCAGCACGTCCTCGCCTTGCAGAAACCGGATGCCGTCCGTTGCGACCGCGACGACCGCGGCGCCGCGCATCCGGCAATAGGAGCAATTGCAGCGGCGGATCGAATTGAAACCGTCGCTCAGTTTCACTTCGAAACGCACCGCGCCGCAATGGCATTGCGCTCTCAGATTGTTCGGATCGCTAATCATGTTGAAACATTCTCCCGGCTGAAAGTCATTTGCAATTTTTAGAGCCCCAGACACACCGCGCCCGACGCCACGATCAGGCAAGCGATCCAGCGCGACGCGCTCACCGTTTCGCGTAGAAACACGCGCCCGATCAGCACCGCGAACACCACGCTGGTCTCGCGCAACGCCGATACCGCCCCCATCGCGCCCGACTGCAGCGCCCAGATCACGATGCCATAGGCCGCGATCGACACCAGCCCGCCGACGACCGAGGTGCCGAGCGCCAGCGGCTCGTCGCGCAACGACTGCCGCAACGGCGCGACGCCGCGCATCGCGACGAAGTAGAGCGGCGTCAGCCAGTAGAACAGGAACATCCACGCGGTATAGGCCACCGACTGACCATCGGACAGCCGCACGCCGATGCCGTCGATCACGGTATAAAGCGCAATCGTCGCGCCGGTCGTCAGCGCGGCCAGCGCGCCCGAACGCGAAACGTGGCGGCCCATCAACGCGATCGCACAGATGCCGCCCGAAATCATCACGATCCCGAGCGCGTGCACGGGGCCGATCGCCTCGTGCGCAAACAGCGCCGCGCCGAGCGTCACGAGCAGCGGCGACGAACCGCGCGCGATCGGATAGGCGAGCGCCAGATCGTTGCGTCGATACGAGCGCACGAGACTCACGTTGTAGAAGAAATGCACGAGCCCCGACGCGACGATATACGGCCACGACGCGCTCGCGGGCAGCGGGTTCGCGACGATCACGAGCGTCGCGCAGGTCGCGATGGCGATGCTCATCCACGTCATCGACAAAAAACGGTCACGGTTGCCGTGCAGCATCGCGTTCCAGGTCGCGTGGAGCATGGCGGCGAGCAGCACGATACCGCCGGTGTAACTGAGCATGGGCGTGGTGATTGAAAGGACGTAAAAGGCGGCAAGGGGCTTGAATCGGCGCAGTGAATCAACGCCATGAAGCAGCAAGAATAACTATCTTGTCCGCGACCAACAAACCAGATAAATTGCGGTTTCGCGCCAGATAAACTCATCCGAATGAAACCCGTCTTGCCCCCGTTGAACGCCCTGCGCGCTTTCGAGTCCGCGGGCCGGCTCGGCAGTTTCAAGGACGCCGCAGCGGAATTGCACGTGACGCCCGGCGCGGTGAGCCAGCACGTGCGTCTGCTGGAAGAATGGCTGGGCGCGCCGCTGTTCGAGCGGCTCAACCGGCGCGTGCAGTTGACGCCCGCGGCGCAGGTCTATCTCGACGAAATCGGCCCGTTGTTCGAGCAGCTATCGCAGGCCACGGCGCGTTACGGCGCGCCGCGCGCGGTGCCCCGCACGCTGACCGTGAGTTCGCTCGCCACGTTCACCTTGCGCTGGCTGGTGCCGAGGCTCGCGAAATTCCGCGCCGAGCACCCCGATATCGAGGTGAAGGTGGAGACCTCGAACGAGCCGCCCGAGAGCCTCAAGGACGGTTACGACGTGATCATTCGCGGCGGCCCGGACACGTTTTACGGCTATGCGATGCGCCCGTTCCTGACCGAGGAGCGGCTGCCGGTCTGCAGCCCGGCGCTGTTGCGGCACGCGCCGCTGCGCACGCCCGCCGACTTGCGCGCGCATACCTTGCTGCATACGTCGAGTCTGCCGAGGCTCTGGCCCGACTGGCTGGCGAGCGCGCAGATTCCCGCGCTGACGCCCGCCGCCACGCTGACCTTCGATCACTTCTATCTGACCTTGCAGGCCGCGATCGACGGCATCGGCATCGCGATGGGCCCGACCGCGCTGGTCGCCGACGATCTCGCGGCCGGCCGGCTCGTCACGCCGTTCGCGGGGCCGCGTTTGCCGTCACGCAGCTATTGCACCTATGTCGCCGATGAAAAGGCCGACGACGAACGCGTGCTGCTGTTCCGCGCGTGGCTCGAACGCGAGGGAATGGGAGCGCAGGTTCGCGGCACGAAGCGCTGAAACCGTCACTCAGGCGCGCGCCTTGCGCGTCTTCGACCCGCGCGAATCCGGCACGGTTTGCAGCAGTTGATCGCGTATCCAGCGATGCGCGGGCGTACCCGCGTGCCGCGTGTGCTGATAGATTTTCAGCGTATAACGCGGCGCGGCAAACGGCGTGGGAAAGATCTCGACCGGTGCGGCGTCGCGCAGAATCAACGCGGCGCGCTGCGGCACCGTCATCAGCAAATTCGAGCGCGCGACGATAAACGGCGCGACCAGCACGCTCGGCAAATGCACCGCCACTTCTCGCGCCACGCCAAGCCTGTCGAGCACCCGATCGATCGCGCCGCGCGACTCGTCCCACGGCGTGACCACCACGTGCTGCGCGGCGAGATAGTGCGCCATGCTCAGCTTGCGGCGAATCGACGGATGCTCGCGGCTCGCGATCACCACGTAGTCGTCGGAAAACCAGTCGGCGCTTTCGACACCTGCGGGCAAGGGCAGCGCTTCCTCGTCGTAACCCAGCGCGAAATCGATACGGCCCGAAGCGAGTTCGTCGGCGGACTCGCGTCCGCGCGAATACACGATCTTGAAGCGCAGTTTGGGCGCGACGTCCTGCATTCTCGCGATAAACGCGGGCAGCATGGCGAACGCCGTGTAATCGGTGGCGGCAAAAACAAACGTGCGCTCGCTCGCGGCGGGATCGAACTGGCGCGCGGGCGCGAGGCCCGCATGCAGCAAATCGAGCGCCTCGCCAATCGGGCGCATCATGCCTTCCGCCGTGGCCGTCGGGCGCATTTCATTACCGATGCGCACGAACAATTCGTCGGCGAGCGCGTCGCGCAGCCGCGCCAGCGCGTGACTCAGCGCCGACGCGCTCATCGCCAGTTCTTCCGCGGCCAGCGTCACCGAGCGATGGCGCACGAGCGCGTCGAAAACCAGCAGCAGGTTCAGGTCGAGCCGACGCAAATCACGATGCATACTGTTCAATCCATGATGACAACAATGCAGTATACGCAGATCGGATATCGACTACCATCGTCAACCTGCTGATCGTTTTGCAGCTTCATTGTTTATCTGGAACCGTTTATACCGCCATGGCACTGACAATCCGGCCCGCAACCGCGAACGACGCGGCCCTCATTCTTCGCTTCATTACCGAACTCGCGATTTACGAAAAGGCCGAAGATCAGGTCGCCGCGACCACGGAAACCATTACGTCCTCGTTATTCAACGATGCATCGCCCGCGAAGGCGCTGATCTGCGAACTCGACGGCCAGGCCGTCGGTTACGCCGTGTATTTCTTTTCGTATTCGACGTGGCAGGCCAAATCCGGTTTGTATCTGGAAGACCTCTACGTTTCGCCCGACGCGCGCGGTCAGGGTGCGGGCAAACGCCTGTTGCAGCATCTCGCCGGTATCGCCGTGGAAAAGGGATGCGGCCGCTTCGAATGGAGCGTGCTCGACTGGAACACACCGGCTATCGAGTTTTATCAATCGCTCGGCGCGAAACCGCAGGATGAATGGATTCGCTATCGCCTTGAAGGCGAGGCCATTCGAACGCTCGCCGTCTCGGCAACGAGGATCGAAGCGTAAAACGAGTGAATGGATCACTCGAAAAAAAAGCGGGCCGAGGCCCGCTTTTTTTGTCGCGCTAAAACACGCTTCAGCGCATCTTCGCGACTTTATCCGCCGTGATCGTCGCGGACGGATTACCGAATTGCGTCGTGACGAAATTCACCAGCGTCGCAATTTCGCTATCGCTGAGTTCGCCCTTGAATGCCGGCATCGCCACATGACCCGCATTGGTCTGGCGGCTCACGCCGTGCAGCACGACCATCGTGAGATTGTCGGCGTTCGACGCGCCCACGCTGCTGTTATGCAGCAGCGACGGATACGCGCCCGCGTCCTTGCCGCCCACGCCCGAGCCTTGCCAGCCGTGGCAGCTCGCGCAATTGGCATTGAACAGCGTGCGGCCATCGGCAGCTCCACCCGCGCCGAGCACGGTCAGCGGCTGATTGCGCAACGCGCTCACGCTCTGGATCGGCGAACCCCAACCATAACGCGGCAGGTTCGTGGCGCTCATGCCGTTATTCTGCGCGGGCACCGTGCGCAGATACGTCGCCATCGCGCGCAGATCCTGATCCGAGAGAAAGCGCGTGCTGTTCTCGACGACTTCGGCCATCGGACCCGCCGCATTCGCCTTGCCGGGCACCGCGCCGTCACGCAGATACGCGATCAGCTCCGCGTCGCTCCAGCCGCCGATGCCTGCAACGTTGTCGGGCGTGATGTTATACGCCGTCCAGTTGCCGAGTTGCGCGCCCGCGAGCGACTGGCTCGACAGGCCCTGCATGAAATTGCGCGGCGTGTGGCACTCCTGGCAATGCGCGAGCGCGCCCACCAGATACGCCCCGCGATTCCATTCGGCACTCTTCGCGGGATCGGGCTGGAAACGGCCCGAATCGAAATTGAAGAGATTCCAGAACACCATCGCCCAGCGCTGATTGAACGGGAAGCCGAGCGTATTCGCGGGCGCCGCTTTCGCGACCGGCGCAATCGTGCGCAGATACGCACGGATCGCGAGAATGTCGTCGTCGGTCAGTTGCGTATAGGACGTATAAGGCATCGCCGGATACAGGCGCTTGCCGTCCTTCGATTTACCTTCGCGCACCGCGCCGATAAAGTCCGCATCGCTCAGATTGCCGATGCCATACGTTTTATCGGGCGTAATATTCGTCGAATAGATCGTGCCGAACGGCAGATCGAACGGCACGCCGCCTGCATAAGGCTGCGCCTTGTTCGACGTATGGCAGGCAATGCAGTCCGCCGCGCGTGCGAGATATTCACCGCGCTTGACGAGCGCGGCCTCGTCGCTGGCGCTGGCCGCGTGCGCGAGCGTGCCGGTCAGCGCGCCGCTCAAGGCCAGCGCGCTGGCAGGCAGCCATTTGCGCAATACGCTGAAGATTGAACGCGGGCTCGTGTTGATCTTGTGGGTCAGTTTCATCGCGCGCGCCTCAAGCATGTTTCATTTCGTCGATCAGCTTGTCGGCGAGACGCATCGACAGCGCACAAAGCGTGAGCGTGCAATTCACCGTGCCCGCGCTCGCCATCGTGCCGCTCGACGCGATGAAGAGATTCTCGTGATCGTGCGAACGCAGATCCTTGTCGACCACCGAATCACGCGGATCGTCGCCCATGATGAGCGTGCCCATGATGTGATTGTTGTTGAAGTACGAATCGTCGAAACGCACTTCGGTGCCGCCAAACAGGTTCGCGATATTGGCGTAATGGCCGCGCGCGACCTTCGCCGCCCGGTTGATGTAATCGTCGATACGGTAATGCACTTCGGGACGCGCGATGCCCAGTTTGTCCTTGAATTCGGTGCTCGCCGTAATGCGGTTTTCCGGGTCCGGCAGAATATCGAAGAAGCTGTTCACCACGACCCAGCGCGAGGCGTAATCGCGAATCTTCTCGTCGAGTTCCGCGCCGTAGACGCCCTTTGAAATCAGATAATCGCTCACGGCGCGCATCGGCGAATAATTGCCGACGTTGAGTTTCATCGCCGAATATTCCGAACGGAATGCACCGTCGCGCAGATTGTTGATGCACGAAAGGCGCATCGGGCCACGGCCCGGCCACATCGGTTCCGCCGAGAGGAACGTGACGGTCGTGCCCGGGTGGTCCATCAGGTTGCGGCCCACCTGGTCCGAGCTATTGCCAATGCCGTTCTGGAACTTGTCGCTTTTCGAAATCAGCATGAGCTTGGGCGTTTCGATCGCGTTCGACGCCAGCACGAAAATCTTGCCGGTCACGCGCTGCGTATTGCCGTCCGGGTCCTTGTAATGGACCGCGACGATGCGCGCGTTTTCATCGTGCTCGATGCGATACACCACGGCATTCGGCAGCAGGCGCGCCTTCGCGGCTTCGGCCTTGCGAATGGCGGTTTCGCCCGTGTATTGCGCTTCGATCGGGCAGATCGGCATGCAGTTGCTGTTGCCGCAGCATGCGGGACGGCCATCGAACGGCGCGGTATTGCGCGCAGCCGGTTCGGTCACGTGCTTGTAGCCCGCTTTCTCGACCACGTCCTTGAACTTCTGGTCGAAGTCCGAGAGCGGCAGCGGCGGATGCGGATACGGCTTCGAGCGCGGCGAACCGAGATCCTCGGGACCGCCCACGCCCATCTCCACTTCGGCCTCGTAGTAATACGGTTCGAGATCGTCGTAACTGATCGGCCAGTCGCGGCCCACGCCATAGAGCGTTTTCAGCTTCATGTCGTTGGGCAGCAGACGCCAGGACTGCGCCGACCAGTGCCACGTCGTGCCGCCGACCATGCGCAGATAGCCCGCCTTGTACTGTTCCGGGCCGCGCTGCACGAGATAGTCGTTCGCCGGCGAATACTGCGGATGCGGCGCGTGCTCGGTGGGCGGATACGGCGACTGGAAATCCGACTTAAATGGACTATTCCGGTAATTTTCGACGATGCGCCAGCGCTCGATGCGCGGCCCCGCTTCGAGCATGAGAACGTCGATGCCCGCCTTGGCGAGCTTCTGTGCGATCTGACCGGACGCGATGCCGGCGCCGACGATCACGACGTCGGCGGAATGGTTCGTTGCCATGGGAATGCGGGGATCAGGAGTGGGACAGCACTGGGGGCTTGGCCCAGTAACCAGGCACGCCGCGCGCGTAGCTCGGCATGACGATGACGTCCGCGATCGGCGGATACATGAGCGCCTGTTCGTAGGCGACGGTGCGCGCGTTCTTGCCGCTGCCGACCACGCCCAGATACCACGCCGTCATGACCTTCTTCGGCAGTTTGGCGAGCGCGGGCTGCGAGGCGTCCAGCACCGATTGCAGCCCATTTGCAGGGGTATTCGTGCGCGCGACGAAGTCGTTGAGCTGTGCGATGATCGCACTCGCGTTCGCGTCGTCACCCTTCAGTCCGGTGAGAATCGCGCGGCCGATTTCCACGTCGAGCGCGGTCTTGCCGGTCAGGTATTGCGAAAGCTTGATGAAAGCGGAGAAGTCGGCATCCGCGTTGGCCGCGGCGGCCTGCGCATGGGCGGCGGCGATGGAGCCCATCGCGCCGAGACCGGCCACGCTCAGCGTGGCGAGCACGGCCGTGCCGATCAGAAATTGCCGCCGCGAAGGCGCGAACGGCTGGGACGGAGATTGCTGTGGAGACGTCATCACGTTTCCAGATTGCGCGTCCGGCGCGCTCTGCGGCGCTTCACCCGAATCAGCAAATCTGTACTAACTGGTTAAAAACGCGTGCAGTGTACTCGATGTGGCGAATTGGCGCACTCCTGCTTACAGAACAGCGTAGTGCAATTCCGCCAAAGCGCCAAATGCCATTTCGACTGCGCGTCTCCCGCAAGCCGCCGTCTTACCAGCCGGGGTCCGCGCCCTGGCAGGTCAATGCGCAGCCCAGCGCGCTCACGGTGCCGACGGTGCCCAGCCCGAAGCCGAGCGCGATATTGCCGAGCGTCGACGAGCAGCCCTGGAGCTGGGTGATAGAGGCGATTGCAATCAGCAGGAGAAGCCTACGCAACCGTAGACCAGCGATAGTTCGAAACACGGGGATAGCCTGTTAGAAAGGGAGTCGTGACGTCCTTTATTGTTGGATCAGCATACGCGCGAGGCGCGTGGACGAAATCGCAATCATCAAGCGAGAAACGGAACTACTTACCAAACCTTCCGCACTTGCATTTTCCTTTCATTTATCGCGCGGCGAGCGCCTGAATCGCCGCGCATCGCCATCAGGGCGCATCCTGCACACGCACGATGCGCGTCTTGTGCACAAGCGGATCGCGCCACACGAGCGTGATCCGGTCCACTTCCGCGCGCTCCTGCTGCACGCTGCCGTGAATGAAGAAGTAGCTGGTCGTGACGTCGTACAGCGACGAATCGAGCGACACGCCGTCCACATCCGCCGCCTGCAGCGCGAGCGTCACGTCGCTCATGTTGCGGAAGAACACCGTCTGGCGCGCGGCGACAAACGTCTGAGCTTTCGCGAGCGTCATGCCCGGCACGATGGCGGTCAGCACCTCCGCGCTCGCGGTATTCATGTTCACCGGCGTCGCATTCGGCAGCACCGTAATGAACGGGCGCAAGCGCGCGACGGCGGCCGGCGTGAAGCCAGGAATGTCGAGCAGCGCGTTCACATCGGTCATCAGCAGCGATGCCGTGGCGCGATGATCGTCGTCGTCATCGTCGTCGATGCCGGGGTTATCGGTGTACTCGTCGCCTTGCGCGGGCGAGCTTTGCGCCGTTGCCGCCGTGCCGCCCGACGTGCTCGCGTTCTCGAAGCGCGTGGCGGAATGCGAGAGGCCCGAGCGCACATACAAGGCCGTCTTGCTCGCCAGCTGCTGGTTGATGCCGAGGACCTGCAGCAGCCGCTGGAACGCCTCCAGTTGCGTGGCATTCACCTGCAGCACGCCCGGCGACGGGTTCGACACGAGGCTGCGCAGATTGAAACGCGACTGCGCATCTTCGACGGTGCCCGACAACCACGTCGATCCGACCTGCCCGCTGCCCTCGCCCTCCATGCCGCCGAGGAAGTGGCTCAGGCGCGTGCGCGCGACCGGCGTGCTCCACAGCCCGCCGAGATACGTGGCGGTCGGCATCGTGTCGGCCTCGGTATGCAGGATCAGGCGCGTCCAGTCGAGCGCGCCGCGCGCGACCCATTGCGCCTGCACGATCAATCGCTGATCTTCGATGCGCCTGACCTGCACCTGTTCGCGCCAGAGAATGCCCGACACCATGATCGCCGAGAGTGTCATCACCAGCAGCGCGGTGATGATGGCCGCGCCGCTTTCGCGCCGTCTTTTGCGGGGATATCGAATGGGAATGCGTGTCGGCATCGTCACTCTCCCACGAGGAATGCTCGGTCGATCGGCCGCGCAAGCGACGACGAACCGATGCTGACCTTGAAGCCCGTCACCGCGCGTGGCAGCGGCATGGCGGCGAGTTGCGGAATCGTCAGATTGTTGTCGTTGGTCGCGATGGCGTTGCGCACGTCCGCCATTTGCGTCGTCCATCCGGTTGGCGGCACGTACAGGCGCACCTGAATTTCGCCGACGCCGTTCATCAGCGGCACCGCGCTCCATGTGCTGTCCGCGCCGCTGCGCATCGCGCGACGGACTTGCCCGAAATTGCCGAGCGGCGGCGACGCATAACGCGTCACCAGACCGTTGGACACCTGATAGCGCACGACTTCGAGACGCGGTGCGTGCCCCGGCGCGATCGGATACGTGCGCACGATCTGCAAGCCCGAGCGGTCGGCGGCAATCGCGCTGCCGCCGGTTTCATCGTCGGATACCGCGAGCCGCGCGTCGATACGCATCTGGTCGAACAACTGCGCGAACACGCGTTCATCCGCCATCGAACGCGAGATGGCATCGCGGCCGCGCGCGATCGCGTCGAGTCCGCGCCACGACAACACAGCGACCACCGCGAGGATCGCCACGGCCACCATCAATTCGATCAGCGTGAAGCCGCGCGCTCGCTTGCGCACGCCAGATCTGTGTTTAAAGCGAGCGGTTGTTTTCATCGTCGAGCATCGTCATGATTTGTGCGAGCGTGCCCTTGTGGCCAGGTGTCGTCACCGAAATTTCGACGCGCCTGAATTGCGCATTCGGCGTGGTGCTCACGCTTTGCGTGCACATCAGCGCGAGATTGCCTTCGGAGCAGTCGAACTGCCGCACGCCGAGCGGCGGCCATGCGTGCGTGAGGCGCAGTTGCGTCAGCGCGTTATCCGCGCTCCAGCCCGCGAGCATGCGCTGATGCAATTCGGCATCGCTCGATGCGAGATTGCCGACCGCGCGCAGCGAGGCCGCGAGCGCCACCGCGATAATCGCCAACGCGACGAGCACTTCGATCATCGTGAAGCCGCGTGCGTGTCGATTGAAACGTTTGGATGCACGCATGTCATCGCACCTCGAAGCGGCCGTTACCGGTACCGACAATCGTCGCCGTGCCCGCTGCGGAATAGAGCGTGATGTTCACGGGCGCATCCACGGCCTCGACGCCGAACACGATGCGAGACTCCGGCGTATCGTCGCGTTCGCCCGGCGACGAAATCCGCACATCGGTCACGCCGCCGTCCCAGTTGCGCGGCCCGAGCAAATCGTCGCGCAGCGGACGCCAGCCGTCGTGCGTATGAATATCGAAACGATAGCCGCCGTGCACGGGCTCCCATGCGATGGATTGCTCGCGGACTTGTGCGTCGTCGTCTGCCGATTCGAACAGCAAGGCGAGACGCTGCGCCTCCTCGTTCAGATCGGTGCGCGGATTGCGGGTCATCGCCAACGACGCCAGCGAAACCAGCAGCCCCGCGATCACCAGCACGACGAGCATTTCGAGCAGGGTGAAACCGGCGGCGCGATGCGTGCGGTGTTTCGCTTTCATCTTCGGCACTTTGGGTCGTTTTAAACTTCGCATTGCCTTCTCGACTTCACTGCACCAGATTATTCAATTCGATGATCGGCAGCATCACGGCGAGCACGATCACGAGCACGACGCCGCCCATCGCCAGAATCAATAGCGGTTCGAGCAAACTCGTCAGGAACATCGTGCGTCGTTCGAGTTCGCGTGCCTCGCCTTCGGCGGCGCGGTCGAGCATCGTCGTGACGTCGCCGGTGGCTTCGCCTGAACGGATCAGATGGACCAGCACGGGC
>NZ_CAJMZH010000010.1:0-322344 GCF_905220285.1 Paraburkholderia sp. J94 | reverse complement strand
TCTCGCTGCTTTAAAAAAGCGACATCAATATTGAAAATGGCGGGATTGTGGGGAACCCCTGCGTGCATCGAATTAGCCCTGCTTTTCCACCACGAGATCGTTGTCCTCGGCGAAGCGCAGCACGAAATCGAAGGCGTAGGGCGCCACTTCGCGCAGCCGCGCGTCGAGCACCACGCATTTCAGGTTGCCGATGATCATCGGGCACACGTAGGGCGAGTAACGCAGGTGCGTGTCTTCCTTTCGCACGCCGCGCGCGGGCGGACCGAAGCTCGACATCGCACCGGCGAGACGTTCCGACCAGTCGCTCGGCCGGAACGTCTTGCCTTTGTGGGTCACGCCTTGAATGACGTAGGCAGCGGGCTTCGCGCTATTCATCTGCAATTCGTTCATGGGCAATTCGATTCAGGCATCGCGGTAGAGCGGGCGCGCGGCGTTCAGGCCAGCGAGCGTTGGGGAACGGCGGCGCTGGCTGCTGCTGCGTGGCGGCTCGTCGATTCCCATTGCGGCGGCGCGCTCAATTGCAGGGCTTCACTGGTCGCATTCAACGACTCGTAGGCCTTGCGCGGATTCGCCGAAAGCAGCGTGCCGTAGCCCGGAATGATCTGGCGGATCTTCGCTTGCCATGCGGGCGTGCGCAGCCGCTCCTTGAAGGCCATGTCGAGCAGATTGAGCATGATGGGTGCCGCCGTGGACGCACCCGGCGACGCGCCGAGCAAACCCGCGATACTGCCGTCCTTCGCACAGACGATCTCGGTGCCGAGCTTCAGCACGCCGCCCTTGACCTTGTCGCGCTTGATGATCTGCACGCGCTGGCCGGCTTGCCAGAGCCGCCAGTCCTGCTGCTGCGCGCGCGGCAGATATTCCTGCAGGGTTTTCAGGCGATCGGCATCGGACAGCATCAATTGACCGGCGAGATATTTGATCAGCGAAAACTCGGAAAGGCCGACGCGCACCATCGGCACGATATTGTTCATGCGCGTGCTCGCGAGCAGATCGCTATACGAACCGTTCTTGAGGAATTTGGTCGAGAAGGTGGCGAACGGGCCGAATAACAGCGCCTTTTTGCCGTCGAGAATGCGCGTGTCCAGATGCGGCACCGACATCGGCGGCGAACCGACCGACGCCTTGCCGTAGGCCTTGGCGAAATGACGGCTCGTCATATCGGTGTTTTCGGTCACGAGAAACGAGCCGCCCACCGGAAAGCCGCCATATTCCTTCGCTTCGGGAATTCCGGCTTCCTGAAGCAGCGGCAGCGAACCGCCGCCCGCGCCGACGAACACGAAGCGCGCGTCGATACGGCGCGTTTGAGCGTGCGTGTTGCCCACGGTCACGCGCCAGCTGCCGTCGTCGTTGCGCGCGATCTGCTTGACGTCGCTATTCAGAAGCAGATTGAAATTCGACTGGCTTTCCAGATAACGCACGAATTGATGGGTGATTTCACCGAAATTCACGTCGGTGCCAATCGAGGACCACGTCGCCGCCACTTTCTGGCGCGAATCGCGGCCTTCCATCATGAGCGGCGCCCATTGCGCGATTTCCCGATGCGATTCCGAGTACTTCATGCTCTGGAATAGCGCATTGGTTTGCAGCGCTTCGTGGCGCGCTTTCAGGAAACGCACGTTGTCGTCGCCCCAGACGAAACTCATATGCGGCGTGGTATTGATGAACGAGCGCGGCTGCTTCAGGATTCCGCGATTCACACCCCACGACCAGAATTGCCGCGAGATCTGAAAGTCCTCGTTAATGCGCACGGCCTTCGCAATCTCGATCGAGCCGGAGGCGTTGCGCGGCGTGTAGTTCAGTTCCGCGAGCGCCGTATGCCCCGTGCCCGCGTTGTTCCAGCCGTTCGAGCTTTCGGCGGCCACATCGCCGAGCCGCTCGATCATGGCCATCGACCAGCCGGGTTCGAGTTCATGGAGCAGAACGCCGAGCGTCGCGCTCATGATGCCGCCGCCAATGAACAGGACGTCGACTTTTTCGAATTCGTTTCCCGATTCGCCGTGCGCGTGAACAGAATGTTCGGGTCGCGTTAGCGCTTCTCGTTGTGCATTTTCCAAGATGGTCATTCGCCGGCGCCGAAGCGCAAGATGATTTCCACAATGGCTTCAACGGCGTCGAACCGCTGAAGCGTCGTATTGCCTGATCTCATCGAATCCATGCCCGCTGGTGCGCTATCAGGCGACAAGACAATGAATTCGGTGAGAACCGCTGAAACAGGCCGGACGAATCGCATGCCGCGATGTTGTCTGGCTGCCCGGAAGCGATGTTACGGGCTCGACCCTGCTACATATAGTCGCGGTCTGGAAATGGACCTTTACCGGTTATCTGTGAATATCGACGGCTTTCAATTTGTTATTTTTTCGATTTGCGCAGTGAAGTATTGCGAATCCGTTGACAGTCGATTGCCGATGCCGCGTTGGCGAAAACATCGGTTTTACGCGCTTCGCCAGCGCAACGCATGGAACGGACCCTTGCTTCAGGCAGACTTAATCGGTGCAGAGCGGAGAACTATAGTTCGCACTGTTGCGGCACTGTGACGCCGCCAGTCTGGAGAAAAGTCGTGAAAGTTCTGCATTGCCTCGTTATTGCCGTGTCCTTGTGTGCTGCTACCGCCCATGCACAGGGCAATCATGCGCAGCCGTCCGCTGCCGCCGAAAACGCAGTCGTGAATCAGGAAGGAGCGTCGGATCATGCATTCGGCCGCGTCGATCATCACAAGCAAGGCGACAAGAAAGACGAATGCGTCGGCCCGGTTTCGTTCTGCAATATCTATTTCGGAAGCTGATTCACTTTTTCGCCGTTGCGGAGAATGAAGTTGAATGACGCGAATACCTGGCGTGTTTGGGAAAACACTGTTGCGCAGCTTGGAAGAATCTCGTCGCCGCATGATGAGTTAGCACGGGAGAGGATCGCCGGGCAGCGCGACAACTGGACAGCGTGGAAGAAAAACACGCCGGCACGATCCGGCGTGCGCACCTTGGGTTCGTCGAGCTTCACGATTGTCGATCGCGTTTCCGATCGCTCGATTCTGATTTGCTGGTGCGACGCCACGCTCGGACATTACGCCGAGCAATTGTGGATCCGGGGCGTCGCGCGGCGTTCGACGCAATGCGTGTTGAGCGGCTTGCGGGTCAGACGCGGCGATATCGTTTATCGGCCTTGCACGCGCGGCCAGCGCTCCGTGAATTGCGAAGAAGTCGTGCTGGCTTTCATGGTGGACGGCGTGCCGGGCAGTATCAGCTAGTGCCGCGATCGGGCGTGACAGGCTCGCGCGTGCAAATAAAGAATAAGGGGAAGGGCGCGAGTGTTGGTTTCGCCAACCCGAATCCCGCAGATCAAGCCGTTTATGAAGTTAAAGTCCATCACGCGCCGCGCGGCGCAGACGCTGAGTCTCGCCGCCTTGATTACATTGAGCGCGTGCGCCACGGCCAATCGGCGCGAGGCGGACGATCCGCTTGAGCCGATGAATCGCGCCATGTTTTCATTCAACGAGCGTCTCGACCGTAGCGTGGCGAAACCGGTCGCGACCGCCTATGCGCATGTGATGCCGGAGCCGCTGCAAACGGCGGTGGGCAATCTGTTTTCGAATCTCGGCGACGTCGGCAACTTCGTCAACGACCTGTTGCAGTTGAAAGTCACCGATGCCACCGAAGACCTGATGCGCTTCGCGATGAATTCGACCTTTGGACTCGGCGGCTTGCTCGATTGGGCCACGGCCGCCGGTCTGCCAAAGCATCATGAGGATTTCGGCCTCACGCTCGGTCACTATGGCGTGCCTGCCGGGCCGTATCTCGTGTTGCCGCTGTTTGGCCCGAGTTCCGTGCGCGATGCGGGCGGGCTGCTGGTTTCCAGCGCGATCAATCCCACGACCTTCATGCCGATCGCAGCGAGCACGCCGCTCTTTGGCGTGAACGTGGTGAGCAGCCGCTCGCATCTGCTCGGCGCCACCGATCTGCTGGAACTCGCGGCGCTCGACAAATACAGTTTCGTGCGCGACGGCTATTTGCAGAGCCGCGCCAATGCGCTCGACGACGGCAAGGCTTTGCCGAGTTACGACGATCCGTCCGCGCGGAGCGATAGCGCGTCGTCTGCCGCGCAAGACAGCGGCGCGGCACAATCACAAACTGCGCAGTAGAAAACGCGCGGTGCGGATTCAAAGACCGAATCCGCACCGCGCGCCTATGCTCTGTTTGCGCGCTTCGCGTCGATCAGAAAATCTTCCGCAATCCGATTGCCGCGCCGACGTTATTGCTGCGCCCGAGTTTGTCGACGGTGCCCGTGAGCGTATCGGTCGTGCCCGGATAGTCGGCGGCGAATGCGCCGGTGCCGCGCGAGAAGTCCGCCGTGCCGTAAATTTCCGTGTGCTTCGAGAGCGAATATTCCGCGAGCACGGTCGCCGAATAGTTGATGCCCGAACCCAGCGTGCCGTCGAGCTGCTCCGCATTGCGCGTGTGCCCGTAGTAACCGGCCACGGTGATCAGCAAGGGCCGCGTCGCCTGCCAGTTCGCGCCGATATAGAGCGTGTCGTCGATACGGTTCGGGCTGCTGCCCGGCAGTTTCGGTGCGCCTGATTGCTGCATGTTGGCGTCGGTCGTGCCGGTCTGATCCTGTGCGCGTATCCAGCCCGCGAGCAGGCGAATCGCGGGCGTGATCTGATACGCGCCGCTCACGTGCAGCAGGTTGATCTTCGCGCCGTTCACGGTGCTGCCCGACGTGCTGCTCACCGACGTCTGCTGCCAGCCCGCGCCGAGCAGCGCCGGTCCGCGCGCATAACTCAATTCGATGCCGTAGCTGCTGCCGAGCCCGACCGATCCGGCGTGATTGCCGAAGCCGTAAATCGCATCGACGGTCAGTCCGTTGACGCTCAGCTTGTATTTGACGCTGTTGTTGATCGTCAGATACGGGCCGATGCCATTCCACATCCAGCTGTCCTGCCAGTAATTGCCGACGGTGAGCGGATCAAACACGTCGCCCATCGTGTCGTAGAGCGGCGCATACTGATTGCCGAGCGTGAGCGTGCCGTAGCGTTCGCTCGACAGGCCGACATAGGCTTGGCGGCTGAATAGCGTATTCGCGACGTGCATTTCGCCGCTATTCAATTCGAAACCATTCTCCAGGCGAAAGATCGCGGAGACGCCGCCGCCCAGATCCTCGCTGCCGCGCAAGCCCCAGCGGCTATGCGTTTCCGGGCCGACGTCCATGCTCATCAAGTCCTTGCCGTCGGCGGCGGCATTGGTTTGATAGCGCAGCGCCGTATCGACGATGCCGTACAAGGTCACCGAGCTTTGTGCATGGGCTGGCGTGGTGCCTGCGATGGCGGTCAGCGCGCCAAGCGCCCCTGAAATGACGACGTTTTTCATTGTATGTGTACGGTGTGAGGTCCAACGCCGATCGTTGCGATCGACGTCTCGATCTGCTCGTTCGAACGAGCGGACGGAGCATAGGGGTTCGGCTTTTTGCGAGAAATTGCAGTGCGCGAAGAAGTGCGTTGCACTGCGCGGAAGAATGGTTTGACGAGGGAGTCAGCGGCGAGGCGATGCGCGCTTCAGGCAGGGCACGCGCGCACGTTGTCATTCACGCGTGCGGGCGCAAGGGACTTTTCCTGCACACGCGGTTGACGAAGGAGAGGGAATCGGTGGGGTAAAGAAAAGCCGGCGGCCATGAACGATCGCGCATCAAGCGCCATCGCTCGTGGCCGTATCGATCACACAGTTAGTACCACACGCTCGACGGCAACGCCGCGAGCACCGGCGGCGTGAGCGCGCCATAGTACGACGAGGTCGTGCCGCCCGCCGTCGTGCTGCCTGCACGGTCGGCGATCAGATGCGCGATCACGCACTTCGTGCAAGGCGTCGGCGAGCAGAGGGAGTTGGAATTGCACGCAGGCGTCGATTTGCCGTTTGCGCCGATCACGTAATCGATCTGCAGCGAGGCGAAGCCGACGACGGGCGTATCGCCGCCACCGCCGCTGCCGCTCATGACGGTGCCGTCGGCCACCACGGGCACCGTGACCATCAGCGGGGGCGTCAACGGGAAGTTGTTGTAGATCGACGATTCCACGCCGGGCTGGATCGAGATCTTCGTACCGGTGCCGATGGCCGGCCCGTTGCCCGAATTCATCAGGCAGTACGCGGTTTGGACGTTGCTCGGACTCATGCCTGCGCACGGACCGTAGGCGCTCGAATTCGAATCGATCGTGAGCGCGGTCCATTGCGCGGCAGCGCCGATGCAGTTCGACGGCGCGCCGTTGCCGATTTCGATTTCGGCGCCCGTGATCGGCTGGCCGTTCTTCCAGAACGCCGCGTTCTGATAGACGCACTGGTTCAGGGCGATCGGGAACAACGCGCCCGGCAGCGCGACGCCCGGCGCGGACACGACGGCCACCGACGTCGCGCTCGCCTGCAACGATGGCACGCCCACGAGCGCGCCGAGCACGAGCGGCAGATTCGCGCCGCCCGCGAGGCTCACCGTGACGATCACCGCGGGCTTGACTGTCGTCGAGGTGATGGTCTGCGGCAGCGACGAGGGCACGCTCGACGGCACGTTGGCGACATCCCAGTAACCGACGCTGATGGTTTGCGCGCTGGCCGCCTGGCCGTTGGCGTTGTTCGCCGACGCATATTGCGTGGCGGCGGCGGTCGCGGCGGTCGTGGCGGTCGCCCAGACGGCGGGCACGGCGCTCGCCGCCAGCTGGCCCGGCAGCGTGCGCACGCCGGCGAGTGCGGCGGCGTCGGCGGCGTTCTGCAACTGATGACGCACGACGACCCAGCGTCCGATGTCGAGCGCCATCGCGGCGCAGCCGAGCAGCGTGATCAGCAGCAAGGCCACCTGGACGGCGACCGCGCCGCGCTCACGGCGCGCGCGGCGTCCCGTAAAGATCTTGTTCATGCTGTGGACTCCTCTAGTGCGGGCTTGCGCGCCGTTATTCGCAACTCATCATCGTTGACGAGGTCAGCGTGAGCAGGTTGTTGAACGCGGCCGGAAACGGGCTGAGCGCCGCGCCGAGCAAGAGTCCCTGAAACGTGTAGCTGACGGTCACGGTCAACGAATTGCCCGCACTGCAACCCGCGCCCGTCGTGCAGCTGTTCGCCGCCGTGCAACTCGAGAGCGTGACGCTGGGCTGATTCGACGTGTTGAAGTTGATCAGCATGGTCGTGAGGCCGCCCGTGGCGATCTGGCTGACCGTGGCGGGGGCCATATAGTAGGGCGTGCCCGTGGAGGTTTCGCCGAACGCCACGCCTTGCCTCACGGCCGCGCGGCTCGCGCTCGTGATGACCGTCTTGTCGTAGAGCACGAAGCCCAGCTCGACGATGCCGAACAGCAGGATCAGCAGCAGCGGCAGCACGAGCGCGAATTCGACGATCGCCGAGCCGCGTTGCCCTCGTTGCCCCCGTTGCCGTTGTTGCCGCTGCGGCCCGGAACGTGCCAGGCGTGTGCGCCCTGCGCCGTTGCTGCGATTCCCCCGCTGACCCGCAACCGTGCTGGAAGTCGCGGCACTCATGTACTTGTGCATGATTGGTCTCCTTTCTTGTAGGGCTGTCAGCACGTGCCGTGGCTTGCCGCTTGTCGGTGTCGCCCGCCCGGTCCGAGGGCGCACGGCTGTCAGTCCGAGCAAATCTATTACGAATTGCCAGTGGCTTGCGTGCGGAATCAAACCAATCGCGCAGAGAGTGGCGCGGTCTTCAAAAAATGTTTAATGGAAACGCTTCTATTTTTCGAGATAATCCGGTTCGTTCAGAACGGTCGTCATATTTTAATCGGCACATTATTTTTTAAGCGTTTCGAACGCTTCTGACGTAAAACGGATTGGCGGCGAGTTTTTATGCGGGTTTGTACGGTAATTTTCTGTGTCAACGCTAAAAAATAACCTGACTTTTGTTGATCGCTATATACCTGGTTATACGGCGACTGCATGAAAAAAGGCTTTTCTGGAGCGGCTGCATCAGGCCTTCCTGTGATCCCGGAAACCCCCGTGCAGACTGGGATTGCTGCCTGAGCAAATATAAGCGTGGTCGGTTATCGGCCGTGCGCGGAAAGAATTGATTGGGGAATTCCCTGAAGATTTTCGGTTTATCCGTCGCATCTCTGGATGATAATCAATCTCAATTTCAATTAATGCGCTAAAACGAAATCAGGTATTAATGGAAAACCCGGTTTATTGCCGTAAATCGCGATTAGCGTGCGAAAGCCAACATTAGACGAATTGCGGGGCGCGTAAAACGGAATCACCTGAGCGGCGCAATGAAAAACGAAGTGCGATCGACCAGGATGCCTGAGGCAACTCGGGGGGGATTAATCAAACTCAGGGAGTTAATCATGCAAGCACTTATCGCCTCGGCAAAGGGCTTCATCCAGGACGAGCGCGGCGCAACGGCCGTCGAGTACGGGATGATCGTCGCGTTGATCGCGGCAGTGATCGTGACGGTCGTCACGACGCTCGGCACGCAGATCAACCTCGCGTTCACCGCGATCTCGAACGCGTTGCCGACGAAGTGACGAAGAAGTAACAAGGGTGGGGGCAGGGAGCATCCACTCAGTTTCGGGCAACAAATTACATTCCACACTAAGGGGTTAATCATGAAAAAGCTTATCGCTACGGCAAAGGGTTTCATCAAGGACGAACGCGGTGCAACGGCCGTCGAGTACGGGATGATCGTCGCGCTGATCGCGGCAGTGATCGTGACGATTGTCACGACGCTCGGCACGCAGATCAACCTCGCGTTCACCAAGATCTCGAACGCGCTGCCGACGAAGTGATCGGGACGTGACAAGGGTGGGGGCAGGGAGCACCCACCCAGCTTCGGATAACGAATTAAATTCCACACCAAATGGGGTAAATCATGAACAAGCTTATCGCTACGGCAAAGGGTTTCATCAAGGACGAACGCGGCGCCACGGCCGTCGAGTACGGCATGATCGTCGCGCTGATCGCGGCAGTGATCGTGACGATCGTCACGACGCTCGGCACGCAGATCAACCTCGCGTTCACCAAGATGTCGAACGCGCTGCCGACGAAGTGACCGGGACGTGACACGGGTGGGCGCCGTGAGCGCCCACCTGGTTTCAGATAACGAATAAAAGACCGGCGCTCGACCAGCCGGAAGATACAGCACCGCGCAAGGCTGCACGCGCATAGACCAGGTGCTGTGATCGGGGGCATAACAGATTGAAAAGAGCTTAAAAAATAGCTCGAACAACAAAAATCGTAACGGGGTACATCATGATCATCGCGCATCTTTCGGCACAGCCGATACCGCTTGGCGTGACCTTGTCGGTCATCTTCGCGGCCAGCACGGACCTCACGGCACGGCGTGTGCCGAATCTGCTCATCGCGGCCGGCCTTGTCGCCTCGCTCGCGGCGCAGCTCTGGCTCCACGGCGCACAGGCAGGCGGCCTTCACTGGCTCGCCGGCGTGCTCACGGGTTTCGCGCTCCTTTTTCCGGTGTATCTGCTCGGCGGCATGGCGGCCGGCGACGTCAAGCTGCTCATGCTCGTGGGCGGCTGGCTCGGCGCGGACGCCACGCTCGGCGTCGCGCTGTTCGCCGGGCTGATCGGCGGCGCCTGGGCGCTCGCCATCGTCATCGTCCGAGGGCGGCTGCGCACGCTGTGCACGAACGTCGTCTGGCTGTTCGGCGACATGCTGCACGGCTCACGCGGACGCGGCTCGCTCGAGCATCTGCCGGGCGGCTCGGTCGGCACGATTCCCTATGCGGGAGCGATTGCCGCCGGCACGCTCATCGTGCTCTACCAATCCATTCAGTAACCAGTCATCAGTCATCGGGTCCGGCCAGCCTGGACGGACCGTGTGCAAGCGGCGCGAGGCCCCCTGCCGGACGACGCGTTTTTGACGGAGGAAGTCATGAAAAACAGCCGTGCTCTTGCCATGCTGGCGATCGCCATGCTGGCCGGCCTCGCCGCCGTGGTGTTCGCGTCGCGCTGGCTCGTGCAGACATCGTCGGGCTCGACCGTGCCCGTCGCGGTCGCCGCCAACGACATCAATCTCGGCGAGCCCATCAACGAAGCGATGGTGCGCACCGTCAACTGGCCGCGCGACAGCGTGCCGCCCGGCGCGTTCACCACGCCGAAGTCGCTCGACGGCCGCGTGGTGCGCGTCGGTCTCACGCACGGCGAACCCGTGCTCGAAGCGAAGCTCGCGCCGATCGGCACCAAGGGCGGTTTGTCGGCGGTGATCGGAGCCGGTCGTCGTGCGATCACGGTGCGCGTCAACGATGTGGTGGGTGTCGCGGGCTTCGCGCTGCCGGGCAATTACGTCGACGTGATCGTGAACACGCAACAGGCCGATGGCGCCACCAAACGCGCCGACAACCAGGAAAGCATTTCGAAGATCGTGCTCGAAAAGATTCTCGTGCTGGCCGTCGCGCAGCAGGTCAATCGCGACGACACGGCGCCGAAGGTGGTCAACGCGGTGACGCTCGAAGTGACGCCCGAACAGGCCGAAAAGCTCGATCTCGCACGCAGCGTCGGCACCTTGTCGCTCGTGCTGCGCAATCAGGTGGACCGCGACAGCGGCAGCACCGGCGGCGCGACCAAGCAGACGCTGCTCGACGAAAAGGCGCCCGCGCCGGTTCAGGCTCCCGCGCCCGCACCGAAGCCCGTGCACGTGAAGTACGTCGCGCGTCAGGAGGTCAAGCGCGATTGCATCGGCGTGCTCTCGGGCGTGACCGGCAGTCAGGAGTGTTTTTAAGGGGCAGCCGCTCGCCTGGACGGAACGGCTTCGGCAATGGATGGCAGTAGTACTAACGATTTAAACAGGCAGTAATCGGGCAACAGACAACGCAGCGCGCCGCGACCACGGCAACGCAGCACAAGTCGCACGAGGCAGACAGACGCGAGCGCCGCAAGGCGCCCGGCGATCCACAAGATTCGATACGGGGTGTTAAGCCATGAACAAGCAAAGCAAGCGCGCCGCTTCGGCGCAAGGGCGAGACCGCCGTCCGGCGCTCGCGGCCACGGCCTTGATGGTCTGTTCGGGACTGCTCGCGAGCACGCCCGGCGTGACCCAGGAACTCGCGGAAGGCGCGGTGCTCTCGAAGGGCGCGCTCACCGCGCCCGCGCCGACGGGCAAGGGACCGATGCAGATGACCATCAGCATGGCGCCGACGCCGGCGGCCGGTGCGCCGAAGGCCGTAGCGGGACCGCTGCGCGGGCCGAGCTGCGTCGGCGCAGTCCATTCGGAGCGCAACGTCGTGGTGCCGCTCGGCAAGTCGGTGCTGGTGCCGGTCGATGAACCGGTGCGCAACCGCACGCTCGGCAACCCCGAGATCGCGCAGGCCACCATGGTCTCGCCGCAGACGCTCTATCTCGTCGGCCAGTCGGTGGGCACCACCAACATGATCGTGCAGGGACGCAGCGGTGCGTGCCAGGTGATCGACGTGATCGTCAGCGCGGATGCGGGCGGCCTGCAAGCGGCGCTCGGCCAGCTGATGCCGGAGGAACGCGACATCCGCGTGTCGACGGCCGCCGACAATCTCGTGCTCGCGGGCCGGGTGTCGAGCGCGCAGGCGGCGGCGCAGGCTGTGGAGATCGCCCGCGCGTTCGGCGTGAGCAAGGAGGGCAGCAGCAATCAGAAGGCCAACGGCGGCGTGCTCAACATGCTCTCCGTCGATACGCCGCAGCAGGTGATGCTGGAAGTGAAAGTGGCCGAAGTGGACAAGACGCTGCTCGACCAGCTCGGTTCGGCCGTCAACATCCAGGGGGGCTTCGGCTCATGGCAAGGCGCGCTCGTGAGCAATCTGCTCGCGGGGGCGTCGAGCGCACTGGGCTTCTCGAAGGCAAACAATCTGCCGCTCAAGTTCGCCATCGACGCGCAAAAGACCGACCAGCTCGTGAAGATTCTCGCCGAGCCGAATCTCGTCACCATCAGCGGCCAGGAAGCCACCTTCCTCGCGGGCGGCGAAGTGTTCATCCCGGTGCCGCAAAGCTCGGGTTCGGGCGCGACGGCGATCACGCTGCAGGAGCAGGAGTTCGGCGTGGGGCTCAAGTTCACGCCCACGGTGCTGAGCAACGGCCACATCAATCTGCGCGTCGCGCCGGAAGTCTCGGAGCTTTCGCCCACGGGCGTGACGCTCACGGCGGCCAACGTGAGCGGCCAGACCATCCTGCCGCTCATCACGACGCGGCGCGCTTCGACCACGGTGCAGATGGCCGATGGCGAGTCGTTCGCGATCGGCGGCCTGATCCGCAACAACGTGACGGGCTCGCTCAAGGCGCTGCCGGGACTCGGCGAGATTCCGGTGCTCGGGGCGCTGCTGCGCAGCACGTCGTTCCAGCAGGACCGCACGGAACTGGTCTTCATCATCACGCCGCATCTGGTGAAGCCCGTGAAGTCGCTCGCGCAACTGCCGATGCCGACCGACAGCTTCACGCAGCCTAACGAAGCCGACGTCTACGCCACCGGCAACATGGAAGGCCGCGCCGCGCGCAACACGGGACGCTTCGCGCCGCCGCCCGCCGCTGCGCCTGCTACGCCTGCTGCACCTGGCACGGCTCCGCAGAACGACAACCCGTTGCCCGCGCCGCAAACGCCCGCTCAGTTGCCTGCTCCGGTGCCCGCCGCGCCCGCCGCACCCGCGACGCCTGCTGCACCGACCGGGCCGACGGCCGCCGCGCCTGCCACGCCGCCCGCCGCGACGCCCACCGCACCGCCCGCGCCCACGGCCGCCGCGCCCGACGCGGCGAACAGCGGCGAGCCAACGCGGCGACTCGCATCGGCCACCGGTGCGGGACACGACGAACCTGCCGACGCGGCGCACGCCGCCGGCGCACAGTGATCCGGGGAAAGGGGAACGCCATGAACACACTTTATGCACACATCGGCCGCCTGCTGGCGATGACGGTGGCGAGCGCCGCGCTCGGCGGCTGCATGACCAGCTCGCCGATCTGGGAAGCGCATTTCGGCGAAGCGGTCCGCACGTCCATGCACGCGCAGATCATCGACCCGGACGCGGCGCAGCACGTCGACGTGTCGCCGGGCATCGACGGCAAGGCCGCAGCGGCCTCGATCAAGCGCTACACCGAGTCGTACGAGAAGCCGCCCACGTCCGACAACGCCTTCACGATGGGCGTGACGAGCGGCACGAGTCACTGACCCAACCCGTCAGCGACTCACGAAGCGGCGAGCCGCGCGGCCTGCCAGCAGCGATCGACGCTGCGGCCGCGCGGCAAGCGCGATCAAGTGACGGGCCGCGTGAACGCGGTCTTTAGCGGAGCCACACGATCATGATCGACTTACTCATTACCTCGACGGACGAAGCGCGCCTGAGCAGCCTCGTGCGGCTGGTCGCCGAGTGCGGCGCGTACCGCACGACGCGCGCGGCGGTGCGCCCCGGCCAACTCGCGGGCCGCGCCGATACGCTCGACGCCTTCGACGTGCTGATCGTCGATGCGCCCACGCTGCACGACGCCGACCTCGCCGCCGTGGCGGATCTCACGCGCCGCCACGACCGCCTGACCTGCATCCTGCTGATTCCCGAAGCCTCGCCCGAGGCGCTGATCGCGGCGATGCGCGCGGGCTTTCGCGACGTCATCACGGGCGAGCCGGAGCGCCGCGCGATCGGCGACGCGCTGCAACGCGCGGGCGAGCAGCGCAGCGCGGCGGCCGTGCAATCGACGCGCGTGATTTCCTTCGTCTCGTGCAAGGGCGGCGTGGGCGCGAGCTTCATCGCGGCCAACGTCGCGCACATGATCGCGAGCACGCATCAGCGCCGCGCGCTGCTGATCGATCTGAACCAGCTTTACGGCGATGCCGCGTTTCTCGTGACCGGCGAAGCGCCGCCCTCGACGCTCGAACAACTGAGCGCCCAGGTCGACCGCATGGACGTGGCGTTCTTCGAGGCGAGCGTCACGCACGCCGGCCCGCACTTCGACATTCTGGCGGGCGCGGGCGATCCGGTGAAGGCGGCCGAGATCCGCGCGGAACGGCTCGAATGGATTCTCGGCGTGGCGATGCCGCGCTATGACTTCGTGATCCTCGATCTGGGGCCGAGCATCAATCCCGTGTCGATGCTCGCGCTCGACCGCAGCAGCGAGATTCATGTGGTGCTGCAGGCGAGCATGCCGCATCTGCGCGCGGGGCGGCGCCTGCTCGACATCCTGCACGCGCTCGGTTACGCGCAGGACAGCCTGCACCTCGTGCTCAACCGCCTCACGCGCCACGACGACGCCGCGCGCGAGGCCGCGCCCGGCGTGCTCGGCATCAAGCCGCAACTCACGATCGCCGACGACGCCCGCGCGGTCGGCGAAGCCATCAACCACGGCGTGCCGATCGCCGAAGCCGCGCGCAGCAGCGCCGTGACGCGCAGCCTGCAAACGCTCGCCGCCGACATCGTCACGCCGCAGCGCGCCAACGGCGGCGGGCGCGTCAAGCGCGAGTCGATGCTCGCACGCTTCGTCGGACGCCAGGGCGCGCCGAAGCTCGGCACCCTTTAACGGAGACACGCCATGTCGCTACGTGACCAGATTTTTTCCCAGCGCATCGAACCGGCGCTCGCCGAATCGGCGAAAACGGGCGCGGGTGGCGCCAGTGCATCGGCCAGCTCGACGGCTGCGGCTGCCGCGGCGGCTGCGGCGGCGGCCTCGATCAAGTCGGACGCCTATCGCAAGCTCAAGTACGAGATGCATCAGGCGGTGCTCGACCGCGTCGAACTCGAACGCCTCACGCGCATGCCGCAGGACCAGATCCGCCAGGAGATCGCCACGCTGATCGCGCGCCTGCTCGAAGAACAGAAGGCGCCCGCCAGCGATCTCGAACGCCGCCAGCTCGCCATCGACGTCTACGACGAGATGTTCGGCTTCGGCCCGATCGAGGTGCTGCTGCGCGATCCGGGCGTGTCGGACATTCTCGTGAACACCGCGCATCAGACCTATGTCGAGCGCAAGGGCCGGCTCGAACTCACCGACGTCACGTTCTACGACGACGCCCATCTGATGAAGGTGATCGAAAAGATCGTCTCGCGCGTGGGCCGCCGGATCGACGAATCGAGCCCGATGGTCGACGCGCGTCTGCCCGACGGCTCGCGCGTGAACGCGATCATTCCGCCGCTCGCGGTCGACGGTCCGCTCGTCTCGATCCGCCGCTTCGCCGTGAAGCCGCTCCTGATCGAAGATCTGGTCGCGCTGCAAACGCTCACGCCGCCGATGGCCGAGGTGCTCAACGGGCTCGCGCGCGCGAAGATCAACATCCTCGTCTCGGGCGGCACGGGCAGCGGCAAGACCACGCTGCTCAATGTGCTGTCGGCCTTCATTCCCGACGACGAACGCATCGTCACGATCGAGGACGCCGCCGAACTGCAACTGCGCCAGACCCACGTGCTGCGGCTCGAAACGCGTCCGCCCAACATCGAGGGACGCGGCGAGATCACGCAACGCTCGCTCGTGCGCAACGCGCTGCGCATGCGGCCCGACCGCATCATCCTCGGCGAAGTGCGCGGCGAGGAAGCGCTCGACATGCTCAACGCGATGAACACCGGCCATGAAGGCTCGCTCGCGACGATCCACGCGAACACGCCGCGCGACGCGCTCACGCGTCTGGAAAACATGATCAGCCTCGGCGGGCTCTCGCTGCCGCCGCGCACGATGCGTCAGCAGATCGCCTCGGCGATTTCGGTGATCGTGCAGGTCGCGCGTCTGACCGATGGACGCCGCCGCATCATGAGCATTTCGGAAATCACCGGCATGGAAGGCGACGTCGTGAACATGCAGGAGATCTTCACGTTCAAGCGCTCCGGCATCGACGCGGCGGGCAATATTCGCGGCCACTTCTGCGCGAGCGGCGTGCGCCCGCACTTTGGCGACCGGCTCGCCGCGTTCGGGGTGAATCTGCCCGACACGGTGTTCGATCCGGGCCGCCGTTTCGACGTGGCGTGAGCGCGCTCAGCGCCCTCAGCGTCCTCAAGGAGACGATATGAACACGACCTTCCTCACCGCCGCCGTGCTGCTGTTCGTCGCGGTGGTCATGAGCTGCCAGACCGCCTGGGTCTGGTGGAACGGCCGCCATGGCGCGGCGGCGAAACGGCTCGCGGCGCGCCTCGAATCGCTGACGGTGGGCAGCAAGTCGCGCAGCGAGGCGCTCTCGATCCTCAAGGCGCGGCGGCTCGGCGCGGCCACGCCGCTCGCGCGCGCGCTGCCCTGGTTGCACTCGCTCGACGCGTGGCTGATGCAGTCGGGCCTGCCCTGGTCGCTCGGCCGTCTGTGCGCGACCTGTTCCGGGTTCGGGCTCGCCGTGCTGGCGGGCGCGTCGCTCGCGAACCTGCCGCTGGTGGCGGCGTTGAGCGGGGCGCTGGCGGCTGCGCTGCTGCCGGTGCTCTACGTGCGCCACCACCGCTTGCGCCGGCTGCGTCATTTCGAGCGGCAATTGCCCGAGATCTGCGACATGCTCGGACGCGCGCTGCGCGCAGGCCATGCGTTTTCCAGCGCGATCGACATGGCGGGCACCGAGTTTCCCGAGCCCGCAGGCGGCGAATTCCGCACCACCTTCGACGAGATCAACTACGGCATTTCGCTGAACGACGCGCTGTGCGGCCTCGCGAATCGCATGCCGGTGCGCGATCTGCGCTACCTCGTGATCGCGGTGCTGATCCAGCGCGAGACCGGCGGCAATCTCGCCGAACTGTTCGACAGCATCGCGTGGCTGGTCCGCGAGCGCTTCAAGCTGTTCGACAAGGTGCGCGTGCTGTCGGCGGAAGGGAAGCTTTCGGCGTGGGTGCTCGGCATGTTGCCGATCGGCTCGGCGGCGATCATCAGCGTCGTCAACCCCGACTTTCTCGATCCGTTCTGGACCGACCCGGTCGGCATCCGGCTGCTCGACGGCATTGTGATCTCGATGATCTGCGGGGCCTTCTGGATTCGCCGGATCGTACGCATCCGCGTGTGAGCGCGGCGCGCCGGATCACGCACATCGACGGCATCGACAAGATCGGCAACATCGATAACGAATAGACGGACGGGGGAAATCATGCAGACGCTGGATCTGAAGCAGTGGGCCGTGTTGATCGGCCTGTTCGGCGGCGTGTTCGTGCTCACCTTGAGCGCGCTCTACGCCCTCATGCCGCGCACCTTGCGGCGGCGCGCGGAGCAGGCGGCCGGGGCGCGCACGGCCGGTCAGCGGATCGAGCCTGGCGAGCTCGACGCGGGCAACGACAAGCCGGTGTGGGTCGAGCGCTTCGCGCAGATGTCCGCGCCGCTCTCGAAGCTCTCCGCACCCGGCCAGGGCGGCGACGTTTCGGCGCTGCGCGTGCGCCTCATGAACGCGGGCTGGCGCTCGCCGGGCGCGGTCGCGGTCTTTCTCGGCATGCGCACGGCACTCGCGCTCGCGCTTCCGCTGGCGGCCTCGCTCACGCTCGTCGGCACGACGCTGCGTCCGAACACGGCGGTGCTGCCGCTCGCGCTCGTCGCCTTCGCGGGCATTGGCTATTACCTGCCGGGACTCGTGCTCAGGCATCGCGCCTCGCGCCGCCGCCGGCAGATCTTCGAGGACTTTCCCGATGCGATCGATCTGATGACCGTGTGCGTGGAAGCCGGTCTCGGGCTCGACGCGGCGATGATGAAAGTGGCCGAGGAAATCCGCCTGCGCAGCCCGGTGGTCGCCGACGAACTCGATCTGCTGCTGCTCGAATTGCGCTCGGGATTTTCGAAGGAGCAGGCGCTGCGCAACTTCGCGATGCGTACCGGCGTGGAGGACATCGACGGCTTCGCGACCATGCTGATTCAGGCCGAGCGCTTCGGCACCAGCATCGGCACGTCCTTGCGCGTGCTGTCCGATACGCTGCGCACGCGGCGGCGCATGCGCGCCGAGGAAACGGCCGCGAAGATCGCGCTGAAGCTGCTGTTTCCGCTGATGTTCTGCATCTTTCCCACGCTGCTTGCCGTGCTGATGGGACCGGCGTTCATCCACATCTTCCGCGCGCTGTCGCCTAGCCTCGGGGGAGGCTGAGCGTAAGAGGAATGAGAGTGTGCCCTTGTGCCGGCTTTCGCGCGATCAGGACGCGCGGCGCCGGCACCTTTTTCTGTTATCAGACCCGGTGATAGGGCAGATCAGCAATACGGATTGGACAGGCCGCCACGCAGCGCTGAAGATGCGTGAGGCGGTTTGATCAGCAGTAAAAAGCAGAGACAAGCAAGAGACAAGCAGTGATCAACGGCCCGCAATCGCGTGATGCAGGGCCGCTTGCGGCGCATCGGCGGGCGCGGGCGTCGGGCCCTGGCTGGCGCGGATATACGAATGCTCGGTGCTGCGAATATGCGTGCGCAACTCCGTGCACGCCTTCTTCACATTGCCCTCGCGCACGAGTTCCATGATGTGCGCATGGGTGTCCTGGCAGGAATCGACGGTTTCGTCGGCGACCGACAGACGCGCGCGCAGCGCGTGAATCTTGTCAGCGACGAGTTGATACGCCTGCTGCAAATACGCGTTCCCACATGCAGCGACGATCGCGCCATGAAAGGCGGCGTCGTGATCGCGCGCGCGTCCGTCGTGCGTGCCGCTCGCGTTGTTCGTTTCGTGCGCGTCGCTCGCGTTGTTCGCGGGCATGAGCGCTTGCGACAGCGCGTCGGCGAGCGCGGCGCTATCGGCCTTCATCGCCAGTTCCAGCGCCGACGACTCGACGATCTCGCGAAAGCGGCAAATCTCGCGCACCTGCTCCACGGTCGGCTGGAACACATAGGTGCCCGATTGCGGCTGCACTTCCACAAGCCCTTCGAGCTTCAACTGCACGAGCGCCTCGCGCACGGGCGTCTTGCTCACGCCGAGCTGCCCGGCGAGCACGTTCTCGGAGAGCTGGCTGCCAAACGCCAGATGACCGTCGACGATCGCGCGACGGATGCTTTCTTTCGCAATAGACGTGAGGGACTTCGGGCGTTCCCCCAGTTTTTCGATACTCATGGTCAGCCAGTGGGCGTAAGGACCGGCGGCTGGTGCGCCGGTGCCGTGACGGGGACGTGGGCGGCGCGCTCCGCGAAATCCCGCGCGGCGCCTCAATGATCCGAAATATAGCACGCCCCCTTGTCGTATTGAGATCTGCAATCTAAGATATCAGTTGTCGGCGGCGAGATCGGACTGGGTTCGGCTTGAGTTCAGTTCGAAGCGCGCACGGCAAACGAAGAAGTCAAACGAGAAAGACAGACCGGAGGAGAGGCTTCATGCAGGAGATCGACAAGAAAGCGTCGGGGCTTTTTACAAAGCGCCGCTGGATGAGCGCGCTGCTGGCGGGCGCGGCGATGATGACGGCCGCGGGCGTGCAAGCCGCGTCGGACGGGCAAGGCGCGCAGGGTGAACCGGCGGTGCCGAAGCTCGAAGTGGTGGCTCAATGGAACCGCTTGCCCTACGACCTCGGCGACGCGAAAGCCGAGCAGGCCTACGACGCGAATCAGACCTACAAGAAGGTCCTGCTGCAAGGCGTGAAGCTCGATTCGAAGGGCAATATGTATGTGAGCACGGCGCGCTGGGGCGGCTCCGAGGTGCCGGCCACGCTCTCGAAGCTCGTGAAGAAAGACGGCCAGTGGGTCTTGCAGCCGTTCCCGAGCCTCGCGATGAACAAGGTGGGCGACCCGCAGGCGCTGCAATCGGTGCTCGGCTTCGAGATCGACCGCAACGACGTGATGTGGATTCTCGATCAAGGCCATATTGCGGGCCAGCCTTCGGCGCCGGGCGCGGAAAAGCTCGTGCTCTGGGATCTCAAGACGAATCGCGAATTGCAGAGCTACACCTTCAGCGACGCCGACTCCGATAAAAAATGCTCGTTCCTCAACGACGTGGTGGTCGATAACGACCGCGACTTCGCCTATATCACCGACTCGGGCATTTTCTGCGATCACCTGCACGGCGGCCTGATCGTCTACGACCGCAAGCACAATCGCGCGCGCCGCGTGCTCGACCAGACCGTCTTCACGACGGACGAAGCGGGCTTCCAGTTCCGTATCGACAACCAGAACGTGCTGAGCAAGACGCCGATGCGCACGGGCGCGGACGGCATCGCGCTTTCGGGCGACAAGAAAACGCTCTACTGGACCAATCTGTCCGGCCACACGCTGTATTCGCTCGATACCGCGCTGCTGCGCGATTTCAGCACCAGCGAGTCGGCGCTGCGCACCTCGGTCAAGCGTGTCGCCACGCTGCCTTCGAACACCGACGGCATGATCGCCGACCGCGCGGGCAATCTCTACATGACGGCGCTCGAAATGAACGGCCTCATGTATCGCGACGCGAAGACCGGCAAAATTTCGACCTACGTGATCCATCCCGAGATGGTCTGGCCCGACACGCTGAGCTGGGGCCCGGACGGCAATCTCTATGTGGTCGCGGGCCATCTGAATCTGTGGGTCGATAACGCGATGGATTTCGATCATCCCGCCGTGCCGAACTTCCGCATCTGGAAGGTGCAGGCGCATGGACGCAGTTATAGCGCGCAATGAGGCGCGCAATAAAGCGCGCAAGAAAGCCATAACGCAATCGCAGTGAATGCAGTAACGCGGGCCGCGCGGCCGGAGTTTCCGGTCGCGCGCGCCCAGGCAAACTCGCGCGCGTTCGGGTTGCAATCCAGCTCGATCGCGCGCAGTCGTGGAGGCAGGCAAGGGTGGAAAGCAGAAGTCTCGAAGCGGATCGCGGCGCGCCGCGCAAACGCGTGGTCGTGATCGACGATGGCTACGGTTCGTATGAAACGGAGCAGCGGATTCTGGCGGCCGTGAATGCCGATGTGGTGGTATTGCCGTGCCACGGCGACGCCGCGCGCGTGCGCGAAGTGGCCGCCGACGCCGACGCGCTGCTGGTGCGCGAATCGCCTGTGAATGCGGCCGCGATCGCGGCGATGCAGCGTTGCCGCGCGATCGTACGTTATGGCATCGGCGTCGATAACGTCGATCTCGATGCTGCGCGCGACAAGCGCATTTACGTGGCGAACGTGCCCGATTACGGCGTGGAAGAAGTCAGCGATCAGGCGCTCGCGCTGCTGATGGCGGTCGCGCGTTACACGGTGCGCCGTGACATCGCGGTACGCGAAGGCGCGTGGAATGTCTCGCGCGAGCAGAAGATGTACCGCATCGCCGGACGCACGCTCGGGCTCGTCGGTTATGGGCGCATCGCGCGCGCGTTCGAGCGCAAGATGCGCGGCATGGGCGTGGCGCGCGTGCTGGTCTATGACCCGTTTCTCGATCCCGCCAAAACGCCGGGCGTCGAGTGCGTGGATCTCGACACGCTCTGCGCCGAAAGCGATTACATCTCGCTGCATTCGCCGCTCACGCCGGATACGCGCAAGCTCATCAACGCCGCGCGTCTCGCGCGCATGAAGCCGACCACGATCCTCGTGAATACGGCGCGCGGCGGCCTGATCGACGAAGCAGCGCTGATCGATGCGCTGCAACGCGGCGCGATTTTCGGCGCGGGCCTCGACGTGTTCGAGAACGAGCCGCCGCGCGCCGATCATCCGCTATTCAAGTGCGAAAACGCGGTGCTCTCCGATCACACCGGCTGGTATTCGGAAGACTCGGTGGCGGAACTGCAGACCAAGGCCGCGCAGGAAGTGGCGCGCGTGCTCGGCGGCGATCAGCCGAAACATTGGGTGAATCCGTGGAGCGCGGTTTAAGCGCACACGGCTGGCGCATTCGCGCATAACGAAGGCAGACGGCGGCGCACGATGTTCGGGCGCGGCGGTTGTTCGATTGATTAGTCATGCTATCGAAAGCATGGAACAAGGAGTGAAGTTTATGGAACTGCAAGCGCTCATCAGCGGATTCGAAAAAGTGGCGACGGCATCGGTGGCCGACGCGGTGGACCTGATCGCGGGCCGTCGCGGCTTTATGGATCAGACGATCAAGCCGCGCATCAACGAACGCAAGATCGTCGGTCCGGCCGTGACGATTCTCGAAGCGCCCACGCATGAAAAGGTCCCGCCGCAGCACGCGCTCGACGCCATCGACGAATCGCCGGAAGGCAGCGTGATCGTGATCGGCATCTATGGCGAGCAGAACGTGGCCGTGTGGGGCGGCCTGATGACGGCGGGCGCGGTGGCGAATCGCCACGCGGGCGCGATTCTCGACGGCGGCGTGCGCGATATCACGGAGATCCGCCGCGACTACGATTTCCCGGTCTATTCGCGCTCGGTTTCGCCGGGCACGACGGTGGGCCGATTCACGACGCTCGCCGCCAATATCGAAGTGGAATGCGGCGGCGTGAAAGTGAATCCGGGCGACATTATCGTGGCCGATATCGATGGCGTGGTGGTCGTGCCGCGCGAGCATGCCGAAGCCGTGCTCAAGATGTCCGAGGAGATCGACGCGCGCGAACTGGAGCAGGCGCGCCTGATCATCGGCGAAAAGTCGCTGCGCAAGGGACTCGCGAAATATGGCCGCATCTGACGTGAAGTCCGCCGCCGCGTCCGCTGCCGTGCCTGCGATCCTCGCGCTCGGCGAGCCGATGATCGAGTTCAACCAGTCGGCCTCCGACGACGCGCGGCAGTTTTTGCAAGGCTTCGGCGGCGACACGTCGAACTTCTGCGTGGCGGCGGCGCGCCAGGGCGCGAGCGTCGGCTACGTCACGCGCCTCGGCGACGATGCGTTCGGCAAGCTGTTTCTCGATCTGTGGCGCGAAGAAGGCGTGGACGTGCAGGGCGTCGAGCGCGATGCGCAGTCGCATACGGGCGTCTATTTCGTGACGCACGATACGAGCGGCCATGCGTTCAGCTATCTGCGCAAGGATTCGGCGGCGAGCCGCATGTCGCCGCAAACGCTGCCGCGCGAACTGCTGGCGGGCACGCGCTTTCTGCACGTCTCGGGCATTTCGCAAGCCATCAGCGCGAGCGCCTGCGACGCGGTGTTCGAAGCGATGGCGATCGCACGTCGCGCGGGCGCGTCGATCTGCTACGACCCGAACGTGCGCCTCAAGCTCTGGCCGCTGACGCGGGCGCGCGCGGTGATCGAAGCGACGGCGCGCGAAGTCGACTACATGCTGCCGAGCCTCGAAGACGCGCAAACGCTCACGGGTCTGAACGATCCTGAAGCGATCGTCGCGCACTATCTGGCGCTCGGCGTGCGCGTGGTCTGCCTGAAGCTGGGCGGCGACGGCGTGCTGGTGGCGCGCGGCGCACAGCGCACGCGCATCGCGGGACATGCCGTGAATGTCGTCGATGCAACGGGCGCGGGCGATTGTTTCGATGGTGCGTTCGTCGCGCGTCTCGCGGCCGGCGACACGCCCGAGGACGCGGCGCGCTACGCCAACGCGGCGGCGGCGCTGTCGACGCAAGGCTTCGGTGCCGTCGCGCCGATTCCGCGCCCGGACGCCATCGCCGCGAAGCTTGGAAGCTGATCCGATCCTGATCGGCGCATGACCGGCGCGTGCCGCGCAACGTGGCGCGCGCCATTCACGAATTCGTCAACGAATAAAGCAGCGTCACAAGCTGGACAGAGGTGAGGAGACACCCATGAACACCGATATCGCGCTCGAAAAGCGCACCATGAGCAAGGTCACGCGGCGCCTGATGCCGTTTCTGATCCTGCTGTATTTCTTCGCGTTCCTCGACCGCGTGAACGTCGGCTTCGCCGCGCTCACGATGAACCGCGATCTGGGCTTGACCGCGTCGCTGTTCGGCTGGGGCGCGGGCATTTTCTTTATCGGCTATTTTCTGTTCGAAGTGCCAAGCAATCTCGCGCTCGCGAAAACCGGCGCGCGGATCTGGCTCGCGCGCATCATGATCACGTGGGGCATCGTCTCGGCGTGCGGTGCGCTCGTCAAGGGACCGGCCAGCTTCATGACACTGCGTTTCGTGCTGGGCGCGGCCGAAGCGGGCTTCTTTCCTGGCGTGATTCTCTATCTGACGTTCTGGTTTCCGTCGCGTTATCGTGCGCAGATCATCGGACTGTTCATGCTCGCGAATCCGGTCTCGACGGCGCTCGGCTCGATCGTCTCCGGTTTCATTCTGCGCATGGATGGCCTGCTCGGCATGGCGGGCTGGCAATGGCTGTTCATTCTCGAAGGGCTGCCCTCGGTGGTGATGGGCTTCATCACGCTGCGCTATCTCAGCGATGCGCCGTCCAAGGCGCGCTGGCTCGACGCCGACGAGCGCGACTGGCTCGATACGCAGATCCGCACCGAAGCCGCCGAACGCGCACGCAAGCACAAGCTCACGCTCGGCCAGACGCTCGCGAATCCGCACGTGCTGCTGCTCGGCCTGATCTACTTCCTGATCGTGACGGCCAATAACGGTCTCGTGCTCTGGCAGCCGCAGATCATGAAGTCGCTCGGCCTGGCCGAACATTGGGTCGGTCCCGTGAACGCGATTCCGTTCGTGGTGGGCGCGATCACGATGCTGGTGTGGGGACGCCTCGCCGACCGGCGCGGCAAATATCGCATCGATCTCGCCTGCGCGTGTACGGTCGCGGCAGTGGGGCTCGCGCTCGCGGCGTCGTCCAGCCAGCCGCTCGTGGTGATCGCGGGACTCGTGCTCGCGGCCGTCGGCGGCTATGGCGCGCTGCCCGCGTTCTGGGCGCTGCCCACTACGTTTCTTTCGGGCACGGCTGCCGCTGCGGGCATCGCGCTCGCGAATTCGATCGGCAATCTCGGCGGATTCGCCGGGCCGTATGTGATCGGCTATGTGCGCGCGACGACCTCGGGTTATGGATACGGCCTCGCCATGCTCGCCGTCGCGGCGTTGCTCGCGGGTGTTATCGGCCTGTGCGCGCGCGGTCCTTCGGGCAGCGACGAGGCGGACGCCTTCGACGGCCAACTCGACACGCACGCCCATCACCCTTCGCGCGGTCATTGACGTTTCGGCGATAGTCGCGCCGCCGTGTTGGTGACGGCGGCGCGGCCCATTTCTTCAGCTTGATTGATCGGTATCGGAATACCGTTCGGTATGTGAATCGCGCGCGGCGTGCTTTCTAAACTTCAGCGCGCCGCAACCGGCCCGAGCCGCGCGGCAATCGTGCGGCAGGCCGCGAGCAGCGGCTCGATATAGTGGCGTTGCGCGTCGGCCTCGCGGCGGAACATCGGCATGCTGATGCTGATGCAGCCCGCGGCGCGTCCGTCCGCGCCCAGAATCGCCGCGCCGTAGCACCAGATCGACGGCTCGTTTTCCTCGCGGTCTTCCGCGTAGCCGAGTTGCGCCGTCAGCTCGATCTCGCGGCGGATCGCATCGAGATCGGTCATCGTGTGTTCGGTGAAGCGCTTACGCGGCGCGCGTTCGAGCAGCGGCTCGCGCTCGGCGGCGCTGAGCGTCGCGAGCCAGGCCTTGCCGACCGAACTCGACGTGAGTGAGACGCGCGTGCCGATGCGCGAGGCCATGCGCACCGCGTGCGGGCTTTCGAGCTTCTCGATGTAGACCATTTCGCCGTCGCTCGGCACCGCGAGATGCACGGTTTCCGAGGTGACGTTGCGCAGTTCCATGAGCGCGTCGACGGCCGCAATGCGCAGATCGGAGCGTTCCCAGGCGCGGCTCGCGAGATTGACGAGGCGCGCACCGAGCCCGAAGGTATTGCCGCCGCCATGCGCCACGACCAGCCCCTCGGCCTGCAAGGCCGCGACGATGCGATGCACGGTCGGACGCGGATAGCCGCTCGCCGCCGCGAGCTTCGCGACGTTGGGCGGCGTGTCGGCGTCGGCGATCAGTTGCAGGACGGCGATGAACTTCGAGAACGCGGCGGCGCCCGCGACCGCCGTGGCGGACGAGGGCGATGCGGATGATGCGGGCAGGGCGGACTTATCGGCGTTCGACATCGGCAAGCGGGCGGGCAAATTGAACAGGCGGCCAGGCCGCGGGTCGCGCCATTATGCCCGCAAACCCGGCGGGCGAAAATCCGCGCTGGGCACGCGAGACGGGGCACACGGCATTCAGGCGCAGAGATAGCCGCCGTCGATCGGTACGATCGCGCCCGTCATGAACGAAGCGGCCGGCGAGCACAGAAACGCCGTCACGTTCGCCACTTCCTCGGGCAGCCCCCAGCGCTTCATCGGCGTGCGTTCGAGAATGCCTTGTGAGCGGCTGCTGTCGTCCTGCAAGGCCTGCGTGAGCGGCGTCGCGATCCAGCCGGGCGCGATGGCGTTCACGCGAATCGCATCCGCGGCGTAGGCAATCGCGAGCGAGCGCGTGAGCTGCGCCACGCCGCCCTTGCTCGCGCTATAGGCAGGCACGAGCCCGCCGCCGAAAAAGCTCAGCATCGACGCCGTATTGACGATGCAGCCCGACGACGCGCGCAGCAACTCGCGCGCGCTCGAACACACGCGCATCGTGCCGTTCAGATTGATATCGAGCACGCGCTCGAACACCTCGATCTCGTGCTCCTCCACGCGGCTGATCACGCCCGCGCAATTCACGACGATGTCGAGCCGGTCGCATTGGCCGATCAACGCGGTGACGTCGTCGGAGGAGCGCACATCGAGCGTGGCGCGCTGCACGGCGGCGTCGAGCGCGTCGGGCGTGCCGGCCGGCGGCGGCAGACCGGCCGCGACCGTGCGTGCGCCGAGTTGCGCGAGGCGGTTCGCGATGGCCGCGCCGATGCCGGAGAAGCCGCCCGTAACGAGCGCGACTTTGCCTTCGAGAAGATTGGCCTGGAATGTCATGATGATGTTCGCTCTGTGTTTGTCTGTTCGAGAAAAGTGCTGAAATCAGGTGGTTTGCGCGGCGGCGGCGTGCGTCGCTTCGTCGGGTTTCACTTCCTTCACGACGAAGAGATAGACGAAGGCCGCGGCGAACGCGATCGCCGCGCTAATGAGCAGCGCGTTGACGAACGAATGCGTCTGATCGACCACGATGCCCGTGATGACCGGCGCGAACGAGCCGCCGAGATAGCCGCCGAAGTTCTGCATGCTGCCGAGCGACGCCACCAGATGACGCGGCGCGGCGATGCTCACGAGCGCCCATGCGCTGCCGCTGGCGAGATTCACAAAGAACATCGCGAGCGAAACGTAGGTGATGGCGAGCGCCGTGCTCGGCGTGTAGGCAGCGGGCACCGTGAACGCGGCGGCGCCGATCAGCCCGATGCACACGGGCCACTTGCGGCTGCGGATCGGCGCGACGCCGCGCTTGAGCAGGTAATCGGCGATAAAACCGCTGCCCGCCATGCCGATGGTGCCGAACACATAGGGAATCGCCACGAGCCAGCCCGTGTGCGCGATGCTCAGATGGCGCTCCTTCTCCAGATAGCCCGGCAGCCACGTGAGGTAAAGCCAGACCATGTAGATCACGCCCATGAAGCCGAAAATCATGCCCCACGTGTTGCGCAGTTTGAGCAGCATGCCCCATTCGGCGAAGCTGATGCCCTTCGCGCGCGGCGGCTCTTTCGCGCCGTCTTCGAGCCATGCGGTTTCGTCGGCGCTCAGCGCGACCTGATCGCGGTTGCGATAGACCGCGTACCAGCCGATCGACACCAGCACGCCGAGCACGCCCATGATGACGAACATCGGACGCCAGCCGAACGAGAGCATCAGCACCGTGAGCAGCGGCGGCGCGATCATCGGCGCAATCGTCGAGGAGGAAATGAACGTGCCGGTTGGGCCGCCTCGCTCGCGCACGGCGAACCATTCATGGATCACTTTTGCGCCCGCCGGAAAGAGCGGCGCTTCGGCTACGCCGAGCACGACGCGCGCGACGAGGAAGTGATTGAGCGTCTGGATGAAACCGCCCGCGACCTGCGCGACCGACCAGACCAGCATGCCGAGCCCGAGCATCACGCGCGAGCCGAAGCGGTCGAGCAGCGCGCCTACCGGCAATTGCGCGAACGCATACGCGAGCGAAAACGCCGAGAGCAGCAGCCCCATTTCCGACGCGTTCAGATGCAACTCCTGCGCGACCGAATGATTGGCGATCGACAGCGTGCTGCGGTCGAGATAATTGACGATGCCGGCCACCGTGAGAAAAGCGACGGCGACCGTCTGAATGCGTTTGAGCCGGGGCGATTTGGTCGGCATGGCTCGTCTCCTGAAAATTGGTGTAGGTGCCGGTCGGACTGCGCGTGGCGGGTTCGAAAACTGCGTCGAACTCAGTAAGTCGCGCGTCCGCCGGATAAATCGAAGGTGGCGCCGGTGCTGAATGTGCAGGAATCCGAACAAAGCCACAACACGAGATCGGCGACTTCCTGCACCGTGCCGAGGCGGCCGAGCGGGCTCTTGTCGATCATCGTCTGCACGTGCGCGGGCGACATCTGCGCGAGCAGCGGCGTGTCCACGGCGGCGGGCGCGATCGCGTTGACGAGCACGCCCGTCTGCGCGAGTTCCTTGCCGAGCGATTTGGTCAGCGCGATCACGCCGGCCTTCGCCGCGCTATAGGCCGACGCGTTCGGCGTGCCTTCCTTGCCCGCGAGCGAGGCCACGTTGACGATGCGGCCCGCGCCCGCGCGGCGCATCGAAGGCACGACGTGGCGGCACACGTGATAGGTGCCGAGCAGATTGACTTCGACGATGCGCTGCCATTCGTCGGGTGAATAGGCGTCGAGCGGCACGGTCGAACCGGCGAAGCCCGCGTTGTTGACCAGAAAATCGACGCGGCCGAATTCGGCGAGCGTGGCGGCCATGGCGGCTTCGACGGTCTGCGGGTGCGTGACGTCGACCTCCACGTGACGCGGCGCATGCGGTGCCGACGTGTCGCCCGCCACGCGGTCCCAGTTCACGGTGCGCGCGCCGAAGCTCGCGAAGGCGTCGCAGATCGCGCGGCCGATACCGCCCGCCGCGCCCGTGACGACGGCGACGCGGCCGCTGAAGTCGTAGCGGGCCGCGCTCATCGGATGAACTGGTCCACGTAGTCCTCGCCGAGTCCGACCGACGCGTAGTGCTTGCGGCACATGTCGATCTTCGTGAAGACGTCCTCGTAGCCCGTGTAATTGCCGTACGGATCGCAGTAGAACATCACGCCGTTCACCTGGAAGTAGGTGATCATTTCCTCGACGTCGTCGGGCACGTAGAGCGTGTGCGTTTCGCCGGGCGGCTCGTAGACATAGCTGCCTTCGGTCGCTTCCCAGTCGTGCTCCAGATAGCGCCAGCGGCCCTTGAGCACCATGCCGTGCACGGCCTGCGGATGGCGATGGCGGCTCAGCACGCCCGACTTGCGCACGCGCAGCAGGTTCATCCAGTAGCCCTGCGAGGCGTTCAGGCACAGCGGGCGAAACCACACGTTCTCGGCTTGCGGCACCCAGACGCGTTCATCGGTGGGAATGGCGGCGGGCACGACGATCTCCTGCTGCGCTTCCTTCGGAAACGGCAGTTGATAGGGCGTCATCAGCGAAAAATCCTGATCTGACATGCGGGGCTCCTTGTTGTTTGTCCATAATATGGACGTTGCGTCCACGATATGGTTGATTTTGAGCTAGATCAAGGAGGCGGGTCAATGCCAGGGTATGCCCGTAGGCAGGGTGGGGGACGGCGCAGCAGAAGGGAGAGCAGTGCGCGTCGATGCTGGGAAATTGATTGGCAATCCAAATCATTGGTGATGTGGATCGCGCGCACGCGCGTGTCGCATTTCGTGATCGACGCTTAGCACGCGCAGGCCGATTGGCTCGCGCGCATGCTCATGCGGGTGAAATGCGAAATCGACGGCGGCGGCATTGGCCGCGTGAGCGGCGCGCCAGGCGAACTGAGGCGAGCTTAGGCGAGCAGCGTCGTGAGTCCGACGCACGCGGTAATGACGGGCGCGAGCGCGCGCAATTTCACGCTCAGGCGCGCCAGCCGGTTGCCCGCCCAGGCGCCGAGCCAGCCCATCAAAAGATAGAGCGCGACCAGCATCGCGCAGATCCACGGCGTGACGTCCGTGCCGCCCGGTCCGCTTCGCGCGAGCACGGCGGAGAAGATCAGCAGATTGTCGGTGCTCACGGAGAGAAACGCCGCCATCATCACGCCGATCGAGAGCGTATCGGCCACGACGGGCTGTGCGGGCGCGGCATCGCGCGGCGAGCGCCGCGATTGTCGTGCGAGCTGCACGAGCCCGATGGCGAGGGGAATCGCGCCGAAGTAACGCGACGGCATCTCTACGCTGCTGGCCGCTAGGCCGATCAGCAGGCTCGCGGCCACCACGCCCGCGCCAGTCACGACGAATGCGGCGAAAAGCTTGAATGGCTTCGCGGAGGCCGAAAACCCCAGCATGAGCGCGGCGGAGTCCATATTCGTCGCGGTAAAGGCCGCGAAAGTGGCCGAAAGGATGGCGAATGGCAGGGCGGTCACACGGCGGATCCTGATGAGCGAGGCGTCATTTTGGGGCTGCCGGCGCGGATCAGTCCAGTGCGGCGCAATGAATACGGCGCGTTTTTGTGATTATTTCAGTTAACTGAATTCAGCTTGCCTTTATTGATTTCAGCGATCAGTCATGTCGCATTTTCGATTCGGCGTTATGCAGGATGGGCGTTTTTCGCTCGTCTCGCGCAATTTCGAACCAGACGGTTTGATAAATTGCTATAACGCTTTACATCTGTGTAAGCATCGGTAAGCAGGCGGGATGCAGTGGCAGGGCGTCACGAAATCCGGGCGCGCGATTAAACGCTGCCGCTTGGATCTGATGGGCAAATTCGTTCGCCGCATGGCTCAGGCGCGCCGATGGCTCCTTGTTCGCGATCTGACTCGCGCAATTGCAAATAGTGAAACGCCGGAGCATCGAATGCGCAATCCAACCGCGCTTGCCGTGTTGCTGGCGCAGACCGTGACGATCGTCGCGTTGCTCGCGCAGCGCCGCAGCCGCCGTCGCGCGCAAGCCGAAGTCGTCGCGCGTCGAGACGAACTTGCGCGTGCGGCGCGCTTCGCCACCGTCGGCGAATTGAGCGCATCGATCGCGCATGAAGTCGGGCAGCCGCTGGGCGCGATTCTGAGCAATGCCGATGCGGCGGAATTGCTGATCAAGGCATCGAATCTCGACGCCGACGAATTGCGGGAAATCCTCTCCGACGTGAAGCGCGACGCCTTGCGCGCCAATGAAGTCGTGCAGCGCCTGCGCAGCTTGCTGCAAAAGCAGGGCGTCGCGTTCGGCCCGCTCGCGCTCGACGCCACGCTCGACGGCGCGCTGAAACTGATCGCGCCGGAAGCCAAACGGCGCGACATCAGGCTCGAAACGCAGTTCGACGCCGCCGACGCCAGCATCATGGGCGACCCCGTTCAACTTCAGCAAGTGGCGCTCAACCTCACCATCAATGCGATGGACGCCATGCAGGGTGTGGAAGCATCGAGCCGCGTGCTGACACTCGCGACACAAGCCGTCGCGCACGGCGTCGAATTCACCGTGGCCGATCGCGGCTGCGGATTCGACGCGACATCGGCGCAACGGCTGTTCGAACCGTTCTACACCACCAAGCCGCACGGCATGGGGCTCGGGCTGTCGATTGTCCGCTCGATCGTCGAAGCGCATCGCGGCCAGATCGAGGTGATCGCCCGTCAAGGCGGCGGTACGGCCTTCGCGATCTGGCTGCCGTGTGCCGATGCGTTAACCGATGGCGATTTGAATCGAGACTTCAATCGCGACGTTAATCACGGCTTTAATCGCGACGCGGCATGGGACCGAAAAACATTCGCTTGAGATTGCCGCGTCCGAATGCGCGCGAGAGTTCCGCAATCACGCAGTAATTGAAAATCAGCGTGACGAGCAGGATCTGGACCGCCAGGAAACGCGGCCAGTTTATATCCGTGAACAGCGCCTGATTCGCTGCAGCAAGCGTCGGCGATTCTTTCCAGATATCGTAAAGCCGCTCCAGAAAATGCACGACGAGCGCAACGAGCGCGTACATCAGTGTTTTCCAGCCGACGTTCCAGGCGAGTGGCTTGTCGGGAAAGCGGTTGATGAACGGCAGCATGTCGGCGACCAGCACGGATTTTCCGAGTATGAGCGATGCAATCAGGACCGATGCCGAGGTCGGAATTTCAAGGCCCGTGCCTTTGACCATCAACGATCGGATAAGCGCGACGATATGAAGGATGACGAAGAAAAACAGCGTCGGCGGCAGCGCCTTCAACGCCTCTTCCTTGATCTTCGCAAGCAGGTGGCTCATGGTGTCGTCCTTGCCCGGCGGCCGATGTGATGCGCATGACAGGCGTGGATTGCGCGGATAGTGTGCTTAATGTAGTGGCGCGCTCGCGCGAAAGCAAAGCGCGTTGCATGAATTGCACAAAGGGAAATGCGGCGCGCTCGCGCGTCCACCATTCTTATTGAACAGGCCACATAATTCCGCGCCGGTTTTTCTCGCGCGCGCCGGGAGCGCGCCGCGTCGCCCAACACACTGAAAGCCCTTGAACCGCAAGCGCGCGCAACTATGCTTTAAGTGTCGAAGCAGGCACGCCGAACGCGCCGATAGCTCAGATGATTATGCCCGGGTGAACAGCAATCCCCGACGGCGCTTCCGGGTCATGGCGCCGGACAAAAATGGTGTGAATGATGTGTTTCGCTCGCGCGTGGTGCCTGTCGGCGCTCATAGGTATTGCACTCTGCGTGGGGTGCAAGCCTTGCTCAGCCGCTTCCCCAACTTCCCCGGCGCGACCGGCATCTGCAACGTCGGCGTCGTCGGCATCATCGGCGCAGACGGCATCCGCGCCCGTTGCCGCAAGCGCGCCGCGCGGCATCGATCTGACCAACAAGCCGTGGCGCGGCGATTTCGACGCCATGCTCGAACGCCGGGTGATACGCGTGCTGGTGCCCTTCAGCCGCACGCTGTATTTCAATGACCGCGGCCACGAGCGCGGTTTGACCGCGGACTTCGTGCGCGATTTCGATCGATACATCAACAAGACTTACGCCGATCGTCTCGGCAAGCGTCCGATCACGGTCGTGATGATTCCCACGACGCGTGACAGGCTGCTACCCGGACTCAAGGACGGCCTTGGCGATATCGCCGCCGGCAATTTGACCGTCACGGCGAGTCGGCAGAAGGAAGTGGATTTCGTCACGGCTCATGGGCTCAAACCCACGCGCGAGCTGGTGCTGACCGGGCCGAAATCGCCGGCATTATCGAAGCTCGACGACCTCAGCGGCAAAACGGTGCACGTGCGCCGTTCGAGCAGCTATTACGAGAGCCTGATGGCGCTGAACAGCCGCTTCCAGAAGGAAGGCAAGGCGCCGATGAAGATCGTGCTGCTGCCCGACGCGCTCGAAGATGAAGATGCGATGGAAATGCTCAACGTCGGTCTGCTGCAGATTATCGTGGTGGACGACTGGAAGGCGCGCATGTGGGCGCAGATGCTGCCGCAGATTCAGGTGCACGAAAATATCGCGGTACGCGAGGGCGGAAAGATCGGCTGGGCGATTCGCAAGCAGAGCCCGCAGCTTCAGGCGGCGATCGGCACCTTCTACGACAATTTCATCACGAAGCAAAGCGTGGCGCAGGTTCGGCTGAAGCAGTATATGCAGGGTATCAAGCAGATTCATAACAATACAGAATCGGCCGAACTGGTGCGTTTCAGGGAGACGGTGGCGTTCTTCGAAAAGTATGGCCAGCAATATGATTTCGATCCGCTGATGCTGGCCGCCCAGGGCTTTCAGGAATCGCAACTCAATCAGAATGCGAAGAGTCGCGTGGGCGCGGTCGGCATCATGCAATTGATGCCGAGCACGGGCAAGGAATTGAAGGTCGGCGACATCAAGGTTGCGCAGTCGAATATCCACGCCGGCGCGAAATATCTGGATCAATTGATGACCCGTTACTTCCAGGACGCCCATTTCTCGGAAGTGGATCGGCCGCTGTTTGCATTCGCCAGTTATAACGCCGGACCGGGAACAATTGCGAAAATGCGCAAGCTCGCCGCGGAGCGTGGCCTGAACCCCGACGTCTGGTTCAACAACGTGGAAATCGTGGTGGCCGAAAAAGTCGGCGTCGAGACGACCACGTATGTGCGCAATATCTACAAATACTATGCGTCGTATCGTCTTCTCAAGGATGCGCAGGCGAGCCGTGCGCGCGCGGTTCAGCAGTTGAAGAGTTGATTGGCGGACAGCGAAACGTTTTTAAAGAATAGCGCCGCGCGTTCAACAGCATGCAACGAGAAATCCGTGCTGCGCATCGGACGAAAGTCCGATAGCGCCAGCCATATCTCGCGGTTACGCTCATGGTTCAACCATCGTTCAGGCATTGCCATGCAAGCCGGAGGCGGCGCGCGTAAAGCCCCGCCGCGATGCAGCGCGATTCGGCGCGATCACCCGTAACGGCCGCAGGGGCGTCGTCAGCGAGAGGTGATATGAAAAAGTGTGAGAGTGTGGACAAGGGCGCCCGCCACGAAACGATCCGGCAACGGGCATTCGTATTGGCCGACAGCGGCACGCTCGACGATTGGAAAGCGGTGGGCCGCGCGCTCGGCACGTGTTTCGATGTCGTGGATATCGAACGCGTTCTCGCCAGCCGTTTCTTTCGCCTGATTCTGGATCAGCGCTGTCGTGCGCGCCGCGAAATGGGCATCGACGATCAGACAAATGCCGGTTTAACGAACCAGGAAGACACCAGCGATCCCGCTGAATCGGCCGTGGTCGAGCTCGCGCCCGCTCACTCCCGTCCGCTCGCGCGCCAAGTTCAGGCGGATGAAGCGAACACCGCGATACACGGCACGGTGCAGCCGCGCCTGAGTGGCGACATCGCGGCGTTGCTGGCGGACGGCCGCGAACTGACCGCTGCGCAAGTGGCACAGCAACTCGGTGCGGCCGTGCGCGAAGTGCAGGGCGCGCTTCAGTCCATGCTGGCGTGCGACGAAGTGCACGTCGCGCGACGCACGCCGCGTGGTGCGGGCGGGCGCAGCACGCGGATCTTCGCGATGGGGGGCAATACGGTTGCCGGCGCGACATCGGACTGGCCGCGCGCCGATCCTGTCGTGCTTCGCGCCATGGATGCGCTGGTTCGTCACGGCGGACGTTGAGGTCCGGCGCGGTCGCTCAATAGTCGCTTAACAGACGGTCAATACTTGATATCGCGTGCCGTCTGGCGACCTTGCTGTTTGGTGTCCCGTTTGTCCTGGCGGCATTGCGAGTTGCTTTTCTGGTTTGCCGCGCGGCAATCCTGCTTGGTATGACGCGAACCCTGCCGCGTGTCCTGGCGGACGTCGCGTCCCGCGCGCCGCTGCTGGGCCTGCTCGGTTGCCCAGGCGGTTTGCGACGACGCCATCGCGACCAGGGAAAACAGCGCAACCACGAATTTCAGGCTTGATGATTGCATGGCGATCTCTATAGCGGGTTGAATGGTGTGTCGGGCGGTGGTTTGCTATGTCGAAGGGTGCCACGTAGAGCGTTCGAGTCAATCGGACTTAGGTCCTAGCCTCATCGCGATGAGGGGCGCGAGCGCGGCCGGTCAGTGCAGTGAGAAGGTCGGGCGGCGATGACCATGCGCTTGCCCGGACTCAGGCAAAATGAATGCGAAGTGAACGCGATATTCGCGCCCGACCGGCGGTTTCGCACCGCTTGCGCCGCGCTAATCGGACGCGTGGAGATGCGCTATGAAAAACTTTGCGGGAAAGGGTTCGACGTGTGCGGTGTTGGCGCTTTGGCTCGCGGGATGCGCCGCGCCCGTGCAGCAAACCGGGCCGCATCTGACGCCCACGGAATGCCGCGATCTGGCCGCGTTAAGCAGCCATTCGTCGCCGACCAAATCACAACGCCAAAGCGAGCTTTCGGCGCTGAGGAAGGCCGGCTACGACCCGTCGCCATGGAACGACGATCCCAATTACCCGGACGATTTGCACGAGGCGCAGCGCCTCGTCGCGCATTGGCGCGAAACGGACTGCCAGAATTTGCCGCCGGAGTGATTTACCGATGACCAGCGTCGACTGATTGCTCGCGCATCCGCTTCGATGCAGTCGGCAATGGACTGTCGCGCCTTCACCACTCGACCACGACCTTGCCGAAATGACCGCCGCTTTCCTGAAAGCGGAACGCATCGGCGAGTTGTTCGAGGCCGAAACTGCGGTCCAGAACCGGGCGAATACCGGTCTGCTCCAACGCGGCGACAAAATCCTGCTGCTGCTTGCGGCTGCCGACAATCAGGCCTTGCAGGCGCGCCTGTTTCGCCATGAGCACCGAAGTCGGCACATCGCCTTGACGGCCCGTGAGCACGCCGATCAGCGAAATATGGCCGCCCACGCGCACCGCATCGATCGACTGCGCGAGCGTGCCCGGTCCGCCCAGCTCGACGACATGATCGACGCCACGGCCACCGGTCAAGTCACGCGCGGCGTTGCCCCATGCGGGCGTCGTGCGGTAATTGATGCCGTCGTCCGCGCCCAATGCACGCGCACGCGCGAGCTTCTCATCCGACGACGATGTCACGATCACGCGCGCGCCCATCGCCTTGGCAATCTGCAACGCAATGATCGACACGCCGCCGGTGCCGAGCGTGAGCACGGTGTCGCCCGCTTTCAATTGTCCGTCGCCGACCAGCGCGCGCCATGCGGTCAGGCCGGCGGTCGTGATCGTGGCGGATTCGGCATGGCGCCAGCCGCGCGGCGCGTGCGTGAATGCGCTCGCGGGGCGCACCGCGTATTCGGCGGCGAATCCGTCGATGCCGTCGCCGGGCGTGCCCTGGAAATGGCCGACGTCGGCAAACGCAGGACCGGCAGGCCATTGCGGAAAGAAACACGACACCACGTGATCGCCGGGTTTGAATTCACTGACGCCCGCGCCCACGGCTTCCACGACGCCCGCGCCGTCGGCCATCGGCACGCGTCCGTCTGCGGTGGGAATGCCGCCGTTGGCGACCAGCAGATCGTGAAAGTTCAGCGAGGTTGCGTGCAGCTTCACGCGGATTTCACCCGCTGCCGGTTGGCCCGGATCGGGCAGGTCGGTCAGTTCCAGACGGTCGAGACCGCCCGGTGCGCGAACCACGATCGCTTTCATGTCTGTTGCTCCTTGCGCGCGACGGAAACGAATCCGTCGAGCCCGTCTTGATGACCGTCGATCATCGGATTGGGTTGGGTGTGATGCATTGCAGACGTTATCGGTGAAGCCGGACGTACCGCCTTCCGGCCAGACGATAGCATTCATTCGCATGGCATCTCGCCAATGTGTCCGCCCTCGCGGGGCCGGACGAGAATGACGCGAACCCGCAACGCACCGTATGGTGACACGTTGCCGGGAAGCGGGATGCCATGCTGGCCGCAGCGCTCAAATCGATTCAATAGCTGAATCGAATCGCCAGGGATAACGAATCAATTCAAAGCGCCGCGCAAATAAAAAACCCGGTTGCCAGGAAGGCAACCGGGTCGTCGAATCGCGGACGTCACATGGAATGTGGCACGCTCGACAAGCCCCTTACCGAGCGAGGTCATCGCTCGCGCAGGGCGACTCTCATGGTGCGATCGTTACCGATCAGATCGGCTCAGATCAGAAGCGGTGACGGATGCCGACCGTGCCAACGACCTGCGAGCTCGACGACGATGCCGAGAAGCCGACGATATCCGCGCCGATGCCCGAGTCGCCCGTGTTGCTCACGTGCTGGTAAGCCGCTTCCGCGTACACGTCGGTGCGCTTCGAGAGCGCGTAGTCCGACTGCAGCGTGATCTGGTGGTACTTCGGATCGACGCCCTTCAGGCTCGCGTCCGTGTACGTGTATGCGCCCGAGAACGTCAGCGCCGGCGTCAGGTTGTAACGCGCGTTGACTTCATAGTTCGTGAAACGCGCGCTGCCGTTGAGGCCGATGCCCGACGACGTGCCCGAGCTCGACGAGCCGATCAGCGTGGCGTTGCTCAGTTGCGTCTGCGTGAAGACGAAGCCAACGTTCGCTGCGCCGAACGCGTAGTTCACGCCCGCGCCGTAGGTGCGCTGGCGGCCTGCCGTGAAGGTGGCGTCGCTGCTGACTGCGCCGCTCGAGTTGCTCGACGAGCCCGAGCCGTTGACCTGCAGGTAGCCGGCGCCGAACTTCAGGCCGCCGAATGCGTACGAGCCGCCCACGCTGTAAGCGCGGTTGTCGGCGAAGCCGTCAGCTTCGTTCGAGAAGCCGTAGAGGGCGCCGAACTTGAAGCCGTTGTAATCGACGCTCTGGAACTTGACCGAGTTGCTGATACGGAACGAGTTGTTCAGGTTGTCGTTGTCGTACGGGTGCGAGGCGATCGTGCCGCCGTATTGCGTGCCGTTGAGTGCGAGCGGCGCGAGATAGTCGACCACGCTGTCGTACTGGCGGCCGAGCGTGAGCGAGCCGTACTGGTTGCTCGACAGGCCGACGAATGCCTGGCGGCCGAACATGCGGCTGTTCTGCTTGAGTGCGCCGCTCATGACGCTGAAACCGCTTTCGAGCGTGAAGATTGCCTTCAGGCCGCCGCCGAGGTCTTCCTGACCCTTCAGGCCGAAACGGCTGCCGTTCAGCAGGCCGCTCGCGGCTTCGAATTGGTGCGCGCCGCCCGAGTTGCTGCTATAGGCAACGCCTGCGTCGATCAAACCGTACAGCGTGACGGTGCTCTGTGCGTGGGCGACGCTGGCGAAACCGGCGACTGCGACTGCGAGAGCGGAAAGGGTAGTCTTTTTCATCGTTACTCCATGGAATTGTTATTCGCTCGATGAGAGCGAGCGCGGAGCATAACGCGATACACAAAATTGTTTTTTACGCTTGTGGCCTGTGCGCCACGATTGATATCACCGATTGTTCGTTCTTATTCCCGTTTGTTACGTGATTGCGCTTTTCGATAGAAATACGCCGTAAACAAAGGGAGTTTTCTGCGTAGATGGATAGACGAAAGCTCGCCGATGCGTGAATTTCACGTGCATTTACCCGAAATATTCGTTAATCGAGATTACGAATTATTGCGAAAAACGAATAAGGACAGGAAATGCTCGCTATTCGAAATGAACCAATCGGCCGTGCGATTTCGGCGGCGCTTTTCAATGAAATTTCGGGGAGCCTGGAGAGGGATGCAGGAGGGCTGCAAGAGGGTGGCAAGAGCGCGAATGCGCGTCGCGCTTGCGGGATGCAGCGGCCGCTGTGACTGCGGCGCAACAGGTGGCGGCATCTCGTATCGTCGTGAATTTTTACGCGCGTTTACGTGCTGATCGAGACGCTGATTCGCGCAGACGCTTGTCCCACAAGGCCCACCGGCTGGTCCCGTGCGCGCGCGGCGAATCGTAGCGCATTGAATTCTTACTGCGAGTTACGGCTTCCTCCGAATCTAACAAACCGCAAGGAGAATCATTCTCATTTGCAGTTATCATCGCGGCCTTTGATGCACATTGGGTCAATCGACCCGCCACCACGCTGCGGATAACCAACAATGAACCGAACCAACTCCTCACCCGCGCAGGCGTTTCGCCTGGCGCCGCTCGCCGCTGCGGCCATCGCCTTCGCGAGCCTGTCCGTGCAGGCCTATGCCGCCGACGCCACGACGAGCGACACCAGCAGCACGGACAACGCCCAGTCGTCGTCGGTGCTGCCCGCCGTGAGTGTGAAGGCGGATCGCGTCGCGTTGCCCAGCGACCTCGCGCCGGCGTATGCGGGCGGGCAGGTGGCGAGCGGCGCGTCGATCGGTGTGCTCGGCAAGCAGAAAATGCTCGACGTGCCGTTCTCGGTCACGAGCTACACGTCGAAGCTGATTCAGGACCAGCAGGCGCAGACGGTCGCCGATGTCGTCGCGAACGATCCGGCCGTGCGCACCGCGCTCGGCTACGGCAACTTCTCTGAGACCTACATCATCCGCGGCTTCCAGGTCTATTCCGATGACGTGGGCCTCGACGGCTTCTATGGCCTCACGCCGCGCCAGATGGTCGACACGGGCGCGATCGAGCGCGTCGATGTCTTCAAGGGCGCGAGCGCGTTCGTGAACGGCGCGGCGCCTGGCGGCTCGGGCGTGGGCGGCACGATCAACGTGCAGACCAAGGTCGCCGACGACAAGCCCATCACGCGCGTGACCGTGGAAGGCAGCGCGTCGGGCGAACTCGGCACGCACGTGGACGTGGGCCGCCGCTTCGGCGACAACGACCAGTTCGGCATTCGCGTGAACCAGACCATCGTGGGCGGCAGCACGGCCGTGCAGAATCAGGACAGCCACTCGCAGCAGACCGCGATCGCGCTCGATTATCGCGGCGACAAGTTCCGCCTGAACGCCGACTTCCTCTATCAGAAGAACAACATCACGGGCGGCCGTCCGGGCGTGTTCGTCACGGGCGACGAGATGCCGTCCACGCCTTCGGCCAGCTACAACTACGGGCAGCCGTGGTCCTACTCGAAGCAGGAAGACACGGTCGGCATGCTGCGCGGCGAATACGACATCGCGCCGAACTGGACCGTTTACGCGGGCGTCGGCTCGCGTCATACGACCGAACTCGGGCAGTACGAGACGCCCACCTACGATGCGGGCTCGACGACGGCGTACCGGATGAACACGCTGTTCAAGGAAAACGCGATCTCGGCGCAGACGGGTGTGCGCGGCAAGTTCAATCTCGGCCCGGTTTCGAACCAGGTGAATGCGGGCTGGCAGATCGAACGCATCGCGGAGTACGGCGCTTATAACTGGAGCTACGGCCTGCCGTGGTCAACGAGCCTTTACAACACGGCGACGGTTGCGATCCCGGGCACCACGTATGGCGCGGGCGACTTCTCCGATCCGGGCCTGACGAGCACGACGCTGATGCGCAGCTTCGTCGTGTCGGACACGCTTGGCTTCTTCCATGACCGCCTGCTGTTCACGGTCGGCGCGCGTCGTCAGAACATCGTCGAAAACGGCTACGGATACGGCACGGAAACGCAGGACTCGGCCTATAACGAATCGGCGACCACGCCGATTCTCGGCCTCGTCTACAAGCTTCAGCCGAATCTGTCGATCTACGCGAACCGCGCGGAAAGTCTCGTCGAAGGCGGCACCGCGCCGAGCACGGCGGCCAACGTCGGCCAGGTGCTCGCCCCGTATCGCGCGAAACAGTACGAAGCGGGCATCAAGTACGACGCGAATCATTTCGGCACGGCCTTCGCGATCTATCAGATCAAGCAGCAGGTCGCGTACACGAACAGCGTGACCAACATTTACGCGGCGGACGGCATTCAGCGCCATCGCGGCGCGGAGTTCTCGATGTACGGCGAGCCGCTCAAGGGCCTGCGCGTGATCGGCGGCGTGTCGTATATCGACGCCAAGCTGATCGACACCGGCGACGCCTCGGAAGAGGGCAATCGTCCGATCGGCGTGCCGGCGTGGACCTTCAACGCGAACCTCGAATACGACGTGCCGCAAGTGCAGGGCCTCACGCTGATGGGCCGCGCGATCTGGACCAGTTCGCAGTATCTCGACACGGCGAACACGCAGAAGATCCCGTCGTGGACGCGTTTCGACGTGGGCGCGCGCTACAAGACTCAGGTTCTCAAGCACGACACGAGCTTCAACGTGATGGTGACGAATCTCGCCAATCGCTCGTACTGGTCGTCGGCGCTCGGCGGTTATCTGACGCAGGCCGAGCCGCGCACGGCCTGGTTCTCGGTGACGACGGACTTCTAAGCGGAGCCATCCGGAGCCATCGCGCATGCCGCGCATAGCTGCTATGCGGCATGCGCGCGCCCAGCGTTCTGTGCGGTGCGGATAATTTCAGGCAATTCGAAGCGCGTGCGGCCCAGCGGCTGAGCTCGCGCGACACCTTGAACAGGGAGCCTGAACTCATGTCTGAAACCGCCCAGCCGCGCAACGGCGGCCGCATCCTCGTGGACGCGCTCGTGCGCAATGGCGTCGATACCGTCTACTGCGTGCCCGGCGAGAGCTATCTGCCGGTGCTCGACGCCTTGCACGACGCGCATGGCGTGCGCACCATCACCACGCGCCACGAAGGCGCGGCCTCGAACATGGCCGATGCCTACGGAAAGCTGACGGGCCGCCCCGGCATCTGCTTCGTGACGCGCGGCCCCGGCGCCACGCACGCGAGCAACGGCGTGCATACGGCGAGCGAAGATTCGACGCCGATGATCCTGTTCATCGGCCAGGTCGAGCAGGACTTCATCGGGCGCGGCGCGTTCCAGGAAGTCGATTACCGCCAGATGTTCGGCGGCATCGCCAAGTGGGTCACGCAGATCGAAAGCGTGGAGCGCATTCCCGAGATCCTCGCGAAGGCGTTCAGCGTGGCGCTGTCGGGCCGTCCGGGTCCGGTCGTGATCGCGCTGCCTGAAGACGTGCTGTTCGGCTCGGCCGCCGTGGCCGACGCGCCTGCCGTGCGTATCGCGCATGCCGCGCCCGAACCTCAATCGCTCGAGACGCTGCGCGAGTTGCTCGACGCCGCCGCGCGTCCGCTGCTGGTCGTCGGCGGCACGGGCTGGGATGGCGAGTCCACGGCCGCGCTCAAGCGCTTCGTGCACGCCAACAATCTGCCGGTCGCGGCTTCGTTCCGCCGCCAGGATCTGTTCGACAATCGCGATCCGCATTACGTGGGCCAGTTGGGCCTCGGTGTGTCGCCGAAACTTTCCGAGCGCGCGAAAGACGCCGATCTGGTGATCGTCGTCGGCTCGCGTCTCGCGGAAACGACTTCGTCGGGCTACACGGTGTTCGAAAGCCCGACGCCGAAGCAGACGATGGTGCACGTCCATCCCGACGCCGAAGAACTCGGCCGCGTGTTTCAGTCGCGTCTGCCGATTCACGCTTCGCTGCGCGCGTTCGCGCTGGCGCTCGACGGCGTCGCGCCGGTCGCGGCGGCCACGCAGCAGCGCTGGCAGGCATGGACCGAGTCGGCGCGCGCGGATTACGTCGCGCATTCGACGCCGCCCGCATCGAGCGGCGAGATTCAGGGCGTCGATCTCGCGCAGGTCGTCGCGCATCTGAACGACGTGCTGCCCGACGACGCCGTGATCTCGAACGGCGCGGGCAACTACACGGTCTGGGTGCATCGCTTCTATCGCTATCGCAGTCCGTCGACGGAACTCGCGCCGACCAACGGTGCGATGGGCTACGGCTTCCCGGCGGCGATTGCAGCAAAGATCAGGAATCCGGAACGTTCGGTGGTGTGCTTCGCCGGTGACGGCTGTTTCATGATGTATCCGCAGGAACTCGCCACGGCGGTGCAGTTCGGCGCGCCGCTGATCGTCATCGTCGTGAACAACAATATGCTCGGCACGATCCGCATGCATCAGGAGCGCGAATATCCGGGCCGCGTTTCGGCCACGCAATTCGTGAATCCCGATTTCGTGGCGATGGCGCAGGCCTTCGGCGCGCATGCGGAACGCGTCGAGCGCACCGAAGACTTCGCGGCCGCGTTCGAGCGCGCGCAGCGTGCGGGCGTGGCGGCGCTCATCGAGCTTCGCACCGATCCGCTGCAGATCACTCCCGCTAACCGTTTGAGCGCATGAGCATGACAATCGACATTCAAGGCATGATGGTCATCGGCGGCACGCCGGTGAAGGGCGCCGATGGCGTGACTTACGCGCACGCGGCGCTGACCGGCGAGGCGCTCGCGCCCGCATTCGGCTGCGCGACGGCCGACGACGTCGAGCGCGCCTGCACGCTGGCGGGCGAGGCATTCGACGCTTACCGCGCCTTGCCCGACGAGCGGCGCGCCGCGTTTCTCGAAGCGATCGCGCAGGCGCTCGTCGATCTCGGCCCGAGGCTGACCGAACGCGCGCACCTCGAAACCGCGCTGCCGATGGCGCGTCTCGAAGGCGAGCGCATGCGCACGGTGAATCAGTTGAAGCTGTTCGCGTCGGTCGTGCGCGACGGCCGCTGGCACGGTGCGATCATCGATCCGGCGTTGCCGCAGCGCGCGCCGCTGCCGCGTCCCGATCTGCGTCTGCGCCGCATCGGCCTCGGGCCGGTCGCCGTGTTCGGCGCGAGCAATTTCCCGCTCGCGTTTTCGGTGGCGGGCGGCGACACGGCTTCGGCGCTGGCCGCCGGTTGTCCGGTGGTCGCCAAGGCGCACCCGGCGCACCTCGGCACCTCGGAACTCGTGGGGCACGCGATTGCCCGCGCCGCGCGCGAAACGGGGATGCCCGAGGGCGTGTTCTCGCTGCTGATCGGCGAAGGTACGGCGGTGGGCGAAGCGCTCGTGCGTCATCCCGAGATTCAGGCCGTGGGCTTCACGGGCTCGCGTCAGGGCGGGCTCGCGCTGCAGCGCATCGCGCAGGCGCGCGCCGAACCCATTCCCGTCTATGCGGAAATGAGCAGCATCAATCCGGTCGTGCTGTTGCCCGCGGCGCTCGAAGCGCGCGGCGCACAGATCGCCAGCGAGTACGCCGATTCGATCGTGCTCGGCACGGGACAGTTCTGCACGAATCCGGGCATCGTGCTCGCGCTCGAAGGCGCGGCGCTCGACGCGTTCTGCGCGACGGCGGCCGAGGCGATCAGCGCGAAAGCCGCGACGACCATGCTCACGCCGAACATCCACGCCGCGTATTGCCGGGGCGTCGATCGTTTGAGCGCGCTGGCGGAGGTGACGACGCTCGCGAACGGCCGCGAAGCGGCGGGCGCGTTCGATGCGGTGCCTGCGCTGCTGCGCACCGATGCGCGCGCGTTCCTCGCGGAAACGGAGATGCAGGAAGAGATCTTCGGGCCGAGTTCGCTGATCGTGGCGTGCCGCGACCTCGACGAACTGTGCACCGTGCTGCGCCGCATGAGCGGCCAGTTGACGGCCACCGTGCATCTCGACGAAGCCGATCACGCGCACGCGAGCGCGCTGTTGCCGACGCTCGAACGCAAGGCGGGCCGCGTGCTGTTCAACGCGTTCCCGACCGGCGTCGAAGTCAGTCACGCGATGGTGCATGGCGGCCCGTTCCCGGCCACGTCGGACACGCGTACGACCTCGGTGGGCGCAACGGCTATCGACCGCTTCCTGCGTCCGGTCTGCTATCAGTCGGTGCCCGATACGCTGCTGCCGGAAGCGCTCAAGCAGGCGAATCCGCTCGACATCTGGCGTCTTTACGATGGCGATCTGACGCGCGATTAAGGTGCGACTGAAGCACGACTAACGCCACATTGATACGCCTGGATTCAGGCGTAAAAAGCAACGCCCGCGATGGCATCTCACGATGCGCTCGCGGGCGTTTTTCATTTTGACAGCGTGTTTTTAGCGCTGAATCGCGTCAGTCTTCCATAGGCGGCAGTTCTTCAGGCGCGCCCGGCGTCAACGTGGTGCCGGGCCAGTCGCCGGTCGTCACGAGATCCGCCGCGACGTCGCGAATCATCTGCGCCACGCTCCAGACGCCATCGGGCATCGTGCGGTTCTGCGGCCAGGCAATCGCCACGTCGCGCATGACGACGGGATTATCGAGCGGCACGCATTGCAATCGACCATCGGCGACTTCCTCGATCACGGAGGCGGCGGGCAGCACCGTGCAGCCGCATTGCGCGATCACGAGGCGTTTCGTGAGTGAGATCGAGCCATCGCATTCGAGCACGATGCGCGGCGTGAAGCCGTGGCGCGCCGCGAGCGATTCGACCAGCACGCGCAAGCCGTGATGCGTGCTCGGCAAAATGAGCGGCACCTGGCCGAGCATGCTCACGTCGATCGGACCTTCGGGCAGCGCGTAATTCGCGGGCGCGACGAGACAGATCTGTTCCGCGAGCAGCGTATCGAACTGCATCGCGCCGCGATGCTCGGGCACATACATGACGGCCAGATCGATTTCGCCGTCGCTCAGACGGCCGAGAATCTGGCTCGCGAGACCTTCGATAAAACGCACACGCGTGTTCGGATAACGCGCGCGCAGCCGATGGCCGAGGCTCGCGAACATGATGCGGGCGATGGTGGGTTGAGCGGCGATGACGAGACGCGTGGGACCGCTTTCGACGCCGCTGCGCATCGCGCCGCGCGCTTCGTCGAGCGTGCGTTCGAGCGCTTGGGCATAACCGAGCAGTTGTGCGCCACGCTCGGTGAGCCCGACACCGCGGCCGCTGCGGCGAAACAGGCGCACGCCCAGTTCGGCTTCGAGCACGGCGATGCGGCGGCTGACGGTGGACTGGTTCGCGCCCAGTTCCATCGCGGTGCGCGAAATGCTGCCGGTCTTCGCGACGTGGGCGAAGACGGCGAGGTCGTCTGAGTTCATGGGCGATTCACGAGCGGGTATCGGCGGTGCCGCGCGCCAGGCCGGGCGCGGCCGATACGGATTACGCAAGTGCTCGTTATATCACGCGCGAACCGGAAGCTGACGTTTTCCTTGATGCGCAAAGGGACGCGGCGCGTGGCCGGGAATCGTTCGGAGACCCAGGCACGCGCCGCTTTCAGGCGAGGCTAAGCAGCAGCAAATCAGGCTTGCCCTTCGAGTTGCTTGTTACGCGTTTCCGGCAGGAATACGGCGACGATGAACACCACCACATACGAAGCCGCCGCCCACACGCCGATCGACTTCGCCAATCCGACCGACGCGCTCGTGATGCCGACCGCGGCGGGCACCAGCGAGCCGATGCCGCGGCCGAAGTTATACGAGAAGCCGCCCGCCGAGGCGCGGATCTGCACCGGGAACAGTTCGGTGAAGCACGCGCCCATGCCGGAGACGATGCCCGACTGGAACAGACCGAGCGGGAAGCCCAGCACCAGCAGCGCGGACAGCGGCAGATGCAGTTGCGTGTAGGCCAGCACCGTGAGCGTCGCGCCCGCTGCCGACAGCGAGAAGGTCCAGCGGCGGCCGATTGCATCGCTCAGATAGGCCATGCCCACGTAGCCGCAGAACGAGCCGAAGATATTGACCGCGAGGTACATCGTCGTGAGGTTGACGGTCAGGCTTTGCGTTTCGCGCAGGTAGGTCACGAGCCACGTGAGGATCGTGTAGTTGCCGCCGAGCGCGCCCGCTGCCATCGCCGAAGCCAGCAGGGTGCGCGGCAACACGCTGGGCGCGAAGATACGGCCGAAGGTGTCGAACAGACCGCTTTGCGCGCGGAATTCTGCTGCCGATTCGAAGGCCGCCGATTCGTCCACATTGCGGCGCATCCACAGCACGAGCAGGCCCGGCAGAATGCCCAGCAGGAACAGCAGGCGCCACGCATATTGCTCGGGCAGCGCGCTGAACAGCACCCAGTAGAGCAGCGCGGCGAGCGCATAGCCCACGGGCCAACCGCTTTGCACGCAGCCCACGGCGCGTCCGCGAATGCGCTTGTCGACGACTTCGCCGATCAGGATCGCGCCCGCCGCCCATTCGCCGCCGAAGCCGAGGCCCTGAAGGCTGCGCGTGAACAGCAGTTGATGGAAGCTGTTCGTGAAGGCCGAGAGGCCGGTGAACAGCGAGAACCACAGAATCGCGAGCTTGAGCACACGCACGCGGCCGATACGGTCGGCGAGCACGCCCGCAATCACGCCGCCCACGGCCGAGGCAACCAGTGCCGAGGTGCCGATCACGCCGGCCTGTGCCTTGGTCATGTGCCAGGCGGTGAGCAAAGTGGGAATGACGAACGCGAAGAACTGCACGTCCATGGCGTCCAGGACCCAGCCGAGAAAACAGGCCCAGAAGGTGCGCCGCTGGGAGGAATTCATGGTGCTGTACCACGTCTGCATGAGGCTGATCTCCAGCGCAGGCTGCTGCCCGCTTTGTTCTATATCGAAGGTTGGGCCAAGGATGCCCGAACCGTGAAATAACTTGTGATGGTGATTATGCGGTCATGCCCGATTGCCGCCCTTGCGTATGACGCATAGCAGATATGCGAAAAAAGATAGAGTGCGCAACGATCGCTGTGGAATGCTCAAGTTTCAATCGATGCTGCCGTAGACGGAGGCAACGGCACGAATTTGAATTCCTCTGTTCTTTCAGCGATTTCACTTTGCGATATGTTTAAAAAAATTACAATCCGCGCGCGCCTGGCTCTCGCGATGGGGTTTCTCGGCTGCCTACTGGTCATTGGCGGCTCAATGGGAATTGCAGGCGTGAGTTATAGCAATCACGATTTGCAAACGCTTTATTCGAATCAACTCGGTTCGGCTGTGGCGCTGAGCGAAACGAGCGTCGCGCTGGCGCGCAGCCGGCTCTGGCTGTTTCGCATCGGCCTGACGCCCGACGCGCCGGACATTCCGCGTTCCGAGAAGAATTCGCGCGATCAGCTCGAACATGCGCAGCACTCGTGGGACAACTATCGCAAGCTGCCGAGTTATAACGACGAGGAAGCGCGCAAGGCCGACGAGATCGACGCCAAACTGAAGCTGCTTTTGCAGGACGGCTATGAACCCGTTTATCGCGCGATCGAAACGAAGGATAGCAATCAGATTCGCTCGGCAGTCCAGAATACTTCGTCGGCGGTCTATGGCGATGTCACGAGCAGTATCGACGCCTTGCAGAAAATGCAGGCCGGTTTTGCGGTCGCCACTTACGAGCGCGCGCAGCAGCGCTTTCACTTGTTCGTGACCGTGGCCGTCGTGGGCGTGCTGTTCGCGCTGTGCGCGGCCGGGTTCGCGTGGCTTGCCTTGCAGCGCGCGATTGGCGGTCCGCTTGCGCAGGCGCTCGCGCATTTCAAGGCCATCGCGAATGGCGATCTCACCGCGCGTATCGAAGTCAAATCGCTCGACGAAATGGGGCAATTGCTCGAAGGCGTCAAGGCGATGCAGACGAATCTCGTCGATATGATCGGCCGCGTGCGTGACGGCGCGAGCGCGATCAACACCGCCGCGCGCGAAATCGCCAGCGGTAATTCGGATCTGTCACAACGCACGGAAGCGCAGGCCGCGTCGCTCGAAGAAACGGCGTCGAGCATGGAAGAATTGACCGCGACGGTGCGCCAGAACGCCGAGAACGCGCGCCAGGCCACGTCGCTCGCGGGCGCGGCATCGGACACGGCGCAGCGCGGCGGCGTGGTGGTGGGCGAAGTCGTCGAGACGATGCAGGGTATCGCGGACAGCTCGCGGCGCATGAACGAGATCATCAGCGCGATCGAGAGCATTGCGTTCCAGACCAATATTCTCGCGCTCAATGCGGCGGTCGAAGCCGCGCGCGCGGGCGATCAGGGACGCGGCTTCGCGGTCGTGGCGTCGGAAGTGCGCACGCTCGCGCAACGCGTGGCCACGGCGGCGGGAGAGATTCGCGGGCTGATCGGTCAGGCCACGTCGCGCGTCGATGCCGGTTCGAAGCTCGTCGAGGAAGCGGGCAGCACGATCGCCGACATCATTCGCGACGTCTCGCGCGTGAACGAGATTCTGAGCGAGATCGCTTCGGCGTCCGAGGAGCAGAGCACGGGCATCGGGCAGGTGAACGTGGCGGTGTCGCAGATGGATCACGTGACCCAGCAGAACGCCGCGCTGGTCGAGCAGGCATCGGCGGCGGCGCAGGCGATGGCGCAGCAGGCGAGCGGGCTCGATGAAGTGGTCGGCGTGTTCAAGGTGCGAGGTTAAGCGCCGCTTCGTCGCTTCGTCGCGCGGATTGCGGGTTGAATCGCTCGCACCTTGCCGGGCGGTTGCTCGCGCGACGCGCTGATGCCGGAAGGGATTTACGCCGTCAAGGTTTCGATAGCGTCGACGGCTCCGTGGGCTTGCCCCACACGATCGATTCCGGGTGACGCTGAAGGTAATCTGCCAGCGCGTTCACGCTCGCGAGCGTCCGGCGCAATTGCGCCGTGGCCTCGCGCACATCGGATTGCAAAGGCGAATCCGTTTCGAGCGTGGCGCGAGCAGCGGCAAAAGACGTCTGCGCAAAAGCCAGCGTGGACTGCGTTTGTGGAACGGTTTCATCGTTCAGTGTCTTGAGTAGCGCATTCGCGCCTTGAAGCGACGCATCGACGTTCCGGCCGATTTCGGCGTACGGCACGCGATCGAGTTTCGTGACGATATCGGCGAGCGTGTCCTGAAGTTCCTCGATGGTGTTGGGCACCGTGGGCAGTTCGACCGAGGCGCTGGCCGCGTCGAAATGAACCGGCGGCGCCTTCGGAAAGAAGTCGAGCGCGATATAGCGCTGGCCGGTCAGCACGCTGCCCATGCGCACCTGCCCGCGCATGCCTTGAGCGATCAGATCGCGCAACAACGTGCGGCCGCCCGGACCTTCGCCGTCGCCGAGCGCCGCGCGATAGCGCCGTCCGAGCCGGAACGGGTAGAGATTCAGGCTGACGATCATGTCGAAGCCGCCGTGAGCCGTCTCGCTGTCGACATCGATGTGCGTGACGTTGCCGATCTCGACGCCATGAAAATCGACCGGCGCGCCAACGGCGAGACCGCGCAAGGATTCGCGAAAACGCATCTGTACGGGCGCGCTGAGACCGCTGGTGCTGCGCAGCGCGTCGGCCTCGTTGTCGGCGAGCGTGAAGGCGGTGTTCTTGCGCGCGGTTTGCGGCGGCGCGGCCGTGGGCGTGTCGAACTGCACGCCGCCGCGCAGCATCGCTTCGAGCGGTTGTAGATCGAGCTGGAAGCCGCGCGAATCGAGTTGAACGTCGATGCCGCTCGCGTGCCACCAGCGCGTCGACGCCGTGACATAGCGGTCGAACGGCGCGTTCACGAACACCTCGACATCGACGGCCTGACCGTCTTTCGGCAGCGTGTAGCCGAGAATCTGCCCCACGGCGATCCGATGAAAATAGACCGGCGAGCCCGCCTGGAGCGAACCGAGCGACGCGCCGCGCAAGGTGAAGCGGCTGCCGCGCTGATCGGCGCTCACGACGGGCGGCGTTTCGAGGCCGATGAACTGACGGCACCGTGCGGGCGCGGGGCGGGTGGTGTCCACGTCCACGTCGATATAGGGCGCGCTTCGCAAGGTCTCGATGCCCGAAATCGCGCTGCCGTCGAAGCGCGGGCGCGCCACCCAGAAGCGCGTCCCGCAGGCGGCGAGGCGGGCGGCGTTCGACATCAGTTGCACCACGGCGGTGACGTGCGAGCGGTCGCGCGACAGATGCAGCGCTTCGAGTTCGCCGACCTCCACGCTGCGGTAGCGCACGCGCGTCTTGCCCGCCTGCAAGCCTTCTCCGCTGGCGAAGTCGATCGTCAGTTCCGGCCCGTGATCGAACAGCGCATGAGCGAGCAGCAGGCAAGCGGCCAGCACGGCGATAACGGGCGCGATGCCGATCAGGATGCTCATCGGCAGCGATGTCGAGCGGAGCATTTACAGCTTCCCCGCAATGACATCGCCGAACGCGCGGCAAAAGCGGCGCAAGCGGCACAGGCAGCGCGCGCACAGTTCGCGCGCGCGCTGGCATCGATCGGCGGCGCTCATGAGCGGAACCCCAATATCAGCGTCAGATAAGCGAGCGCCGCGAAGACGCCCGCCATCGTCCCGTAGTAATCGCGCGCGCCGGGGCCGAGCAGGCAATGCGCGGGAATGCCGACCGCACAATACGCAGCCGCGAAGACGAGCGTGATAGCCAAAGTGGGATGGCCCGCCGACCACGCGAATTCCGCCAGACGATTCATCATCAGGCATCCTTATTACTTACGGTACGGTGAAGTATGCAAAATCGCGTGGCCGTGCAGGTACGTCAGTGCATCTGTGCGATGAGCGCTTGCGCACCTTTATCGAGGCCGGTTTTCGCGGCGCTCAGCGAGCCGAACGCAGCGGGCAGATTCATCGCGTTCGGATACTGCTTGGTGACATAGGCTTTCAGCAGGCGGTCATCGTTGCTGTCGTACACCTCGACGGCATAGGACACCGATCCGCTGAACGCGCCCTGACCGCCGCGCACGGCCTGCACGCCGTTGTAGAGATTGCCCGCGATATCGAAATGCATCGCCTGGCCCACGAGCAGCGTGGTGCTTTCCGCGCCGGTGAGCGTCACTTTCACGCGCAGCACGCCGGGGCCGGTCTGGTTCGTCATCTGGAAGCGTTTGCCGAGGTTTTCCGTGAACGCCTGTTGCGCGTAGTGGGCGAGCGCGGTTTTGTCCTCGTCCTTCATGTCGCCGAATTGCGCGTCGGCGCCGTGGTAGACGGTGACGGGATCGAGCACGACCTGGGTATAGCGTGCCCAGGACACGGGAATGCCGTAGGCGAGGGGCACCTTGTTGCGGTCGTCGCCGTGATTGGGTTGAAGCTGGTGCGTGGCGTCGATGCCGGAATAGGCGACCGGTTGAACGCCGGCGCAGGCGGCCAACAGGAGGGACAGCGTGCCCGTGACGAGGGGGAGTGCGAGGCGTTGGACGGACATCGGAAGATTCCTTGGATAAATGAAGCAGGCGCTGAAAGGAGATGGGAGACGCGGCGAGAACCGTGTTTCACCGCGAACGCAGCGTAACGGCAATCGCGAGAAATGTAAACCGTCTACCCGGTTTGTTTATGAGGCGAGCCGAAATTGGTTACAATCACGTCCGCACCCGACCGACCGTTCGAAAGGCGCGGCCTTTCACGCCGGACAGCCGCGCCCGTTCCCCCGCCGACGCAGTCAGCCCTCGACCCGACATGGATAACCCGACCCGCTCCGAACTGTCCCGCAAGAAAGCCATCGCCGCCGCGCTGGCGATTCTGACGAGGGAGGGCGCGGGCGCGTTGACGTTCGACGCGCTGTCGCGCGAAAGCGGCATCAGCAAGGGCGGGCTGCTGCATCAGTTCCGCACCAAGAACGGCGTGCTGGAGGCGCTGCTGGAGCATCAGCTCAGCGAGTTTCATCGGATTGCCGCCGATTATCTGAGCAAGGAAGGCGCGAAAAAGGCCGAGCCCACGCTCAACGCGCAGATCGAGATTTTTCGCGAGGCGGTGAATCAGCCGAATTCAGTCGCGCGCGCGATGCTGGCGGTGATGGTGGAGTCGCCCGATATGCTCGGGCGTGTGCGTAGCAGCGACGACCGCGTCACGAAGATCATCGAGGACGAGGCGCGCGACGAGGAACTCGCGCTGCTGCGTTATTTCGCGGCGAGCGGCATGGCGTTCCATACGCTCATCGGGCTGACCGAACTGGACGGCGCGCGGCGCAATCGTCTGTTCGACCGTTTGCAGGACGAGGCAAGCTGGACGCCGCTCGAAAAGAAGGGCAAGGCGGGTAAGTAAGCTGCGCGTAAGCGGCGCGGAGTTCAGGCCCGCGCGCTTCACTCGCCTTTTGCGCGTGACGTGGCTTCGCGGCCGATCTTCGCCTGCCGGCGCGCGCGTTCGTTGATGATCTGATGCCGCCGATGGTCGGTCATCTTTTTCCAGCCGCGCGCTTCCTCGCGCGTGCGGTAACAGCCCGTGCACAAACCGGTTTTGCCATCGAACGCACAGAGTTCGATGCACGGCGATTTCACGGCCATTGCTTACTTGAAATAGCTGTGGACGACTTCGATCAGCTGCTCGGTGCCGCTGCCGTGTTCGTCGTCAGGTTCGGCATCGACGAGATGCGTGCGGATGTGATCTTCGAGCACCACGGCGAGCAGCCCGTTCATCGCGCCACGGCTGCTGGTGATCAGTTGCAGCACGTCCATGCAGCCGCGCTCCTCTTCGAGCGCGCGCTCGATGGCTTCGACTTGCCCCTTGATGCGGCGCACGCGGTTGAGCAGCTTCTGTTTTTCGCGAATCGTGTGACTCATGTCTGACCTCGACGGATGGGGTGCCCGAGTATACCGCTGCGTATAGCGAGGGGGACTATCCTAAGCTCCGCGCCGCTCAGGCCGCGAGCGCGCTCAGCCCCTGATAGCCGACGATCAAACCGACGAGCAGGATCAGCGCGCCGGAAAAATACGGCGCCTTGCGGGCGAAATCGCCGAAACCGCTCCATTTCTTCGACACGTGCTTGACGCTCAGCGCGGCCAGCGTGCCCGAGACGACCATCGTCAGCGCGAGACCGATGCTGAAGCAGAGCACGAGCGACGCGCCCAGCGCGAAGCGCTTCAGTTGCAGACACAGCAGCAGCACGGTGATCGACGCGGGGCACGGCACGAGTCCGCCAGTCAGGCCGAACATGACGATCTGGCCGGTGGTGACGTCGCGATTCGCGAAGCGGCGGCGGATGTCGTTCGCGTGGGCGCGTTCGTGGGCGTCCTGATACTCGGACGAGGCGGCGTCGAGCAGGGCGTGGTCGTGGTCGTCGCCGTGATCGTGGTCGTGGTCATGCGCGTGATCGTGGCCGTGATGGTCGTGATCGTGATCGTGGTGATGATGGTGATGGCCGTGCACGTGTCCATGTTCGTGCGCATGCGCGAGCCGCTGCTCGCGCCAGGTGCGCCAGATCATCCACGCCGCGACGCCGACGATCAGCACCGCCGACGCCACCTGAAACCACGGCTCGCTGCTCGCGGCGTTCCAGTTGCGGCCGAAGTACATCCCGGCGAGGGCGATCGCCCACACCACGGCGGTATGCGAGAGCGTCGCCGACAAGCCCAGCAGCACCGCCTGCCCGACCGTGCCGCGAATCGCGACGATGAACGCGGCCATCATCGTTTTCGAGTGGCCCGGCTCCAGGCCGTGCAGCGCGCCCAGCAGGATCGCGCTGGGAATGAACAGCCACGCGCTGGATGCGCCCTGCGAAAGAAGATGCGAGAAGTCCATCATTGCTGCGTTTTCCTTGCGTGAAACTGGGAAGGACGGCGCGCGTCCGCCTTCCGTCTCATCGAGACGAGGTTCAAATACGGTAGGGGGGTATATTACTCGATATAGGGTGAGGGGGTATACTACCGATCGCGTGGATGTGCGTGCTCGCGTTCCTGCCCGTCTCGTTGCAGGCCATTTCTCGATGCGCTTATAATCCGGGCTCTTTTCGGGGAGTCGCCGCGTCTCGCGCGCACCCGCCGTCCCCGCAATCCCAACTCCGAGCGCGCGCCGCGCCATGACGCGAGGCCATCGGCGCCAGCGGCGCGCGTCGCATCGATGTGAATTCCATGAAGAAAAAACGCTGGATCGCGCTGCTGTGCCTGATTCTTTCGGCGGCAGCGGTGGCGCACTTCCTGCGCCCGCGCTACACGCCCGCCGAGCGCGACTACTACACCGTGCTGTTCTGCCATGTGATGAGCACCGGCAGCCACGATCCGCGCAAGGACATGCGCGATGTGGTCGAGAACGGCAATGCGGATTACGCGCTGCACAAGCTCGAATACAACGCGGCGGCAGCCAACGACACGCTGGCGCGCTTCGACAAGCTCAGCGGCGAGGAGCAGCGTGCGGCGGCCCAGAGCCGCCCGGAGTGCCAGCGTCTGCTCGGTTTGAGCGCGCAGCGCTAAGCGGGCGCAAGAAGAAAAGAGAAGGGAGAAGGCGTCCGCGCGATGCAGGCGCCCGTCGGCCAGATCGCCGTGATTTATCCCTGTGCCGTGGAGAGCGGCACCGACTGCGGCTTCGCCGCCTCGCCGAACTGAAGCGCGGCCAGTTGCGCATACAGCGGCGAGCTTTCGAGCAGATCCGCGTGACGTCCTTGCGCGACGATGCGGCCATGCTCGAGCACCACGATACGATCCGCCTGCTGCACGGTCGCCAGCCGATGCGCGATCACCAGCGTCGTGCGGTTCTGCGCGGCATTGTCGAGCGCCGTTTGCACGAGCCGTTCGCTGGCCGCGTCGAGCGCGCTGGTGGCTTCGTCGAGCAACAGAATGGGCGGGTCTTTGAGAATCGCGCGCGCAATCGCGATGCGCTGACGCTGTCCGCCCGACAGCCGCACGCCGCGCTCGCCCAGAAACGTGTCATAGCCTTCCGGCAATTGCTCGATGAACCCGGCGGCAGCCGCCATGTCGGCGGCGCGACGCACCTGTTCGAGCGTGGCGTCGGGCATGCCGTAGCGGATGTTGTCGAGCACCGTCCCCGAAAAAATCACCGATTCCTGCAGCACCACGCCGATTGCCTGCCGCAACGCGTCGAGCGAGACGTCGCGCGTCGACGCGCCGTTGATCAGGATGCGGCCCGACTGCGGATCGAAAAAACGCAGCAGCAGCTGGAACAGCGTGGTCTTGCCCGCGCCCGACGGCCCGACCAGCGCGACGTGCTCGCCCGGACGCACATCGAGCGAAAAGCCCGCGAGCGCCGCGATGCCCGGACGCGACGGATACGAAAAGCCCACGTTCTCGAAGCGGATGCCGTCACCTTGCGCACCTTGAGCGGGCAGCGGCACGGGCGTTTCGGCTTCTTCCACGGGCGAGCGCGCCGCCAGCAATTGCAGCAGCCGCTCGGTCGCGCCCGCGGCGCGTTGCAGATCGCCCCAGACTTCGGCCACCGCGCCCACGGCGCCCGCCGTGAACACCGCGTAGAGAATGAACTGCGAGAGCTGGCCGCCCGTCATGCTGCCGGCCAGCACGGCTTTCGCGCCCAGCCAGAGCACGAACACGATGGCCGCGAACACGAACACGATCACCACGGCCGTGAGGCTCGCGCGCGCCCGGATGCGTGTGAGCGCGGTGTCGAACGCGGCTTCCACCGCGCCGCCGAATCGCTTCGTCTCGTAGCCTTCCTGCGTGTACGACTGCACGGTCGGCATGGCGTTGAGCACTTCGCCCGCCAGCGCGCTTGCGTTCGCGACCTTGTCCTGACTCGCGCGCGAGAGCTTGCGCACGCGCCGACCGAACAGGACGATCGGCAGGACCACCACGATCAGCGTCGCGATGATGTAGCCCGACAGCACCGGGCTCGTCGCGACCAGCATCGTCACGCCGCCGACCGTCAGCAGCGCATTGCGCAAGCCGAGCGACAGGCTGGTGCCGACCACGGCCTGGATCAGCGTGGTGTCGGTGGTGAGACGCGAGAGCACTTCGCCGGTCTGCGTGGTCTCGAAGAATTGCGGGCTCATGCGCATGACGTGCGTGTAGACCGCGCGCCGCAGATCGGCCGTCACGCGCTCGCCGAGCCAAGAGACCCAGTAGAAGCGCAGCGCGGTCGCGGCGGCGAGGATCAGCGAGACGACGAACAAGGCGATGAAGTAGCGATCGATATGCGCGCGGTTACCGCTGGCGAAACCGCGGTCGATCAGGTACTTGAACGCGACGGGCAGCGCCAGCGTCGCGCCCGCCGAGGTCAGCAGCGCGAGAAAGGCGAGCGCCCAGCGTCCGGCATACGGACGCAAGAACGGCAGCAGGGCGAACAGCGGAGCGACGCGCGACGAGCGGACGGCGGCTTCTGGCATAAAAAGTCTCGGGGTCGAGCGAAAAAGTGAAGAAAGCGTGACGATACACGGCGCGGCGCCACGGACGGCGTCAGTCCGGCTGCGGCCCGTTGCGCAGTTGCTCGCGTTCTTGTGGCGTCATGCTTTGCCACTGCTTCCACTGGCGCCATTTACCGCGCTCGCGGCAGCCGCCGTGGCCGCGGAATCCGCCGAACAGAATCCGGCACAGCACGAGCAGGCCGATGGCGCGCGGATAGTCGATGGCGTGCGCATCGACGACGAGCGTCGGCACGATCCAGTTCCACAGGCTCATGACGATCCAGCCCAGCAGCGCGACGATGGCCGCGACCACGACCAGCTTCGCAAAAATCTTGCGGCGAAATTGCATTCCCTTCTCCTTCGGTTCAGATGTCATTGCCATCCCACGACGCGCGCAGGCGCTCGCGCAGATGCAGCACCGCGTAACGCTTGCGCGCCAGCAGCGTGTTCACGCCGACGCCGGTCGCGGCGGCCAGTTCCTTGAAGCTGCGCCCGTCCAGTTCGTGCGCGATGAAGACGTCGCGCTGGCTGGCGGGCAGTTCGTCGAGCGCATCGCGCAGCGTGTCGAGCAGCGCCGCGCGCGCATACGCGGCCTCCGGCCCGGCGTCGGCCGAGGGCAGCGCGAGGTCGAGGCGGTAATCGCTGGGATCGTCGCCAGGCTCGCCGTCGCGCGCGTCGCCGCCGCCGAGATCGGCGAGCGGCACTTCCTTGCGCTTTCGAAAGCGGTCGACGATGCGGTTGCGCGCCACGCGAAACAGCCACGCGCCGACCTGTTCGATCGGCTCGGGCAGCCGCCAGGCTTCGACCAGTTCCTCGAAAACGTCCTGAAGAATGTCCTCGGCTTCGTCCTGGTCGATCACGCGGCGACGGATGAAACTGCGCAGCCTCGGACGCTCGCGGGCGACGGTGTCGGCGATGTCGCGGTCAGAATGGGGCAGCGGGTTCGGGGTGAGCGGCGGTTCCATACCCGTGATGACGATTCGGGAAGGGAAATATTGTGACATCAGCCGAAGATTGCGGCGGACCGTGGGGTTGGCGCTGCTTGGCCCAACCCCGCGCGGCATGAGAGATTACGCGGGGATTACGCCGCCGCGAAGGTTGCGGGCGTCGCGGGCGCAAGCTGCGCCGCGCTGACGAGCTTGCGCGTATAGGCGTGCGCGGGCGCGTCGAGCACCGCGAGCGTCTCGCCCGCCTCGACGATCCTGCCGCCGTGCATCACCACGAGCCGGTGCGAAACGGCGCGCAGCACGTCGATATCGTGGCTGATGAACACGTAGCTCAGCCCGTGGCGGCGTTGCAGCGCCGTCAGCAGCGCGAGAATCTGCTGCTGGATCGAGACGTCGAGCGCGCTTGTCGGTTCGTCGAGCACGAGAATGCGCGGATCGACGGCGAGCGCGCGCGCAATCGCGATGCGCTGGCGCTGGCCGCCCGAAAACGCGGCGGGCAGGCGCGAGGCGGCGTCGGCCGGCAGGCCGGTTTCGGCGAGCAGCGCCGCCACGCGCGCGCGCCGCGCGTCGGCGGACAGGTTCGGATGATGGAGCGCGAGCCCTTCCTCGACGATCTCGCCCACGGTCAGGCGTGGCGCGAGCGAGCCGAACGGGTCCTGAAACACCATCTGCACGTGCGCGGCGAGCGCGCGGCGTGAGGGCGCGCGGGGCGTGCGGGGCGTGCCGTTGCGCCTGTCAAGCGCATCGAAATCATCGACACCATCGAGCCCATCGAAGCGGATCGCGCCCGCCACCGGCTGCACGAGCCCGACGATGGACGCCGCCAGCGTCGACTTTCCGCAGCCCGATTCGCCGAGCACGCCGAGCGTTTCGCCCGCACGCAGCGTCAGGTCGATGCCGTCGAGCACCGTGCTCGTGCCCGCGCGCAGCACGCCGCGCCAGCCCGGCGCGCGTGCGCGATAGCCCGCGCGCAGGCCGTCGACGGCGAGCACGCGCGGCGCGTCGTCGGCCACTGGCGCGAGCGCGCGGCGCGGCGCGCTGTCGAACAGCTTGCGCGTGTAAGGATGATGCTGCGCCGCGAACAGCGCCTCGGTCGCGCCTTGTTCGACGATTGCGCCATGCTGCATCACGGCGACGCGATGCGCGAAGCGCCGCACCAGATGCAGATCGTGCGTGATGAGCAGCACGGCGAGGCCGCGTCCGTCGGCGTCGGCTTCCTGAAGCTCGATCAGCAGATCGACGATCTGGCGGCGCACGGTCACGTCGAGCGCGGTGGTCGGTTCGTCGGCGATCAGCAGGCGCGGGTTGCAGGCGAGCGCCATGGCGATCATCGCGCGTTGACGTTGTCCGCCCGATAGCTGATGCGGATAGCAGTCGACCTTGCGCTCGGGCTCGGCGATGCCGGTGCGCCGCAGCAGCGCAATGGCGCGTTCGCGCGCGGCCGCGCCGCGCAGATTCGCGTGCAGGCGCAGGCTTTCGCCGATCTGGCGGTCGATGCTCCAGAGCGGATTGAGCGCCGTCATCGGCTCCTGAAACACCATGGCGATGTCGCGGCCACGCACGGCGCGCCATTGCGCCTCGCGCTTGCCGAGCAATTCCTCGCCCGCGAGGCGCACGCTGCCGCTCACCTGGGCGGCATCCGCGAGACCGAGCAGCGCGAGCGCCGTGAGACTCTTGCCCGAGCCCGATTCGCCGACCAGCGCCACGCGTTCGCCGCGTGCGATGGTCAGTTGGAGATCGCGCACGATGCTTCGTGAGCCGATTCGAATGCCGAGTCCGTCGACTTCGAGAACCGCTTGCGTCATGAACGCTCCTGAGTGTGGTCGTGCGCGCGATGGCGATCCGGTGAGAGCGCTTCGCGCAGCGCGTCGCCGATAAACGTCAACAGCAGCAGCGTGACGACCAGCGCGGCAATCGCCGTCGCCGAAATCCACCACGCGTTGAGATGATCCTTGCCTTCGGCCAGCAACTCGCCGAGGCTGGGCGCGGGCGGCGGCACGCCCAGCCCCAGAAAATCGAGGCTCGCGAGCGAGAGGATCGCGGCGCTCATGCGAAACGGCAGCCACGTGATGACCGGCGTGAGGCTGTTCGGCAGAATGTGCCGCCACATGATCTGCCAGTCGGAGAGGCCGAGCGTGCGCGCGGCGCGCACATAGTCGAGCGCGCGCTTTTGCAGGAACTCGCTGCGCACGTAATCGGAGAGCGTGATCCAGCCGAACGCGGCGAGCAGCACGAACAGCAGCGCGAGGCTCGGTTCGAAGATCGACGAGAGAATGATCAGCAGATACAGATCGGGCAGCGCGTTCCAGATTTCGATCAGGCGCTGGCCGAGCAGGTCGACGCGGCCCGCGTGATAGCCCTGCAACGCGCCCGCGAGCACGCCGATCAGCGCGCCGCTGAGCGTGAGCGCGAACGCGAACAGCACGGAGCTGCGCAGGCCGTAGAGCGCGCGCGCGAACACGTCGCGTCCATAGGCGTCGGTGCCGAGCCAGTTGTGCGCCGAGGGCGGCGCGGGAAACGGACGCGCGTCGTGATAGTTCACGGTGTCGTAGCGGAACGGGCACGGCGCGTAGAGCGCGACATTGCCGTCGCGCGAAAACTGGTCGCGAATGAAAGGATCGAGATAATCGGCCTCGGTGGGCAGCGCACCGCCGAAGTCGCGATCGGCGTAGACGTGCAGCGCCGGAAACAGCCAGTGGCCGTGATAGCGCGCGACGAGCGGCCGGTCGTTGGCGATCGCGCCCGCGAAGAGGCTGGCGGCGAACAGCACGGCGAACACGATCAGGCTCGCCCAGCCGAGGCGCTGGCGGCGCAGACGCTGCCAGAAACCCGGTGCGATGGGCTGGGCGGGCGCGTGATCCGGCGCGGCGGGCGTGTCAGCGTCGTGCGCGTGCTGCGCCTCGTCGCGCAATGGTGTGATGGCTTCCATGCAGAACCCCGAAGTCAGCGGCCGTTGCCGCCGAAGTGAATGCGCGGATCGATCAGCGCGTAGGCGAGATCGCCCGCGAGCCGCGCGACGAGACTCACCACCGTGAACACGAACAGCGAGCCGAGCACGACCGGATAGTCGCGGCCCACGATGGCGTCGTACGAGAGGCGGCCCACGCCGTCGAGCGAGAACAGTGTTTCGATCAGCAGACTGCCGCTCACATAAGCGGCGATGAATGCGGCGGGTAAGCCGGTGGCGAGCGGCAGCAGCGCATTGCGCAGCACGTGACGCCAGACCACGGCGCTGCGCGCGGCGCCTTTCGCGCGCGCGGTCAGCACGTACTGGCGCGAGAGTTCGTCGAGAAACGCGTTGCGCGTGAGCAGCGAGACCACCGCGAGACTGCCCGTCACCGAAGCCGTCACTGGCAGCACCAGATGCCAGAGCCGGTCGAGCACGCGCTGCGCGAACGGCAGCGCGTCGTGGCCTTCCGAGCCGAAGCCGCCGAGCGGAAACACATGCAGGAACAGGTCGCCGCCGAACAGCATCATCAGCAGCACGCCGAGCACGAAACCGGGAATCGCATAGGCGGCCAGCAACGCGGCGCTGGTGGCGAAGTCGAACGCGCTGCCGCGATGCAGCGCCTTCGCAATGCCGAGCGGCACCGAAATCAGATACGTGAGCACGAGCGTGAAGCTGCCGAGCGTGACCGTCACGGGCAGCTTGCTGCGTATCAGTTCCCACACGGATCGATGCTGGAAGAACGACTGGCCCAGGTCGAAGCGCGCGTAATGCGCGAGCATGCGCACGTAGCGCGTGAGCGGCGGCTGATCGAAGCCGAACTCGTGGCGGATCGCCGCGATCTGCGCGGGATCGACGCCCTCGTTGCCGTGATAGCCGCCGTTGCCGCCGCCGCCCTCGCCATGCATCGACGTGCCTTGCAGGCGCGCCATCACCTGCTCGACGGGACCGCCGGGCACGAACTGCATGATGATGAAAGTGACCGTGAGCACGCCGAGCAGCGTGGGGATCATCAGCGCGAGGCGCCGGCCGATATAGGCAATCATGATGCGCTTACTCCTGTGTCTGCGCGAAAGCGGGCGCTGTCTTTGCGGTCGGCGCGCTTTGCGGCGCGGCGTGCCACCAGCCGATCACCCAGTCCATCCACGGATATTGCTTCGGCACCTGTGCGGGCGGCGCGATGCGCCGGTTCCACGCGACGCGCGCGTGCGTGATGTGCCACTCCGGCACCATGATGCGTTCGCCGCGCAGCACGCGGTCGAGTGCGCGCGCCGCTGCGATCAACGCGTGCTCGCTCCGCGCGTGCTGCACGTCGGCGATCAGCGCATCGACGGCGGGCGAACTCACGCCCGCGTAGTTTTCCGAACCGGGCGTGCGCGCGGCCTCGCTGCCGAAGCGCCGCGCGAGTTCGCCGCCGGGCACGCTCGCGGCGCGATAGCCGAGCGTCGTCATGTCGAAATCGAAATGCTTGAGCCGCTCGTTGATGACCGTCTGGTCCATGATGCGCAGGCGCGCGTCGATGCCGAGCATCCGCAGATTGCGCACGATGACCATCAGAATGCGCTGCATGCCGGTGCCGTCGTCGAGCAGTTCGATCGTGAACGGCGTGCCCGATGCATCGCGCAGCACGCCATCGCGGTAATGCCAGCCTGCGCTTTCGAGCAGCGCCTCGGCGCGCGCGAGATTGCGGCGCAGGCCGTCCTTGCCCGTGGTTTGCGGCTGCGCTGGCACGTCGCCGAACACTTCGGGCGGGAGGCTCGCGCGCAGCGGTTCGAGCAGCGCGAGTTCGTCCGCGCCGGGCGTGCCGCGCGCGGCGAACTCGCTGTCGTCGAAAAAGCCCTGGCTGCGCTCGTACTGGCCGAAAAACATGTTGCGGTTGATCCACTCGTAATCGAGCGCGAGCCCCACGGCTTCGCGCACGCGCGGGTCCTGGAATTTTTTTCGGCGCAGGTTGAAGAACAGGCCTTGCGCGTCGCTGATGCCTTGCTCGGCGAATTCCTGTTTGTGCAGCGTGCCCGCCGCGAAGCCGGGGCCGCTGTAATTGCGCGTCCATTGTTCGGCGCTGCCTTCGAACATCGCGTCGATGTCGCCGGCACGGAATGCCTGGAGCGGCGCGGAGTCGTCGCTATAGAGGCGAAAGCTGATGGTGTCGAAATTGAACATGCCGCGCCGCACGGGCAGGTCCGCGCCCCAGTAATGCGGATCGCGCCGGTAGACGATCTCGCGGTTGCTCGCGCGCGAGTCGATCCGGTACGGGCCGCTCGCGATGGGCGGCACGGTCGCGAGTTGATCGAAACTGCGTGTGCCGCCTGCGGGCGTGCGCGCCCAGTCGCGCGAGAACACGTAAAGGTCGCCCGCATCGAGCACGGCGCGGCGCTGCGCCGAACGGAAGTCGAAGCGCACGGTCTGCGCGTCGAGCGCGCGCGCCGCGCGGATCAGCGCATAGCGGCCGCTGTAGAACGGCGACGTGGGCGCCTGGCTGAGGCAGTCGAACGACCAGACCACGTCGTCGGCGGTCACGGGTTTGCCGTTCGAAAAGCGCGCGGCGGGATTCAGATGGAACGTCGCGGAAAGACCGTCCGGTGCGATGGCGACGCGGTCGGCGAGCAGCGGATATTGCGTGCTCACGTCGTCGAGGCTGCGCTGCATCAGCGTCTCGAACAGCAGGGTCGGCGCGGCCGGCGCCGCGTTGCCGCGCAGCAGGAACGGATTGAGCGAGTCGTACGAGGTGACGATCGGCGTGGCGTCGATGTAGTTCGCGAGCCGCAGCGTACCGCCGCGCGGCGGCGTGTCGTCGGCGTAAGGCAGGCGCGCGGGCACGCTGGCGGGGCGCGCGTCGTCGAACAGCGCGAGCGTGGTTTGCCAGTGCGGGGCGTCGGGCGCGCTGTGAGTCGTCGGGCTCGCTGGGCTCGCGGCGAGCGTCGCCGCGTGCGCGGACGCGGACGCGGCGGCTTGCGCCAGCGCGATCGCGCACACGCCTGCCCACCGCCGCGCGCGCCGTTTTCCAGCATGTGCCAGCGCGATCATGACTGCGCCCGCTTCATGAGCGACAGCGTCGCGCGGCCCGCGTGCGCAATCGAGCGATTCGACACGGCCGCGCTCACAGGTCGAAGCGCGCGTTGAGCGCGACCGTGCGCGGGGCGCCGACGAACATATAGTCGCTCTGCAGGAAGCCCCAGTAATGGCGGTCGAAAATGTTGTCGACTTCGGCGCGCAGCGTCACGCCATGACCGGCGACCGTGGTGCGATAGCTGAGCCCGGCGTTGAAGAGGGTGAAGCTCGGCAGCACGTAGTTGTTGTTCGCGTCGGCCATCATGCTGCCGTAGTAGTGCGCTTCGGCGTTCGCGGTGAGGCCCGTCACGCCCGGAATGCGGTCGCTGAGTTGCAGCGTGGCCTGCCAGCGCGGAATGCCCTCGATGCGCTTGCCGATCAGATCGGCCTCGGTTTCGCTATACGTGCCCGCTTCCCACGCGGTGCTGGCGGCCACGCGGAAACCCGCGGGCAGATCGACGTGGCCGTCGAGTTCGAGACCGTTGATGCGCTCCTTGCCGTTCGAGACGTAGACGTTCTGCGCGTTGCCGTACTCCGCGCCGCGCTCGATGCGGAACAGCGCCGCCGACGCGCCCACATGGCGGCCGTCGTACTTCACGCCCACTTCATACTGCTTGCTCTTGATCGGATCGAGCACCTGGTTCGCGTTCGCGTAGCCTTCGGCCGCTGTGCCGCCGTCTTCGAGCGCTTCCACGTAGCTCGCGTAGAACAGCAGGTCGCTGCGCGGACGGAACATCAGCGCGAGCGTCGGCGTGACCGGATTCTGCGTGTAGCTGACCGGCGACGCGGACGGCGACGTCCACGATGTCTGGTGATAACTCGTGTAGCGAATGCCCGCGAGAATCGACCAGTATTTCAGGAAGCTCAGCGTATCGCTCGCGAAAATCGACTTCTGCTGCGAATTGAAATTGTTGTACTGCTGGCTGTAATCGTAGGTGCCGTCCCACGTGTGCTGCGTGATCGTGTCGTAGAGATTGTTCGAGCCGATATCCGTATAGAGGTAGCTGGGCACGGTCTTTTTCGTGAGCCATTGCTGGGACACGCCCAGTACGACCTGATGATCGACCGGGCCGGTCGAGAACTTGCCTTCGAGCGTGGCTTGCACGACGTCGTAAATCGACGATCCGCGCGAACGGTTCAGATACGTGTTGAAGTCGCCTTGCTCGTTGAGCAGGTCGAGCCATTGGCCGGAGTAGCTGCGCTCGTCCTTGCTATGGCTATAGTCGATGCTCGCTTTCCAGACCGGATCGATCTGCCAGTGCAGGCCGCTGCTCACGAAGTACACGTTCGAATTGAAGAACGTGTCGCCGTATGCGGAGAGATTCGTGCGGCCGCTCGGCGCGCGCGGCAGGCTCGTGCCCGTGTAGTCGCTGAGCATGACGTCCTGAATGCCGCCGTCGACCTTGCGCGACTGATAGAGGCCGTCGAAAGTCCACGTGAGCGAGCGCGTGAGGCGCGCGTCGAGCGAAAGCGACTCCGAATTGCGCAGCACGTGCGAATCGCTATACGTTTCGCCCTGTTCGTGCGTGATGTTGAAGCGATAGCCGAACATGCTGTCCGGCCCGAAGCGCCCGCCGGTGTCGATGTGCTGGCTGAAAACCGAGTCGGAGCTATAGCCCACGTCGGCGCTGAACGTGAAGGTGTCGGTCGGCTTCTTCGTCACGAAATTGATGATGCCGCCTGGCGCGCCGAATCCATACATGAAGCCCGATGCGCCCTTGAGCAACTGGATCGATTCGAACGATTCGACCGGCAATTCGACGGTCGTCATATAGAAAGGCAGGCCGTTGATCTTGTAGCCGTTGTAGTCGTCGAGCGGAATGCCGCGCACGTTGATCGAATAGGCGTTGAACGAATAGGTGTCGCCGAGCGACATCACCGCCGCGTCTTCCGCGAACACCTTGCCGAGCGATTTCACCTGGCGGTCTTCGAGTTCCTGCTGCGTGACCACGCGCGTCGAGAACGGCGTTTCCAGATCGGAACGCGTACCGAGCGCGCCGCTCGACACCTTCGGCGCCTGCTGGCGCGAGCCGTTGATCGTCACCGTGGCGAGGCTGTGGACCTTGTTGTCGGCGGCCTTGTTCGTGCCGGACGTGGCGTCGTTCGTCGCGTCGTTCGTGGCTTTTTGTGCGGTGCTGGCGGTGTCGTCGGCGTGAGCGAGGCTCGCGGTCAACGTCCCTGCGCCGATCAGCAAGGCCGGAATCACCCGCAAACGGAATATGCTTTTTCTCATACGTAGTAGTCCGATATATTTATATTGATTGCAGCCAGGCACGCCTTGGCGAGAAGGTCACATGCGACCGGGTATCAGGGAATCAGTGAATCAGGCAGTCGGCGAAGGAGCGAGCGCGAGCGGGCCTTCGATATGCGCGCCGAGCATTTCGATGAAATGCTCGAAGGCCTGATCGGGAACCGACGCATCGCGCACGAACAGTTCCTGCAGGCACAGTCCGCGAATGAAACACGCGATCACGTAGCGCGTGAGCCACGGCGCGGGCGACTGGTCGATGCGTGTGTTCGCGGGATGATGGCGCATGTCGTCGCCGATCGAATGCGTCAGCAACGCGGCGTTGAATCGCTCGCGCAGATCGGCGTCGCTGCGCAGCGCGCCGTAGAACTCCTGCGTCATCGGAAACGTCTCGCGCATTTGCGCGCGCCAGACGCGCACTTCGTCGCGCACGCTGGCGCCCGGTTCGATGCGCTGTTCAAGCGTGTCGAGCTTGCCGCTGATCCACGCCACGTAGGCCGCCACCAGCAGTTCGTTCTTGTGCGGAAAGTGATGGAGCAGGGCGCCGCGCGAGAGGCCCGCGCGCTGGCAGATTTCGCTGATCGACGTCTTCGCGAGACCGACTTCGGCGAGGCAGGCCAACGTGGCGTTGATGAGCGCGACGCGCGCCGCCGTGCTGCGTTCGTGTTGGGTGCGCCTGACGCGTGGTGCGGTATTCGGAGTGACGTTATTCATGGTGCGGGGCGGGACGGTCTCGCGGCGCGCGTTAAAGGATCGCTGCATCGCGGACATTCAAAAGGCGTTACAGCGAGATACAGTACGGTTGGTATGTTATTGACCGTGCATCACGGTGTCCAAGAAAATTCCCTCACATGCTTATCTGTTCGACAGGAACCGGCGTACGGTTTCGCACCGCGTAATCGCGTTAAGATCGTCGCCTGTCTGATTCGATGCTTCATGCCATGTCTTCGTCGCGCTCCATTCCTCCGCTACTGTCGCTGCGCGTATTCGAGGCGGTCGCGCGGCATTTGAGTTTCACCGCGGCGGCCGACGAGCTTCACGTCACGCAAAGCGCCGTGAGCCATCACATCAAGAAGCTCGAAGAGGATCTCGGGCGGCGGCTGTTCGAACGGCGCGTGCGTTCGGTGACGTTGACGAGCGACGGCCAGGCGTATTTCGAACACGTGCACGCCGCGTTCGATCTGCTACGGCGCGGCACGGACGCGATGCGTGCGCCGCGTCACGCGGCGGGCAGCTTGACGGTCGGTCTGCTGGCGTCGTTCGCGACGCGCTGGCTCGCGCCGCGTCTGCACGATTTTCACGCGGCGTTTCCCGATGTCGATCTGCGGTTGCGTCCCGATATCGCGCTCGCCGACTTTTCGCAAGGCGACGTCGACGTGGCGATTCGCTACGGACGCGGCACGTGGTCCGGCGTGCAAGCACGCAAACTGATGTCCGAGCGTCTTTCGGTGGTGGGCGCGCCGCGTTTGCTCGCCGCGCATGGTCCGTTCACGCGCGCCGACGACCTGCTGCGCCTGCCGATCCTGTTCTCGCACAGCAAGCAGCCGTTCGAATGGGATGCGTGGACGGCGCGCTTCGGCGTCGATCTGAGCGCCGCGCGCGGCGTGCATCTGCACGACTACAACATCGTCGTCGAGGCGGCGCTGGCCGGGCAGGGCGTGGCGATGGGCCGGCATCGGCTGATCGCGCCGCAGCTCGGCAGCGGCGCGCTCGTGCCCATGTTTCCGTCGATGACGCTCGACGATCCCGAGATCGGCTGGTGGCTCGTCACGCGGCCGGGCCCGCGCAGCGAAGCGGCCAGCGCGTTCTGCGACTGGCTGATCGCCGCCGCTGAAAACGACGATATCGGCGACGGCGACGCCACGCGCGCATCGACGCATTAGTTCCGCTCATGCACGGGCGGCAAGGATTGATTGGTCGCGGGCGAGGCGAATGGCTAGGATCGGTGCTCCCGAATCCAGAACCATGCATCACGAACCACGCATCGCGCAAGGAGCCTCGCCGTGAACACCGTCAACGCCTCGCTTGAATCCAGCATCGATTCGACCGTTTCTACTATTTCCGCTCGCGTCGCCGCGCTCGGCTTGACGCTCGAACCGGCCGCCGCGCCCGCCGCCAATTACGTCTCGTTCGTGCAGGACGGCCATCTGCTCCACATTTCCGGGCAGATCGCGCGACGCGGCAATGCGGTGCCGTACACGGGCCAACTGGGCGCCGACGTCACCGAAGCCGATGGCATCGAAGCGGCGCGCCTGTGCGCGCTCGGCGTCGTCGCGCAGATCGCCGCCGCGACCGGCGACCGGCTCGACCGCGTCGCGCGCGTGGTCAAGCTCGGCGTGTTCGTGGCGAGCGCGCCGGGCTTCAGCCGCCAGAGCGTGGTGGCGAACGGCGCCTCCGATCTGATCGTCGAGATCTTCGGCGAGATCGGACGGCACGCGCGCAGCGCCGTGGGCGTCGCGATGCTGCCGGCCGGCTCGGCGGTCGAAGTCGATGCCGTGGTCGCGCTGCGCGAACGTTGATCGCTGCCATCACCGGGGAGGCCGCATGACCAGACTACTGACCGATACCGACATCGACGCGCTGCGTGCCCAGACGCCCGGCACGCGCACGACGACGCATTTCAATCACGCGGGCGCATCGCTGCCCTCGTCGGCGACGTTGAGCGCGATTCACGCGCAGCTCGAACGCGAGGCGACGCGCGGGCCGATGGAAGCGGGCGTCGCCGCGAGCGCCATCACCGATGAAGCGCACGCGCTCGCCGCCACGCTGTTCAACGCGCAGCCCGACGAAATCGCGCTGACCGGCGGCAATTCGCAGGGCTGGGGCGCGGCGTTCGCGGCGCTGGGCGGCTGGAACGCGGGCGATCGCCTCCTCGTCGGACGCCACGAATGGGGCGGCAATCTGGCCGCGATGCAGTTCGCGGCGCAGCGCGCGGGCGCGACGATCGACGTGATTCCCTCGCGCGAGGACGGCACGCTCGATACGGCGGCGCTGGCGTCGATGATCGACGAGCGTGTGCGGCTGATCGCGCTGACGTGGCTGCCCGCGAACGGCGGGCTCATCAATCCGGCCGAGGCCGTGGGCGCGATTGCGCGGCGCTTCGGCATTCCCTATTTCGTCGATGCCGCGCAGGCGGCCGGACAGGTGCCGACCGACGTGCGGACAATCGGCTGCGACGTGCTCAGTGCCGCGCCGCGCAAGGCGCTGCGCGCGCCGCGCGGCACCGGGCTGCTGTATGTGCGGCGTGAGTTTCTCGAACACTTGACGCCCGCGTACGTGGACCGCTTTTCGGCGCCGCTCGACGCGCAGGGCGAGCCGCGTCTGCGCGACGACGCGGGGCGTTTCGAGTCGGCGGAAACGTCGCTGGCGCTGCGCGCCGGACTCGCGAACGCGCTGCGCGAGGCGCTGGCGATTGGCGTGCCGGCGATTCGTCAGCGTATCGATCAGGTGGCGACGACGCTGCGGCAGCGCCTGGCGCAGATCGGATCGGTCGTGTTGCTCGATGACGGTGTCGAGCGCTCCGGGCTGGTGGCGTTCAATCTCGCGGGGCACGAGCCGCAAGCGGTGCAGGCGGCGCTGGCCGGGCGGGGGATTTCGATCGGATTGAGCGGCGTGCCCTATACGCCGCTCGATATGCGGGCGCGCGGGCTCACGAGCGTCGCGCGGGCGTCGGTCAGCTATCTGACGACCGATGAGGAGATCGGGCGGTTGGTCGAGGCGATCATCGCAATCGCATAAAGCTTCTTATAAGAAGCACTTAAGACGCGCTTCACCTCTTTGTGCTACATTTATGAGGCATATAGGAGGTGAGCGGTGGAAAGCACCCTGCAGATATTCCTGGACGACCGGTGGATCGACTGCGCCCAGGTCGAATTCCGCGATGGCCGGTGCCAGTGGGAATTCCAGGTCATGTACGCCGTCGAGCATACGCACGACCCGCTGTCGCTCGTCGAACCCGTGGACACGGAATTCCGGTTCGGGCGTCAGCTTCCGGCGTTTCTGTACGACCTCGTGCCGCAGGGCGCCGGCCGGCGTTTCCTGCTGGGCGAGCTCAAGATGCAGGACGGCCCGGACGCGGACTTTCCGCTGCTCTGCGCGGGCGCGTTCAATCCGATCGGGCGCATCCGCGTCGCCGAGGCGGTCGATTACTTCGAGTCCCACGTGCGCCGACACCCGGACGCGCGTGGCTTGCCGGGCATGTCGATCGACGACGTGGTCGAGCGCAGCGCGGACTTCAAGGAGCGGATGTATCTGCACGGCATGCTCGGCACGGGCACGACGGGCGTGCAGGGCGCGGCGCCGAAATATCTGCTCACGCGCGACCAGAACGGCCTGCTGCACGGCGACGCGGTTCTGCCGGACGCGCAGGCGACCCAGCACCTGATCGCGAAGCTGCCGCGCGGCAACGCGCCCGCCGACATCAAGGTCCTGCACAACGAGGCGGCCTATATGCGGGTGGCCGCCGCGATCGGCATCCGCACGTATGAGCAGTTGCCCAGCCTGCACGGCGACGTGCTGCTGATTCCGCGCTTCGACCGGCGCGTGCGCCACGGGCGCGTCGAGCGGCTGCATCAGGAAAGCGTGGCCTCATTGCTCGGCCTTAGCGGCTTCGATCAGCGCCCGGATCTTTTCGAGGTCGTCGCGGCCATCCGCAGGGTCGCCACCGATCCGGCGGCCGAAACGCTCGAATTCATCAAGCGCGACGTGCTCAACCTGGCCATGCGCAACACCGACAATCATGCGCGCAACACGGCGATGCAACTTGTCGATGGCCGACAGCAGTTGACCCCGTTGTTCGATTTCGCGCCGATGTATCTCGACCCCGAACTGGTGCCGCGCACGCTCAGGTGGTATCGGCCGGATGCGACGCGAGTCGAACTGACGGAGTGGAGCGATGTGCTGGCTGCGCTGCCGGTTAGCGCGGATGAGCAACGGTTGCTCGGCGAGGCGCTGGGCAGGTTTGCCTCGCAGATCGAACGCCTGCCGGACATCATGCTCGCACAGGGTGTCGATCACGACATCGTCCAGTTCCTGATTCCGTCCATTGATACGCAGGTCCGGCAACTCAAGACCCTGCGTTCTGATTCCTGATTCCTTAGAGATCCAGTATGCCCCGACGTATACCGCCGAGCCGTGAGGAGCAAAACGCCCAGCGCCGGGAATTCTATGAGCGCATCGAACGCGGCGAGTTGAGCATCGCCGAAGCCATGAAGGCGATGCGCAAAATGACGGGCCTGACGCAAGCGGAATTCGCTGCCCATCGCGGCGTCAGCCGGCGCGTGATTCAGGACATCGAGCGTGGTACGGGGAATCCGACGGTGGAATCGCTAAATAGTATTGGAAAGCTGTTTGGGCTTCAGGTGGGGTTTGTGCGTTTGAGGCGGGGGGAGTCGGTTTCGAATACGGCGGAGTGAGGCGGGCTGGCCAATTTCGGCCGTTCGACAACGCCGCGTAGATCATCGACAATTCGCAGTTGTCGTGCGCTGATATTTGTAAGCTTTTAGGCGGAATCCCGAAAGGCTGACGACAAAACGCACTCAATACCGCTGCTAGTGAATCCTGCTGCGGATCTATCATACGGGGATGCACGTTTGATGTCCCGGCCCAACACAATGAATAAATTCGGGGAATTGGGATGCAGTTGAGTTCTTATCGCTGGATCGCTGCTCTCATCGTAATTCTGTCTGGGTGCACTTCAATTTCAGGTAGTTCCAGCCTGAGCAGCCGACCGTCTGTACCGGCTTCGCGCCTGAGTGTTCGGTACATTCAAAATACGTTCCGGGCAACCAACCCGCGTGCCCCCGGCATTTCCTATTCTCCTGCGGCTCTCCTCGAGAGGGATGGCTACTATGATCTTGGCAATGAAATAAGGTTTATCGCACCTGAAGTTGCAAGCGCCCGAGGCCTCGAGGCAGATGTCGACGTTTCGAATGCCGACATTCGGGGCAACAATCCATGGAACGGCGTGGGTCCCGATGCTTCCCGCGGAAACAGCACGGAACTCGTGCTATTTGTGAGGGGCGGGCAATCAACGCAAAATTCGGCCGATGTCCTGTTTGTGTTCCACGCGATTTTTCGCGACGTGCCGCGCGGCATCGAGTATTGGCATGCGGATTACCGCGTAAAGGTCAACACGCTCACTCCATGGGACCCAGCCTTTGATAGTGATACGGTGAGAAAACTTATCATCAGAGTGTTTGATGATCTTGAGAAGGATGGATTAATCGGCGGCGCGCAACAGAAAGTGACCAACGAATCTCAGCCTGAACCTCTGTTGGCGCCGTCGCAACCCATCATTTCGGAAGGCGAGGCGGCCGGTTCCCCTGAGCCGGTGCCATACATCGATGCGCGAGGACAAGAAGGCTACCGTAAATGGTTGGCCGGCGGAGCGCATGGGGCATTTGCAATATCGACTGACGGTCATTGGGGATACTCGCCGGGCGCGTCTGAAGCTTCTGAGAATGAACGGGCGGCGGAACAGCGCGCAATCTCCATTTGCCAGATATTGGCGACGACAGCGTGTTTCATCTATGCGCGGGACAGCCGGGTGATTTGGCACGGTGCCGATAGAAGCCCGGCTGCGTCAGTCAACCAGTGAGGCGGTGGGGATTCGAGGGGGATCCAGTTGACCTGGCTGGCCGCCCCCAGCTAATAGTGACGATTTCACGGTTTTCCCTCGACTGGCTTCGCAGCTAACGGCGGAGCGTTGTGTGCGTTTCTCCGCGGTCGCTTGTCGACGGAATCATAAGGCGGTACGCGGGCATCTCCCGTCGTTCGCACGCCGCATCGCTCGGCCCTTCAGACGTCGGCGCCGGACAAGCAAGCGGCCATCTGATTTGCAAAGGCGAGCACTGGCGCTCGGCCATTCCAGTCATTTGCGCTGGCTGTTACCCGCCGACCACGTATGACGTTTCGATACTTTTTTGACGTCCGGGTTGACTGTTCCATTTGAAGTAGAAAAGGTGAATTAATATCGTCCCGTACGTCAGGTTCGAGACGTCAACAAGTATGGGAAAGAAGAATGACAAACCGTTGGGACGAGACGTGGCACCGGCTTCGCGAATGGACGAACGGGCAAGCTCCATCGGAGCGCCTCGCCGCGCAAATTTTAATCAGCGAAGGTTTTTCCAACATCGACCCCAGTCACCCATTGGGCGGCAAGGATGGCGGTCGGGATGGGGCATGCACGCGGGACGGCAAGCCTTGGATCATGGCAGTCTACTTCCCTCGCGGCCAGCAGGCTATCAAGCACTTTCGAAAGAAGCTAAAGGGCGATTTGGCGAAGGTTCCTGCCGGTCAAGCCGTGGGCGTCGCGTTCGTGACAAACCAAGAACTGACGCTTTCCGAGAGACAGCGATTCATTGAAGAGGCTCGTCCCCTAGCCCTCGAAATATTCCACCTCGAGAGAATTACGGCGATTTTGGATAAGCCGAGCATGGCGGCAGTAAGAAAGCAGTTTCTGGACATCGATGTCGATTCCCACATCGTAAATTATCTCGGCGGACATGGCGGCAGCGCGCCTGGTGCGGGCGGTGGCGGCGGGGGCGCGACAGGGGAAAACGCGCAGGGTGGCGATGGTGGCCCCGGTGGAAAAACCATACACCTTCACGGATTGGACGCAACGGCGCCGGGCGCCGGCGGTGGCGGCGCTGGGGCTACTGGCCCGGGTTCGAAAGGGGGCGGCGGTGGAGGGGGCGGTGAGCATGTGATCGCCACAAATGTGCGTCTGACACCCGGCCAAACGATCCCGATCAAGATTGGGAGAGGTGGCAGACCAAACCCCACTGGGGGCGACGGCGAGGACGGCGAAGATACCGAGTTCGGCGACCTTATTCGGGCTAAGGGTGGAAAAGGCGGCAAAGCGGGATTCAGCACGTTCCAAGAGCGGGAAGTCACTGAGGTAGACCGGGCTAACGGTCTTCGCGTTAGCTCGTTGATTGCCGCGGAAGTCGTTCAAGTGCGAGACGGCCTCGGGAACCTACTTGCCGCCGGTGTCGAACACTTTTCGTTTAAAGAGCTTCCTAACGAGTGGACCTTTCCGCTATTCGGGACACTATCGGTAGGCAACGCTGCAGCAGATACGATGTTCAAGTTCGCCGCGATAATACTTGGGCCTGATGGTGCGGTGGTTTCGGAGCAAACATTCACGGTTTTTAGCGGCAACTCACGTGCAGTTTCACGCCCCACATTCGGCCTTGTCATCAATTTTCCAATTGAGCGTGAGGGAGTCTGGACTGTTTCGATTCAATCCGGCGGATTCGAGTTTGAGCGCTTGCCAATCGAAATCCGGATCACGAAAACTTGACGATACAAAATCGCGTGGGGTTCGCTTGGATTTGCCGTATGTAGACTAAGCGTGGTGAGCGGCTGCTGCAGCCGACCGCGCCAGCCAAAGCCCTGACTGAATGCCGGTTGTCGTTCGGACGCGGCCATCGGGGCCGCGCTGGGTCGAACGACGGCTCAGGGTCGGTTCCCGCCGACCGCGCCAAGTTCGGCCGTTCGCACGTAAGCTCGCACGCATTAATTCATCGGTTTCCGACGACGCTCCGTACCGTTGCACACCAATGTGTTCGGGATCTTGTGGTGTGTGGTCCAAGCCACTAATGGAGCGTCGGCGACGTCCTACGCTTGAAGCTTCTTTCAGCGCCTCAACCAAGGAGAACGACCATGCGCATGCTTTTGAACATACGAATTCCCCACGAGCCATTCAATACTTTTGTGCGCAACGGCACTATCGAGGAAGCGATGGCGAAAATACTCGAGGAGGCGAAACCGGAGGCAATCTATTTTACCGAGCAATGCGGAGGCCGCGGAGCGCTTCTCGTCATCAATCTTGACGAGCCCTCGCAGATTCCCGCACTCGCGGAGCCTTGGTTTCTCACGTTCAATGCTGACGTTGAGTTTCGCGTGGTGATGGTGCCGGAAGACCTGAAAAAATCCGGCTTGGGGACGATTGGATCAAAATGGAAATAGTGAGTAAATAAGTCCTGTTTTCATATTTTTTATATGCTTAGGAAACCGTACATCGCCCGCTTCGGCTTCCGCACTTGCACCGGCTCACAGGGCTTACGATCTGGATGACCAGGGCGTCGCACTCACTTGACACTGAGTTAATTCACGGATGCGCGGCGGCGCGTGTAGGTGACATGTGTCTTCTCCCACGCTGCCTGCCCGCTGGCACACGTGATCGGTGCACATTTCGAACCGGCCGTTCGTTGCCCGTTGATCGAACGACGGCTCCGGATCGCACTGAGCCATTCCGCCGCCGCGGCGCACGCCTCGTGGAATTCAGCGCGCAGTCATGTAGCCGTTAGCGATCTTTTACCCCTGATGCCTCGATCGCCTTACCGAGCTTGATCAGATAGTCTCTCGCTGCGTCGAGCTCTCCGCGCCAAAGCCATTTCAGGCAGTTGAAAAGCTCCCACGCCAATCCGCGGTCACCATATCGAAAAACAGTCATATTTCGATCGGCCGACGCATGCCGCTGTGAAACTCTAGACTCCAGGCACAGGCCTCGATTCACGATCTCCACGAAGGGTTGTTCTAATTCTAGTTTCGTATCAGGTGCGATCACGTGAAACTCAATCGAGGTCATATCTGCAAAAATGAGTTTCCGATAGGGGCTATCGGGACTATGTTTGCCGTCGACTGCGAAGAGTATTTCCGCTGGTGAAATTAGCTGACCTACCATGCGAAACAGCGAATGTCCTGTACCATCTGAGCAGAAAGCAATCAGGTCTATGTCGGACAGGCGATCGGCGCTTTCCTTTGCAAATGAACCGACGATGGCTGCACCGATGCATTCGGTCGACTCCTGAAGTGCAACGGCGATCCGCATAAGGAGGGCGATCTGCAGCGTCGTTGAAGGATTGCTTTCCCATCGATCGATGAATTCTTCGAATTGCATGAAGGTTGCGTTGGTAAACGAAGGGCTTGGGGGGACGCATTAATGATAAGTTTAAACAGCCCCGCTCTGCAAAGTGCCCGGTTAGAAATGCTCCATGCGATTCACATAAAACCATGCCGACAGGTTACTCACGGTTGGCGTGGCAGGCCGAAAGCGGCCACATCGACACATTCGTATGGAGTGCATCGATTGTTGGCGATCGTCACCTTCGAAATGTCAGAATCTCGTGTTTCCGACTGATGATAGGTTCCAGATGCAACCCACCTTCGAAACCCGCCGCCTGGTGCTTCGTCCCCGCACGCTGCTGGATACCGACGAGTGTCTGGCCATGGATTGCGACCCGGAGGTAACGCGTTTCGTGGACGGCCCGTGGGGTGACAGCCAACGGCATCGGGACTTCATTGAGACACGCACGCTCGCCTCTTACCCACCGGGAATGGGCTATTGGGCAATCAGGAATCGAAGCGACGCGTCCGAGTTCCTTGGGTGGATTCTTTTGATCCCCACGGATGCCCGTGACCCGGAAGTCGAAATAGGGTGGCGTTTGCCCCGCAAAGCCTGGGGATCGGGTATCGCCACTGAGGCAGCATTTCCGGTCCTTCAACACGCGACCGCAACACTCGGTTTGGTTACGGTGGTCGCAGAAATCGACATCTTGAACCTCGGATCGCTTCGAGTCGCCGAAAAGCTTGGTTTAACACGAAGGGGGGAGGTGATTGATCACGGCAGGCGAAGTGCTCGATATACGACGTAGCGGGGTTTGCCACAGAAGGAGGCTCCAGCACCCCGGTGTCGGACCTGTCGATTGAAGCGGACGATATGGACGCAGCACTTGACCGCATTAAGGCTGCGGGCTTTGCCATCGAATATGGTCCGGTTGACGAACCTTGGGGCGTCTGTCGGTTCTTCGTTCGCGATCCATTCGAGAAACTGGTTTCCGCTCAGCGCCGACCATATCCGAACGAGCAAAAAAATAGCCGGCCATAAGCAGCCACTTCCCCCCGCAACTGCCCGTCCACTCAGATGTCTGAATTACATCAATAAACAGCCAGCCCGTCTGTAACAACGAACGCAACACAGCGGTCGAGCAGGGCAGTTTCGCCAACGCATTTCCACAACGATCGGCCATCACCCTATTGGACCTAAGTCCTATTGCGCCACGCGCAAGTCTGCCAAATATTGTTGGCACGACGACGGACCAGACGCCTGACCGGATTGCAGGCCAATACCGAGGTGAGGCAATGAAACCAGCGGCTTCCGCGGGGGCTGCCCCGCATCGACTGCCCCTTTTGCAGGGGCTTTTGCCGTTCAGTTCAGCGCAACTCCCGCACGACATCGTGGCGGGGATCACGCTTGCGGCGCTCGGCATTCCCGAGGTAATGGGCTATACGAAGATCTCGGGCACGCCCACTGTCACGGGCCTTTACACCATCCTCCTGCCGCTCGTGGCGTTCGCGATCTTTGGTGCATCGCGCCAACTGGTCGTCGCCGCGGATTCCGCCACGGCCGCCATTCTTGCGGGTACGCTAACGGCCGTCGCCGCGCTGGGCAGTAAAGAATATGTCGGCCTGACCAGTACCGTCGCCTTGACGGTGGCCGTGATGCTGGTGTTTGCGCGAATCTTCCGTTTGGGCTTTCTTGCCGACTTTCTTTCTCGCAGCGCGTTAATCGGCTTTCTGACTGGCGTGGGCATCCAGGTCGCGGCAGGCGAGCTTGCGGGGCTGATCGGACTCGCGAAACAGGGACATGGTCCGCTGATGCAGATCGTGTCCGTGGTCCAGCGCGTTGCCGAGGCGAACTATCCGACCACGATACTTTCGATTGCCGTCCTGGCCGTCATCATCGGTTGCAAACGATTTGTGCCACGCGCGCCGGGAGCGCTGATCGCGGTTATCGGATCGATCGTGGCAAGTGGCGTATTCGACTTCGCCCGGCACGGCATTGCCATCACCGGTGAAGTTCCCGGCGGGCTTCCTTCGCTGTTTCTCCCGCCGCTGCATACCAACGAAATCAACCAGGTATTGGCGACCGCCGCCTCGTGTTTCATCGTCATCATCGCGCAGAGCGCCGCGACTGCGCGCGCATACGCCAACCGCTACAACGAGAAGGGCGACGACAATGCCGACATTATCGGGCTTGCGGCGGCGAACGCCGCTGCCGCGTTCACCGGCACCTTCGTCGTCAACGGGAGTCCGACCAAAACCGAGATGGTCGACGATGCTGGGGGCCGCACTCAGGTCGCCCATCTGACGACGGCGGTCATCGTGCTGCTGGTCCTGCTGTTCCTCACGAAGCCGCTGAGCCTTTTGCCGGCGGCTGTCTTGTCGGCCATCGTGTTCATGATCGGCGTGAAGCTGATCGACGTGAAGGGCATGACCGAGCTTTATCGCATGCAGAAGGACGAATTTATCGTCGCGCTGCTCACGGTGTGCGTGGTCGTGTTCGTCGATGTGATGCACGGCATTCTCGCTGCCATCGTGATGTCGCTGATCGCCCATGCCCGAAACAGCTACCACCTGCGCACACGCGTGCTCACCCGCAGTCCGGCCGGGCAGTGGGTCGCGCATCGTGTCGAACCGAATGTGCTGGCGGCGCCTGGCATGGTCGTCTACCGGTTCGAAGCCGATCTGTTCTATGCGAACGCCGGTCGTTTCTCGGAGGAAGTGCTCAGGCTCGTCAATGAGGCAAGCGCGCCATTGCGTTGGGTGATCCTCGATGCGTCGGAAATCAACAACATCGACTACACCGCCTGCAAGACCTTGATTCAGCTCGGAGGCGAACTCGACAGGCGCGGCGTGGGGTTCGCAACCGTTGCACTTCCAACTGGCGTTCGGCACGAGCTTGAACGGTATAAGGCGCTGCGCGCGCAGGACATTCATCGCGAGATCTTTGCAACCGTCGATGCCGCGATCGCCACGCTCAGCAATCGATCAGCAACGGCTCCGCCGTCCGCGCCGGGCGCCAGTGCCGGCTGAACCCACGCCTGTCGGCAACGCGCAGGAAAGCAGGAAAGGGGAGTCACACGTGTCTGAGATCGCCGCAGCGAAGCGCAAGCAATCCGCGAAAGAACCGGCCGATCCGGGAACATGGGCGGCGCATGAAGATCCGTCCGCCTTGTTCGCGGGACGCGGCTCGTTGGCCTCGCGCATCCAGCAGGGCAAAGCGGCGCGTGCGAAAGTGCCGCGTGCGAAGCTCGCTGAATGCAGGACGGATGGCCGCGATCCTCTCGTGTTGCTCGCCGCTTCCAATGTGGGGCGGGTGCCGGAGTTGATACCCATTCGCTACGGGCGCATGGTGGCGAATCCGTTCGCGTTCTATCGCGGCGCGGCGGCGGTGATGGCCTACGATCTGTCGAAACTGCCGCATTCGGACGTCAACGTCCAACTGGGCGGCGATACTCACCTGGCGAACTTCGGGCTGTTCGCGAGCCCCGAGCGGCGCATGCTGTTCGGCCCCAACGATTTTGACGAAACGCTGCCCGGTCCATTTGACTGGGATGTGCGCAGGCTCGCCGCCTCGTTTGTGATTGAAGCGCGCGAACGCGGACTCGCGATGCGTGAGCAGCGCGCGGTCGTGCGTCGGCTCTGCGAGACGTTTCGGCAACGGATCGCCGAGTTCAGCCGCATGGATACGCTCGACGTCTGGTACTACCAGTTCAGGGCAGCGAGCATGCTGGAGATTGCCGGTTCGCTGGAGGAAAGGAGAAAGGAACTCGCCGTCATTACCAAGGCTAGCCGGCAGTCGTCCCGATCGGTGATGACGCATGCGACCGAAGTCGTCAACGGTAAGCTGCGCATCAAGGACGTGCCGCCGCTCGTGTATCACATTCCCCTTGAGAGTCCGCACGATCATAAGCAATACGATGCAATGGTGAGGCGTTTTTTCGCCGACTACCGGTTGACACTGCCCGACGACAGGCGCGCGCTCTTTGATCGCTACGAGCTGGTGGATGTCGCCATTCGCGTCGTTGGCGTGGGGTCGGTCGGGACGCGCTGCTACCAGTCGCTTTTCATGGCCGATGGTGCATGTCCCTTGTTTTTGCAGTTGAAAGAGGCGCGAGCTTCGGTGCTGGAGGGATATTTGCCGCCCAGCCGTTTTCCCAATCACGGACAGCGCGTCGTGAATGGACAGCGTCTGCTGCAATCGGCCAGCGACATTTTTCTCGGATGGTCGAAAATGCGCCACACCGGCAATGACTTCTATGTGCGTCAACTGCGCGACATGAAGGGCGCATTCGATTTTTCCACATTCGATATCCATGATCTCGACGAATACGCCGTCTCCTGCGCTCACGCGCTGGCCCATGCGATGGCGAAAGCGGGCGACCCCGCGTTATTGCTCGGCTATATGGGAAAGTCGGACGCGTTCGACGAGGCCATCGAGCGATTCGCGCTCGCTTATGCCGAGCAAAACGAAGCGGATTGGACGGCTTTAAAGACGGCGGTCAAGTCGGGAGGTATCCAGGTCATTCGTGAGTGATGCGAGAGCGCACGGCCACCGGAGTCGGCTCGAAGACGGAGTCAATCATGTTGCACAACGTACTGGTCGCCACCCCGGTCATGCTGCTGTGCCTGCTGCTGCAAGGCGCGGTCGTGACCATCTGCCTGCGCCGTTACGCGGGACTGCGGCATGCTTACCAGGGCAAGGAGCCGCTGTGGATGGATGCGTTCCTGTTGTCCGCTGTGATGCTGCTGACCTTGCTCTGCAACTTCGCGCAGATGGCGATCTGGGCGGCGCTGTTTATGGTCCTTGGCGAGTTTTCCGACTTCGTCACGGCGCTATACCATTCCGGTGTCAATTTTTCCACGCTCGGCTATGGCGATATCGTCATGTCCAGACACTGGCGTATGCTCGGACCGATCGAAGCTGCGAACGGCATCTTGATGTTCGGTGTCTCGACCGCTGTGATGACGGCTGTGGTCATGGACGTGATCAAGTACCACGGGGCGCGTTTGAGGCAGGAATAGCGATGTAGACGCTACACAAAAAGTGCGCTAATTTATCTTATGTTAAATAAACCCACCGAATAACCCCCTCACCGATCCCCAGCATTTTGGCGTAACAGAACCCGGCAAAAATGACGGTAATATGTGTCACTTTTGCGACGGCGCGAGCGGCGCGCCGTTGAATCCGAGGTGATGCCCTATGTTCGGCCGGTTCATGCCCAGAGACGGTAATTTCTTCGAGATCTTCAATGCTCATGCGCGTTATATCGTCGACGGCAGTCATGCGCTCGAAAGACTGATCGAGCACATCGACGACGCGGAGAGACACCGGCGGAATATAAAAATCATCGAGAAATCCGCAGACAAACTGACCCGTGACTGCAACGACCTGTTGCACAAGACATTCATCACGCCACTGGATCGCGACCAGATCCAGCATCTGATCAATACGCTGGACGACATCATCGACGTGATTGAAGACGTCGCGAACACGATCACGCTGTACGACGTGCGAGCGCTGCCCGACGATGCGATCGAGTTTGCGCGTCTGAGCACACGAACGGCGATTCAGGTTCAGCAGGCAGTCAGCCTGCTTTCCGATATGAAACAGGCTGATCAGATCCTGCGCTGTTGCAAGCAAATCGACGAACTCGAATCGGAAGTCGACAGATTGCTGCGTATCGCGATTTCGCGGCTGTTTCGCGAGGAAGACGATGTCAAGACGCTGATTAAACTGAAAAGCGTCTATGAACTGCTCGAGACCATTACCGATAAATGCGAGGTCGCTGCCAAAATCATTCAGGGTATCGTGCTGGACAACGCCTGAAGGTATTTCCCGATACCGCTGGATCAATCGCCATTCCCCCGCTTCAACGCACCAGACGCCGATTTTTTATCCCCTCGAATAATCCCAATCTGTGTAACACTAGTGTCACATCCAGGCGCCAATCGCCAGGCGCCCTTCAACCGGGCCCATAAGTCATGCTGTAACGTCGCCTATCGTGTTGATCCTTCTGAATCTGCTTTCCGGCGTGTCGCTTCTGGTGTGGGGCACGCACATCGTCCGCACCGGCATTCTGCGCGTGCTTGGCGCCGATCTTCGCGCAATCCTCGGGCGCAGCACGGGTAGTCGGCTCAAGGCCTTCCTCGCCGGTCTGGGCGTCACCAGCCTCGTGCAAAGCAGTAACGCCACGGCGGTCATCATCTCGTCGTTCACCGCGCAAGGCATGGTGTCGCTGGCGAGCGGGCTGACCATCATGCTGGGCGCCGACGTTGGCACCGCGCTCATGGCGCGGGTGCTGACACTCGATCTCTCGTGGCTGTCGCCGCTGCTGATACTCGTCGGCGTACCGCTTTTTCTCACGCGCAAGCAGACGCGCGTCGGTCAAACGGGGCGCACGCTCATCGGCCTCGGTTTGATCCTGCTGGCCCTTCATCTGATTGTGGAAGCGGCGCAGCCCATGATGCAGGGCACCGGCGTCAGGGTGATGTTCAGCGCCCTGACCGGCGACACGATGCTCGATGCGCTGGTCGGCGCGGCCTTCGCGATGCTCTCGTATTCGAGCCTCGCCGCCGTGCTTTTGACGGCGACGCTCGCCTCTTCCGGCGTCATTTCGTTGAAGGTCGCATTGTGTCTCGTGGTCGGCGCCAATCTCGGCAGCGGTCTGCTCGCGCTGATGAGCGCGTTGCCTCAAAACGCCGCTGCCCGCCGCCTCGCCGCGGGCAGCTTCGCATTCAAGCTGCTCGGCGCGGTGATTATCCTGCCGTTCGCCTCGTTGCTCGCACGCGCATTGCCGGTCCTCATTGCGAATCCGCGCGAGGCCGTCGTCGGCTTCCATCTGATCTACAACACCGTGCGATGCTGCGCCTGTCTCACCATGGTCGACCGGGTCGCCGCCATCAGCCGTCGGTTGTTGCCGGACCGCCCATTGGTCACCGGCGAACTGCGCCCGCTGCATCTCGATCCCGCCGGGCTTGCGACGCCGGGCCTCGCGCTCGCCAACGCATCGCGCGAAGTGCTGCGGATTGGCGATATCGTCAGCGTGATGCTGGAGAACGTCTCGGAACTGCTCAGAAGCAACGATCTCGCCGTCGCGCGCGAAACGATGCGAATGGACGACGACGTCGACCAGTTGTACGCCGAAGTGAAAAACTATCTGACGCTGATCTCGCGTGAACAGCTGGATGAAGCCGAGAGCCGCCGCTGGACGGACATCATTTCTCTCACGATCAATCTCGAACATGCAGGCGATATCATCGAGCGCATCGTGAGCGACATCGAAGAGAAAAAGATTTCCCAACGGCTCGCATTCTCCGAGCAAGGTTTGGGAGAACTCGACGATCTGCACGCGCGACTGGTGAGCAATCTGCGGCTCGGGCTGTCGGTGTTTCTGAATAACGATTTGCGTTGCGCGGAACAGCTTCTGGCCGAGAAGGAACGTTTTCGCGATCTGGAGCGCGTGTATTCGCACAAGCATCTGGACCGGCTTGCGGGACAGTCGCTTCGCAGCGTGGAAACCAGCGCCTTGCATCTCGATCTGATCAGCAACATGAAGCGGCTGAATTCGCTGTTCTGTTCGACGGCCTATCCCGTACTCGACGCGGCAGGCGCCCTGCATGAAACCCGGCTGCGCAAGCGTTCGCTGGACAGTCTGCACACGAAGGAGTGACGCAGCGACCGTGCCGCGGGTACGCGCAGACGTACGTCATTCGCGTAGCACACGCGCCCTTGCGCGCGCTCACCGCGCCCGCGCAAACTCCACAAACCGGTCCGCCGCCGGGTTGTGCATCGTCGACGGATGCGCGAGATGCAGCGGTGCGCTGAGTCCATGCGCGCGGCTCAGCGGGCAAAAGACCACATTGCCGTGATCGTAGTGCCGCATCGACGCCGGGACCAGCGTCACGCCCAAACCGGCCGCGACCATATGAATGCCCGTAAGCATGCGCGGCACTTCGCGCGCGACGTGCGGTAGAAAACCCGCGCGCTTGCAGGCGGCGAGAAAATCCGCGTACATGCCGGGCGCGCCGGGACGCCGCACGAGGATGAAATCTTCGTGCGCGAGCGCTTCCAGCGGCAGCGCGGGCGGCTCGCCCTCACCGCTCGCGAGCAGCGCATGTCCGCGCGGCAGCACCACCACCATCGGCTCGTCGAGCAACTGGACGAACGACAGCTCGGCGGGCGTTTCCACGGGCTTGCGCAGAAAAGCCACGTGAATCTGGCGCGCGAGCAGACGCTCGATCAGCTCGGCGGCGTTGAGTTCCGCGAGTTCGATTTCGATGCCCGGCTGCGCCGCGCCGAACGCGCGAATGATCTGCGTCGTGAGCGGATGAAAGCCCGCCGAACTCGTCAGGCCGATCGCGATTGTCCCCAGTTCGCCGCGCGCGATCCGGCGTGCGTGCGATACGCCCTGCTGCAAGCTCTCCAGCACGAGCGTGGCGGTTTGCGCGAACGCTTCCCCGGCTGGCGTGAGTTCGACGCCGCGCGGCATCCGCACGAACAGCTCGCAGCCCACTTCTTCCTCCAGCAGCCGGATTTGCTGCGAAAGCGGCGGCTGCTGCATCGCCAGACGCTCGGCGGCGCGCGTGAACTGACGTTCCTCGGCGACGGCGAGGAAATACCGCAAATGGCGTAGCTCCATCGTTTCAGGCTTCCTGACTCTGTGACGGGATCGGCGGGCGGACCCGTGGCGTGGCTCCCATATTTTTAACGTATGGGAGGGTCATCGAATCGATATTTTACATCTATCGGACGCGCCACTACGATGCGTGGACTTCGCCCGAACGCACTCGCGATGCGGCGAAGACCAACCACGCAACGACGTCACAACAACAATCGGAGACCACCATGAAAAAGCACACCGCTGCCGCGGCCATTCTCATTTCGGGCTGGAGCGCGGCCCACGCGCAAGGCGAAATCGACGAGGCGCTGCAACTGGCGACCGGCGGCGCGGGCGCGAGCGCGGGCTCGGTCACGCTCTACGGCGTGATCGACGCGAACGTCGAGTTCCTCTCGCATGCAAGCGCCACAGGCGGCTCACTCGTGCGCGAAAACTCGGGCGGCATTCACAACTCGCGCTTCGGCGTGCGCGGCAGCGAGCCGCTCGGCGGCGGCAACAGCGCATGGTTCGTGCTGGAGTCGGGTTTCAACAGCAACGACGGCACGCAGGCGACGGCGGGCACATTGTTCAACCGCACCGCCGCCGTCGGCTTGTCGAACGACCGCTTCGGCTCGCTGTCGTTCGGCCTGCAATACACGGCGATGTACGACATTCTGTTGCGCTACGATCCGATGTCGTTTGCGCAGCAGTACACGTGGTTCCCGACGACAGGCTCGTCCGACGACTTCGCCTTTCGCGCGCGCAACAGCAATTCGGTCAAATACGTGGGCCGCCTGGGCGGTTTGACGGCCATCGCCGACTACAGCTTCGGCGGCGACGCCGACTCGTTCCAGAGCAGCGCCGCGTACGGCGGCGGACTCGACTACGATGGCGGCAGCTTCGGCGTCGCCCTCGCCTACGACTACCGCAACGGCGCGATCAATTCGAGCGGCAAGTGGACGAAGTCGCGCAACTACAGCGTGTCGGCGCGTCAGAGCATCGGCGCGATCGAACTGCTCGGCGGCTACGAACACTATCTGTACAACCCGACGAAAAGCGCATCGGAATCGCAGGCGCTGCTGTTCGCGGGCGCGCGTTATCCCGTGATGCGTCATCTCAAGTTGACGGCCGCGTATTACTACGACCTCAACAAGACGCCCGGCACCTCGAACACGTGGATGGGCGTGCTGAGCACGCAGTACGACCTGTCGAAGCGCACCTCGCTGTACGCGACCGTTGCCTACGCACAGGCGACGCGCTACGCGGATGGCACGTACACGCCGGTCGGCACCAGCGACAGCACGGCCTTCGGCCCGAACCAGACCGGCGTGACGCTCGGCATGTTTCATCGCTTTTGATGTTCGCGACGCCCGTGCAACGCGCGGATCGCACGCAACCGTTTGATGGAGTGGTACGCATGACACGAAATCCTGAGGGGCCGCCGCCGCGCGATGCGGCTGCGCAATCGCCCGCCCGCACCAAGGCGTTTGCGCGCATCGCGTTCGCCGCGGCGGCGTCGGTTGCCGTGGCGCTCGCCTTCACCGGCGCGCCCGCGCACGCGGCGCTGGCCGACGCCGCGCACGTTTATTCGCCGCATCTGCGCCCCGTCGCGCACATCTCGGACACGCGCATGCGCATCGACACGCCGGGCGGCCCCGCCGAATTCGCGCTTTACGTCTCGCGCGACTGGGACCAGCCGCAGCCCGGCGTGACGCGCGCGATCATCGTGATTCACGGCAAGCTGCGCAACGCCGACACCTATTTTCACAGCGCCGAAGCCGCACGCGACGCCGCGGCGGCCCAAGGCGCGAACACGGCCGGCACGCTGCTGATCGCGCCGCAATTCCTCGCGACGCTCGACTTCGCGGGCCGCGACGAACCCGTCGATCTGCTGCGCTGGGACGCCAACGGCTGGATGGCCGGCGACGCCGCCGTCGCGCCGCAAGCCGTCAGTTCGTATGCGGTGCTCGACGCCATCGTCGCGCGGCTCGCCGACCGCACGCGCTTTCCCAACCTGCGCCACGTGATCTTCGCAGGCCACTCGGGCGGCGGCCAGGTCGTGCAGCGCTACGCCGTCGCGGCGCGCGATCTCGGCGCGCTCGCGCAGGCAGGCATCGACGTGCGTTACGTGGTGTCGAGCCCGTCGACGTATGCGTATTTCGACGCCGAACGTCCCACGCCCGTCGACGCCCGCGCCTGCCCCGATTTCGACACCTGGAAATACGGCATGCAGCAACGCCCCGCTTACCTCGCCGACCGCACGCCCGCGCAACTCGAAGCCGCGTATGCGCGGCGCCGCGTGACCTATCTGGTCGGCGGCAAGGACGACGATCCGCAGCAAAAGGCGCTCGACCGCAGTTGTCCCGCCGAGGCGCAAGGCCCGCAGCGCGTCGCGCGCGCGCAGGCGTACTTTCGCTATTTGCAGGCGCGCCATCCGCAGGGCTTCGATCAGACGCTGCATGTCGTACCGGGCGTCGGTCATAACGGCGCGCGCATGTTGACGTCGGCGTGCGCGCTCGCGGCGATGTTCGATACGCCGGGGTGCGCGCCATGAGTTCACTTCGTTCTTCACCCACTGCGCCGGCTGCGCCCTCTGCGCTGAACGCGCTGTCTCCCACCATGGTCCGCCGCGCGATCTTTTCTTCGGTGCTCGGCAACGGACTCGAATGGTTCGATTTTCTGATCTACGCGTACTTCTCGAAGATCATCGCGCAGGTCTTTTTCCCGGCGGGCAGCGGCTTTCTCTCGCTGATGCTCGCGCTCGCGACCTTCGCGATCGGCTTCGTGGTGCGGCCGTTCGGCGGCATTCTGCTCGGCCTCTACGCGGATCGCGCGGGCCGCAGCCGCGCGCTCTCGCTGATCATCATCTCGATGGCGGTCAGCACGCTGCTGATGGGCCTCACGCCCGGTTACGCGCATATCGGCCTCGCCGCGCCCGCGCTGATCATCTGTGCGCGGCTGCTGCAAGGGCTCTCGGTGGGCGGCCAGTTCGCGACCGCCTCGGCGATGCTCGTCGAGTACGCGCCGCCTGGACGCAAGATGTTCTACGGCAGCTTCAACATGTCGGCGCAGTCGTTCGCGCTGCTGCTTTCCTCAGGCACCGGCTATCTGCTGACGACGCAGCTCACGCACGCGCAACTCGTCGCGTGGGGTTGGCGCGTGCCGTTTCTCTGCGGCGCGCTTGCGGGGCCGATCGGCTTTTATATCCGTCATCGCGTCGCCGAATCGCCGGAATTCGTCGAGCTGCGCGCGCACGAAGGCAAGCCGCCGCGCGTCACGTTGCGTCAGTTCTTCCGCGACAACGGCCGCGCCGCGCTCTGCGCGATGGGCGTGATCGCCGTCGGCGCCGCGACCAACTACGTCTGGCATTCGTATATGGCCGTCTACGTCGAGCGCGAGTTGCACTTGCCGCTCGCCGTTGCCTTGCGCGGCGCGTTCTTCTGCGGCGTGCTGAACCTGTTTCTGTTTCCGCTCGCGGGACGGTTGATGGACCGCTTCGGCGCGTACCGGCTGTTCTATCCGGTGACGATCGCGTGGATGGCGTGCGCGTATCCGCTGTTCGTCTACGTGGTCGCCGCGCCGTCGGCCGGACGGCTGTTCGTCGCGCAGGTGATCTCGACGGTCTTTCTCGCCGCGATGTCGGCCGGCCACCCCGGCATGCTCGCGACGCTCTTTCCGGTGCGCAGCCGCTCGTCGGGCGTCGCGCTCTCGTACAACGTCGCGGTGACGCTGTTCGGCGGACTCGCGCCGTTCACGATCACCGGACTCACGCGTCTCACGGGTTCGAGCCTCACGCCCGCGTTTTATCTGATTTTCGCGGGGCTGTTCTCGCTCGTGCTGGTGGCGGCGTCGCGACGCGGCCACCGTGGCGCCGACGACAGCCGCCTCGCCTCGCCACGGAGCCCTGCTGCATGACCTCGCCCACCGCTCACGACCGCGCCGAAGACTTCGCCACGGACAGCGCCCACGACGAACGCGCGCCCAACGAACGGCCCGTCGCCGTGATCGCGCCGCTGCATCTCGACGTCGACACCGCGCGCGGACGCGGCACGGTGCCGCTCTACGCGTCCGGCAACTGGGGCGCGCAGCGCAACGACGCCACGCGCGCCGTGATCCTGCTGCACGGCCGTTTGCGCAACGCCGACGCCTACTTCGAACTCGCGCAACGCGCGCGCGCGGGCGCGGCGGCGAGCGGCAACAGTACGGCGAGCGACACGCTGCTGCTCGTGCCGCAATTCCTCGCCGACGCCGACATCGACGCGCATCGCCTGCCGCCTTCGACGCTACGCTGGGACTGGACCAGCTGGATGGGCGGCGACGATGCGCATGGTCCCGCGCCGCTCAGTTCGTTCGACGTCGTCGATGCGCTGCTGGCCGCGCTCGCCGATCCGCTGCGCTTTCCGGCGCTGCGCGAAGTCGTGATCGCCGGGCATTCGGGCGGCGCGCAGGTCGTGCAGCGCTACGCGGTGCTCGCGGCTGGCGACGCGGCGCTTGCCGCGCGCGGCGTGGCGCTGCGTTATGTGATCGCGAATCCGTCGTCGTATGTGTATTTCGATGCGCAGCGGCCGGACGGCTCAGGCGGGTTCGCGCCGTTCGACGCCGCGCGCTGCCCCGGCTTCAATCGCTGGAAGTACGGGCTCGACGCGCTGCCGCCTTACGCGCACGCGACCCAGGCAAGCGGCGCGCCGCTCGATCCGCGCACGCTCGAAGCGCAGTACGCGCGCCGTCACGTGACCTTGATGCTCGGCGAGCGCGATTGCGATCCGGCGCATCCCGCGCTCGACCGTTCGTGCGAAGCGATGACGCAAGGCGAGCATCGGCTTGCACGCGGCCGCGCGTGGGCGCAATACATGCGCGCGCGGCATCCCGATGCGAGCGCGCACACGACTCACGAGATCGCGGGCGCGGGCCACGACGCCGATGCGATCTTCGGCTCGCCAGCGGGACGCGCGGCGTTGTTCGGCTGAGCGTGTTCACGCCGCGCCCGCTCGCTGATTCCACTCACACCTGCGCCATGAGCGCGCGCACGGCATCGCGCGCTTCGCGGCCGAGCGCCGCCATGTCGAGATCGGGAATGGCGTCGTCGACCACCACGGCCCGGCCCGCCGCGAACAGCGCCTTCAACGCGGGCCGCCCGCCGCTCGCGACCGGACCGATCGCCGGATCGTGCAGGCCAAAGTAGCGCGGATCGTCGAGCCGGTAGATCGCGAGGTCGGCCGGCGCGCCGGGCGCGATGCGGCCCAGCTCCGTCAAGCCCAGCACGTCCGCGCCGCCCGCGGTGCCCCAGTGGATCACGTCCTCCACGCTCGCCGCGTGCGCCCCGCCCTCGAAGCTGCCGCCCGCATACGCCGGGCGTGCCGCCATGCCCGCGCGGGCGCGCTGTGCGAGCCAAGTCATGTGCACCTCCGAGATCATGTCGGCGGCCTCGTTCGACGCCGCGCCGTCCACGCCGATCGAGACCGGCGCGCCGGCCTCCGCCAGTTCGGTCAGCGGACAGATGCCGCTGCCGAGCCGCCCGTTGCTCTGCGGACAATGCGCCACGCCCGTGCGTGTCTGGCCGAGCATGGCGATCTCGTCGGCGTCGAGTTTGACGAGATGGGCGAACCAGACGTCGTCGCCGAGCCAGTCGTATTCGCCGCAGAACGCCACCGGCGAGCAGCCATGCATCGACCGCGCGCTGTCCTGATACGAAACCGTCTCCGACAAATGGCTGTGCAGGCGCAAGCCCAGCCGCCGCGCGAACGCCGCGCTCTCGCGCATCTGCTGCGGCGAAATCGAATAGAGCACCGTGGTCGGCGCCATGACGACGCGCCTTGACGCGCGCGGCGACGGATCGTGATAGCGCGCGGCCAGCCGCTCGATGTCGGCGAGATAGTCGTCGAAGGACTCGGGGCGCAAGGCCGTCGGCAACTCGGCCTCGAGCTGACGCGTGCGCGTCGCGCCGCCGCGCAGCAGCACGAAACGCAGGCCCAGCCGTTCGGCCTCCTCGAAGAGAATCGCCGAGCTGTCGAACGGCATCTGCGGGTAATAGAGGTAGTTGTGGTCCGCGACCGTCGCGCAGCCCGAGCGCGCCAGTTCGATCAGGCCGATGCGCGCCGCCAGCCGGAACCGCGCTTCGTCGAAACCGGCGCGAAAGCGGTACGGCGTGGCCGCGAGCCAGGGCGTGAGGCTCGCGTCGAGCCCTTCGCGATCGCCCTTGAGCAGCGACTGGAACAGATGATGGTGGGTGTTGACCCACGCCGGATAGATCACGCAGTCGCTTGCGTCGATCACGCGCTCGCCGGGCAGCGGCGCGAGCGCGCCAATCGATTCGATGCTGTCGCCGCGCAGGCGGATGTCGGGGCCGGCGAGCCGCGTCGCTTCGCCCGCGCGCGGGTCGCCGCCCGTCATGATCGCGGCGGCATGGCGGATCAGCGTGGTGGGAATCGTGGATGTCATCGGGGACGCCTCATGAAATGGCCGTTGCGTTGATCGTTGTTCGTTGCTTGTGGGTTTACAGCTCGCTCTCGTGCCAGCCGCGCAGACACAGGCGCGACAGCCACACGGTCATGCCGAACAGCAGCACGCCGGTCACGGTGATCAGCAGCAGCGCCGCGAACAGACGCGGAATGTTGAGCTGAAAGCCCGCTTGCAGGATCTGGTACGCGAGCCCCGCCCCACTGCCGCCCGTACCCGCGACGAACTCGGCCACCACGGCGCCGATCAGCGAAAGTCCGCTGGAAATACGCAGCCCGCCGAAGAAATACGGCAGCGCGCTCGGAATGCGCAGGCGCACGAGCGTCTGCCAGCGCGTCGCGCGATGAATCCGAAACAGATTGACGAGCCCCGGATTCACGCTGCGCAGCCCGAGCGCCGTGTTCGAGATGACCGGAAAGAGCGCCACCAGCATCGCGCAGACGACCAGCGCCGCCGTCGTGTTCTTCACCCAGATGATGATCAGCGGCGCGATGGCTACGACCGGCGTGACCTGCAACAAGACCGCGTAGGGAAACAGGCTCGCCTCGATCAGCGGACTCTGCACGAACAGCAGCGCGATCGCCACGCCGAGCACCGTCGCCACGGCGAAAGCGAGCAGCGTGATCTTGAGCGTCGCGAGCAGGCTCGCGAACAGCATCGGCCAGTCCTGCACGAGCTGCTGCACGATCGCGGCCGGCGACGGCACGAGGTACGCCGGCACCGCGCCGAGCGTGCACCACGCCTGCCAGATGCCGAGCATCAACAGTCCCACGCACCAGGGCGCCAGCGCGCGCGCTACGCCAGGGCGACGCAGCAGCGGCACGCGCTCGCGCGCGGCGGATGTTGCGGATGTGGCCGTCGTGGCGATTTCACTGCCTGCGCGCGCCATGCGCATCGGCTGCACGGATTGTCCGCTCATGATTGCACCTCGCTGTCCTCGTCGATCTGCGACGCGGCGTGCGCGTCGGAAATGCGTTTCGAAAGCGCACACGTATGTTCGACGAACGGCGCGCTGATGCGCCAGGCGTCGTCGCGTGTGGCGGGTCCGTCGATCGGCACGTCGGCGATCACGCGGCCCGGCCGCGCCTGCATGACCACCACGCGGCTCGACAGAAACACCGCTTCCTGAATGCTGTGCGTGACGAACACCACGGTCATCGCGCGGCGCTGCCAGAGCGCGCGCAGATCGCTGTCGAGCCGGTTGCGCGTGAATTCGTCGAGCGCGCCGAAGGGTTCGTCGAGCAGCAGCAGATCGGGCTCCGTGACGAGCGCGCGGGCCAGCGACGCGCGCATCTGCATCCCGCCCGACAACTCGCGCGGCCGCGCGGCGCAGAACTTGCCGAGCCCCACGCCTTCGAGCGCCTCGCACGCGCGCGCCTGCGCTTCGCGGCGCGGCACGCCCGCGAGATCGAGCGGCAGCCGCACGTTGTCGGCGACCGTGGCCCACGGCATCAAGGTCGCTTCCTGAAACACGAACGAGAGCCGTCGCCCCGGTGCGCCCACCGTCTCGAACGGGCCGCCCCACCAGCGCAGATGGCCGTGCGTGGGCGTTTCGATGCCCGCGAACATCTTGAGCAAGGTGCTCTTGCCGCAACCCGACGGCCCCAGCAGCGAGACGAACTCGCCCGGCTCGATGTCGAGCCGCACGTCATCGAGCGCGACGGTGCCGTTCGGATAGCGCTTGTCCACGCGCTGCACTGCAAGCAAGGGAATCGACATGGTCACACCTCCGTTTCGATGCGGAACACTTCGCGCTCGCCATGCGTTTCGAGCAGTTTGAGCAACATGCGGCGCATCAGCAGGCCGGGCTGATCCGATTCCATGTGGCACTCCTGCTGACGCCGCACGTCGATGCAGGCGTCGTAATCGGTCGCTTCGAGAATGTCGCGGTCTTCGTCGGTGATCGGGCGGTCCCAGTCGATCAGCTCCTGCGTCGAGCACGCGTCCTCGGTGTCGTTGCGATAGAGCCATTGCGACAGCATGATCGTGCGGTCGTCGATCGGCGTCGCGCAGTTGTAGATGATGTGATGCACCCCGCTCGCCGGATACACGCAGCCGAAGCGCCGCGCGAACGGCATGAACCAGCGGTTCAGCAGATGGCGTTCGGTGATCTCCTCGGTCGTGCCGGTGATGCGATGGCTCGCGGCCGGATTGCGCACGGGCACGTGCGTTTCGGCTTCGAAGCCCCAGTCGTTGGGACGGAACTCGTATTTCGACGGCTTCGGGCTGCTGAACAGGCCGAAGTTCGCCTTGTGCACGAAGCTGAAATGCGAGTTGTCGAAGGAGTTCTCCATCATGCGCAGCGGGCTCGTTTCCCAGCGCTCGTAGAATTGCAGGATGCGCCGATAGCCGCCTGCGGTTTCCTCGGGAAAGTCGGGAATGGGCTGCAACGGTTCGTCGAGCGCGACCCACGCGTAGCCGTAGCGCGCCTCGCAGCGATACGCGGGCACGACGGCGCGCGAGGGAATGGCGGTGCCGTCGTTTTGCGGAATCTTCACGCAGCGGCCGCTGCAGTCGTAGGTCCAGCCGTGATAACCGCAGGCGATGTTGCCGTCGTCGTCGACGAAGCCTTTCGAGAGTTTCGCCGTGCGATGGCAGCAGCGGTCGCGCAGCGCGTGCGGCTGGCCGTCGGCGCCCTTCCAGAGCACGATCGGTTCGCCGAGCAGCGTGAACGGTTGCGGACCCGCGTCGAGTTGCGACAGCGGCATGATGGCGTACCAGAAGCGGCGCAGAACTTTCTGTTGCGTGACGAGCATGGGATTGTCCTCGTGTTGTTCTCTTGGTGTGCAAGACCGTCAGGGCATGACCTTGAGGGTGTCGACGAACTGGAGCGTGTAGGCGTTGCGGTAATCCGTATCGGACTTCAGCAGGCCCGCGTCGACCATGTAGTCGTAGGTGCGTTTCCAGCGCGCGTCGGTCATGGCGCCGATGCCGAGCGTCGCGGCGTCGCCGCCGGTGACGAGCCGCAGCTTCTTCATCTGCGCCACGCCGTAGGCGAGTTGCGCGTCGCTCATCTGCGGGTTGTCCTTCTTGATGAGCGCGTTGCCCGGCGCGGGATCGTTGAGATAGCTTTTCCAGCCTTCCATCGACGCCTTCACGAAACGCGCGACCAGCTCGGGCTTGTGCTTGAGCGTGTCGCGCATCGTCACGATCGTCGTGTTGTACGGCGGATAGCCCGCGTCGGCGAACAGGAAGAAGTGGGTTTTCACGTGCGCCGCGTCGGCCTGGAAGGTCTCCGAGGTGGGATAGGCCTGCATGGCCACGTCGCGGTCGGCGTAGAACGGTTGCAGGTTGAACGTGTAGGGGCGCGCCTGGGCGTCGCTGTAGCCGTACTTCGCCTTGAGCCACGGCCACCAGCTCGTGCGGCCCGAACCCGCGACGAGGATCGTCTTGCCCTTGAGATCGGCGAGCGTTTTCACGTCGTCGTGCGTGAGCATGCCCTGCGGATCGAACTGGAACGAAGCGGCCACCGTCGTGACGGGAATCTTCGCCTCGACGGCCGACAGCACCTGGAAGTCGTAGCCGAGAATGAAGTCGGCCTGGCCGCCCGCCAGCAGTTGCAGCCCGTTGACCTGCGGGCCGCCCATGCGGATCGTCACGTCGAGCCCGTACTTCTTGTAGATGCCGGTCGCGACGGCCTGATAGAAGCCGCCGTGCTCCGCCTGCGCATACCAGCTTGTGAGGAGCGTGACGTGATCGTCGGCACGCGCGAGGGTGGGCAAGGTCGTCATGAAAACCGGCGCAAAAACGCCGAGAAAACGCGCGAGCCGAAGCCAGCGCGCAACGCGAAGCAGATTGCTCATGGAGGCACTCCGGGTGCTGTGGGGAATGATGGAGCGAAGCCGATCCGCGGCGCGCGCAAGCGCCGGTTCGGCAACGTCGTGGTGATGAATCGTTTGGGGCCGTTGCATCGCTCGCTCCTTGTTGGCGGAACCCGACGGTTCCGGTCAAACGCCGATCGATGATCGGCGTGGGCGCACGATGCGCCCCAAGAGCAATGCCCCACGGTGCCGGCTGCCTCGAAGGCCGTGCCGGTCGCTAGCCGCTTCTACTCTGTACCGTGTTTCAAGCGAGCTTCGTGCCAGCTATGCACGAAACGTCGCACTCCTGCAATGACGGGGCGCAAAGCGCTGCGTGCGCAACGTCGTCGCCGCTGGCGGCACCTCGGCTGGGCATCGAAGCACCAGCGGCGTGCGTCCATGCCCGCTCATCCGCGAGGCTGCCGCCGCGTTCAATGCTCCGCATACACGCCCGCCATCGTCACGAAGCCTTCGAGACGCTTGATGCGCGTACACCATGTTGCCAGCGACGGATAGTCGATCGTGTCGATCTGCGCTTCGTCGAGCAGCACGACGGGCGCGAAGCACGCGATATCGGCGATCGTCGGCGTGCGGGTCGAACAGAGGAACGGCGCGCCCATCGCCTCGTTGAACCAGCAGGTTTCGTCGAGCAGGCGCAGCAAGGGCCGCGCTTCGCGATCCGCGCGAGGCAGCGGCGCGCCCACGTCGTGGAGCACGTGCTCGCGGCGCGTGAACACGATGTGCGAGAGCCGCGTCGCCACGCCGAGCCAGCGCTGGATCGCGGCGTGCGTTCGCGCGTCGTGTTCGGGCAGCCATGTGCGGTTCACGTCATACCGCGCCGCCAGCCAGACGAGGATCGCGTGGGCGTCGGCGAGCGTGGTGCCGCTGTCCTGCAACACCGGCAACGCGCCGAGCGGACTCAGCTCGCGAAACGCGGGCGCATCCTGCTGGCGCGACGGATAGCGTTCGACGCGGATGCGCTCCGCGTCCAGCCCGAGCAAGCCCAGCAGCAGTCGCGCCTTGTAGCTGTCGCCGCAGAGTTCGTCGTCGTGGAGTTTGAGCATGGGCGGCCTCACAGGTCGAGCGTCAAGGTGGGCGTGCGTGCGCGCGAGACGCACACGAGCATGCAGTCGCCAGCGGCGCGTTCGCGCGCGTCGAGCCACACGTCGCGATGCAGCGGCTCGCCGTCGAGCACGGGCGTCAGGCAGGTGCCGCAGACGCCCTGCTCGCACGACGTCGGCACTTCGACGCCATGAGCGCGCAGCGCGTCGAGCAGGCTCGTATCGGCGGGCACGTCGACGCTGCCGCCGCTGCGTGCGAGATGCACGGTGAAGGGGCTGTCTTCTTCGCTCGATGCGTGGCTCGATGCGTCGATGGCCGGTGAGATCGCGCTTGGTGCGGCGTCCATGCGCACGAGCGGCATCGTGACGGCGACGGGCGATGGCTGCGCGCGTGGTGGACGGTTTTGCGCGGGCGCTTCGGTGGACGAAGTGCGCAACGCATCGGCCTGCGCTTCTGCCAGCGCTTCACGCGCCGCTTCGAGCGCATCGCGCATGGCATTGAGCCGGACCTGATGCGCGCGCTGGAGCGCGAGCCGCTGCTCCGCGTCGAAGTCGCCAGGCACGACGCCGTGCACGCGCGTCTTGCCCGCCCGCGCGGGTTGCAGCACGAAGATCGCCGAACACGCCGCGCCGTCGAGCGACTCGATCGTGAGCGTGCCGCGTTCGCATTCGAAGGCGGCGCACTCGGCGGCATCGGCCTGCGGCAGCACATAGGCGGACAAGGCGCGCTTCACGCTCGCGAGATCGGCGTCGATCGTCGTGCTGCGCAAGGGCACGCAGGCTGGCGGCTCGGCGGCGGCGAGCGCGTCGATGAGCGGGAACGCCGCCGTTGACGCACCCGTCGCGCTTGGGCACGTCCACACGAAACCGTAGCGCTCGATCGCGGGCCACGTCGTCACGCGAATCGGCGGCGCGCTCGCCTGCGGATGCGCGGGCACCGCGCGGCACGCGCCCTCGCCGCTCGCGAACCGCCAGCCGTGATACTGGCATTGCAGCGTATCGCCGCGATGATGACCGAGCGAAAGCCGCACGCCGCGATGCGGGCAGCGGTCTTCCCACACATTGACGCGCCCGTCGTCGGCACGCCAGACGACGAGGCCTTCGCCGTGCAGTTCGGTGCGATGAATCGCGCCATTGTCCAGCGCGCCCGCCGCGCACAGCGCGTACCAGCGCGCCGGTTCCTGCCTGCGCTCAACCATGCTGCGCTCCTTGTGACGGTGAGTCCGTCGTGCCTTCGGTCGTCCCATACGTCACGCCGCGCGCGCGCAGCCAGCGCCGATACGCCACCGACATCGCATCGGCCAGCACCGGATGTTCGCTGCCCGCCGTCAGCGGCAGGCGCTTGGGCACCTGGTTGACGAGAATCTTGATGTCCTGCGCGAAAATGGTTTGCTGAAAGCCGCGCAAGGCTTCGTCGGGGCTCGCATCGTCGAGATAGCTCATGACCGTGTGCGCCACGCACCACTCTTCGTCGAGCGGCTGCACGAACAGCGCGATGACGTCGAAGCGCTCGGGCTGCGGCGGACAGGTCTTGTACAGCACGGCGATATACGGCCGCGCCACGCGATAGACGTACTGCACGTCGAGCGCCGCATCGGCGGTCATCGCCGCGCGTGGCTGATAGAAACGGCAATCGCGCGCATACAGTTCGTCGTTCGCGTCGTCGTGCTCGATGCGATACGGCGCGACTTCGGTGTAAGGCTCGACGCCCAGATAGCCCGTATGCACGAACGGGAAATGGCCCATGTCGAGAAAATTCTCGACCGCGCGCAGACCGCTCACATGCACGCGAAACGCACCGGCGTGCAGCAGGCGGCGATCCGGTTCGGCGGTCTCAGGAATCGCGACGATGTCCGCGCGCGGCTCGCCGAGGCACGCCCACACCACGCCATGCCGCGCACGCGCGTGACACGGCGTGCCGAGGTCGAGCCGCGTCACGCGCGGCCCAGTCGGCACGTTCGGCACGTTCGACGAACCGTCGCCAGGCTCGACATACAACTCGACGCCCAACAGCCGCGTGCGCCCCGCACGCAGGCCGTCGAGCGCGGCCACCGGATGCCAGTCGTTCCAGATCAGCGCGTCGCGCGCTGCGTCGCTTAACGTATCCATCTGCGCGTCTCCCAGTTCCTTTTTCGTGGTGCGCGCAAGCTCACTGCGCGAGGCTGCCCTGCACGCCGTCGACGAACCAGTCGAGCCGGTTGGCGTCCGCCGCCGACAGCGCCGTGCCCGCCGCCACGCGCGTCTGGCCCTTCTGATCCTTGATCGGCCCGGCGAAGGGATCGAGCGTGCCCGCCACGAGCGCGGCGCGGCGTTCCGCCAGCTTGCTCAGCGCCTCGGGCGGCACGGCCTGCGCGTTGACGTGCACGAGATCCGTGATGCCCTCTTTCACGCCCCAGTACACGGGCTGGTTCGTCCACGTGCCCTGGCGCACCGCCTCGATCGCCTTCACGTAATACTTGCTCCAGTCGTAGGCCACCGAGCCCAGATGCGCGTGCGGCCCCCATTGGCTCATGTCCGAGTCCCAGCCGAACGCGTGAACGTGATGCGCTTCGGCCACGCTCATCGTCGCCGTCGAGTCGGTGTTCTGCATCAGCACGTCGGCGTTCATGCCGATCAGCGTTTCGGCGGCCTGGCGCTCCTTGCCCGGATCGAACCAGCTGCTGATCCACACGACCTTCACGACCGTCTGCGGCGCGACCGAACGCGCGCCGAGCGCGAAGGCGTCGATATTGCGGATGACCTCGGGAATCGGCACGGAACCGACGAAGCCCAGCACATGCGTCTTCGACGTGTAGCCCGCGAGCACGCCGGCCAGGTACGCGGATTCGTAGACCTTGCCGTTGAAGTTGCCGAGATTGCGCGCGCTCTTGTAGCCCGAGCAATGCAGGAACACGGTGTCGGGATAGTCGCGCGCGACTTTCATCATCGCGTCCATGTAGCCGAACGAGGTGCCGATCACGACCTTGTCGCCCTTCGCCGCGCGGTCGCGGAACACGCGTTCGGCATCGGCGTTTTCGGGGACGTTTTCGATCCGCTTGAGCTGCATTTCGCCGCCGAGCACCTTCTGCGCGGCGCTGATGCCGCGTTCGTGCGCATAGGTCCAGCCCGCATCGCCGGGATTGCCCAGATAGACGATCGATACGTCGAGCGGCGCGCCGGCGGCTTGAGTCGTTGGGGCCGCTTGCGCGGCGCTGGCGTCGAGCGGGCCCGCGAGCGTGGCCGCGACGATCGCAACGAGCGAAGCGGACCGGCGCGCCAATGTCGGCACGGCGGGCATGGCGCGGCGGCGGGTTGACGGTGCAGCGGAAGGCGAAACGTTGAGGCAGGCGTTAAGGCTGGCGGGCGTCGTCATGTGGGCGTTCCATTCAGGGCGCGAGGTGAGGAAGCGGAGCGTGCGGTGCAGACAGGTCTTGATGCGTGATACCGAGTTCGGCGAGCGTTTCGCAGACGATCCGGGCGAGCGCGTCGGGCTGTGCGAGTTGCGGAACGTGGCCGCATTCGAGCGTGCGCACGCGCGCGCCGGGCACCAGCGCCTGCATGCGCCGCTGCAAGGGCAAGAGGACGGAGCGGTCGAGCGTCGCCTCGACGTAGACGCGCGGCACGCGGCCAAAGCGCGACGCGCTGAGCGTCGCGACGAGCGCGCGGCCGCCTTCGGCCTGCGGCGTGAGCAGGCTGGCCGCGCGGCGCGCGGCGTCGGGCGGGCAATCGTGCAGAAAGATATCCAGCGCGGCGTCGGCGGGGACACGCGACACGCGGCCGTCGTCGCTCCAGACCAGGTAAGGCGCGATGCCGCTCGCGTTCTCGACGTCGGCGCTCGCCGCATCGACCAGCTCGCCGTAACCCATGCCCGACGGCAGCATCATCCCGGCGACGTAGACGATCGCCGCGACGCGTTCCGGCACAGCCTCGGCCACCTGCGAGGCGATCACGCCCGCGCCGCTGTGCGCGACGAGCACGCACGGGCCGTCGACGCGATCGAGTTCTGCCCGCACGGCCTCGACATAGGTATCGAGCGTGATCCCGCCCAGCGCGGCGTCGCGCGCCGGATCGGCGCCGTTGCCGGGCAGATCGAGCGCGTGCGTGTGCCAGCCGCGCTCGCGCATCGGCGCGCGCCACGCGTCCCACGCCCACGCGCCCTGCCACGCGCCGTGGATCAGCAGCATGCCGGCCGCGCGCGTCATCCGTAGGTTCTCCGGTAGCAGGCCTGCAAGTGGTCGCCGACCGTGATCGGCGGCCAGGCCGCGGCTTCGCCCGGCGCGGCCGTGATGCAGGTGACGAGATAGTCCGGCCGGCCGGTGAAGAAGAACGGCATCGAGTAGCGCTCGCGGCCCGATACGTTGACGACGCGATGCAGCGTCGAGCGATAGCGGCCGTTGGTCCAGCGCGCGATCAGATCGCCGAGATTGACGACGAAGGTGCCCGGCAGCGGCGGCACGTGAATCCAGGCGTCGCCGTCCTCGACTTGCAGGCCGCCGTGCTCGTCCTGCCAGAGCAGCGTGAGGCAGCCGAAATCGGTGTGCGCGCCGCAGCCCTTCTGCCCCGGCAGCGCGCCCGCGGGCTGCGGCGGATAGTGGAGCAGGCGCAGCGTCGCCATCGCGTCGTCGCAGAAATCGTCGAAATGGTTTTCGGCGAGACCGAGCGCCAGCGCGAGGCCGCGCGTCAGACGTTTCGAGAGCGCGTACAGCGCGTCGAAATACGCCTGCATCGCGGGACGAAACGTCGGCGAATGGCCGGGCCACTGATTCGGGCCGCAGTTGAACGTGCCCGCCTGCACGTGCGGATGGTCATCGGCGAGTTCGTTGCCGATGTAGAAACCTTCCTTGAGATCGGGCGGCGTGCCCGCCTCCAGCACCTGGCCGCGCAGCGGCTCGTAACCCCGGTTGCAGGGCGAGAGCGCCTTGTCGACGCGGCGCTTGTCGGCCTCGTCGAGCGCGAAGAAGGCTTCGGCTTCGCGGCGCGCGGCGTCGACGAGCGCGCCATCGACGCCGTGGTTCGCGATGTAGAAGAAACCTTTGTCGGCGCAGGCGGCGTGCAGCGCCGCGCCGACCCGGGCGCGATTATCGGCGTGCGCCGAAAACAGGCCGCCGATATCGATGACCGGCAGCGTGGCCGTGGGGACGTTGCGTGCGGCGAACGGCGCCTCGGCGGGCGGGCAGACTGACATGCGAGTTCCTTGCAAAAGGATTTCAGGCAAGTCTAGCCGTGCCGCCGTGCTCAAAAAAGCAGAGAAAAGTGTCCATGGTGATGCCGTTTCGGCATCGGCTTGCGCGTGCGCGAATTGCGGCTGGCCGATGACCGCCGCCCACCCCCGCTTTCACACGAGCGGCTCGTCCTCTTCGCGTTGGGCGATGGCTTCGGCGAGCAGGCGCACGAAAGCGTCGAGCGCCGGGGTCATCGTGCGGCCGGCGCGCGCGTAGACGCCCAGTTCCGAGACGAGCGGACGCGGCGAACGCAGCGGAATATGCACGAGCGAGCCCTCCGCGAAATCGTTTTCGAGGCCGAGCCGCGTCTGGAATCCGACGCCGTGGCCGCGCGCCGCGAGACGCCGCATCAGCTCGATCGAATCGCTTTCGAGCACGGTGTCGAGCGGCTTGGCGTAGCGCCGGATCAGCGGTTCAAGCAGGCCGCCGATCGACAGCCGCGCGTTGCCGAGCAGCAGCGGAAACCGCGCGCATTGCGCGAACGTGACGCTCGCCTCGGACGCGAGCGCGTGCCCGGCCGACACGATCGCGCCCAGCTGGAAGCGGCCGACCGCGAGCTGCTGGAGATCGCCCGTGTGCGGCAGCGAAAACGCGAGGCCGAGATCGGCGTCGCCGTCGAGGATCATGCGCCGGATGGCCGCCGAGCCCGCCGTGTGCACGTGAAAGCGGATGCCCGGATAGCGCGTCAGCATGCGCTCCACCACATCGGGCAGCAGGCCCGTATTGAGCCCTTCGACGGTCACCACCGAGATCTCGCCGCGCCGGATGCCGCGCAGCGCGTCCATTTCGCTGTCGAAGCGGCGCGCGTCCTGAAGCACCGTGATGACGTGACGCGCGAACGCCTCGCCCGCCGCCGTGAGCGCGAGCCCGCCTGGCAGACGCTCGAACAGCGGCGTGCCGACTTCGGCTTCGAGCTTCAGCAATTGCCGGTTCACCGCCGACGACGCGACATGCAACTGCCGCGCCGCCTCGCGGATCGAGCGATGACGGCGGATGGCATCGAAGTAGCGCAGCGAGCGGGCGTGAATGTGCGAGGCGAGCGTGTCGGAATGGGCGGGCTTGCGCATGGGCGATCAAGTGGACGGTTCGGGCGCAAGCATCGTACCGTACCGCGCGGGGGGAATTGGAGGGGCGTTGATTGGGATGCGGGCGGATACTATTGGCAAGCTCAAGGCGCCTCAATCGCCCGACTCAACCCCGCTTCCTGACTGAACGCGACCCGGCAGCACGCAGATCCGAGGGCGAATGGCCCCCGATGCGGCGCATGGCATGCGCGAGGGCCGCGCCGCTGCCGAAGCCTACGCGAAACGCCACTTCGCCGATCGGCAGATCCGTTTCCACCAGCAACCGGCAGGCATCCCTGTAACGCGCGCGTTGCTGGAACTCGCCGATCGACAATCCGGTATGTTCGCGAAATAGCCGCGTAATGTGACGGCGCGAGATTCTGAATCGTTCGGAGAGCGCGTCGAGCGGGATCTCGCGATCGGCGTGCGCGGTGATGAAGGCTTCCAGATCGGCGACCAGCGCCATGCCGTGTTCGCCGGGAGCGTTGGCCGAGGACGTCTCGCCTGCGATGACCTCGCCAATGCACTGCATCAGCAGCGCCGACGACAAGGCCTGTCGAGTCGCGGCGAGTCCGTAACTCGGACCTTCGCTACGCAGCGAGAGATCCTGCAACGACCGGATCGCCGCCGACCGGTTGACCAGCACGGGCGTCCGCGTGCGGCGGCGGAATTCCTCGAGCGAACCCACACCGCTATCGAGCTTGCGCAGCGCTTCGTCGGTGACATAGAGCGCGACGTGCGCGTGAGACGCGCACGCGGCTTGCGTCTGATGCGCTCGCCCGGCCGGGATGACCACGAAGCGCTCCTGCGGCAGCCAGACTCCCGCGCGATGGTCTTCATGCTGGATCTCGACAGCGCCGTGAATCGGCAGCATGAACATCAGACAATCGTGCCAGTGCCACGGCATGGCGTAGCCGCCGCCGCCGGTGAGCGTTGCGTGGCCATCATCGGCCGCAACGAGCAGATCCTTGTTGGCCGGTTGGCTGACTTGATCGAACGAGCGCAACATCGAGGGACTTTCGGAAAGTGGTGTGTGTCGTGAGTATGACCGGCTCCCCGGCGAAACGGAAACCGATTCGTAAGACACTAGCACACCGTCTCGGAAGCGATGGCTAAGCGCCAAAGGCTCGCCAGCCGGGCATCCGGTGGTCAGGAATCGGGGGTTTCGACCGTTCGCTGGGGCGCGCCGGGTCTGCGTCGCCTTGCGCGCCAAAGCATGGCCCGTTCGATCAAGAGAATTGGCCCGGCCACACGCGCGGCCCCCAGGTGCTCCACGTAATCTGAGCGGATGGAAACGCATCCCCCCTCAGCGGCCGCCCGCTCCGCCATCTCGCCGCGCCAGACAGTCGAACTCGTCAGCGTGTTTGCCGCCGGTCCCGGAGGCGGCAACCCTGCGCCGAACCCGTTGGGACAGCGCGGCGTGACCTCATCGCCTGCGCCTGAACCGCAGGCGACGGATGAGACCGTGGTCCAGATCGGGACCTTGCTGGTCAATTTTGAACAACGCGATCTGCGCCGCGACGGCCGTGCCTTGCGCATCGCCGCGCCCGCTCTCGATATCCTTTCCGTCCTGTTTCGCGCCGATGGCGCAGTCGTCTCGAAGAACGACATCATCGATGCAGTCTGGCCGAGGCAAATTGTCGAGGAGAATCGGCTTCAGGTGCATATTGCGGCGTTGCGTAAAGCGCTCGGCGACGACCGTGACCTCATCAAGACGGTATCCGGGCGCGGCTATCTGCTTCTCAAGCGCGCCCACGACGCACGATCCTTGAGTCGTCCCGTTGGGTCGGCTTCGCTTCCGGTCCGCGCCGGCACGTTGATTGGCCGCGACGATGAATACGCGCGCATCCTTGCCCAACTGACCGAGCTTGAACCTGGTTCGGTGCTGACGCTGGCTGGCGAAGGCGGAGTCGGCAAGACGGCACTCGCTACCCGCGTGGCCCACGCGGTTCGCGAACGGGGCGCGTGCGTCCGCTTCGCGGCGCTCGCTTCGGCACAGACGCGCGAAGACGTCGTGACAGCGATCGCCATCGCCTGCGAGATCAGCCCCGATGTCGACGCGGGAGAATCGAGCCTGCTTTTGCAGATTCGCGAGACGTTGCGTCGCGACAGCGCGCTGACCGTGCTCGTGCTCGATAACGCCGAACAGGTGATTGAACCCGTAGCGGCGCTGGTCGAGATGCTGAGGACTCTGCGCGAATTGCGCATTTTGATCACGAGCCGCGAGCCGCTCGCGATTCGCGCGGAAACGGTCTTTCGCATCGAGCCGCTCGCGGTTCCGCCAGAGAGCGCGAGCATGCAGACGATGCTTGCGCACGGCGCTGTCGAGCTTTTTCTGCAGCGCGCCCGCCACTTCGCGCCAGACAGCGCGACCAACGAGGTGAGCATTCGACGCATTGCCGATATCTGCCGGCGTCTCGATGGTCTGCCGCTCGCCATCGAACTGGCTGCGGCGCGCGTCGCGGTACTCGGTATCGAGGGCGTCGCCTTGAGGCTGCACAAGCAGTGCGACGACCGCCTCGATTTGCTCGGGGGAGGCCTGCGATCGGCTCCGCCGCGCCATCAAACGCTGCGCGCGACCCTGGACTGGAGCTATGCGTTGCTCGACGCCAGCGCGCGCGCATTGCTCCGCAATCTCGCGCTCTTTGCGGGCGCGTTCACCCTGGACGCGTTGTGCGCGGTCGGCGCGGAACCCGGCGCGCAAGTCGCAGACGTCATGGCCACGCTGGATGACCTCGTGGCCAAGTCCTTGCTCACGGTGGAATTTCGAGGGGCGATCGCACGATACCGGCTCGGAGAATCGACCCGTGCCTATGCGATGGAGCGGTTGCGCGAAGCCGGGGCGCTGCGGCATGTTGCGGCTCGGCATCTTCGCTATCTGCACCACTTCTCGAACATCACGTATCGCTCGCGCCGCCGCGCGCGCCATTCACTCGCGAAGCGGCACCGCGCCCACGGAACCCGTCACATACGCCGTCCGACGACGTTATTGCTATCCGTGCTGGAGTGAGCAATACAGATCCGGGAGGCAAAGCGCAATGTCCAGCGGTAGCGGCGCCGCTGTATCCGATGGCGTGTGCCAAGGGAAGTAGTGGGGGAAAGGTGTGGCTCCTGGATGCGGCGCGCCCGTGGCGTCTGCAAGCTCGAACTCGGTTTCGTCCGCAGCAGCAACGCATTCTCGACTTCCTGTCACCACGATTACCGCGAATGCACAGCAGGCTATAGCGATAGTGGTATGGATTTTGACTCTCATGTCGTGGCTCCCGTTCTGTTGAATCGGATTCCTTAACAAGGTGCGGGGTTGGTGAAGTCGCTTACCCCTTACTCGTGACTTCCGCGACGTTTATGGTTGATGGTCACCCTGCGCTGCAACAACGGCCCGTAGCTTTTACGGCATCGTAGACGAATCGCTGACGGCCGAACATAACCTGAATAGGTGGCATGCCTGCGCCCCACACCACGCCACCCCACCCGGCTAGCGCTACGGCACCTAAAGTTCGCTATCGCAACTTGCCGAGCCACAGCGCGGTGAGCGTTGAACGACTCCGAACGTTGAATTTGGTGTAGATCGACTTGATGTGGACATGCGTCGTGTTCGGACTTTGGTCGAGCTTCTGCGCAATCTGCTTTTCCGTGAGTCCATCGAGCAGTTCAAGCAGCACCCTTCGTTCGGCGGACGTCAGCGGAGCGTCGGCGATGAGCAGGCCGTGGCTGAGCAATTGCTGCCGGCAATACCATCTGAGCCCATGTACCACGAAGGCCAGAAGTTCGAGATCCTGCGCAGAGAAACGCGGTGCCTGCACATCGCGAAACACAAAGAGGTGAATCCGCACGTCGTCGTTGAGCGAGCATCGCACCTGGATGCTGTCGCTGTGACCGACTTCGAGGTAGTGGCGGCGATAGTGCTCGCCATTAAACCATTCCGCGGGCATCGCCTCGAAAAGCAGATTGGCACGGAACGGCTCGTTCCCCGATGCGGCCACGACATGTGACGAGTCGACCTTGCCGGACCAGAGCGTGTCGAACTGCTCCTGCACGGAAGCGATCACCTCGGGGACCGGATGCAGCAGCCGAACCAGACGCGGACGCCAGCCAAATAAAGGATCCTTCGGCGCGGGCGAAGGCAATCGGACAACGACGGCCCAAAGCGCGTTTTTCGCCGAGACCATGGCACAGAGCGTGGCTAGCAGGTGGGTCAGCGCGGCATCGCCCTCGCCCGCCGAAAACTCGGCCAGCCGATCCCAGAGTGCAAAGACGCCATCGTGAGGCGGTGGATTGGCGCGATCCGCGAATGGATGCATGTCGTCCCCAAAAAGAATGGGCGAATCGCCCATCTTCGGTGATCTTGGCCTCGCCTGGCAAGCGGCGCTGTGCGCACGTACAGAGGTCTTCGAACATCCGGGAGTCGGCTATTTTTTCAATCTCGCGATTAACCGAAAGTGTTCTGAAAGGCCCCAGTAGTACGAGCCCGAACACGATCTCAAGAACGGTCGTGTAGTGGGTCACGACGCCTCGAAACATACAACGTTCTTACATTTATTGGACTTGTTTAGAGAAGCCTTTCGTGACAATTACTACCTTCCAGACGCGGCACTCTACCCTCTGGAAATGCCTGTAATATTCCGTAACTCTGTGATATGTTGGCGTCCTCGAAGGTGAGCCGAATGCGTTTTATCGCGTTCGCGTTGCCCGACAGTGGTTCGTAATGTCTGATATTTCGCCCCAAGCCGGGCGTGAATCCATCAGTACTACGATGTATTTATCAGGCCAACTCAGCAATCCAGCGTCGGCGCGATTTCGGCTGCAAAGCGCAACGCTGTCGCCTCTTACGCGACAGCCTCGAAGCCTGGGCCATGAATGAAATCGGATAGGGTCAATGACGTCGATCGCGGGTATTTTCCACTTGCTCTCCAGGGCTATTCCTGGGCGAAATCCCAGCGCTATCGTCCGAAGACTCCGCATCGTCATGTATGCAGTGCTCCATCCGGTTGCCGCGCGCATCTGGTTGAGTACGTTGGCGTCGAATGCCCTGCTTGGCGAGATCGCCATCCGCAACCGGCGCTATCTTGAACGCCCCTTTCGACAATTCATTCAGGCAGGCATGCGTGCCGGCGAACGCGCGGCACTCCTGCGCGGGCATTTTCGAGTCGTGCAGGAATGCTTCGGTGATGAATGGGTGCGCAGTCTTTATCTCGATGCCCAGGACCAGACGTTAGCCGTGTGCGGAAGGTACGCAGTCGTGCTGCGCGAGCCGGTACGCTGCTGGCGCGAAGGCCTGCTGACCGTCGCATGGCGTGACGTGGTCGCGCAGGTCGACCTGGCATGGGCGACCGTCAGTTTCGAGTGGCATGCCGAATCGGGCAAACGCGGAGCGCTGATCGGTGGCCTGCAAGGGCCCGCCAGCGAAGGTCGCGAGCAGGTGCGTGAAGCGACGCGCGCCTGTCACGGTTTGCGACCGAAGGCGGCTGTTCTGGAGGTCGTCTGCGCTTTGTGCAGGATTGCAGGCGTCGACGAACTGGCTGGCGTGACGAAGAAGACTCACGTTTCCTATGCCACGCAGTCTCAAATGAGCGCCGATTACGACGGCTTCTGGCAGGAAATCGGTGGTGTTGAAGCCAATGGGCGCTACGTGCTGCCGCTTCACCTGCATCACCGCGATATCAGCGAAGTTCCGTCGCACCGACGTGCTGCGTTCCGCAGGCGGCAGGCGCTCATTGCTGATTTGCTGGCGCAGATTGCTAGCGCAATGGAAACGGATCAGGCTGAAAAGGCGACGCCGACTCCGCTGAATCATCCGAAGCCCGACAACCCGATCGTTGATTTGGCTACGCTTCGCGCAATCGATCACTTTGGCGCGGAGCCGCGTATCGTCGTGGAGATTGGTGAACCGATGCAGAGCGATCCGAGGCGTCAGCAGAAAATCGCGGCCTGATACCTGATATCGGTCGTCCGATTCAAATCGCAGTGTTGTTTCGATAAGCGTTTTTGAGGAGCGGCACCGTCCCGAAGCACGGTGCCGCTCCTCGTCTCAGCGTGCTTATTCAAGCCCGCCCTGGCACAGGTACTTGATGCTCAGGTAGTCGTCGAGACCGTACTTCGAGCCTTCGCGTCCATAGCCCGATTCCTTCACGCCGCCGAACGGCGCGGCTTCGCTCGCTACCGCCCCTTCGTTGATCCCGACGATGCCCGTTTCGAGCTTGCGCGCCACGCGGTCGATGCGGCGCACGTCGTTGGTGTAGAAGTACGCAGCGAGCCCGAACGGCGTGTCGTTGGCGATGCGGATCACCTCGTCTTCATCGCTAAAGCGGAACAGCGGCGCGACCGGACCGAAGGTCTCTTCGCAGCAGAGCACCATGGCGTCGGTGGCATCGGCGAGCACAGTGGGCGCGTAATAGTTCGGCCCGAGTTCCGAAAGGCGCTTGCCGCCCGCGAGCACGCGCGCGCCGTTCGCCACGGCGTCGTCCACGTGCTTGGCGATCTTGTCGATGGCGCGCTCGTTGATCATCGGGCCGATCTGCGCCTTCGCATCCGTCGCCGGGCCCACGTGCAGCGCGCTTACGCGCTTCGCGAGCAGTTCGCCGAATTGCTCGTAGACCGATTCATGCACGTAGATGCGGTTCGGGCACACGCAGGTCTGGCCGCCGTTGCGGAACTTCGCGAGCATGAGCCCCTGAACGGCCGCTTCGAGATCGGCGTCGGCGAACACGATGAACGGCGCGTTGCCGCCCAGTTCCAGCGAGAGCTTCTTCAGCGTGCCCGCCGATTCGCGCGCGAGATGCTTGCCCACCGCCGTCGAGCCCGTGAAGGTGATCTTGCGCACGCGGTCGTCGGCGAGCCAGTCGGCCACGGCGGCGATGCCTTCGTCGCGCGCCGCCGAGATCATGTTGAGCACGCCGTCGGGCACGCCCGCTTCCTGCGCCAGTGCGGCGAGCGCGAGCGCCGTGAGCGGCGTGTCTTCGGCGGGCTTTGCCACGACCGTGCAACCGGCCGCGAGCGCCGGGGCGATCTTTCGCGCGATCATCGCGAGCGGGAAATTCCACGGCGTGATCGCCGCGACCACGCCGATCGGCTCCTTGATAGCCGTCATGCGCTTGCCGCGCTGCGTCTGCGGAATGATGTCGCCGTAAATTTTGGTCGCTTCCTCGGCGAACCACGCCACGTACGACGCGCCATACGCGACTTCGCCGCGCGCTTCGGCGAGCGGCTTGCCCTGCTCCAGCGACATCAGGCGCGCGAGGTCCTCGGTGTTCGCGAGGATGAGCGCGTGCCAGCGGTTCAGCACCGCGGCGCGTTCGCGGGGCAGCTTGTCGCGCCACGCAGGCAGCGCGCGGGCGGCGGCGTCCGTGGCCGCCCGCGCGTCGGCGGCGGCACTGTTCGCGACCTGCGCGAGCGTGGCCTGCGTGGCCGGATTCGTCACGGCGTAGCGGGCGTTACCGGCGGCGGCAATCCACTTGCCGTCGATGAAATTCTCGTGTCGAAGCAGTTCGCCTCGCGTCAACTCCAAACTCACTGCGTTCTCCTTTTCTGCAAGAGGGTTCGAGCGCCGAATGTTTTAATTCGACGCGACTTGTTCTTCCACGGCCGCTTCGGCCTTCGCTTCATCCGGCTGACGATCGAGCCACTGCGCGAGATGGAGCGCCGTGCGTCCCGTGGTATTGCGGATCTGCGATCGGCAGCTGAAGCCGTCGCTCACGATCACGGCGTCGTCCTGTAGCGCATCGATCATGGGCACGAGTTCCGACTGCGCGACCTTCTTCGCGAGATCCGCGGTCTTCTTGTGATAGCCATACGCGCCCGCCATGCCGCAGCAGCCCGTGGGCAGCACCGAACCCTTGCTCGTCGCCTGCTTGAGCAGCTGCGTTTCGGCCTTCATGCCGCCGCACGCCTTCTGATGGCAATGACCGTGCACGTGCACGTCTTCGTCGAGCTTCGGCAGCGTGACGCCGTGTTCCTGAAGCAATTCGGCGAGCGTCTTCACCGCTTTGGCGAGCGCGTGCGCGCGTGCGTCGTTCGGGAACAGCGCGCGCAATTCGTCGCGGAACACCGAGAGGCAGCTCGGTTCCAGCACGACCACGGGCAACTTCGTTTCGATCACGTTCGCCATCTCCGACATGATCGTTTCGAGGTTGCGCTTCGCTTCGTCGAGCAGACCCGCGTCGTACATCGGACGGCCGCAGCACACGTGCTTGCTCAGCAGGCGCACTTCGAAGCCCTTCGATTCGAGCACACGCACCGCCGCTTCCATCACGTCGGGCGTAAAGCCGTTGTTGAACGTGTCGGTCCACAGCAGCACAGGCGTGCGCTTATTCGTCGTGCTTGTCGTGCTCGTCGTGCTTTCAGGCTGCGCGAGCAGGCGCTTCGCGCTCGCGCCGTTACGGAAAGTCTTCGCCGCGATGGCGGGAAACTTCACGTCCTCGGCGAGACCGAATTTCGCGCTCACCTTGCGGAACGACGGATTGCGCATCAGCGCATTCGCCACGCCGCTCACATGCGTGGCGACGGGCAGCCAGTTGCCGATGCGGCTCACCATCGCGTCCATCACATGACGGCGCTTGTGCTTGTGATACTCGTAAAGAAAGTGGCTCTTGTACTTTGCGATGTCCACATGCGTGGGGCAATCGCTGCGGCAGCCCTTGCACGCGAGACAGTGATCGAGCGAATCCTTCACGGCTTCGCTTTGCCAGCCGTCCTCGATCACTTCGCCCTTGAGCAGTTCGAACAGCAGACGCGCGCGGCCGCGCGTCGAATACTTCTCTTCGCGCGACGCGCGATAGCTCGGGCACATCGTGCCGCCGCTCAGCGAACGGCACTTGCCCATGCCGATACAGCGTTCCGTCGCGCGCGCGAACGTGTCGGGCTTCGCGAGATCGCCGAACGTGAACGGGCTCGACACATCGACGCGACGATACGTCGGGCCGAGGCGCAGGTTGTCGTCCACCGGCATGGCATCGACCAGCTTGCCCGGATTCATGCGCCCGCGCGGGTCCCAGATCGCCTTGAAGGCGCGGAACGCTTCCATCAGTTCCGGCGAGTACATCAGGTGCAGCAGTTCGCCCTTCGCCTGGCCGTCGCCGTGTTCGCCCGACAGTGAGCCTTCGTACTTCACGACCAGCTTCGCAGCGTCGAACAGGAACTCGCGCCACGTCTTCACCCCTTGCGCGTTACGCAGGTCGAAGGTGATGCGCGAGTGAATGCAGCCATCGCCGAAATGGCCGTACATATTGGTTTTATAGCCGTACGATTCCACGAGCGCCGAGAATTCGCGCAGGTAGGCGCCGAGATGGCGCGGCTCCACGGCGGCGTCTTCCCAGCCCACGACCGGATCGGGCTTCGACATGTCGTCGCCGATGGAGGTGGCCGACGCACCGGTTTCGCGCACCGACCACAAGCGTTTCATGAGCGCGGCATCGTCGACGAGCCGCGCCGAAGGCGTGCCCGGCAACTCGGGCGCGAGCGCCGCCGCGCGCTGCGCGAATTCCATCGCGACGGCCTTGTCGGTCGCGCCGAATTCGACCATCAGCCACGCATTGCCTTCGGGCAATTCGGCGATGTCCGCCAGCGCGAGACCGCGTTCGCGCAAGCCGCCGACGATGCCCGTGTCGAGCCCTTCCATCGCGATCGGCGACAGCGGCAGCAGTTGCGGCACGCAATCGGCGGCATCGAAAATAGTCGGGAAACCGAACACCACGAGCAGGCGATGCACGGGGTTGGTGACGAGCGTGGTTTTCGCGCGCAGCACGGAAACGCAGGTGCCTTCCGATCCCACCAGTGCACGCGCGATGTTGAAGCCGTTCTCCGGCAGCAACTGGTCGAGGCTGTAGCCCGACACGCGGCGCTTGAGCTTGGGAAAGCCTTCGCGGATGGCGTCGCCGTATTTCTCCACGAGACCGAGCAGCCCCGAGACGATTTCCGCACGCCGTCCGCCCGCCGCGAGATGCTCGCGCAGCGCGGCGTCGTCGGTCGGGCCGACCCAGAACTGCTCGCCGTCGTAGGTCAGCACTTCGAGCGCTTCGATGTTTTCCGCGGTCTTGCCCGCCATCACCGAATGCGCGCCGCACGAGTTATTGCCGATCATGCCGCCGAGCGTGCAGCGGCTGTGCGTGGCGGGATCGGGGCCGAACGTGAGGCCCTTGAGCGCGGCGGCGTCCTTGAGCTGGTCGCAGATCACGCCCGGCTGCACCGTCGCCACGCGGCCCGTCGCGTCGATTTCCTCGATGGTCGTGAGGTACTTCGACGCGTCGATGATCACCGCCGCGTTGACCGACTGCCCGCACATCGACGTGCCCGCGCCGCGCGTGAGCACCGGCACGTCGGCCTCGCGGCACGCGCGCATGGTTTCCACCACGTCTTCGATGCTGCGCGGCACGACGATGCCGATCGGCACCTGCCGGTAGTTCGACGCTTCCGACGCATACGCGGCGCGCGTGCCCGAATCGAAGCGGACTTCGGCCTGCGTGTGGCTGGCAAGCCGGCGCTGGAGCGCGAGCAAGGCGTTGATATCGTGGCGGGGCAGATCTTTTGAATTCATGACATCACTAGCGTGGGGCGCTATTTTCTAAAGTGGGTGCGGCGGGTGCGAACCAGGCGCGGCTCAGTCTACCGTGCGCACGTCCGCGAAGTCGCGTGCGAGCTTGCGCGCCGCGTTCGCGAACATCAGGATATCCACGCCCGTCGCCACGAACGTACAGCCGAGTTCGAGGTAGTGGCGCGCGAGCGCGGGGTCGGACGTGAGCGTGCCCGCCGCCTTGCCCGATGCGACGATCGTGCGGATGGCGTTGTCGATGGCCTGCTGCACGTCGGGGTGCGTGGCCTTGCCGCGATAGCCCATCGAGGCAGCGAGATCGGCCGGGCCGATGAACACGCCATCCACGCCGTCCACTGCGCAGATCGCTTCGAGATTGCCGATCGCCGTGGTCGTTTCGGCTTGCACCAGCAGACACACTTCGTCATCCGAAACATCGAGGTAGTCGGTGCGCAGGCTCCAGCGCGACGCGCGGCCCACTGCGCTGCCCACGCCGCGAATGCCGTGCGGCGGATAACGCACGGCGGAAACCAGCGCGCGCGCTTCGTCGGCGGTATCGACCATCGGCACCAGCAGATTGCGCGCGCCGATATCGAGCAGGCGCTTGAGCAGCACGGGATCGCCGCTCGCGGGACGCACCACCGGCTCGCCCGGATACGCTGCGACTGCCTGCAATTGCGAGAGGATCGTGCGCACGTCATTGGGCGCGTGTTCGCTGTCGATCAGGAGCCAGTCGAATCCGGCGGTCGCGCTGACTTCGGCGAGATACGGATCGGCCATCGACAGCCAGAAGCCCACTTGCTTGCGCTTCGCGGCCAGTGCCGCCTTGAAGGGATTAAGCGCCGAGGTTTGCTTGTTCATGAATGCGTGTTTCCTGTGAAGGGTCGCCGAATTGAATGGGTTCCACCTTCCCGAGGAGGAACAGATAGTTGACGATCGCGATGGCGATCAGCGCCGACGAGAACAGCAGCGCGGGCACGAACGAGCCGGTCGCGCTGACAATCGCGCCCGTGATGACCGGGCCGACCACGCCGCCCAGATTCGACACCGTATTTTGCAGGCCCGCGACCATGGAAACTGCGTTGGGCGGCGCGACATCGCCGGGCAGCGCCCACACCTGCGAAGCCGCTACGGTGGTGCCCGACTTCGCGATGCACAGCAGCAGCACGGCGACCCACGCGGATTGCGCGAACGCCGCGAATCCGATGCTCGACGCCATCAACAGGCCGACCACGAGAAACAGCTTGCGCGTGGCGGTGAGCGAAAGCTTGCCGCTCGCGAACACGCGATCCGAGGCCCAGCCCGCGAGAATTTCCACGAAGATCGAGGCCAGCAGCGGCAGTGACGCCATCCAGCCCATCTGCAGCACGCTCATGCCGCGCTCCTTCATCAGATACGTGGGCAGCCACGTGATGAAGAAGTACGAGTTGTAGTTGATCATGAAGAAGCCGATGCACATCGCCCAGATGTTGCGATGCGCGAGCAGCTTGCGCCATTGTGGGCGCGCGGGAAGTTGCGTGTTCTGCGCGACCTTGTCGCTTTCGATGTGCGCGAGTTCGGCGGCACTCACACGCGGATGCTGCGCGGGCGAATCGGTGAAGCTCACGAGCCACACCACGAACCAGCCGACGCCGAGCAGACCCGTGAGCACGAAGGTCATCTTCCACTCGAACGCGGCGAGCATCCAGGCGATCAGCGGCAAGGCGATCGCGCCGCCGAGTTTCGAGCCGCTGTCGAAAATACCGGCCACGGTCGCGCGTTCCTTGCGCGGAAACCAGCGCGTGGCGATGCCCGCGTTGCTCGGGTACGCGCCCGCCTCGCCCACGCCCAGCGCCACGCGCAAGGCCACGAGCGAACGGAAGCCGCTGGCGAGGCCCGTCATCGCGGTCGCGACCGACCACCAGAGCACCGCGAAACCCAGCACCTTCTTCTGGCCGAAGCGATCGGCGAGCAGGCCTGCGGGCAATTGCAGCAGCGCATACGACCAGAAGAACGCCGACATGACGATGCCCATCTGGATCGCGTCGAGATGAAACTCCGACTGAATTTTCGGCGCGGCCGCCGAGAGCACCGTGCGATCGATGTAGTTGATCGCGATCGCGGCCCACATGAGGCCCGCGACCCACCAGCGCATGTTCGAGCGGCCCGGCCGCTGCGCAGATTGCAGCATCTGCTGTCTCCTACCTGTTTTATTGATCTGAAAGCTGTAAGCAACGCGTGAGGCTCGCGCCTTCAGCTCACGATGCCCATGTGCCAGGGCACGAATTCGTTGTCGCCGAGTCCGAGCAGTTCGCTCTTGGTGCGCTCGCCCGATGCCGCGCGCACGATCAGATCGAAAATGTCCTGACCCATTTCCTCGATGCTGCGCTCGCCGTCGATCACCAGACCGCAGTTGATGTCCATGTCCTCTTCGAGACGCGTGAACATCGGCGTGTTGCTCGCGAGCTTGAGCGTCGGCGCCGGCTTCGAGCCGAACATCGAACCGCGTCCCGTCGTGAAGCAGATGAGGTTCGCGCCGCTCGCGATCTGGCCCGTCACCGCGACCGGATCATAGCCCGGCGAGTCCATGAACACGAAGCCCGCGCGGTCGATCGGCTCCGCGTATTCATAGACCGCTTGCAGCGGCGTGGTGCCGCCTTTCATCGCCGAGCCGAGCGACTTTTCGAAGATGTTGGCGAGGCCGCCCTGCTGGTTGCCCGGCCCGACCACGCCGTTGAACTGGCCGTTATGGCCGTGCGTGTAACGCTCCCACCAGGCCAGGCGGTCGAGCAGCTTCTGGCCGACTTCCGGCGAGACGGCGCGGCGCGTGAGCATGTATTCGACGCCATGAATCTCGGGCGTTTCCGAAAGAATCGCGGTGCCGCCGTGGCGCACGAGCAGGTCCATCGCGGCGCCCAGTGCCGGGTTCGCAGTGATGCCCGAGAAGCCGTCCGAACCGCCGCATTCGAGACCGATCTTGAGATGGCTGACCGGCACCGGCGTGCGCACGATGTCGTTCGCGGCGGGCAGCATCTCCTGCACGGCCTTGATGCCCGCTTCGATCGTGGCGCGCGTGCCGCCCGCATTCTGCATGACGAGCGCGTGCACGGCCTTGCCCGTCTTGAGACCTTGCGAGTCGAGCAGATCGCCGACCTGGTTGCGCTCGCAACCGAGCCCGACGATCAGCACGCCGCCGAGATTCGGATGGCGCGCATAACCGGCGATGGTGCGGCGGAGCACGTCGAAGTGCTCGCTCGGCGAGGACATGCCGCAGCCGCTCGTTTGCGCGAAGGCGACCACACCGTCAACGTTGGGATAATCGCGCAGGCGCTCGGGCGTGAAATAATCGGCGATATGACGAATCACCGTGGCCGAGCAGTTCACCGATGCCATGATGCCGATGAAGTTGCGCGTGGCGACACGGCCGTCGGGACGCACGATGCCCTGGAAGGTCGCGCGCTGGTCGGCCGGGACATAATCCACGGGCTTCACATCGAGGCCGAAGCCCGGGTCGCGTTCGAAATCGACGAGCGTGATGTTGTGCGTGTGAACGTGGTCGCCGGGCTCGATATCGCGTGCGGCCACGCCGATCACGGTGTCGTACTTGCGGATGGGCTCGCCCGCCGCGATGCGGCGCGCCGCGACCTTGTGGCCCGCGGCAACCTGCGCGCGCAGACGGATCGCTTCGCCTTCGATGCTGACTTGATGGCCGATCGTCAGCGCTTCGCGTGCGATCAGGACGTTATCGTTCTGGTTGAGCCGGATGAGCGGCCCGTTGTAGGTCTTGCTGGACTGGAGCATTCGCCTGTCTCCGTGCTTCGAAGGGACGAGGCCGCTCCGATCACACTCATAATCATGACGCCGCGCCGGGGAATGCGCAGCCTTTTCGTTCTGGGGTCGCGTTACCGGTTAATGTAACCGGTAACATTGATGCCATCGTAGTACAGTTTTGGGATAATTGCCAACACCTTTTTGCAGCAGGAAAACCCGCGCCCGTGACCAAAAACCCGACAGAAAACGCCCTGCCCGCCGCCGCCTCCGCCGCGCGGCGAGCCCGCAAGAACACCGGCCGCGTCACGCTCAGCGATCTGGCCCAGCTGATTGGCGTCACCAAGGTCACGGTGTCGCGCGCGCTCAACAATCCCGAGCTGGTGTCGGTCGAAACGCTCGAACGCGTGCGCGAGGCGGTGCGGCAGACGGGCTACACGCCCGATCTGATCGCGGGATCGCTCGCCTCGAATCGCAGCCATCTCGTCGTGGCCCTGATTCCGGCGATGGCGGGCAGCGTGTTCCAGGAAACCGTGGCTGCGCTCACTTCGGAACTGGCCGAGGCTGGTTATCAACTGTTGCTCGGCCAGAGCGGCTATGACGAATCGCGCGAAGAGGCGCTGCTCGACGCCATCATCGGACGGCGCCCGGCCGGCATCGTGCTGACCGGCGTGATCCACTCGGAAGCTTCGCGGCAGAAGCTGCGCGCGGCGGGCATTCCGGTCGTGGAGACGTGGGACATCACGCGCTCGCCGCTCGACATGCTGATTGGCTTCTCGCACACGCGCGTGGGCGAAACGGCGGCCAACTATCTGCGCGAACGCGGCGCGCGTCATCCGGCCATCGTCACGCCGGGCGACCGCCGCGCGAAGCTGCGCGCCGATGCGTTCATCGAAACCTTCGGCGGCGACGTGCCCGTGGCGGCCACGCCCTCGCCCGCGCATCTCGGCGACGGCCGCCGCGCGCTGGCGAAGCTGCTCGACGAGCATCCGCAGATCGACGCCATCTTCTGCGGCGCCGACATCATGGCGCTCGGCGTGCTCATGGAAGCGCAGGTTCGCAAGCTCGACGTGCCGGGCCGCCTCAAGGTGATCGGCTACGGCGACCAGAATTTCGCGGGCGACACCGACCCGGCGCTCACGACCATCCGTATCGACGGCACGAAAATCGGCAAGCTCGCGGCGTCCATGCTGATCGAGAAGATCGAAACCGGCACGTGCAAGCGCGCGAAGATCGACGTCGGTTTTACGCTGATCGAGCGCGGATCGGCTTGAGGTTTTCGTCGTCGCTTGAATCGCCGCTTGAATCGTCGCTTCACGCTGCAAAAAGCAAAAAGGCCTCGCAATCGCTGCGAGGCCTTTTTTTACGGCGTTTTCTACGCTCGTTGCGTGAGCGCGCGATCAGAACTTCGTGCGGATGCCCGTGAACACATCGACCTGACGGTTCGTCGACGATGCGCCGCCCGCATACGCGATCGACGCGATCCGGCGATACGTCGAACCCACGCGCGTCGACGCATCGCCCGCCGCAAGCTGATAGGTGGCGGACACATACACGTCGGTGCGCTTCGAGAGCGCGTAATCCACGCCCAGCGTGAACTGATGCCACTTCGGATCGAGCGATGCGCCGCCCGTGCCCGGCAGATTGTTCGCGCGGCCGTCCGTGAACGTGTAGACGCCGATCAGCGTGGTGGCCGGCGTGATCAGGTAGCGCAGGTTCGCGTCGTAGTTGTTGAACTTGCGCGACGAACCATCCGTGTAATCCAGTTGCGTGTGGCTGAACGCGAAGCCCGCAATCGCCTTGCCGATCTTGTAGTTCGCACCGGCCGCCGCGATCTGCTGGCGCGCCACACCGCCGTCGAGGTTGTAGAAGAACGCGCCGCTGTAGTCGTCGCCGTTCGTGGTCGACGTGCCGCCGATTGCGCCGCTCGTGTTGGTCGTCGTGTTCGGATGATCGAGCACCACGTAGCCGCCGCCGATCGAGAACGGACCATGCACATAGTTCGCGGCGATACCCCACGCGCGGTTGTTGCCGAAGCCCGTGCCGGTGCCGCTCGCCTGGTTGCTGAACGCGTACATGCCGTCGACGGTGAAGCCTGCGATGGGGTCGCTGCGGAACTTCACAGCGTTGTTGATGCGGAAGGTCTGATTCAGGTTGTCGTTGTCGCCCACGTGCGTGGACGGCGACCAGATGCCCGAGCCCGCGTATTGCGCCACGAGGTCCGCGAGCGGTTCGTACTGGCGGCCGAGCGTGAACGTGCCCACCCCGCTCTTTGCAATGCCGACATACGCGCTGCGGCCGAACAGACGGCCGCCTTGCGCCGACGTGCCGTCGTTGGCCTTGAAGCCGCCTTCGAGCGTGAACACCGCGCTCAGGCCGCCGCCGAGATCCTCGTTACCCCTGAAGCCCCAACGGCTGCCGCTCAGACGGCCGCTCGTGGCCTGAACCACCGAACCGCCCTTGATGTTGTTGACGTAGCCGATACCGGCATCGACGATACCGTACAGCGTGACCGAGCTCTGCGCGTGCGCGACCACGGGTGCGACGGACATCAGTCCAGCCGCTGCGAAAAGTGCTTTTTTCATCCAGGAGACCTGTGAGGTTTTATTTAATTTGGATTACTACACATTCCGATTTCAGGAGAAGATCGGGAATTTTTCCATCGACTCAAACGGCGTCGATCAGACTGAATTGACGGAGCGGGATTGGGCTCGCGCTTGCAGCTGCGTGGCGGCGCCGTCGAATCCGATCGGCTCGACTTTGCCCAGCAGGAACAGATAGTTGACGATCGCGATGGCGATCAATGCCGCCGAGAACAGCAGCGCGGGCGCGAACGAACCCGTCGCGCCGACGATGGCGCCCGTGATGACCGGGCCGACCACGCCGCCGAAATTCGACACCATGTTTTGCAGGCCCGCGACCATCGAAACGGCATTGGGCGGAGCGACATCTCCGGGCAGTGCCCACACCTGCGAAGCCGCCACGGTGGTCCCCGACTTCGCGATGCACAGCAGCAGCACGGCGACCCACGCGGATTGCGCAAACGCCGCGAAACCGATGCTCGATGCCATCAACAGGCCGATCACGAGAAAGAGCTTGCGCGTGGCGGTGAGCGAGAGCTTGCCGCTCGCGAAAACGCGGTCCGAGGCCCAGCCCGCGAAAATTTCCACGACGATCGACACGAGCAGCGGCAGCGATGCGATCCAGCCCATTTCCATCATCGTCATGCCGCGCGCCTTCACCAGATACGTGGGCAGCCACGTGATGAAGAAGTACGAGTTGTAGTTGATCATGAAGAAGCCGATGCACATCGCCCAGATGTTGCGATGCTTGAGCAGCTGACGCAGCGTGGGGCGCGCGCCGCCGTGCTGGCCGCTGAGCGCGTCGCTCTCGATATGCGCGATTTCCTCGGCGTTGACCCACTTGTGCTGACGCGGCGAATCGCTGAACGTGAACTGCCAGACCACGAACCAGATCAGCCCGAGCAGACCGGTCACGGCGAACGTGAGTTTCCAGTCGAATGCCGTGAGCATCGCGGCGATGAGCGGCAGCGCGATCGCGCCGCCGAGCTTCGAGCCGCTGTCGAAAATGCCCGCGACGGTCGCGCGCTCGCGGCGCGGAAACCACTTCGAGGCGATGCCGGCATTGCTCGGATACGCGCCCGCCTCGCCGACGCCCAGCGCCACACGCAGCGCGACGAGCGACTTGAAGCCGTTGGCGAGCCCCGTGACCGCGGTCGCCAGCGACCACCACACCACCGCGAATCCGAGCACCTTTTTCTGGCCGAAGCGATCGGCGAGAAAACCGGCCGGCAGTTGCAGCAACGCATACGACCAGAAAAAAGCGGACATCACGACGCCCATTTCGACCGCCCCGAGATGGAACTCCGACTGGATGCGTGGCGCTGCCGCCGACAATACGGTGCGGTCGATGTAGTTGATTGCGATCGCCGCCCACATAAGGCCAGCAACCCACCAGCGCACCTTCGAGCGTTGACGCAAGGCGGCCTGATTCATCTGATGTCTCCTTTTTTAATATCAATATTGCGCCGCATGCGTTTTCGATGCGGCGATGGCGTCTTCGCTGGACGCTGCGGCCGTGTGCGGTTCCGCGCTGACGTTACCGGTGACTGTAACCGGTAACATTCGGCGTCATCCTAGTCTGGTTTACGAATAATTGCCAGTGCTCTTTTTCCCTGGCGTTGTGTTCGTCCAAAACGTCGTAGCCGCAGCGTGGTCGCGCGTGATTGCGCGAGCGGCGAGTACGCATCGAGCGCCATTTATGCGTGCGCGGTTCGTGCGGGAATGTGTGCAGGTGGGACGCACGCCTGATTATCGCGCTGCTCCAGCGGCGCCACGAAGGCAGCGAAATGGCTGCGGGAAGCGCGCCCTCTGCCCGCTCGTCGACTACGCGCGACACGGCACGCGCTACTGATTCCCGGGGCTATCGTCAAGCGCGGCGACGCGCGCCCGTCGCTCGCCATCGAGGCCACGATGGCATATTGCGCGTTGCTGTAGCTAAGACGTGTCTCTCGCGCTTCGCGTATCGAAATCCTTATCGCCAGTCACACGGGCTGGCGAAGTCGAGTCAGTCCATCCCTCAAATGGCGGGCGAGTTCACTTACAGCAGGGAGATTTTGTCCCGGCGACAAGTGAAGGTTGATCCCAAATCCAGGCAGTTCGGGAAGCCCGCTATCGGACGTCAAGATATCCAGTTCGGGCGGCACGGTGGAGGCAAGCCAGGCAGTCACGGCGAGATCGGAGCGCACCGTGGCGGCCGTTGTATCGATACTTCCGTTTTCGAACACGGTACGCCATGGCAGTTCGTGCTTGCGAAGTTCATCGAGCACCGTTGTCCGGAACGCACACGTCTCCGACACCATCGAGATAGGCAGAGGCCGCTTGCGATGCGCAACGCCCCCTCTTGCGCCGACCCAGACCAGGCGATCAATCGCAAGGACTTCGCCGCGGGACGACCCCGGCAACTCCTCAATCAACGCGATATCGATCTCTCCCCGCTTGAGGGCTCGCGTCAGTTCTGGCGAAGCCGCGCACACGAGGGTGAGTTCCACCTGCGGGTGGGCTTGCGCGTAGCTCTTCAGAATCGGACCGAGGAGCGTTCCGATGAGATCTTGCGGCGCGCCGAGGCGAACCGTGCCTTCCATGCTACCCGCGGTCATCTCAGTCCATAACGCGTCATGAAAGGCCAATAACCGCCGCGCGTCTCCCAGCAATCGTTCTCCCGCAGACGTGAGTCGCAGGTCGCGATGATCGCGGAAGAACAACGGACCGGACAGAGCTTCGAGCCGCGCGATTTGTTGGCTGACCGCACCTTGCGTCAGATGCAGCGCGTGACCGGCCGCGGTCATGCTGCCGTGGTCGGCGATCGTGACGAATGCGCGGAGCAGAGCGATGTCGAGATTACGTGCCATTCGTGCATTATGAACACTAATGGAAGCCATCAAAAGAATTCGCTGTTCTAATGCGTGGCGAGCGGGCAAAAATCCAGTCTTCTTGTCTGATAACCGGGAGAAGACGTGCCGCTACACGATTACCTGCCGCTGTTTCTCTTCGTTTTCGTCTCCACGGTCACGCCGGGAGGCGCAACGACCCTGGCGACGGCTTCAGGCGCCCATTTCGGCTATCAGCGATCCTTGCCCTACATCGCGGGGATAGCGGTCGCCTTGGCGTCGATGGCCGCTTGCGCCGCCGCCGGGCTCGGCGGCATCTTGCTGGCTCTGCCAGTCCTGCAACTCGGCATGAAAGCGATCGGCTCGCTTTATCTGGTGTGGCTCGCTTTGCGCATTGGACGGAGCGGTCCCCCTAATCTCGGCGCTCAACCAAGAAAGCCGACCGGATTCGCAAGTGGCGTCTGGATGTTGTGGCACAACCCAAAGGGCTGGGCGATGACGTTGGGTGCCGCAGCATCATTTGCCGCGCTTGCGCCTGATCCGCTTCGATTGGGTGCGTTGCTGGGTGTCTCGTTCGGCATTGCCGCCATGGTGTCGCTTTCGGTGTGGTGCTTTGCTGGCCTCCTGTTCGCCCGTCTGTTGCGGACTGACCTGCAATGGCGGCTACTCAACGGGGCGTTGGCGCTGCTTCTTGTGATGTCGATCATCCCGATGTGGCTCACATAGATATCGATGCGGGCCGTTTTCGAGGTGCATCAGTTTGTGTTTGTGCTTATGCGAACGCAGGACGCAGGACGCAGGACGCGGGTCGACGGGCGCGCGCTCTGCGTTGGTGATGGATCGAGTTGCGGTCGAAAGGTTGCACGAGTCATCCGGTTGCAACGGGTCGGCCAGAGCCGATCGCATCAGGCATGGGTCGGCCACAACCCGCCGTCCAGCGAGCGGACGAACCTGCCGTTGGAGCGACGGCACTACTCCGCTAGCGGCCATTGCTCGTGTGCGGCAACGAAGGGCTGGATGGGTCGCACTCGGCCGGTCGCGTCGCTACAAAGCTCGCCCCAGATCCATGCAAAACGCGTAAGTCTGTGGCCACCCAGAAGGGGACAATCGAAGTTCAGGCCAAAATCGCAGACAATTGAGATCGTGTATCGGCGTCATATGGAGCGCTTGCAGGTGCGTTTGCTGACTGCCATGCACGGATGCGATAGCAGCAATGGATGCGGCCGGCTGGGATTTAAGTTTGTTCTTTCTGGGACTGGATGATAGGCCAATAATCTGCCCTCTTGAATTCGACGAAATCAATCAAAGTAGTAACCCAATTCAAAAAGCAGACGTCATGAACCAGCCCACCATCCTCATCATCAGCGCACTCCCTGGAACCGGCCGCGCCAACGCCTGGCATTCGCCCGCATCGCGATCAGCGGCCGCCGCGAAGAAAAAGGTCACGCCCTCTCCGCCGAACTCCGCAACCTGGACGCGGAAGCGGAAATCATCCGCGCTGATGCCCGCTATGAAACCGATGTTCGCCACCTCGTCGAGCAGACCATTCAGCGCTTCGGGCGCTTGGCGTCCAAGCAACCGTGGTCCAGCCGGGCTATTTCCGCACCGACTTTCTGGATGCGTCCTCACAGGCGGCGTCGCCCAACGTGATCGACGATTAGGATAAAACCTCGTACATGGTGCGCTGCCAGGCCGCGCAGATGATTCACAACCAGCCTGGCAATCCGAAGAAGCTCGCCGCCGCCATGAAGCGAAGAACGCCCATGTGACGCAGAAAACGCAGGTGTGGAGGCATTGTCGGCGTCGATGGATTGCGGCCGGAGTGCCGATCTGACGCTTCACCAGATCCGTACGGACCTCATGTGCGGAGCCACTGACTTCGAGGAGACTAAGGCTTGCACTTCGCCTGATTGCATTTGAAAAAAGCTCTCACGGCGCCCGCAGTCTTGTAAGGAAACGTCGTCTCCTGACCCTCCTGATAACCATCCATCCCTGTCATGACGCCGTTATCAACTACGCTCTTATTTTCGATCAAACGACCCTGCCCATCCGCGACATAGGCATACACCTGGTAGTATTTTCCATATGTCCCAACTCCACGAGAATTCACATCCCAATGGACAATCGTGAAAATATTTTGCCTACCTTCGAGATTCAAGAAGAAGAGCGAATCAACGTTTGGCGCCCCACCTTCAATTGTGTATTTGGCGAAGATTGTTTTCTCGCATCCATCTGAATTTGATCTATAAATAGAAAGATTGATCGTTTGATCCGCGTCGTTCTTTTCGATTGAAACTACAGAATTCTTGTAGATTTTATCCGCGGAATAAACTCCTGCCGAGGGAGAAGCTGCGGGGCAGGCAGTAGCATCGCTCGCACTTGCATAGGCAAGCGAGGCAGAAGAAAGCAAAACCCAGCAGGCAAGGCATTCGAATAAGCGCTTAGGTCGATTCTTGCGGAAGCCCAAGAAGTGGTGCAACTCTGTTGTAAGCAATAAGTCTTTCAGCATGTCCATTTTGTCCTCCGTTGATCGCCTGCGTTACAGCTTGAACATCTCCCGTATCGGCCGCTGGATTCACATTGCGCGTGACGACCCAATAGACGAATGCAGATTCCACTCCATACTCAAGATCCGAGAGAAGAAGGTCTGGGTTATCCAGGAAATTCTTTGGATCGTCAGGAAAGCGGCGATTGTGCTCCCTGTTGAATACCTCATAGTTAGCCTTGAATGTCGTCTGGATCAGGCCACGTCCGCGATATTTATAGCCATCTCCACTCGCCTCGGAACCATTGTGATATTTGCCCGCGTAAACGAAATTAGCGAGATTCTCAGGGTTGTGCGCGTAGTGGTCAGGGTTAGCCCAGAGTTCCGGTCTGAGTTGACCGAAATTGCATACCACGTCGCCGTTGACGATGTGCGATTTGGGCGAGTGATTACCATGAGGCGGCAACTTGCAGCCATAGACTTCTTTCATCCGTTGCGCGGAATAGTCGAGCTGTTCCTGGACATTCTTGAACCCGCTCTCCACTGAAACTTGGGAAAGAAAGTGCGCAAGTCTTTTTGGAGTCGTGATTTCATACCCTTTCGCATATCGGTTCAAATAGGGCAAAATTTCTCTGTGGTAGTCGACCGATCCGCCCGGATCTACGGCACCGAGCATCTCAAGCGTGATCAAATCGGCAGCGTTCATGAAGTTTCCCACCAATCCGAGCGGATGGATATGGTAAACCGTGGCGTCAGGCGGAAAGTAGTCGATTGCTGTGGCTTCCCGCCAGAACCGAAGCGCATCGATACGTGTCTTTTCCGCTTGCCAAACCGGCAGGCCGGCCTGCATATGAGAATCGAGCGCGTCCCATTTGCCCATCTCGCCGCCCCATTCGCTCTCATACTTTACGATCAAATGGTCGATTCGATCCGCGAGCCACGGCTTCCCGAGTGCAGCCTTGAGCTCCTGCGCAGTAATTTGTCCATCGTGTTGTCCTTGCTTGTCGATGGCGTCTTCTAGCTTCTTGATGAGCTCCTCAGACTGCACACTGCCGAAGGCTTCCTGGAAACTCGTGATTTCGTCCGGCGTGCCATCCTGGGCAATGTAAAGCGCGTGTTGAAACATGTCCGAAACAGGCGCATTCAACGTTGCAAGATCGAATCCCGGCCAATCCCACGGACTCTTCAATTCGACAAGTGGATGCCCGTGATCGCACACCCAGCCGTCGACTTGCGTATCGCTTGCATCGGCAACAGTCACGCTGTACCAAATTTTGTTGCTGTTCTCTGCACACGTCGGCACTGCGTCGGTATGGATCACGCGCGCCCACGCAGCGCTCGCGCCACCGGCAGACGAGACGCTCAGGGGGAAATTTGTCCAGGCCTGTCGTACACCTGTGCCATGTAGATCCGCGCGAGAAATCCAGCATGCGTGGCCTGAAAGAGGTTGCCCCGCGGAGTTAACAGCGTGGACTTTGCACCAGGGGCCGCTGCCGGGCGAATCCGTGGTGGTTTTGAGCGATCCGCTAACAGATGTGTCCTGCTGCGCCGGCTGTACCACTTTGGCACCCGCCGAAATCAGTAATAAGGTGCGCGTTTTAGGGTCGAGTTGCTGGGCTCTTGCGCGACTCCGCGAAATATATTGAGCGATATCGTCTCCTGTAAACACCTCGACATGCATCAGGGGACGTTCGCCAAGTTTCGGGGGGAGCGTGTGATGTGCTCGCGCCTCGACGAGCCGTTGAAATTCGCCGGGCCACGCAACGACCTCGCCGGAGTGAATGCGTTGCGGCTTGGGCAGGACATAGATCCGATCTAACGCCGACGGTTGCGATTCGTGATGTGCTTGACCGATAAAAATCCAGCCAGAGGGCGCATTGGCCGGCAACGGATCACCTTCCTTGTATGAAACGATATTGCCGCTGACAAAAGCGGCTATTTGCCCCCAGCCATTGTGTTGATGCCCTATCCTGACTTTCGTCCCGCGAGCCAGCCAACCCACCGGGTTGCCATGTGCTGAAGCCGAAGGCCGCACACGCAATCCAAGGCTCGAATTGTCCGGATGCCCATCGGCAGTCAGGCGCGCATCAGATGCACCCGTACCGATGCTGTAAATATCACTTACGCCGTAGTACGCCGGCAGCGTTTTACGGTGTCCTTGGGGCGCGTCGGGTGCGTTGTAGCCTTTCAGATGCAACGTATGCATATACAGGCTGAAAAACGTCAGAACGTCTTCAGCGGGCGTCGAAGCCGGTGTCCCCTGCGAAGCGCCGTCGGCGCCAGCGGATTGCGCGGTAGCCGTCGGCAAGACTAGCCGATGGCGGACGAGAGTGAAACCGTTGGAATAGCCCGCCTTTATTCCACCCGGATATGCCACCTCTTGAAGCTCCGAATCAAGGCGGAATGCGACGACCTCGCCATCAGCAATACACTTCACGCCGCCATCCTGATTGAAACTACCGGCTGTTTCCGCTCCGAAATGAATGCCCCCGTGCCACAGTCCGTTTACGCCGATCGGATAGAACCCGTCTTGGGCTACGGCGAGACCAGCCAGATAGGCTTCTGGTGTAGGTGGGGTAATTGTGTGCTTGAGTGGAAACGGAAAGCTCCAGCTTGTGACTTTCGACGGTTGTTCTGGTTGTTGTGCCACACGCAATCCTTAATCAGTTCTTCGCGATGAGATCTTCGATGGTCGACTCCATTACCCGGAAAAATCCGAGGACCGGATTGGCGTCTCGCTGTTCCATGAGGGGAACTTTTCATCCAGACGGGTAGGACCGTTGAAGCTATGCTGTGCGCCCTTCACGTCAATATTCCCCGGCGCGTGAATTTCAATCGTGCCGTCCTTGATGCGGATATACGCTCCGCCTGATGTCAGCAGGATCTCGCCTTTCGCCACGGCTTCAATGTTCTGCGTCGCCGAAATGAGCTTGACGGTCTTTTGTGCGGTGACTTCGACGTTATCGTTATGGGCCTGAATCTCAACCTTGCCCTTTCCAGCGAACAGTTTCATGCCGGCGTTTTGTGCAAAGATGCTCAATTTCTGGGCGATGCTGGCAATCAACGACTTTCCAGTCGCGATATATGTACTCTGCCCACTAACGAAATTGAGCTGCTCTTGCGCTGCGATATGCGCGGACTGCTGTGTGGAAAGCGCAATGCCCGCCGGGCTCGCCATCAGCATCACCGGCTCTTTAAACGCATTTGCGTTCCCAGTGCCGCCGCCCGCCGTATTTCCCCCGGTTGCCTTCGCGCCTTGCGCCGTCGATTGCATCGCGCCCGCAAAATCCTTGAGCGCATTCGCGCCGTCCTGCAACGTCTCCGCCTGATGCGTTTCACTCGCCTGCGAAAGTGTGTCGATGACGTCGCGGGCGCTCGTCAACTGCGTATGCGCTTCGTTCACATCGAGCTGCTGACTCGCGGCACCTTTCGCATGTGTGCTGACGTACAGCCCTTGGCCTGCATTGATTGCGCCAAAAGCATCCGATTTCAGATCGAATCCCGTGCCCAGATACACACCGCGCGAATTCGCGTTCTGCGCGACCAGATAACCGAGATGCAACTGCGAATTCGCGCTCGTACTGTAAAGCTGCATGCGGTTCTGGCCGGTGGCGTCGTCCATCACCATCTGGTTGTAGCCGCTGCCGCCGTACTCCTTCGACTTGTAGCCCGAAAGAATGCCGTTCGAATGCCAGTGCGGATTCGTCGAGCCGTTATAGGCGCGCCCTGTCACGATGGGCCGGTCGCAGTCTCCACCGAGCCAGTTCACGATGACTTCCTCGCCCACGCGCGGCACGTGCACGCCGCCGTAGCCGCTGCCCGTATCGGACATCGCCACGCGCACCCAGCACGAGGCTTTTTCGTCACCGGCGTTCAGGCGGTCCCAGTGGAAACGCACCTTGATGCGGTTCAGCGAATCGGTGTAGATCTCTTCGTTCGCCGGCCCGACCACCATGGCCGTCTGCATCTGCATGTCCGGCTTTTGATGCTCGAACGGGCTGCGATACGGCACACTCCTGCGCTGCGCCTCAATCTGCACGAGCAGGAAGCCAACACTTCCGTCCATGCCCTTGATCGTCAGTGCATCGCTTTCACCTTGATGGGCAACCTTGATCCCCGCAAGCTCGCCGTGCAAGCTGTGCGGGAACGACGGTGCTTGCACGGTGGACACCGGCAGATTGTTCTCGATGTACCACGTCGCCTCGATCACCGCGAACTGCCGGTCCTGCGCGCTATCCGTGTCGTGCACCGGGTGGCCGTCGAGTTCGAACCAGGTGCCCGCATCGAGGCGGCGCACGGCGCCCGCGCCTTCGAAGCGTTTGGCGCGCGACTCCCATTCCTCCATGCGGATTTCGGAGAGCGCATCGCCACGCGACTGCTCACCGTAGGTATAGGCGCCGGTGTACTCATAGACTTCCGCCTGCTGCGGGAGATCGCCGTGCGTCGTGAGCATGGGCACCGACGTACCCTTCGGATTCACGGCACTCGACGGTGCCTTGTAATCGAAGGTGCGCGTGGTGAGCGTGACGCTCTGCAGGGTGCGCGTGCCGCTCCATTGCACGAGTGCGTTGGTTTCGCTATTGGCGCCTGACCGGTAAAAATTAACCGCCTGCGGATTTAACACGGGCAATGAATCGATATTATCGACAATAACGACCACATGCGATTTACCGTCTTCAGCCTGTTCGAAATAACTGAATAAGCCCTCGGACTCCATAATCCGCTGGCAGAAACTCCAGTCGTCTTCGTATTGCATGCAGAACGAGCGCGACGGCAATGCATTCTGAATGGCGAAGCGGAATGCGCCCTGGGCCTGGGGATGCGCGTTGAAGACATCGGTGAGAATGGCGTCGGCGGTTTTATCCTGCCAGATGCGGGCGTCCTTGCGGAACTTCAGGAAGTGCAGCCAGGAGGCGAATTCGAGCTGGTAGCTGGTCAAACCGCCGTCCGCGCCCAGGCGCCGCGCCGTATGGACATAGCCGTGATGCGGCAGATACGACTGATCGGTCTGCTGGAGCCAGAGCGTAACCGGCTGGGCGATGAGCCTCTTCAACTCGATACGGTCGTCGAGCGAAACGACATCGAGTGTAAAGCCATAATCGCGGCCCATCCGCGAGCGACCAATTACGCGCTGCGGCAGCAGGACATTATTACCGATTGGTGTGTCGAGTCTGAGCAGCCGGTTAGTTTGTATGAGGCCCCCGGTAATGGCCGCAATAGGATCCTGCGCCCCCATTTTCGATCCTTTTATCGTCGTTTCGAAATCAGCGCCAACATTATACACATGCCCTCACAGCCTGCGATTTCAAAAAGATCTGAATTTAAAAATCCATGCATAACGCATTGCGCATCGCGAGGCGCATTTTATGGCGGTCAGTCGGCAAACCCGATCGGACTCAATGTTTTTTGAAGAAAGCTGACGAATACGGTGCCCCGACGGCTGGACAGATCGACTACGGATAAGGATCGAATGTAAACGACTGCTTTCGGGTCGACTACGGTCCGATCCGATTCCGTCAGCGACGGACCGCTTCGGGTCGCCATGCGCCTCTCGTCCCATCCTCTGCCGCGCATGAAATGACGTTTAGTCAACCGGCATGACGCCGGGCGCATAGTGGCGACATACGCGCCTGCTGCTCAGCCTGCCGCGCCTCGCGGCAGGCGTGTCGATTCTCGAACTTGCGCTGGAGCACGGTTACGACAGCCCGAGCGCGTTCGCCCCCATGCTTCACAAGGTCCCGGGCGTGCCGCCTAACGAGTATTTGCGGGAGAAATAGCGTGTGTGCGCACCGGCCACGAGAGGTCAGAGCGTTTGTCCATTATCTAGAGACTCGTTTTATCTTTGTTTCTGGACAAGGACGACGCCTGCTCATCGCATGCCGCTTTGCTTTCTGATATCCAGTTGAATTGAGCGCCCTTCTGCGTCTATCTCAGCGTCATCGGATTGCTTCACGAGAAAGTCGTTATAGCTTTTGTTCCGAATCCAGGACGGCGCGCGACCGCGACCGCTCCAGGTCGCGCCAGTGACGGGGTCGTGATACTTCATTCGAACGGGCTTGGTGTTATAGGTGCCTCGCCGGTCGACACGTAACTGATTCGGTACAAGGTTGAAAAAGTTCATGACCTGGCGAATGTGCTCGATTGCGGCTTCCTGTTCCTGCTGCCAGGCGGCCACAATTCGTTCATCGAGTCGCGCGAGTTGCTGCTTCAACACTCTCACCTTGCTGTTCATGCTCACTTTCCGTAGTACATGGCCTGGTTAGTGCATTCGCACACCCAGTTCTTTGCCGCTGCCAGCGCCCCGCCTTCGCTCCCACACTCCACGGCCGCGATGCACGAGACTCACATTTACATTCACATATCACTTGATATTTGAATGTAATAATATCCAGTTGAAATTTAAATATCAACTGATATCCTTCCCGCCATGAAGGCCTCTTCCTCCCCGCGGCTAAGCCGCGAAGAAAGTCGATTGCAAACGCGATCCCATTTGCTTGCAGCAGCAAAGCGGTTGATTGTTGAGCGGGGCTTCGGCGCGACCTCGCTGCGGGATATCGCGGCTGAAGCGGGTTATACGCAGGGTGCGTTCTACTCGAATTTCGCGAGCAAAGAAGCGCTATTCATGGAGTTGATGCGAGCGCGATCGACGACGCAAGTCGGCGACATTGCGCAGACGCTCGGCGACCCGTCCACTTCGACGGAGGACATATTGAAAGCGCTGGAGCGCTGGGCGCAAACGCTCGACGCCGAGCCTGAGTGGTCTGTACTGGGCGTGGAGTTTAGTCTTCAGCGGCGCCGCAACCCCGACTTCGCCACGGCTTCAGAAGCGCTTCTGAACGCACACCGTGATGGCCTTGCCTATTGCATCGCGCAGCTTTTTGCTCGCGTAGGAAAGGTGCCGCCCGAATCGCCAGATGTATTGGCAACGGCCTTCATGGGGCTCTCGCACGGACTCGCATTGCAGCGACCGATGCTCTCCGAAGCACCGACTGGACGCATGATTATGGTGTTTTTGCGCAGCTTGTTGGCCTCCGCAAAGCCAACGCGCGAATCCTGATTCCCGTAGACGAGATTCGGAGCTTTGAATACCCGGTGAAATTTCGCAAAGGCCGGCACAAACTTCGCGCGCGCCGTTTATTGAAAGGACACTTGCGAAGTGGGGCTTCAAAGCAATGGATCAATTGACGGATCCAATGGCTTGAGCCCCAGCGTCGATATTTTCCGCGATTAAGCATCCGAACGCGCGCCTGAAAACGCTCGCCGGATGCGTGCAGAATCCAGCCTCACATTCAGGATTTTTTCTTGTCTTTGTCCTGATGTGCCGGCGCTTTGGCGGGCGCGTGCTGCGCCGTCACCTGCGCATGTGCGGCAACACCACCACCGCCATGTTGCTGACCGCCTGCTTGAGGGCCGGCGTGCGCGGGCCCGGCCGCCATATGCGGGTTGCCCGTTGCATGGTCCGGCAGATGGCCTTCATGATGAGCCATCACGGTATGAAGCTCGTCCCGTCGATGGAAAACATCTGCCCGATGATCGCCATGTGCATAGAGCTGGCGATGGCGCCTGCCATCCGCGCCCGTAATCCAGATGTATGTCGAGCCACCGACAAACACAACATCGCTGTCGGAAACAACGGCGATCGTCGCGTCATAAGGCATAGGGGCATAGGTATCTTCAACCACTACGGGCGGTGGCGGCGGTGCGAGCACACTCTGGATCACCGCATCGACATTGGGATCAACGACGAGTTGCCCCTGTGGGTTCGTTACACAGCCTGCAAGTAACGTAAAAGCGGCAACAGCCGCGCAGCGCATGGTCGTTATTTTCATGGTCATCCTCGATGGAATCATTTTTGGTTTTGATCCCGTATCAACGACCATCGCGCCAATTTCTTAAGAACTTGTTTACAAATGTTTATTTCTGACCGTTACAAGTCGGCCCGCGCGAGGCTGACTTTGCGATCGAATGCTTGAGCCATGAACGGCGTGACCACGCCGCTTTAGCTCAACGGCACGACGAAGTCCACCCATAGGCTGGGCATCGAAACGGCCGTCGATCTCGCCGACGACATCTGGGTCTCGGACACGCGAGCAGCATCGCGCAGGCCTCCGTGGATCGGTAATACATCCTCTGTCTCGCCATGCCGATGCCCTCCCGCGCCCGTCATCAGCATGGCGAAGACAGCGTCGCCTCACTCAACACCCGAAGCACATCGACGACGATTCGCTCCAGCGACGTATCCGGTCCAAAAATCTTCGCCACGCCGCACGCCAGCAGCGCCTCGCGATGCGCTTCGGGCACGATTCCGCCGAGCACCAGCGGCGCGCGACAGCGGTGCGCCCGCAGCGCGTCGGCGAGTTTCGGCACCAGCGTGCCATGCGCGCCCGCCAGCGTGGACACGCCGATCACATCGGGCTCGCACGCGCACGCCCACGCAGCGGCCTCTCGCGGCGTCGCGAACAGCGGCCCCATGCGGACGTCGAAGCCCGCATCCGCGAGCCCGGCGGCCACCACGCGCACGCCGCGGTCGTGTCCGTCCTGTCCGAGCTTCGCGAGCGCCATTCGCGGCGGCCGCCCCTGCATCTCGGTCCAGTGCGCCACCGCGTGCCGCGCCGCGCTCCATGCAGCGTCGCCGCCACGCGCGGTCGCGTAGACCTGTGCACCGGTTTCCAGCGCCATGTGCCAGCGCGGCCAGACACGCTCCAGCGCCGCCGTGCATTCGCCCACGGTCGCGCGGGCGCGCATCGCCTCGATCGTCATGGCCAGCAGATTGCCCGTGCCCGAGCGCGCACAGTGCGTGAGCGCGTCCAGCGCCGCGCGCGTGCGTGCGGCGTTGCGGTTAGCCCGCAACTGGCGCAGCCGATCGACCTGAACGGCGCGCACCACGCGTCCGTCCACATCGAGCCAATCGCTCTCCGTGGGCGGCGCTTCGTGATCGCGGCTCACGCCCACGATCACCTGCTCGCCCGCATCGATGCGCGCCTGCGTTCGCGTCGCCGCGCGATGCAGTTGCGATTGCGCCCAGCCGGACCGGATCGCGCCGATCACCCCGCCCTGCGCGTCGATTTCGCCGAGCATCGCCGTCACGGCTTCGATCGTGCGCGCGGTCATCGCCTCGACCATATACGCGCCGCCGAGCGGATCGACCGTATCGCACAGACCCATTTCGTGCTGGAGAATCCGTTGCGTGTCCCGCGCCACGGTCGCGGCGGCCTCGCCCGGCAGCGAAAGCGCTTCGTCCCACGCGTTCGTATGCAGCGACTGCGTGCCGCCCAGCACGGCGGCCAGCGCCTCCAGCGTCGTGCGCACGATGTTGTTGTGCGCATGCTGCGCGTGAAGGCTCGACCCGGCCGTCTGGCAATGCATGCGCAACTGCATCGCCCGCATCGAACGCGCACCGAGCGAGCGCGCCAGATCGGCCCATAACACCCGCGCCGCGCGCAGCTTCGCGATCTCGCCAAAGAAATCGCGGCCCACCGCGAAGAAGAAGCTCATTTGCGCGCAGACGCGATCGACGTCCGCGCCTGCATCGACGAGTCTGCATACATACTCGCGCGCGTTCGCCAGCGTGAGCGCCAGTTCCAGCACGCCGTCGGCGCCGGCTTCCTGAAGGTGATAGCCCGACACTGAGATCGCATTGAAATGCGGCAGATGAGCGAGCACGTGCTGCACGACGTCAGTCGCGATGCGCATCGACGGTTCCGGCGCGAAAATCCACGTATTGCGCGCCATGAACTCCTTGAGGATATCGTTCTGGATCGTCCCACGCAGGCGCGCGGCGTCGACGCCCGACTCCTCCGCCGCGACGATGAAGGCCGCGAGCACGGGCAATACCGCGCCGCTCATCGTCATCGATACGGAGACTTCGTCGAGCGCAATGCCCTCGAACAGCCGCTTCATATCTTCGACCGAATCGATCGCGACGCCCGCCATGCCCACGTCGTCGGCGATTAATTCGTCATCCGAATCATAGCCGCGATGCGTGGGCAAATCGAAGGCGACGGACAAGCCGCGCGCGCCCTGCTCTATCGCACGCCGATAAGCGAGATTCGTCGCGGATGCGTCGGCATAGCCCGCATATTGGCGGATGGTCCACGGGCGCTGCGTGTACATCGTCGCGTGGATGCCGCGCACGAACGGGAACTCGCCGGGGCGCGCATCGAGCCACGGCACATCGGGCAAATCGGCACGCGTGTAGAGCGGCTTGCGCGGCACGGAAAAGGCGTCATTCATGCGGTGTCACTCATGCGACCAGCGTTTATGAGTCACGACGTCGGCGATGCGCATGCCGTCCGCCGCGCGCGAAATCGCGCACCAGTGCGAAAGCCCCGCGTGATCGGCGTGACGCGCGCCGAACGCGAGCACGAGTTTGTCGCCGACGTTAGCGTTGCCATAGAAGGCCATCTCGCGCTCGACGAGCGAAGGCGGCGCCGAATGCTGCGTCGAGCGCCAATGCCACTCGGCGCGATCGACCATCGACTGGAAACTCGCGAAGTACAGCAAATGCGCGCCGTTGAAATCGAGCGTCGGACACGGCAAATAGTCGACCACGTGCTCGACGGCGTGCGCGGCCCGATCGAGCCGTCCGTGCTGCGTCCATTCGCCCGCACGCAAGCGCTTCGTCTGCTCAATCATGGCTTGCGCCGCGGCAGGCGTTTGCGCCGTCATGAGAGGCAGGCGATCGAACGAAGCCTTGCAGACCGAGCGGTTATCGCCGCTCGACGCGCGCCGCACGAAGGTCGACAACATCTCAACCTTCGCAATCGCATTCTCGGTCGTGAACACGCGAAACTCGCCGAAGTGACGCGCGCCCGCAATGCGGCGCACGTCGGCTTCGATGGCGAAGCGCTGGTTCTCGCTCACGTCTTCCAGCCGCGCCTCGCGCACGCGAATCGCCGTGAACGCGGCGTAGGACTTGCGGCCCTCGTCGTCGTAGAAGTCGGGCGACGCGAGGCGCGCCTGATCCGCAATCGCACTCCAGTGCAATTGTCCGCAGGTGCGCAACAGCCATTGCTCGGAGAGCCCGGCAAAAGCCAGCTCGGGCATGCCCGCGAGATAGTGCGTGCGGCCAGGCGCAGGCACCTTCACGGGCGGGACGTCACGCCGCGCGCGCATCGGGCCTCGCCTGCGCGACGATACGATCGGCCAGATACGCGGCGTCGCGCGCAATGCCGGAGAAGCGACCCGAGCCCCACGTATGCAGCCACGGCAGGCCGAGAAAATACAGCCCCTCTTGCGCGGTGACGCCGCGCGCGTGGCCCGGATAACCGCGCCCGTTGAAGATCGGCAGATCGACCCAGCTGAAGTCCGGACGAAAGCCGATACACCAGACGATGCTGCCGATGCCGCTCGACGAGAGATCGAGCGCCGTGCGTTCCTCCGCAGGCTCCCACACGGCGCGATAGGACTCGCCCGGCGGCGCATCGATGCCCTTCTGCGCGATGAACTTGTCGATCGACGCGTTGATGCGGTTATAGGTGTCGTCGGCGCTATCGAGGTTCGCGCGCAGATTCGGTTTGAAACGCAGCGCGCCATCGACGTAATCGTCGAGCACGCCGTATAGCGACATGCCCTCGCTCGCGAATTTACGCAGGTCGATATCGCGGCCGCCGTCGCGGCCCGTGACATAGTGATTGGTGTTGTCGCGCACACCTTCGCGCAGCGGGTGCTCTTCCACGGGCATGTCGTAATACTTCATGTCCGCGAGCCAGTCGACCACATCGCGGCCCCGATAAAAGCGTGCGCAACGCGGCGCTTCGCCGACCGCGAGCACGACCTTGCGTCCGGCCAGATGCAGATCTTCGGCGATCTGCGCGCCCGACTGTCCCGACCCGACCACGAGCACCGCGCCTTCGGGCAGCGCGTCGGCATTGCGATATTCCGACGACTGGATCTGCACGATCGACGACGGCAAACGCTCGGCCATGCGCGGCACAATGGGCGTGTGATAACCGCCCGCGGCCACCACGACCTGATCGGCGCTCAGCGTGCCCGCGCTCGTCTGCACGACGAAACCGCCCTGCGCCCGCCGCGTCACGCGCGTGACGGCCACGCCTTCGCGCACCGGCGCATCGACGTGCTGCACGAAGCCGTCGAGCCACGTAATGATCTCGTCCTTCTTCATGAAGCCATGCGGATCGTCGCCGCGATACGGATAATCGGGCAGCGCGCATTGCCAGTTCGGCGTGACGAGACAGAACGCGTCCCAACGCTGCTCGCGCCAGGTATGCGTGACCGTGTGCTTTTCGAGCACGACATGGTCGATGCCGTACTGCTTGAGGCCATAGCTCATCGACAGACCGGCCTGGCCGCCGCCGACGATAACAACGCTGACATGTTCGTCGCGAATGGGCGTCGACGTAGGCGCGGTTGTGGCCGCGTGCGTCTCGGTAGACATGCGTTTCTCCTTGTGAAGTTTCAGTCGATGCGCACGACAGTGACGACCTGGGCGTCCTGCGCGCGAAAGGGTTCGGCGCGGCGTTCAATCGCCGCCCATTGATCCATCGCCGACGAGCACGCGTAGCCGAACTTCTCGCGCACGCGTTCCGAGGCCGCCGCGAGCCCGTCGCGCGCGCGCGCCAGAAAGACGTCGAGCGGATAGTCGCCGGGGCGCAGGTACTCGCGCACGATGGTCGAGGGCGAATAGCAGCGTTCTTCCTCGCCGTCGGGCCAGCGCACCACGAAATGCGTTACAGGCATGGGGTTCTCCTGATTGTCAAACACGCGTTTAAACGCGCGGCGTATCCCACGCGCGGGTCGCGCGGCGGTCGGCGGGAACGATGAATTCGCCTTCGTCGAGCCGCCAGGCCGTACGTGTTTCGCCGCGCCATTGCAGATCGATCGTGGGTTCGGCGTGCACCTCGCCGATGGTTTCGCAGGCGATGCCGCGCGCGTCGAAACACGCGCGTACCGCATCGACGTTATGCGGCGCGACGCTCAGCAAGTAACCGAAGCTCGGAAAGACCTGCATCCAGCGAGAGAGCGCAACATCAGCCGGACGCGGCACCGCGCCGAGATCGATACGCACGCCCACTTGCGAGCACTCCGCGAGCATCATCGCGGTGCCCGCAATGCCGGCCATGCTGATGTCCTTGGCCGCTTCACACAGCCCTGCCTCGGCGATCTGCGCCAGCACCGCGAGATCGCCGCGAATGCGTTCGGCGGGCGCTTCCGTGGCCGCATTCCAGTACGGATACGGCTCCACGAACGCGCCGCGCAGATCGACCGCCATCATCAGCCGGTCACCCGCGCGAGCCGCGAAGCTGGAAAGCAGACGCTTCGCTTTACCCACGATCGCAACGGCAAGCTGCGTGCGTTCGCTGCGCGCGTTGCTATGCCCGCCAACGATCGGAACGCCGAGTTGCCGCGCCGCCGCTGCCATGCCTTCGAGCACCGGCGTCGCGCTCGCCAGGCCGTCGCTCCAGATCACGTCGACGACCGCGAGCGGACGGCCGCCCATCGCGCACACATCGCTCACGTTGACTAGCACCGAGCAATATCCCGCGAACCACGGCATCGCGTCGATCAGATCGCTCACCATGCCTTCGGCCGCGAACAGCAGATAGCCGTCGCCATCGGGCAGCGCGGCGCAGTCGTCGCCCGCGCCCATCACCGCGGAGCTATCGGTGTAATCGGCGCCCGCGAAGGCCGCGAGCACGGGCGCGATATCGGTCTTGTGCGCGACACCCCGGCTCGCGCGCACGCTCGCGACCAGGTCGTCGAGCGTCGTTGTGTCGAGCGTCGTGTTATCGGCCATCACGCGGCCCTCCGCTGATCGACCACGAAGCCGAGATAAGGCGTCGCGCACGGCGGATACTCCGCGAGGTCGGCCTGCATGCGGTGATGCTCGCGCCCGAACAGCATCGTCACATCGAGCGTGCGCCAATGCAGGCGGCGAAACAGCGGCGCGTTCTGCGCCTGCACGTGCGCGAGAAACGTCTCGCAGCCGAGCGCATGCGCGCTGCTGACCGCGAGCCGGATCAAGGTCGCGCCGATGCGGCCGTGTCGGCGAAAATCTTCGCTCACGGCGAGCCGCGAGCCATACCATGTCGTGCCGCAATCGGCCTCGTCGCGCCGATGAATGCGCACGGTGCCCACCACGCGCGCGTCGCAAACAGCCACCAGCAATTGCGCATGTGTGTCGACGGCATCGAGATCGTCATGCTCGAACAGGCCTTGCTCGGCGCAGAACACCTCGCGCCGCAACGCGTAAGCGCCGTCGATCTCCCAGCGTTCGCGCGCCCAGCGCACCACGATTTCCGAACTCGAATCGATGTCGTTCATGCCGCCACCTTTTCGAACGACGACAACGACGAGCACGCCCCGCACTTGCCGCAACCCGCCTTGATCTCGTCGGCGCGCAAACCGGCTTCACGCACCATCGCGCCGAGCGGCGCGAGAATCGCGCGCATGAATTCGGGCGTGGGCGGCGCGTGGTCTTCGAGCGGCGTGCCCGAGATCGGTACGAAGGGCACCACGAACGGATACACCCCGAGCGTGACGAGGCGCTGCGCCGTGTCGAGAATCAGCTCGGGCGTGTCGCCGAGGCCCGCGAGAATATAGGTGCTCACCTGGCCGCGTCCGAACACTTTCACCGCCGCCTCGAACGCCGTCATGTAGCGGCTCACAGGCACCGTCGCCTTGCCAGGCATGATGCGTTCGCGCAGCGCGTCGCCGAGCACTTCGAGATGCATGCCGAGCGTGTCGATACCCGACTCGCGCATGCGCGCGAACCACGCGTCGTCGTCGGGCGGCTCGCACTGCGCCTGGATCGGCAGATCGACGGCGCGCCGGATCGCACGCGCGCTATCGCACAGCACGGCCGCGCCGCGATCGGGCGTGGGCGGCGTGCCGGTCGTCAGCACCATATGCTTGACCTTGTCGAGCAGCACAGCCGCGCGCGCGACTTCCGCCAGTTGCTCGGGCGTCTTGTGCGCGACCGTGCGGCCCGCCGCCAGCGACTGCCCGATCGCGCAAAACTTGCACGCCTTCTTGCGGCTCTCGTAGCGAATGCAGGTTTGCAGCACCGTGGTCGCGAGCACGTCGGTGCCATGCAGCGTCGCGATGTGCGAGTACGGCACGCCGTCGAGCGTTTGCAGCTTGTAGAAGCGCGGCGTCTTCGCGAACGCGATCTGCGCGACCGGAATGGTGCCGCGCGCGAGCACGCTGACGCCGTTCGCATCGGGCGCCTCGGCCACGAACGCCGACTGATGCGCGCCATGCGTATGCACCGGCACCATCAGCGTGACGCCGTCGATCACCACGGCTTTGTGATCGGACGGCCCCGCGCCGCCGCGACGCGACAGCCCGGCGGCGTCCGGCGTGGCGAGCCGCAGGCCGCTCGACTGCAACTCAGTCAACAGTTGCAGTTTCGATTCCGGCAGATTGACGCTGGCATTCATGCTGAACACTCCATGAAGGGGCGACGCCCGCTTCGTCGAAAGAAACCACGGGCGTGGCGGGCCGCTCGTTGATCGCGAGACTGAGGAGTTCGGGGCGCGCGTAGTGGCCCACCGAATCCATCATGCGTTTGCGTTTGGTGATGAGCGCCATGTCGAGATCGGCGATCACCATGCCTTCGCCTTCGCGCAGCGGCGCGGCGAGATGCTGCCCCTCGGGCGACACGATCGCGGCATTGCAGCCGCCGCGCAGCGCTTTTTGCAGCTTGGGATCGGGCGTGATCGATTCGATCTGCGCATCGGTCAGCCACCCCGTTGCGTTCACGACGAAGCAGCCCGATTCGAGCGCGTGATGGCGAATCGTCACTTCGATCTGCTCGGCGAAGATCGGACCGACGAGCGAGCCGGGAAACTGGCTGCAATGAATCTCTTCGTGCTGCGTCATGAGCGCGTAACGCGCAAGCGGGTTGTAGTGCTCCCAGCACGCGAGCGCGCCGACGCGGCCCACCGCTGTCTGCGCGACCTTGAGACCGGCGGCGTCGCCCTGCCCCCAGATCATGCGCTCATGAAACGTCGGCGTGAGCTTGCGGCGCTTCACTTTCAACTGGCCGTCCGCGTCGAAGATCAGTTGCGTGTTGTAGAGACTGCCGTGATCGCGCTCGTTCACGCCGAGCACGATCACCATGCCGTGCTCGCGCGCCAGCGCGGCCACGGCATCGGTCACGGGACCGGGTATCGTCACCGCTTCTTCGTAGAGCCGCAGATGTTCCGCGCCCGATTGCACCGGCGGCAGCACGAACGAGAAGTACGGGTAGTACGGCAGAAAGGTTTCGGGAAACACCGCGAGCTGCACGCCCTGACGCGCGGCCTCGACGATGGCGTCGCACACGCGCGCGAGCGTGCCGGCGCCCGAGGTGAGATCCGGCGCGATCTGCACCGCGGCGGCGCGCACGATGCGCTTCGAAGATGGAGTCGACATGGCGATACCCGTGCGTGCTCAAACAGTCCAGGTATCGATCACGAGCGCGTTCGACTTGCGATGCAGCAGCTTCAGATCGAGCACGTCGAGCGGATTGATCGGGCGCACGCCTTCGATCAGCGCCTTCTCGGTCTGACCGTAGAGCGCCTGCAACGCAAAGCGGCACGCGTAGACCTTGCCGCCTTCGGCCATGAATTTCATCAGCTGGTTATTGAAGTTCAGATGACCCGGAAACGCTTCGGCGCCGAGCGTCGGAAAACCGCGCTGGACGCCGAGCATCACGCCGGGGCCGTACAGCAGGATCGACGTTTCGAAGCCCTTGCGTTGCAGACGCGTGGCCTGCAGCATGTTCACGAAGCCGATCGAGCCTTCGAAGGCAACGGTATGGAACGTGACGAGCGCTTTCTCGCCGGGTTCGGCTTTGACGTCCTCGAACACTTTCTCTTCGTAATCGACGAGAAAGTCGCCGGTCTTGTGGGCGGGCGTGTTGATGGCGGGCATTGCGTGACTCCGTTCAATGATTGAGGACTGGTCCGACCGGTGGCCGGCGTCTCTCATTTCGCAACGGCTATGCCATCAAACAGCGCGTGTCATGCGATCAATTTCCAATCATTGCCGCCTGTCGCGAATGATCCAGGCGAATTTTTCTGCGCGCCTGGCGCGCGAAGCCGGGCATGGAATCGGCGGAACGATTCACGTCATGCAATGCCCGCCCGCGCATGGGGCAGAGAATCATCGAATCGGTGCCTGCATGCATCAAATCGGATCATTCAATGCAATCAGGCGCGATCAATTGATTTATTTTTCGGCGCGCATCGTCACTAGAATGAAGAGGCCCATCCTTCACGCAATTCTTTACGCGATTGCTCGCGCACGTCCATGTCGAACGTTACCGCCCATTGGCTCAAGCGGCTCGCCGAAAGCGACAAGCCGGTTTATCAGACGATTCCCGATCTCATCGAGGAAGATGTTGCGAGCGGACGCCTGCGCCCGCGTGATCGTCTGCCTGCGTTACGCGATCTCTCCGACGCGCTGAAGATCAACTACACCACGCTCGCGCGCGGCTATGCGGAAGCGCGCAAACGCGGCCTGATCGATTCGCGCGCGGGCAGCGGCTCGTATGTGCGTGGACGCCCGCCTGCCGTGCCGCTGCGTGCGGGCACGGCGCTCGAAATGACGATGAACATGCCGCCCGAGCCACCCGACATGACGGCGCTGCTCGCGGAATCGGCGGCGCAGATTATCGGTGCCGCCGACGCGTGGTCGATGCTGCGCTATCAGGATTTTGGCGGCACGCAATTCGAGCGCGGCGTGGCGAGTCAATGGCTGCGCCATACCGTGCCTTCGCATCGCGCCGATGCCGTGCTCGTTTGTCCCGGCATTCATAACGCGCTGGTGGCGTTGCTGTTGCGGCTCGTGAAGCCTGGCGAAACGATCTGCGTCGATTGCGTCGCGTATCCGGGCCTGAAGGTCATCGCCACGCAGTTGGGCATGACGCTCGCGCCGCTGCCGCGCGACGACGAAGGGCTCGACGCCAACGCCTTCGAAACGCTCTGCAAAACCCGCAAGCCCGGCGTGCTCTACTGCAATCCCACGCTGCAAAATCCCACCACGCGCACGCTCTCGCAGAACCGCCGCGAGCATATCGCCGATATCGCCTTGCGCTACAACGTGCCGATCATCGAGGACGACGCCTACGGCATGCTCTGCGAGACGCCGCCCGTCGCGCTCGCGACGCTCGCGCCCGAACTCACTTACTACGTGACCGGGATGTCGAAGTGTTTCGGCGCGGGTTTGCGCGTGGCCTACGTGGTCGCGCCCAGTTCACGCCATGCGGAACGGCTCTCGGGCGCGCTGCGCGCGACCACCGTGATGGCGAGTCCGTATATGTCGCATCTCGCGGCGCGCTGGATCGAGAACGGCATCGCCGAGCAAATGCTCACAGCCATTCGCGACGAATGCGCGGTCCGCCAGCATATCGCCGCGCAGGTGTTCGCCTCGCGCGAGATCGAGACCTCGAAGCATTGTTTTCATCTCTGGCTCACCGTGCCGCGCGAAACGGGCTGGAGCGCCTCGGAACTCGCCTCGCATCTGCGCACGAAGCAGATTGGCGTGGTATCGGGCGCGGCCTTCAGCACCGACGGCAATCCGCCCAATGCCGTGCGGATTTGTCTGGGCGGTCCCGGCGATGCGCTCGCGATGGAAGAATCACTGCATCTCGTGGCCGATATGCTCGATCATCCCGATCATCTGCATTCGCCGATGCTCTGAGCGAAGCACCGGCGAGTGGCCAATTCAAGCGTCGCGTTATTCGCGCACGACCGATTGAAACGGCGCATCGCCCGTGACGTCGCCCTGATAAAAACCGGCGAATCGCATCAGTTGTGCGCGCGCCTCGTCGAGCGAAGCGCCGTCCTGCAGCACGGCGCTCGAAAATCCCGTGCGCGCGATCTGGAGCACCTGATCCGGCAGCACGTCGCCGCAAGCACGCAGATCGCCTTTAAAGCCGAGACGTCGGCGGATCAGATACGCCTGGCTGAATGCGCGTCCGTCGGTGAATTGCGGAAAATCCAGTTCGACGCGCTGCGCGGCAAGGATCGATTCGGCATGCTCGAAGGGATCGGCGTCGTTCGGCAGCGTCACGACTCCATCGCACCGTTCTGCATCATGCTCGGCGCGATCGAGCAGCTTGAGTTCGAGACGGGACTTCATGCGAAACTCCGCTGCTGCGTTCGCGCTTCGTTCGCGGCCGCCTTGAAGGGTTCCAGTCCGACACGCCGCACGGTATCGACAAACTTCTCCGCACCGACACCCTCGATCGGCAAGCGTGTTTGTCGATAGACGCGCAGTATCGCCTCGATCGCCTCCGGCACCTCGCTCGCGGAAAACGACGGCCCGATCACCTTGCCCGCTTGCGCTACACCGCTCGCGAGCGTGCCGTCCGAGCCGCCCAGCGTGATCTGATACCACTCCGCGCCGTCCTTATCCACGCCGAGAATGCCGATGTGTCCGCTGTGATGATGCCCGCACGAATTGATGCAGCCGCTGATGTGCAAATCCACTTCGCCGATATCTTCCAGTTCGTCGAGATCCTGATAGCGCTCCATGATCGCGTCCGCGATGGGCAGCGAGCGCGCATTCGCCAGCGCGCAAAAATCGCCGCCGGGACAAGCGATCATGTTCGTCAGCAGATCGACATTCGCGCTCGCGAGACCGGCTTGCGACGCCGCTTCCCACAACGCCAGCAAATCGTCTTCGTGCACCCACGGCAGCACGATGTTCTGCGTATGCGTCACACGCGCCTCGCCAGCGGAAAAGCGGTCGAGGAGATCGGCGACGCGTTCGAGTTGCTCCGCCGAGGCGTCGCCCGGCGCCTGATTCAGGCGCTTGAACGACAGCGTGACGATCCGCAAGGACGGCACCTTGTGCGCCGCGACGTTGCGTTCGAGCCAGCGCGCGTAACGCGGCGTTGCAGCAGCCGCAGCACGCGAATGCGCGGCGGTGTCGGGCGATGAAGCACGCTGCGCGAGCGCGGCCGGCGGCTCGAAGCAGGCACGCACGCGTTCGAGTTCGCCAGGCGGGATCGTGTGCGGGCCGCCGTCGCGCTCCACGATCTGCCGGAATTCCTCTTCGACTTCGTCGATGTAGCGCTGCCCTTCGGCCTTGACGAGCATCTTGATACGCGCCTTGTATTTATTGTCCCGCCTGCCGTACTGGTTGTAGACGCGAACAATCGCCTCGATGTAATTCATGATCTGATTCCACGGCAAGAACGTTCGAATCACGGTGCCGATCATCGGCGTGCGCCCCATGCCGCCGCCCACCCGCACACGAAATCCCAGTTCGCCTGCGGTATCGCGCACGAGTTCCAGGCCCACGTCGTGCCAGGCTGTCGCGGCGCGGTCGTCATGCGCGCCGGTGATCGCGATCTTGAACTTGCGCGGCAGAAACGCGAACTCGGGATGCAGCGTCGTCCATTGACGCATGATCTCCGCAAAGGGACGCGGGTCCTCGATCTCGTCCGGCGCCACGCCCGCCCGCTCGTCGCAGGAGATATTTCGAATGCAGTTTCCGCTCGTCTGAATGCCGTGCATATCCACGGTCGCGAGCAGATCCATGACATCCGCCGCCTTCGCGAGCGGAATCCAGTTGAACTGCACGTTGGTCCGCGTCGTGAAGTGCGCGCAATGCGTCGGCAGACGCGTCGTGCCAAGCTGCCCCTGGGCGGCCAATGCGGCCGCATAGACTTCGGCTTGGGGATCGTCGTACTCGCGAGCGACGCGCGCGAGTACGCGCAACTGCGCACTCGACAGTTCGCCGTACGGTACGGCCACGCGCAGCATGGGCGCATGCCGCTGCACGTACCAGCCGTTCTGCAGACGCAGCGGACGGAAGGCATCTTCGCCTAGCCGTCCATCGCTCCAGCGTTCCAGTTGATCTCTGAACTGCCCGGCTCGTTGCCGGAGAAAGGCACGGTCGAATTCTGTGTAGCGGTACATGTCGCGCGCGTCGAACCAAAATGGAGCCCAGAAATTACGCCGATTCGCCACGCAGTGACAGTAGCAGTTGGCGACGAAATGAGCGCAGCAGATTCGTGGCGGTTCGCCGCACACGACATGCCGCGCCCATAGAAAAAGCCCCCGGACATTGCTGTCCAGGGGCCAGGCGTTCGCCGCGCTACAGGCAAAACAGAGCCGCGAACTCTGCGGGTTTAGGTGATGAACCGGGCACTCGCGCAGTAATCCCCGCCCCGCTTGCAGAACAACCTCAATGCGGCGGAGCGCTGAACGGCATCATGCGCGCATTCGAGGTCCGCGCACAGAAGCAGTCGGCGATAAAATCGCCGTAGCAGATCGATCTCGCCAGCCTTCGCTCACACGGACACCTATGACTCGCTACGAACGCCTCGCGCAAACCATGGCGGCAGAAATACGCTCAGGCAACGTAGCCGCCGGCTCGCGCATGCCCTCGCTGCGCCAGATCATCGCCCAGCACGGCGTGAGCCAATCGACCGCCGCGCGTGCGTACCATCTGCTCGAACAATGGGGACTCGTGCTGGCCGAAGAACGCTCGGGTTACTTTGTCGCGCCGCTGCCGAAAGCGAGCAAGGCCGATACGCCCGCCGCACCCGATGAAGCCACCACGGTGGATATCAGCGAACTGGTGTTCTCCGTACTCGATGCGGCCAGGCGTCCAGGTATCGTGCCGTTGGGATCCGCGTTTCCCTCGCCAACGTTCTTTCCCATGTCCCGTCTCGCCAAGTCGCTCGGTCACGCGGCGCGCAGCGTCAGTCCGTGGAGCACGGTCGTCGACTTGCCACCCGGCAATGAGAATCTGCGCCGGCAAATTGCGTTGCGCTACATGCGTATCGGTATTTCGCAGCCCGCCGACGAGATCGTCGTGACCAATGGCGCGCTCGAAGCGCTCAATCTCTGCCTCATGGCGGTGACGCAGCCGGGCGACGTCGTCGCGGTCGAATCGCCGGGGTTTTATGCCGCGCTTCAGGCGGTCGAGCGTCTGGGCTTGCGGGCGGTCGAGATTCCCGTCGATCCGCATACCGGTCTCGATCTCGATGCGTTGGCGAACGCGCTGCGCAAGCATCCGATACGCGCCTGCTGGTTCATGACCAACTTCCACAACCCGACCGGCGTAACGCTTAGTGATGCCAGGAAAAAGGCGCTGGTCGAACTGCTCGCCCAACACGAGGTGCCGCTCATCGAAGACGATGTCTACGGCGAGCTGCACTTTTCCCCGAACTACCCCAAGCCCGCGATGGCCTTCGACCGCAACGGCCTCGTGATGCATTGCAGTTCCTTTTCGAAAACGCTTGCGCCAGGCTACCGAATCGGTTGGGTAAGCGCAGGCCGCTTCGCGGAGCGCGTGCAACGACTCAAGCTGATGACCACGCTTTCCGCGAGCATTCCTGTGCAGGCCGGTATTGCCGACTATCTGGAACATGGCGGTTACGAGCGTCATCTGAAGAAAATGCGTCTCGCGCTGCGCGAGCAGCGCGACGCCATGTCCGCCGCCATCCGCCGCTGGCTGCCTGACGATACGCAATGGACCATGCCGGAAGGCGGCTATTTTCTCTGGCTGCGCTTCGAGGAAGCGATCGACGCAATGGAATTGCATCGACGTGCGATCAGCCGCGGGATCAGCGTCGCGCCCGGCCCGATTTTTTCGGCGACGTCCGCATTCGCGCATTGCATTCGTTTGAATTTCGGCCACCCGTGGTCGCCGCGCATCGACACTGCCATTCGCACGCTTGGGGAAGTGCTCGCTGAAACGGTAAAGGGTGTTTGAAGCGGGTGCCATCGACGCGCCCTTTTGCAATTCATTGCCTCAGTGATCACGCAATATTGTCGACCTACACTGGCAGCTTGATCGTTACGTCCACCACCATGAAGATCACCGCCCAGCCCTACGACTTTCCAATCACCGGTGCACTGTCGGTCGCGTCGACCGCGCTCGTCATCATCGACATGCAACGGGACTTTTGCGATCCGCGTGGCTACATGGGCGCACGCGGCGCCGATGTCGGACCTGCACGCGCGATCGTGCCGCGCATTCAACGCGTGCGTGAACGCGCGGCCGCGCTCGGCATGAAGATCGTGCATACGCGCGAAGGACATCGGCCTGACCTCTCCGATCTTCCCGAAAGCAAGCGCCTGAAGACCGCGAACGCGGGCGCGGAAATCGGCAGCCGAGGCCCGCTCGGCAGGCTGCTGGTGCGTGGAGAAACAGGCTGGCAGATCATCGACGAACTCCAGCCGCGTGAATCTGAACTGGTGATCGACAAGCCCGGTACCGGAGCCTTTCACGCAACGGACCTGCATCACGTGCTCACGGTCTCCGGCATATCGAGGCTGATCCTGACCGGCGTGACGACCGGCGTTTGCGTGACCAGCACGGCACGCGAAGCGAGCGATCGCGGCTATGAGGTGCTCGTGCTCGAAGACTGCTGCGCCGAGCCATGCGCGAACGATCACGCCGACGCGATTCGCTTGCTGCGCATCGAGGGCGGGTATCTCGCCGCCACCGCGCGTTCGGACGACCTGCTTGCCGCACTGGAGGCGATTGCGCCGCGCGCCTGAGCGTGCGGCGCACCGATGCGCCACTGCGCGGCTCAGGCCGCCGTGCGTGTCAGTTGCTCAAGCATTTCGAGGTCGGTTTTCATGCCCGAGGTCTCGCGGATGCGCGCCAGAATCTCGCGTTTGAGCGCATTGAATTCCGGGGAGAGCTTCATCTCCGGATTGCGCGCGGCGGGCAACGGGACGGGGTAGATCGTGTCGATGCGCCCGGGCCGCGGCGCCATCAGCACGACGCGGTGGCCGAGATAGATGGCCTCTTCCACGTCGTGCGTGACGAACACGATGGTGGACTTCTCCAGTCCGTGTACGTGGAGAATCAGATCGTGCATGACCTCACGGGTCTGCGCATCGAGCGCGCCGAACGGCTCGTCCATCAACAGGATGGACGGCTTGCCCTGCAGCGCGCGCGCGATTGCCACGCGCTGCTGCATGCCGCCCGAGAGCTGGTTGGGAAACGCGTCGGCCACGTGCGAGAGCCCCATCAGACGCAGCAGCGCATCCGCGCGGCCGCTCGCCACTTCCACCGCGCTCGAAGTCAGGTTGCGCCGGTTGGTCTTGAGACGCCGCGAAAACTGGATATTCTGCCGAACCGTTAGCCACGGGTACAGGCTGTAGTGCTGGAACACCATCGCACGATCCACGCCGGGGCCTTCAATGGCTTGTCCGTCGACGCGAACCGCGCCTTCGTCGACAGTTTCCAGCCCGCCGAGAATGCGCAGCAAGGTGGATTTGCCGCAACCCGATGCCCCCACCAGCGTGACGAACTCGTTTTCCTGCACGTTGAGTTCGATGCCGGCAAGCGCACGCACCTGTTCGCTGCCGCGCCCAAAGTACTTCGATACGTGTTCGATCGAGACTTTCGAGGAAGAATTGATCATCGCTTGGCCATCCATTTTCCAAAACAAAGCCGGTGAACGAGCCGGAATAACTGATCGATCAGGAGTCCGATAAGGCCGATCAGCAGAATGCCGCCAAATATCCGGTCAGTTTGTAGATAGCGTTGTGCCTTCAGGATCGCATAGCCGAGCCCTGAGTTGGCCGCCACGAGTTCAGCGACCACGAGATACGTCCAGGCCCATCCCATCGTGATGCGCAAGGTGTCCAGGATGGCCGGACGCGACGACGGAAAGATCACGAGGCGTATCATCTCCTCGCGCGTCGCGCCCATGGTTTGCGCGGCTTCGATCTGCGTGATCGGCACCGCGCGCACATTCTCGGCGATCATCAGCACCATCTGGAAGAACGTGCCGATAAAGATAATCGCGACCTTCGATCCTTCGTCAATGCCGATCCACAGCATCACGAGCGGGATGAACGCCACAGCGGGCATGTAGCGGATAAAGTCGGTCAGCGGCTCAAGCAATGCCTGTACCGGGCGAAACGTGCCGATCAACAGGCCGAGCGGCAGCGCAAACACGACCGAAAGCGCCCAGCCGCCCACCACGCGCAAGACGCTGATTGAGATATCGTCGGCGAGACCGTCGTCGGTCCACCAGCTCACGATCCGATGCACGACGGCGCCAGGCCCTGGCATGAATGTCGGATCGACGAGCCCGGAAACGGACAAGGCCCACCACGCGAGAATCGGCACGATCAGACCCGTCAAGGCGAATCCGATATAGACGCGGCGGCCGATCTCGCCGCGCACGGCCCACAGTGGCGCAGAGCGGATTTTTGTCGCAGCGGGCGGGACCCGCATTTCGCGAGCTGTCGCGTGTTCAGTCGTCGACATGATGGCTCCTTGAGTCATGGGTTCCGGCAAGTTCGGCAGTGTCGGCTTCCTGGTCGAGCCCGAAGGGCAAACTGCACCCCTCACGCCAGGGGTGAGTCGACAGTGCAATGACAGGCTTCAAGCCAGGGGATGCCGCGACATGCCCGAGCGATATTTCAAAATCGAGCAGCGCGCGGGCCTGTTCGAGCGAGACGGCGGGGTCGGCGACGACTTGCGCCAGCGTGCGTCCGCGATGTTGCGCCAGCCATGCCGTCGCCGTCGAAGAACGCGCACGTGCAAACATGAAGAAGCTGCCGGCGCGCGCCAGAAAGCACATCGGCTCGTCATCGTCGGCGTGCTCACGGGGCGATTCGCCCGGTGCATCGGCAGCCAGCAACGCCGCGCGCGGCAGGCGCGCCGCCCACGTCGGGCCTGCGGATTCCGGCTCGCGTTCCCAGCGCTCGTGATAGACGGCGTCCACGCCGTCTTCGAGCAGCACGTCGGGCGATTCGAAGCACATCGTGCCGATATCGCGCGTGTCGGCCGGCGGGTTGAAGTCGATTTGCCGATGCCATGTGCAAACCTCGGGCACGCCCGGCGCGATCGCGGTGAAGCCCGCGAAGCCCTGCTGTCGCGCGAGTTCGACCAGCATGTCGCGCGGCAGCGCTTCGAGTCCGCGCACGCCGTCGAAACCGGCGCGGTCCGCACGCACGCGCACGTCCACGTGGACACGCGCCGTTTGCAGCCAGAACACGCGCGTTGTGCGGTCTTCGTGCCCGGCTTCATCGCGCAACAACGTGCGCCGCCACACGCCACGGTAGCGCTGCGGAACACGATCGGCGGCGGCGGCCCGGTCGAGCCACGCGCTTGTCTCGACAACGGCTGCGTCCGTCTGATTCATCAGAGCAGTCATATCCGGCTCGCTCCCGTTTCAGGTCAGGACAGGTCCGAGAATTCCGCGCGCAATGCGGCGGCCACTCGCGCGACCACCTCCTGCGCGAGCAAGGCGCCCTTTTCGCCGCTCGCGCCGCGTGCCGACGAAAGCACACCGGAGAGCGGCACCCAGCCCGTGCGTGTCGGGTAGGTGTCGTAGGCCGGAAAATCGGCGGGCGGTTCGTCGGGAATCTTGTCGGTCGACACCAGGTCGGGGTGGTAATGCAGCATCATCGACGTTTCCATCACCGCCGCATGTTCGAGCGCAAAGCCGGGGAAGCCTTCGGGAAACACCTTGGCGAGCGTCGGCGCGGTCAGGAAATCCCAGTACTCCAGCCGGACGACACGCAGTGGCGGCGTGCGCGTGCCCTGCTGAGAGAGGTCGCGCATGGCCAGCTCGATGCCTTCCGTGAGGAACCACTGGTTCTCGTAGTGCCCGTCGATCAACGCAAGGCGACGCACACCATGCCGGGCGAATTCGCGGATCACATCGCGCGTCATCTGGCTCAGGTTGTTGCCGTCGAGACTCGTCGTGCCGCAGAAGTGCTGGCCGCCGCCGCATTTCGGCTGCGAACGGTAGCCGTAATTGAATGCGGGCGCAACGATTCCCCCAAGCTGGCGCGCAACGTCCAGCGCCACCGCGCTCGACAGGAGCGCATCGGTTCCAAGCGGAAGATGCGGGCCGTGCTGTTCAAGCGCGCCGCAAGGCAGCAGCACGATGGCCTCGTCCTCGAGGATGCGTTGTCGGTAGTCGACCCAGCTCAGATGCTGCATCAGGTGAGAATTCATTAAGCCATCCTGTGATCGGGTAACGCGTTGGTCGTTGTCGAAGGGGCGCGATGTTGCGCAAGCCGCGCCCCGACTGCGAGTCAAACTGCCGTGAGAAACGACACCCCCACCGCGCCGTAAAAGTCATCCACCTGCTTGCGTGTGATATCCATCGATCCATAGTCGGCCGAAAGCAGGCGCGTCACACGATGCCGGTGAAAGCCGCGCAGCAGTCGCGACATCGGAATGACCTGGCTGGCGTCCTCACCGTACAGTTGTCGATGTGCGCGCGGCAGGCGGTACCACGGCTCGATGGGCCGATCGTGATGCGCGTTGTGATACGAGAAGTTCAACAGCAGGAGGTTGAGCGCCGGAAAGCGCACCGAAACGAGGTTCGAGTAGGTATTGCGCTGCTCGTACGCGCGGTCGCGCATCTTGCCATCGGCAATCGCGGCGTCGCCGTCCAGCACGGCAAACGCGTCGTAGGTGTGCTGATAGGCGTCCGCAAAGCGCAGGACCGTGAGGCAGATGAACCACGCCAGCAAGTACAGCAGCAGCGCCTTGGGCGACACCCAGCCGAGCACGCCGAAAAGCGCCGCGCGGATCAGCGTGACAACGACGACGCGCCGCCGTTGTGCGCGCTGGTCTGCGTGCAGGAAGGGCATGGCCATCACGTAGCCGTGCATCACCAGTTCGATGGCGGGCACATAGAGCCATTCGAGCAGCACGATGGCGCGGCGCAAGCTTGCTGGCAGCTTCAACAGGAACGCCTTGGCATCGAAGGCCACGATGTCGGCCCGATCGACATGGTGGCGCATGTGCTTGTGACGCAGCGCGCTGAACGGCGCATAGCAGGCGCCAGTCAGCCACGCCATGGCCGTACCCAGACGCGCGTTGGCCGCGGGCGTGCGAAAGAGCGCAAGGTGGGCGGCATCGTGCAGCAAATAGGCGCCGATGATCATTGCGTGCGCGAGGAGAACGACGCCGATGGCCGCGACCCAAACGACATGCGAGCACAGCATCACCACGCCGAACGCATAACCGCCTAGTGCATAGGCAATAGCGGCGCTATTGGGCACCAGCGCGTCCCGATAACGGTAGATCGCGGCCATGGCGCTTACCTCGCGAGCTGGGTGACGAATTGTGCGTCGATCGTCTTTTCGGTCGGCGGCACCGCACTGATCTGCCCTTTCTTGAGCAGCAGATTGCCAATCACCGCGCCGCTCGTGTAGTAGGACCGCGTGGTCGGCCCCTTCACGAAGCTCTGCGGCATCTCCGCTACGGGGATGTTGTAGACGCCGTCCATTTGCGCCTTCACGTCCGCTGGCGTGACGCCTAGCACCTTGGCGATGATTTTGTTGGCTTCTTCAGGGTGGCTCTTCATGTAGGCCAGGCCCTCTGCGTAGGCTTGCAGAATGCCCTTCACTTCGACGGGATGCGCGTCGATGAACGACTGGTCGAATACCAGCACGTCCGCGATCAGGCCCGGCGCATTGCGCGACGAGTAGACCACGTGAAATTTGCCCTTGCCAGAGTTGACGATCTGCGAGACGTTCGGCTCGTAGGTCACGCCGACCGGCAGGCTGCCGGAGAGCATCGCGCCCGGAATGCCTTCCGGCGTCATGTTCACCGAGTGGATGTCCTTGTCGCTCAGGCCACTCGTTTGCAGCGCGTAACTGAGCAGGAAGTCAGACGGCGAGAGCGGATTGAAGGCGACCTTCTTGCCCTTGAAATCGGTCACCGACTTGATGTCTCCGGTGGCGACGATCGCGTCGGCGCCCGCGGAAAAGTCGATGGGCATCACCACCTTTTCGGAGAGTCCCTTGGCGACCGAGCCGACGACCTGATCGTAGGTGAGCATTGCCCCGTTGACCGCATGGCTGGTCAGCGCGGCAGGCAGCAAGCCGGGATCGGTGAAATACTGGAGTTTGACCGAAAGGCCGTGCTTCTTGTAGAGATCGAGGGCTTCGGCAACGTAGAACGGACCATAGCCGATCCAGACAACGGTGCCGATCTTGAGCGGCTCGGCTGCGTGAACTGCCGGCGAACCGAACAGCGTGGAAGCAACTAGAGTGCTGGCGACGGAGAGCGTGCGCAACGCTTTTTTCATACCGGACGACATACCTGAGGCTCCTGATCAAGAAGGGAATAGACACGGGAGGCGCACTGTCTTGCGCATCTCCCGGGCTTTTATCCCTCCGTGGAGCCCCTTGAAGCCGGAGCCGGAAAACTCTCGGACCAGTCATCCGCGTCGTGCATGGTGCGGACCGGAACCCTAGTTTTCCTGTCAATAGCTGAACTGAACGCTCATCCCGTGACGCCACCTGCTAAGCAGGAAGCTTGCCAGCTCATCGAAAACCTCCTGTCTGCAGGGCTTTTGCATCATTAGCGCGGCTTGAGCGGGGTGATCGACGTACGCATGATCGATCGCCGCCGCCCAACGACGGTGCGCCATGCCCTCTTGATGGGACGTGACACGCGCCAGTGCAGAGCAAGCGGGACGAATCGCGCAATCGGTCGCAATCGGTCGCAAGCGCTGGTCGCCAAAAAAAAGCGAACCTAGAATCGGGCACATCGCAACCTCAAACCACGGTTGATCATGCAATCTGCCGATTCATTCGACCCGGCGCACGATCGCGCCATGACGTGCCTCGTAACGGGCGCTGCAAGCGGCATTGGCCGTGCGATCGCTCTGGCCTTTGCGCGTGAGCGGGCCCATGTGATCGTCAATGATCTGCACGTCGGCGCCGCGCTCGATGAACTGCGCAAGGACATCGAAGCGATGGGCGCGACATGCACGATTGCGGCCGCAGATGTGGCCGACCCGGTTTGCGTCCGCAGCCTGTTCGCGGGCATCGAACGACTCGACGTCCTCGTCAATAATGCGGGCATCCTGCAGGAGTCGCCGGTGACCGACATCACCGACGATGCGTGGGACAGGATGATCAAGGTGCATCTTTACGGCACGTTCCATTTCTCGCGTGAAGCCGTGCGTTTGATGAAACAGCAGCGGCACGGCGCAATCGTCAATATTGCGTCCGACCTCGGCCAGCTCGGTTGCGAGAACCTGAGTCATTACAGTGCCGCGAAAGGCGGCATCATCGCGTTCACTAAAAGCCTCGCGCGCGAGCTTGCACCCCATGGCGTGCGAGTGAATGCGGTCGCGCCAGGGGGCGTGCTCACGCCGATGGTCGAAGCGCTCGGCGATACATACATCAAGGAGGAATCCGCCCGCTACCCGCTCAAGCGCCTCGGCACGCCTGATGAGATTGCTCAGGTCGTACGGTTCCTGAGTTCGGGCGCAGCGAGCTTCATGACTGGGCAGATTGTTGGCGTAAACGGCGGCGGCGTGATGAACGGCTGAGCTGCACCTTTGTGCACCTTTGCCGTCACCACGCCAGCCTCCATGTCGATCGTTACTGACGCGAGCCTCGAACACGTGCTTCACGCTGCGGCCCGCTCGCTCTCCTCTTGCGAACGGATCCAGTGGGCCGCCATGTTCAATGCAAGGTGTGGACACAGCTGATGGGCTCGCCATCAGCGTCATCGGACGAGGCTTGATCAAGGATCGCGCACCGGAAGTCGAATTTGACGCGAAGAATCGCCGACTCGATCCGTACATCGCCGCGATAACCCATCAGGCGAGTATCGATCGCCTCCTCGACGGCTAGAATCGCCTGCTCGATGCTCGCCGGATCGTCGCTATCGAATCCGACCTCGACCTCAACACTCTCCAGCAGGTCCATCGCAGTTGCAATGTCCTCGGAAGCGACAAATAGCGTCGTGGCATCTTCTCTCATTTCTCATCCCCGTTGGGTTGTCTACGGTCTTCAGACAGATGCGAGTTGCACCACTATCGTTACACAACCAGAATAAACCTGCCGGGCAACGAACGAGGCTGTTGGGCTTGAAACAACGGAAGGCTTGCGGTACGCAGCGAAACGGATAGGATTGAATGTTCCAGCTGACCGATGGTCGTTTCGGTCGCCCCGAAGCCGTCGTTTAAGTCAACACAATGACAACGATTGCTTTCAGATTGACTACCCGCCATTCGAGCCAAATGCCGAAGCCGCAAGCAGCTTCGGTTCCAATGCGGTTGCCAGCTTCTTGTTTAGCCTGATTGCAATCGGCACGGCTCTGGGCGCGCGGGTTCCAGAAGTAGCCTGTCACGTGCGTGGCAGGCACAAAGTGGAAAGCCGCTGGGATAGGACACAGCGTTACTTGCGTCGACGGTCAAGTTATCTGAGAAAAACGACATGCTATACGACTATTAGGATAAGTTTTCTTATCATAAGGCACGTGTTTATCTAGTAAACTCGGTTGTATGAAAACGCGTCACACCCTGCTGCCCGCTCCCGAAACTGGTGAACCCGCCGGCTTTCCCGATGCCGATGAACTCGCCGTGCTGCGAGCCTGGTATGCGGGCGTCGCGGTGCGTCAGGCGGTGGAGCGTTATCGCCCTTCCGCACTCGGTGACGGAAAATCCGCGCGTGGCGTGCTCGGACGCATCCGGCGCAAGCTCATCACCGTAGCCCGTGCCGCGCATCGCGAGGATCTCGCCACCCTCCTCTCGCACGCGCCCGAAGAACGCGCGAGCCACGCAAAGCTGGTCGCGCAGGCCATCGAACTCCTCCGCATGGCGCGCCCGCCCGAACCGCAGATCGCCGATGACATCGCGCAATGGTTCCCCCCGCGCGCGGTGCACGTGCTCCAGGCGCATGGCATCGCGACACTCGCCGATCTCACCGTGCGCATTCCGCGTCGTCGACAGTGGTGGAAAGCCGTGCCGGGGCTCGGCATGGCGAGCGCCCGCGCGATCGAAGCGTTCTTTGCTTCATGGCCCGCGCTCACCGAAAAGGCGCGTGCACTCGTGGCCGCCAGTCAGCGCAGCGAGATCGTGCCGTGGGAGGCGCTGAAACTGCCGCAAGAGATCGATGGTTCCGCAGGCACATTCCGCGCGCCGCGCGCGACCTGCACGCTCGATGCCGCCAACGATTACGAAGCGGTGCAGACGTGGCTGGCGCTCCATGAATCGGCGGCCACGCAGCGCACCTATCGCAAGGAAGCCGAGCGGCTGATTCTCTGGGCCATCGTCGAGCGCGGGCGTGCGCTGTCGTCGCTCACCACCGAGGATGCGATCGCGTATCGCGCGTTCCTGCGCCATCCCTCGCCGCGTGGGCGATGGGTCGGGCCGGTGCGGCCGCGCACGTCGGCTGAGTGGCGGCCGTTCAATGGAAGCCTTTCAGCGCGCTCGGTCGCCCACGCGCTCTCGATCATCGGCGCGCTGTTTCGCTGGCTCATCGAGCAGCGCTATGTGCTGGCGAATCCGTTTTCGGGGGTGAAGGTGCGCGATGCCGGCGGCACGGGCCTGATCGATACGTCGCACGCGTTCAGTGAAGGCGAATGGGCGCTCGTGCGAACCATCGCGGATGGGTTGGAGTGGTCGTCGGCGTGGTCAGCGCGCTGGTCGGCGCCTGCTGCGCAGCGGCTGCGTTTTTTGCTGGATTTTGGCTATGCGACGGGGTTGCGCGCGAGTGAGCTGGTTGGCGCAACGCTTGGACACGTCGAGACGGACCCGCGCGGCGATCACTGGTTGCGCGTGACTGGCAAAGGGAAAAAAGTCGCGCGGGTCGCGCTGCCGCCGCTCGCGTGGGATGCGCTGGCGCGGTATCTGGCTGAGCGCGCGCTGCCAGTTACGCAGGCGCGGTGGCAGCCTGCTACACCGCTCGTCGGCAATCTCGAAGCGGACAACGAGGCGGCAATCAGCAGCGTGCGGCTGTGGATGGTGATGCGCCGGTTCTTTCTTCTAGCGGCGAAGGCCATTGAAGCCGATCACGCACCGCTCGCCGAAAAGCTCCGCCGCGCCAGTCCGCACTGGATGCGGCATACGCATGCCACGCATGCGCTCGGGCGAGGGGCGGAGCTGACCACCGTTCGCGACAACCTGCGGCATGCCTCGGTGTCGACCACGTCGATCTATCTGCATAGCGATGAAGTGAAGCGGGCACGGGAGATCGGGGATGCGTTCTCCGGGCGAAATTAAAGGCATATGCTCGAATCGCCCGCTTCCGACCACACACCGCGGCTGGCCTGGGCAACGCAAACACACGTTCCTCGTGCCGCACTACGCTTCGATGCCATGCTGTTTCAGCCAGTCACACGCAAAGTCGACGAGATCATCCGCATGCAGCCAGTCGTTGCGTCAGGAACTGTCGCCCCGGGCAGCATGAATGTCACAAGACAGCCTTCAACGGCCCAGTTACCCAAATAGGTACCGCTCCGCTCCACTGCGCTTCCTGGTGACCGTCGTGCATGGGGTTGCGCTCATGCGTGGATACCAGACAGTTCAAAATTTTCGCTTCTTCAGCGTGTACGCAGATAGTCCGTACTCCGTGCTCGTGTCGCGATCAAATGAGCCTCCGAGCATGAGCCCATCGTCGGATTGTGTCCATGTGCGGCCCGCGTTCGTACTGTAAAGGCTGTAATCTATCGGCGCGCCCTGGCTTGCGTCCGTTGCATAGGCGATCAGCACGCCGCCCACACCCACGACCATTCCGTTGATGGTCAGAGGTGGGGCAAACGTATGAAGCTGCTGCACAGCCGCGGGCTGCGAACTGTTCCATACCCAAACACTTCCGCCCCGGCCCATCTTGTCGTCATTGCGCGGACCTGGACGGCAAAGTACGTAGACCACGTCACCGCGAGTGCCGTCCGGCGCAGACTGCATGCGGACTACGGTCTGGTTTGGCAGCACCGTTTCAGGTTCGAACTGTTGCCGGTCCCAATCAAGCCGGTAGACCGCGCTAGAAGCCCTGATGTCGTGCAGCTCATTGACGTAGTAGGCGACGCGCAGCACTCCGTTCCTGGCAAGGTCTACCCCGTCGAAGGTCGCCCGCGGCTCGCGCTGCCCCGCCAGTGGAGGCACCTGAATCTCCTGCCAGGTCTGCCCCGCATCACCCGTTCGCCAGACACGGGGTCCCCAGCCGATCGCGTATCCGCGCATCGGGTCAAGGAATAGCAGCTGACCAATATTGTGGTTTTCCGGCCATTTCAGTTGGGTCCAGGTGCTTCCCGCGTCCTGCGAGCGCCAGAGCCTGGTGACCTGCGGCGATAGACCATCCGATGGGTTGGGCAACGTGAAGTCTGTCCAACCTGTGCTGACAAAAATCGTATTCCAGTCGCGCGAATACCACCATGCCCCGCTCTGGCCGGGTTCGGAGAACCGACGGACCGTCGCGCCCTGGATAGTGCCTCGTATGAAATTGACCGTCGTACGATTCAGCAATTGATTCGTATCGTTCATCCACGGTTCGGTTGTCTCAAGCGGCGCATTCCAGTCGCCAGGATGCTTATCTGGTTTGAATGTTTGCACCGGTTCCGCGATCTTCAGGCTGATTACCTGGTCACCGCGAATCACGAAGTCACCGCCGCCATAAGGCTTGTCGCCTTTCATGAAATTCGTCGAGATCGTTTCCCACCGGTTTGTCATCTTCTCGTACCCGTATATCGCGGCCACCGCTACAAGCAGCACGCCAAGAATCTTTTTCCACTGCATGGCTGTCCGCGGGCCCTAGTTGAACTTGAAGGAAAGGAGCCGCTGAAGCGTGGAGCTGACTGCATCTCCAACGTCGCCCGCCTTTGTCTTCGCTACGCCCCACCCGGCGTCGACCGCCTGCCCCCAAGTCCGGCCGTCCCCCCATTCCTGTATATTCGGCTGCATGCTGATACGAGCGAGATCAACCGGGCCCAGATCTCCGAGCCCACCGTCGAGATAGGCCAGCGGATGAGTCTTGAAGGCAAAGGTCAGGAATACATCACCATTGAGTTCAAGCTCGTACTGGGGGACGTTCATCGAGAAGGAACCGTTACCTGGCCTCGCGCTGCTTTCCTGGATAGCATTGCCTTTCATATTCAACTTCAGTCCTTTCTCCATATTTTGCTGAAGATAGTGCCGGGCACTTTTTAGCCATAGCTGACCTTCTGGACTGAGTTTGGGATAGAGCTTTGCCCCATAGTTCGAACAGTAGTAGTAGCCGTAACTGACGTAGTAGGCTGGCGGCTTATGCCCGCATCCGATATGACGCATCATGAAATTGCCATGACGCGACCAATCGGAGTCGGTGCTATCTGGCTTGATCAGTTGCTCTCTCCGGTGCAACAGACGGTGGGCCACCGCCTTGTCCTTCCAAGGGTCAAACGACGTAGCGAATGCCTTAACCGTCTCCCACGCGCTCGACAGGCTGACTTTTTCCACCGTCTCAAGATACTCGCCGTGCAACGGCTGATAGTAGTACGGACAAGTTCCGATGATTGACTCTGCGGCCGGCGTTACATTTTTGTCGCAGATCGCAAGAGGTACTTTTGTCTTTCCAGCGTATCCGAGAGGCGTCAGCATCGCGGTACTCTTACCCAGAATTTTCTCATCTGCCATCGCTAAACCTTTAATCACTCAGAAAGCGGATATCGACGTTCGTGGGCATCGTGCCCTGCTGCAGCCCCGTCTCACCAAGCGCATTCGTTTTTCCCTCAGCCAATACGTTGCCTCCAGACAATATCTGAAAGCGAGCATTGGCCACTGGCACCTCGGTGCCCGCCCAATGGGCAATAAACTGATGTCCGTAGCTTCCGTCGTTTCCCGGCAGCGGAGGAAACGAAGCGGCCAGATCCATCGGCCCACTAAAGGCATGTTGCGCGCCTTTGATGTCGACCTTGTTCGGCGCATGAACCTCGATGTTGCCATCCTTGAGTCGAATGTAAGCGCCGCCCGATGTCAGCAGAATTTCCTGATTCGCGGCCATCTGTATGCTGTCCACTGCAGAAATAAGCTTGATGCTCTTCTGTGCCGTGACTTCCACATTGTCTGACTGCGACTGAATCTCCACCTTGCCCTTACCCGCAAAGAGCTTCATACCGGCGTTCTGCACAAACAGACTCAGCTTCTGCGCGGCGCTCGCGATCAGTGACTTGCTCGTCGCTATATGAGTGTTTTGTCCGCTAACCAGATTGATCTGTTCATCGGCGACCATATGCACCGACTGCTGCGTCGACAGCGCGATACCCGACGGACTCGCCATCAGCATCACCGCATCGCTAAACGCATTCGCGCTGCCAGCGCCGCCGCCAGCCGTGTTGCCGCCGCTCGCGCTCGCGGCCTGTTTTGTCGATTGCGTCGCGCTCGTAAATGTCTTGAGCGCCTGCGTGCCGTCCTGCAAGGTTTCGGCCTGGTGCGTTTCGCTCGCCTGCGAAAGCGCATCGATCGTTTCTTGCGCGTTCGTCAATTGCGAATGCGCTTCCGTGACGTCGAGTTGCTGACTCGTCGCGCTTTTCGCGTAGGTGCTCACATACAGACCCTGGCCCGCGTTAATCGCACCAAATGCATCCGATTTCAGATCGAAGCCGCTACCCAGATACGCGCCGCGCGAATTCGCGTTCTGCGCAACCAGATAACCCAGATGCAATTGCGAATTCGCGCTCGTGCTGTAAAGCTGCGCGCGGTTCTGGCCCGTGGCGTCGTCCATCACCAGATGGTTGTAACCGCTGCCGCCGTATTCCTTCGACTTGTAGCCCGAGAGAATGCCGTTCGAATGCCAGTTCGGCGTCGCCGCGCCGTTATAGACGCGCGCCGTCACCAGAGGCCGATCGCAATCGCCATCGAGCCAGTTCACGATCACTTCTTCACCGACGCGCGGCACATGCACGCCGCCGTAACTGCTACCCGAATCGGACGTCGCCACGCGAATCCAGCACGACGCCTTTTCATCGCCCGAATTGAGCCGGTCCCAATGGAAACGCACCTTGATGCGATTGAGTGAATCGGTATACACCTCTTCGTTCGACGGCCCGACCACGAGCGCCGTCTGCATGCGCATTTCCGGCTTGTGATGTTCGAGCGGACTGCGATACGGTACGGCCTTACGCTGCGCCTCGATTTTCACGAGCAGAAAACCTTCGCTACCGTCCGTGGCTTTCACCACCAGTGCATCGCTCTCGCCCTGATTCGCGCTCTTGATCGCGGCCAGTTCGCCTTGCAGGCTGTGCGGGAACGATTGCGTCTGCGCGGTCGTGGCGGGCAGATTGTTTTCGATAAACCAGCGCGCCTCGATCACCGCAAACTGCCGGTCCTGCTCGCTATCCGTATCGTGCAGCGGATGGCCGTCGAGTTCGAACCAGCGCCCCGCGTCGAGATTGCGCACGGCGCCCGCGCCTTCGAAGCGCTTCGCGCGCGACTCCCACTCCTGCATGCGGATTTCGCTGAGCGTATCGCCGCGCGACTGCTCGCCGTAGGTGTATGCGCCCGTGTATTCGTAGACTTCGGCCTGCTGCGGCAGATCTCCCTGCGTGGCCAGCGTCGGTACAGACGTGCCCTTGGGATTCACCGCCGACGAAGGCGACTTGTAGTCGAACGTGCGCGTGGTGAGCGTCACGCTTTGCAGTGTGCGCGAGCCACTCCATTGCACCAGCGCATTCGTTTCGCTATTCACGCCCGACCGGTAAAAATTAACCGATTGCGGATTTAAAGCGGGTAATGCGCCGATATTGTCGGTAATAACGACCGTGTGCGATTTACCATCGGCGGCTTGCTCGAAATAACTGAAGAGGCCTTCGGATTCCATAATCCGCTGGCAGAAATGCCAGTCGCTCTCGTATTGCACGCAAAACGAACGCGAAGGCAATGCGTTTTGAATAGCAAATCGAAATGCACCCTGCGCCTGCGGATGCGCATTGAATACGTCGGTGAGAATGGCGTCGGCGGTTTTATCCTGCCAGATGCGGGCGTCCGAGCGGAACTTGAGGAAGTGCTGCCACGAGGCGAATTCAAGCTGATAGCTCGTCAAACTGCCGTCCGAGCCCAGCCGGCGGGCCGTGTGGACGTAGCCGTGGTGCGGCAGATACGTCTGGTCGGCCTGCTGGAGCCACAGCGTGACGGGCTGCGCGATCAGCTTTTCCAGTTCGACATTTTCGTTCGTGGAAACGACGTCGAGTGTAAAACCGTAATCGCGCCCAATACGCGCATGGCCTACCGCGCGCTGCGGCAGAAGCACATTATCGCCAAGCGGTGTATCGAGCCTGATTAGCCGATCGGTTTGCGCCACACCCCCGGTAATAGCAGCAATCAGATCCTGCGTCCCCACGTTCGCGTCCTTTGCTTCATTTATCTGCGGCCATATTGTACATATCTTCTATGACGCATGACGCTCAGGTCCGGGCGCGTGCAAATCGATGCCTCGCATATTTCCAATTCGTTAATTACGCGTCAGAAAAGGCAAGCACACCCACACGCGACTACTTGGGCAACCCTGTCCCGGAAAGCGAGAGTGCCCCGGCGGACTTGTGGTACGCGACAGCACCCACACCTTCCGCCGCATAGAAGAACGGCGTGCCCATCGGGCTTGGGCCGACGCCATCATCGAAATTGCGCTGGCCGAACTCATTAGCTGCCGCGCACGGCGGCATCGCCATTACCGATTCAAACCGTCATAGCCGCGAGCGAAGTCCACAAGGTCTTTCGGATAAAGCCAATGGTTGCGTAAGGAATGGTCGTCTAGCTGCAGCAAGAATGCCACAGCTGCCGCTTCGACGGCCCAGTAACCCACATAGGTCCCCTTGCCATTCTTCCGCGCTTCCAGATGGCCATCGTGCCATGACGTCGCGCTCATACCCGGATACCAGGCTTCGAGATATTCCTGTATGTCGTCGACAGATTCATTCGCGGTCTCTCGATACAAGCTGAAAACGAGCGGCCGGTACGGTACATCGTGATACCAGCTATCGACATCGATTCGACCTTCCAGTTCATAAGCAAGCAGGTCCTCATACAAGGCATCCTTGCTCCGATATGAAGGGTCAAACAAACCGGCAATCCGTGGAAGCAGATCACGCCGATGCAGCAGATAGCAGAAGCCGATGAGTTGCATCGCTGTCTCATACTCGCCAACCTCCTCGAATAGCAGTGGCGGTTCGCTTGCATCGCGCTGGCTCAAGCGCTGGGCGGTCGTGTACCGTTCGTATGCGTCGAGAACAGAATCGAACGCTGCGCGCATCAGGTTGACATCTGCGCCTCCCGTGTACATGAGCAGAAAGCGCCGATAAACGTCCGAAACCCGATAGCGCTCGGTCAGCGCCTCTCGCTCAGCATTATCGCTTCCGGTTGGCGCGGTATTGTCTGACCAGTACGCGATCCCTTCGTCCAGCAGATTCAGCCGCCAGTTAAAGTAATCTTCGTCGAGATAGCATTGACGCCGATTCGAATTGAAGTCGCCACTCATATCGGGAAACTTGCCTCACCAGATTAATTACCCACGCTCATCGGTAAGCGCCTTACACAGTCTAACGGCAACAGACGGTCGCGGGCGACAAGCCAGTGCGCGCGTTGCTTTCGTCGCCAACGTAATAGCAAATGCACGCCCTGACAGTTTGCCGACGCCGTTGTCCTTTGCGACAACTCAGCGATGCAATCCGCATTTTTTATCGCTTGCCTTCAAAATCCGGCAACGCCGCGATAATTTTTAGGTGCTCGAAATCGCAACAGACCATATTTACAGATGGCGACGCCGATCTTGTCCGCAGCGAGCGCGTTGAGGTTTAAGCACCATTCCAGCCAGCTAAACTGGCTCGTCCCAGTTGCCCTCTTGTTCCATGAGCCCTCTCGAACAAAACCGCGCGCTGGTCAATACGAGACCGGCGTGACCAGACTGGGCGCGCCAAACTCGACCAGATGCGCGTGTGACGACTCGAAATAACCCTGCCAGAAAGTTCGCAGATCGTGGATCGTCTTCGAATCGCGATAGCCATCGCGCTGCGCCTGCGTACCGCTGGTCGAAGGCGGCATCACCGCACCGCCAAGCACATAGATCTTCGCTCCGCCGAGATCCGCGAACATGCCATTCGCGCGTGCCTTCGCAAGCTCCGCCGACGGGTTGATATCGCGCACACCACCACGCGCATAAAACGACGTGGTCCGCGAATTCTCCAGTCCGTCAGTCACGACGAACAGCACCTTGTCCGACGCAGTATCACTGCGCACCGCCTGGCCCAGCTCATCAAGCGCGGCCATGATCTCGGAAGCATTTAATGTCGAAGTCGATTCGCTCATCGCTTGCTGCGTGGTCGTGGCGGCCATCTTGCGCGCGAACGCGAGCTGTTGACCGAAGCAAGCCTTGATCTGCGGCGCCTTCGTGATCGGCAGCGTGTTGTAGGCGTCTTCGGGCAGCGGCTGTTCGACATAGCCGGTATGCAGCACCTTGAGGTAATGCGCTTGGGCAAACGCGGAAAATTCGGCGATCACGAACTTCGCGCCCGGCTGGATCATGCGATCGACGTTGTCGAGGACCGATTGCCGAAGCGACTGATCAAGCAGCACGGTTTGGTCGATGAGGACGTACACCACGCGCGCGGGTTGCTGTGGCGCGGCCGCGAGATGAAACGCGCCATAGCAGCTCGGCACGTCGTTGACGAGTCCTGCGTGCGCCACAGTGGCAACGTGGAGCGCGGCAAGCGCCGCGGCCTTGCTGAGTGTCTTGAGAATCTTCATATGCGGTAAGTCAGTCGGTATGCCGCGGCGCCTGCAAAGTGTGCCGCGGCGAGCGTCCGGAAGGATCAGTCGTCCAGCAGATCGCTGTACTTCTCGGCCGTTTTCGCTTGGCGCTTGCGGCGTTTGATTTCCTCGCTCAACGCCGCGAAGTCATCGCTGGAAAGCACTGTCGCCTGCTTTTCGAGGAATTCGCCCTTCGCAACGTTGTCGGGCAACACTGCGAACGCGTGCGCGAGCGCGTCGATATCGGCCTCCGCCTGAACAGGCGATGTGGGGCGCGCGCGTGCCGCCTCGATTGTCGCCTGCGCCGCCTTCATCGCCGCCTGCTCGTCGGCTTGTACGGGCGCATGCGTTTCGGCTTGCGTCGTCGCCTGCACCAGCGTCTGTGCGAGCGGTCGCGTGGCCGTCGGCTTGCTGCGAATACCATCGGTACGCAGAATGGCGGCCTGATACGCCTTGATCACCTGATCCTGCTCGCTCGACGAGAAGTTATGGTTTTTCAACGCGAGTTCATAGCGCAATTCACGCTCGCCTTCGCTCTTGCCCGTCGCCACGTCGGCGGCAACCCTGTCGATCACGTTGTCGCGTGCCTGTTCTTCGCGCTGCTCGCCGTGCTTGAGGAACGCCTCGAACGTCAGCGTGCCCGTGCGGTGATTGCGCTTCTTACGCGCTTCACGCAACTGCGCGAGGAAACTTTCGGCGCGCGTGATGCGCGGTTGCAGGAAGCGCGCGCGGAACGTTTCGAACGACGGCTGATTGCGCGTGAAGTCGTAGGCCGCTTCGCCCTGCCCGCTGAACGTCGATTTGAATGCGACGATAAAAGCCGTGAACTGCGTGACGAGATAAATCAGCGCGAGCATCAACGAGGCCGCGATACCCTGAACCTTGTAGTTTCCGCCCAGGCTTTCGGCAACGTCCTTGCGGCTCGCCTGCTGCGCCTGAGCGACGCTCGGCGGCAAGGCCGACGACGTGCCCGCCGAATCGAACGGATTCGCGTCGCCCGCGCCCTGAACGCCATTCGTCTCCATCGAGACGATCTGGCGCGTGGCTTCGCTCTCGACGCCATTCACGCGAATCACGTAGATCGCCACCATGATCGCGATGATGATCGCACCGGAAACAACCAGCAGGATCGGCCCTTTGACGCCCGGATCGTCCACGCGGTTGGCAAAGCGGCGCGGCAGCGGATTCTGCCGCACGGTGCTGGAGTTCGGATCGATGTAGTAGGCGTCCTGGTCCTGATCGTCGCCGAGATCGATACGCACCTCGAGACCTTCCGAGCCGTGGCGCTTGCGAAAGTGCGAGAACTTCGCCATTTCCGCGCCCGTCGTGTGCGTGAGCAGCGCCAGGACGATCGCCACCGCGAGCGCCAGCACGCCCGCCGCCAGGTTCGCCTGGGACGGCGTGATTTCGGTGGACATCCACGGCGCGAGCACATAGCCGGTGCCCACGGACTCGGCGAGAATCAGCACGAACAAACCCACGCGCGCCATCATCGAAGGCGGGTGGATATCGGTCTGCTGCGTGATCTTCAGATAGTTCTTCGCACGGCCGAACTGGCCCGCGGTCACTTCCGTGTTGCTCGAGCCCGAGATGACCGACTTGAAGGTCGTGCACAGCGTGAGTTCGGCCTGGACGAGACCGTCGTCGACCGTCGAATCGCCGCTCTCTTTCGTGAGACGCTGGAATTCTGCGCGATGGTCGTTACCGAACGCCCACCAGCGCTTGTAGGCGAACGCGGTGAAACGGAAGCTGTCGGCACGAAGCCAGAAGAAGAACGCTGCCAGAATCGTTGCCAACGTCACGGAGACGAGGAACGGCAGCGAAGACAGCGCTGAGATGATGGCGTGTTGCACGATGGCTTATCCCTTCGATGAGAAATTGACGACTGCCTTGTATTCCGCGTCTTTCCACGGATAGACGACGAGACCGCTGCCCGAGGCGGACTTCGTGGGCACGCGCAGATCGACACATTGCGCGGAGCCTTGCAGGAAGACGCGATAGAGCGTCGCGTCAGCGCCGCGATACACGTTCACCGGCGCGTCCCGGAAGCGGGCGATGGGCGCGGCGGCATAACCGCCGCCCTCGCGGCGGTATATCTCGGCGGTGACGGGTGGCACGGGCGCCGCAGCGTCACTCGGCACATAGACGCGCAGCAACGCCACGGCCGCATCGCCCTGGCTACCGAACCACGGCTGGCCGTACAGGCCAGGCAGCGAATCCTCCACCTTGAGCGGCTGGTTGGTGGCGAGTGAACGAATCGGCGTGCTCGTGTGGGGGTGGTCCTGCAAACACGAGCCGATAATGACCGGCGTATCGGCGTGCGCGGCCGTGATGAAACTGAACATCGACGACTTGTCGCTGGCCGCCCCCAGATTGACCTGATAACCGGTCGTGCCAAGCGGCTTGCCGTCGAAGCCGAAGCCCCCCGCTGCGCCCCCAGAATTGCCTGCGCGCGCAGTCGTGGATGCGACGGCCTGCGCACTCGCGGCACCCGGCACGCCGCTCGTGGCGGCGCTCGACGGGGTATCCGCCGACGGTGCTGCACTGCGCGCAATCTTCTTGCGCGTGGTCTTGTGCGTCGCCGTCGCGGTTTGCGTTGTCGTCGATGCTTGCGCCGCAGCCGGAGTGGGCGTCGTCAGGCTCGCGCCGGTGGGCGCGAGGTCGCTCGTGTGCAAATCGTCCTGGCCTGACGCGCCGGGTTCAGCCTGGCGCGCAACCGCGAAGTTCGCGGGATTGGCTGAGCGATTGCTCGCATACGCCTTCAGTGCATCGAGGCTGGGCACGTCGACGACCTCGACGCGGTTGTTATCGCTGCGCCCCTGTGCCGTACCGTTCGACGCGATCGGCAGCGAGTCACCCGCGCCTTGATACGCGATATTGGCGGCCGGCACGCCATGCTGGCGGAACACCTCGGCAACCGCCTTCGCTCGCGCTTCCGAAAGCCGTGCGAGATCGGGACCCGACATGTTGTCGCGTTCATCGCTGTGGCCCACGATCAGCAATTGACGCTGTGCAGCCGCGCCTTGACTGGCGGACTGTGCGGCCGCGCTCTGTTGAGCGTTCTGACCATTGCGCGCCTGCGCATCCAGCGACGTCGCGACCAGCTTCGGGTTGTACTGGTCGGCCACCTTGCCCAGATACTCTTTCGCGCGCGGCGTGAGCGTGGCGGTGCCGGGCAGGAACTCGTCATCGACACCGCCCATCTGCACGTCGAGCCCCACGACGTCATTCTGGCCGTTTGCAGCGTCGATGCTGGCAGCCTTGATCGGCGCGCTCGCGAGCTTCATCTGATACTGCTGCGCAATGTGATAAAGATTGCAACGACGCTCGTCCATCGCGTGGCCGATCATCATGCCGACGATCGCGCCAAGACCGGTGCCCGCCACCGTGGCCGCGGCGTTCTTGCCGAGATAGTGCCCGAGTACAGCGCCCGCGCCCGCACCAATGACTGCCGCGATGTTGCGGTCGTTATTCGAACAGGGATCGGGATTGTCGAAAACGCTCTTGAATTCTGTCTTTACGGCCGGAGAAAATTCAGGCTGCCCCGTTTGCGGATTGACTGCGCAACCCGCGATCACCGTTGTCGATACGCCGACTAATATGCATCGTTTCATGCGTTATTCGTTCTCTTTTTCACGTGGCTCGCGATCGTGTCGCACGCGCTCTCAGACCGTTGCGATCACAACTTCCAATTCGACGCGACAGTGTCGCTCTTCATATATCGGTATCGCGCGTGCAATCTTGAGTGCTGAATGGGCTCATTCAGCCTTCATTTGAATGGTCGCTCGAGAAAATCCGGCGCATCAGGCGATTGCCGTGCGATAACAACGACGCTCATCCAGGCGAACGGGCTATCGGAATACAGGTATGCCGATCACGGCGATGATCGCGTCTTTACGACGGAATGCGTAGCGTCACCCCTCGTAGTCGAAGGCTAACGACTTATGCGAATTGAGTAGATTTCACTCTAAACCCCGGGTCTGTATATTCATTTTGATTGACGCAAACTTTAGCAGGAAAACAGTGACGATAGCGCGTCAGTCCGTCCACCGAGTGAATTTAAGCGCAAGATGGCCCGCGAAGGAGCCCCGAAACGATTTGCTCATAAGCATGATTCGCGCACACTGGATAGTCGCTCATCATTTATATAAAGCAAATTCAAAAACATAGGAAATCGCAGTTTTTCGCCATGTAAAACGTTTGCGAAATCATTCAAACGCTCACATTTCAAAGACGAGACGGCCTTTATCCGAGAACTTGCACTTCACGCGAACGGACTCTTATCACGCTCTATTCCGTCTCACCCTCTAAACCTGAAACGAATTTTGCCGATAAGAAGATTAAACATACCAACACCGAATCGATTCTTGCGATGTCTCACCGAACACTCGCGGCGATCCCGCTCGCTGCCGCGCTCGCCATTCTCAACGCCTGCGCGACCAAGCCGGCCGTGACGCACGTTGCCGAGCCGCCCTACACCGGCCCGCGCATTACCCTTCACACGGCACCAGGCGTAACCGCTCTCGTCATCGAGCCTGCTGATCCGCTGCCCACGGCGATCAGCTATCTGAATGCTCGACGCGCGGAACTCGGTCTGAACGCAATCACCTCAGACCCGCTCGTGGCGCAAGCCGCTGCTGCCCACGCGCACTACCTGGAAGTCAACCGCGCGAGTAGTCACGATGAGAGCGAGAATCTCCCCGGCTTCTCGGGCACGGATGTGACGACGCGTGTGCGTCAGTACACCGAGACCACGGGCGCGAGTGAGGTGTTCGCCGTCTACGGAGGTCAGCGGGTGCCGGCTCTTCCAATCGAGGAGATATTCGATTCGCCGTATCACCGGGGCGCCATGCTCTACGACTGGGCGCGCGCCGGCGAAGCCGTTGCGTCGGGCGATAGTCAGATCACGGTCGTGGACTTTGCGGACCCCAAGCCGGCGATCGGTGATACCGAGCTCGTGGTCTATCCCTATGACGGGCAGAAAGATGCACCGCTCGCCTGGCAGAACATCGAACAGCCCGATCCGATGGGGCCCAATTCACGCTACCGGGGCGCGCTGCTTGGCTATCCCCTGACTGTGTCCGGTGGCACCAACGCACATATCCTGCTTGAGAAGTTCGAGCTTCGTGACGGTCGCGGAAAACCCGTGAGCTGCCAGATAGCACCGCTCACGAGCGCCGACACTGGCCGCAACACAGCGGTTTGCACACCGTTCTCTCCGTTGCGTCCGGGCACGACCTACACCGCGCACGCGACGGGGCGGTTGACGCAGCAGTTTGGAGTCGCCAACGCGCCCTTCGATGTCCGGTGGTCGTTCGCGACGATCGCAGCCCCCGTTCAGATGGACAACGTCGTCGCACAAGCCGCAAATCGCTGAACCGCCTGGATCTTCGTCGACACCAGTAGCACTGGTCCGACGACGTGTGCTCGAAGTTCGGGGTCACTCCGGACCGTGTCTTTCCGGAAAGCCTTGAAAGTAGGTCTTGCGCAAGTTTTCCTATCGCTGTTTGACGCTGTGGAGCAATGCCCTCAACCAAAGCAGATCGGCCTCGCACCCCCACGGATCGGGGAAAGTTTTCATTTGGACTTCCCGGCCGTCGACTTACCCACGGGAAAGTAAAAAGAGCGACTTAATGGGAATCCAAACAGGGTGCTTTCGCCCTACAATTCGAACTCGCCGTTACTTCTGGCAACGTTTGCACACTGGCGTGAACGCAAAAATATCAAATACGTCCTTCGCGATCTGCTTGCCGAAGATTAATTCTAAAAATTTTCTGAGAAAGGTTGGGGAATGGGCCTCATTAAAGGTTCACTCAAGCTCGTGGGTAACGTTGTAACGCTGGGCGGCGTCTCCCGAATGGAAGACGCGCAGAAAGCCTACGAGCAAAGCTACGGCGCCTACATGGGCGTTCATGAAGAGGCGAAAACCGTCGAGACCCATATTCAGGGGCATGTCAAGGATATCGGTTTGGCGCTCACCAAAGCAAAAAAAGCGTTGGACAAGGGCAGCGTGCTACTGCACGGAAGCGTCTTCGACGAAGCCGTACCTTCTGAGGACGCGTGCCGCGTCGATCAAATCGCGACCTCTACGGCCGACTACAGCAGTACGTCCACGCTGGCACAGATTTCCAGGTTTCAGAAGGACTACGAGTCGGTCACCTCGATTGGTGCGGGTGTCGCCACGGGTAGCGCAATGGCTATTGGATCCTGGACCCTCGTTTCCACGCTCGGTGCGGCTTCCACCGGGACGGCTATCGCGGAACTGTCGGGTGCAGCGGCCTACAACGCTACGATGGCGTGGTTCGGCGGTGGCTCACTCGCTGCTGGCGGCGCAGGCATGACCGGCGGGGCATTCGTCCTGGGCGGACTCGTGGCCATTCCTCTGGTGTTTGTGGCGGCTCGAGGCACGCACCGCAAGGCCAAGGAAATCGAAGAACACACCGTGAAAGTGGAGAGCGCCACGGTCACGCTGCGCGAACAACTTGATACCTTGAATCAAATGTTGCCGGTGGTTCAGTCGAAAAAGCATGAATCCGAAAACGCTTGCACGGAGTTGATGGAAGAAGTCAAGCGCCTGCGCAAGATCATTCGGCCTTGGGGCGTCCTCAGCATCCTCAAGCAAAAAATCTTGCGCGCGTTCGGGAAAGAGCCGTATTCGCCTGTGCAAAATACGGCAATGTTCGACCTGAAGTGTGTGCTTTCCGGGTTCCTTACCTGGTTCAATGGCAGCAAGACGCTCCCTGGCGCAGATATCGCCGGGTTCCTGTCGGAATAGCGGAGCCGTCGCCAACGCGATATCCGACCTCGCCGACATGGCCATTATCAGCTGGAGCGGGCGGACTGCCCCACCGGATTGGACGTCACGAAACCGGCTTCGCCGAACGGCTGAACCACTCCGGTTTCCTGGACACATTGCAATGTGAGTGTCCAGCCTTTCATGAGCTTTCGGCCTTAGGCCGAAAGCTGTGCTGCCAGGCGAACTCGCCCGGTGTCAGTTCGTTGAGTGCCATGCGAGGCCGGGTCTCATTGTAGTCCCGCCGCCATGCCTCGATCTCGCGTTTCGCCTCCGCCACCGTCGCCTCTCCGCCAACCAGACCGAACTGCTTCTCCGCCCGTAGCCCTATTATTCCGAAGCGGCCACGGGTGCCTGAGCCACCTCAGACGCACCTGTAGCAACAGCCGCAGACGGAGCTTGAACAACAGTGCCCTGGGCCGCCAGATTCTGAATCTCCTGGGCGCAGTCATCCGAGGCGACGACATGTGCTCGAGCCAATAGCGTTTGAAGCCCGTTGATCTTTCGCTGATCTTCAAGCAATACAGATTGGCATTGAGCCTGCACCTGCTCCAACCCCTGACGATCCAGAATCGACTGGAGATGCTGGGCCATCTGCGCGCGGTTTTCCACATTAGGCACCTGGAGACCGAGCACTCGCAAACTCTCCAGGACCGCTGGCTGGCACGCGCCCGTGTAGTTCAACACCTGATCGCACACTGGCGGCAGGACCCACGTGGGAGCGCTTCGTGTCTGGGTAGCCCACGGCTCTTGCACCGTCGCCACACGTTGAACATGGTGGACCTCGCCGTGGTGCACCGAGTGTTTGTGAAACCGCACGCGATGCAAATATCTGCGCCCTTCTGAGTGGGCCATCGCCACTCGCGTGTGTTTCGCACGTTCCTCGTGTTCAGTGCGCTCCTCGTGTTTCGAGCGCGCGACGTGCCGTACGTGCTCAGGCCTGCGGTGTTCGTGTGGCCGCGCCGTGACCATCGGATGACGGGCTTGCTGGATGTGGCGCACCTCAGCGTTATGGGCTTTAGCGCCGTGATTGACCTTGGTCTCGGTGATCGCATAGGCTGCCTGAGCCACCAACGAGCACCCCATCATCACCACCACTGCGTTGATTCCCGTTCTTTTCCTGTTGCAATCCACTGCCCGACCTCACATTCCTTGTGCACAGCCATCTGTTAACGGCAATTTTCGGCCGGCCTTTAATCCCGTTGAACGGCTAGAAGCTGACATGACCAGGTGATCGTCGTGGCAACGCGCAAAGCATGTCATCGTCGATACCCTCACGATTCATCACGTTCGTCCGCCCAACCTAAAGGATCCTTCATTTTTAATTTCCCGCTATCTGGCACCATCGGACACTCCGTCTTTTGAGTTTGCCTTTCCCATGCGCACCTCACGCTTCGCGAAACTCCGAAACACCACTGCGCAACTCGTTGTGCTTACAAGTGCTTCCATGGCCGCCGCCTCGGCCTTTGCCGCCGCGCCCAGCGCCACGGCAAACCCGCTTCCTTATTCGAATCTCTCGACCCTGCACGTCAAAGCGGCGCAATTGCAGCCCTTCCTGCAAGCGCTGCGTCACAACGCGGCCAATGCGCGCGAAGAAGCGGGCAATCTCTCTTTCACGGTCTTTCAATCGACGACATCGCCGACCACCTTGTACGTCCTCGAACAATGGAAAGATCAGGCCGCCTATCAAGCTCATATGAAACAGCCCGCCTTGCTAGACATGCACAAGGCCGCGAATGCGGACCTGGACGGCGGCATTAGCCATATGCGCATCGTGCCCGCCACATCGGACGCCGGCATTCAACCCAAACAGATCGATCACGCCGATCAAACCAGCAACGTGCTGGTCTTCCTCTCCGTGAAGCCCGACGAATCGGCGAAATTTCACGCGGATGTGAACGAAGTCTCGCCGACCTTCCGCGCCGCGCCCGGCAACGTCTCTTTCGAGGTCTATCAGAACGCGGACGATAAGAACCAGATGGTGCAACTCGAACGCTGGACGACCGAGTCGACGCATCAAGACAATCTGAAGCGCCCGGTTATCCAGACGATCCGCAGCGGCTACGCCGTCACGCTGGCCAAGCCGATGCTCGATGGCCGCGTGCTGCTCAAGGACGTCACCAACGACTAGCGCGAATCGCGCCGAAGACCGTCAACCGCTCGCTGCGGTTGGCGATGCCATGAGCCATCGACTTCAATTGCGTCGGCTGGCCAGACACCATTCCCATCCCGCACTGCGCCCGGTAACGCCCATCCACGTGCCCGCCCGCGTGCGAACCCCTTGCGTCGATCCGCCGCGACCGCCCCCGCAGCGCCCGCCCCGTATGGCATACCTCGCGCAGGAATAAGCTATTGCCTGCTCATTGGTAGGGAGAGCGCGTCCCGTCTGCTGTAATGATCGCCATGGCTGCTCGAGCACACGAAGCCGGCCTTTCCCAACGGAAGCGAATCCTTATGAGCCTCGACATCTTCTGGTTTTTGCCCACCTCCGGCGACACGCGCTATCTCGGCAAATCCGACTCCGGCCGCGCGCCGACCAACGCGTACATGCGGCAGATCGCGGTCGCCGCCGAAGAACTCGGCTACGACGGCCTGCTGATCCCCACCGGCAGCAGTTGCCTCGATCCGTGGGTCACGGCCGCCAGCCTCGCCCCGGTCACGCGGCGCATCAAGCTGCTCGTGGCGCTGCGCACGTCGCTCGGCAACGTGACGGCGTCCGCGCGTCAGGCCGCGACGCTCGACGAGGCGTTGGGCGGACGCCTGTTGCTGAACGTCGTGCCGGGCGGCGATGCCGCGGAACTGGCCGCCGACGGCGTGTTCCTCTCGCATAACGAGCGCTATGAGCATGCCGCCGAATTCCTCACGGTATGGCGCCGGCTGTTCAAGGAAAAGCAGGTCGATTTCGAAGGCAAGCATATTCGCGTCGAAAAAGCGCAGAACCTCATCGCGCCGGTTCAGAAACCGCATCCGCCCTTGTATTTCGGCGGCTCATCCGCTGCGGCTCACGAGATCGCCGGCGAACATATCGACACGTATCTCACGTGGGGCGAACCGCCCGAAGCCGTGGCCGCAAAATTCGCGGACGTTCGGGCGCACGCGGAGAAGCACGGTCGCAAGGTGCGCTTCGGCGTGCGCTTGCACGTCATCGTCCGCGAAACGAATGAGGAGGCGTGGGCCGCGGCCGACGCCCTGATCAGCAAGCTCACCGACGAAGATATCGCGCGCGCCCAGCAGAATTACGCGAGCATGGATTCCGTGGGCCAGCGCCGCATGGCCGAGCTTCATCAGGGCCGTCGCGACAAGCTGGAGATCAGCCCCAATTTGTGGGCGGGCGTGGGCCTCGTGCGCGGGGGCGCGGGCACCGCGCTGGTGGGTGATCCGGCGACCGTCGCGCAGCGATTGCGCGAGTATGCCGACATCGGCGCGGAGTCGTTTGTGCTCTCGGGTTATCCGCACCTCGAAGAAGCGTGGCGTTTCGCCGAACTCGTTTTCCCGCTGCTGCCCGGCAAGCAGCCGGTCACGATCGCGGACAACGTGCAGACGGGCGGCGCGTTCGACGGGCGGGCGCAAGCGGCTTCGTGAGCGGTTTCCTGAGCGGCTTCCTATGCAGATCACGCTCCGGGAAACTCGCGGCACGGCAATTGCTCTATCGTCTGCGCAAAGCCACGAACCTACCGGAGCCAGCCATGCAATTCATGTTTCAGTCGTGTCTCATCAGCACCAGCGCAAGCATCGATGACGGGCGAATCGTGGCTAACGCGCGCATTTTCTCGCCGGCATCCGATGGTTCGTTCGAGGACGATGTTCACGATCTCTGCATCGATGAGAATTTCATCGACGAGCACGAAGCCCTGTCCTTCGCACGCGAGCGCGCGATGGGCTGGGTCGAGGAGCACTGCGTCAGTTCGATTTAACCGCGCCAGAAGGGGCTGAAGCGCCCCACGAGGCGTTGCGGAACGCCGGATGTTCGAGTTCGAACGCATCTACGCCATGATGTGAACGCCGCCGTCGACGTACACCGTCTCGCCCGACAACCGGCGCGCATACGGCGTCGCGAGCCAGGCACAGGTAAAACCGACATCCATGATGTCGACCAGTTCGCCGAGCGGCGCGCGTTCGGCCGCCTCGGTCAGCAGCAGATCGAAGTCCTTCAACCCAGACGCGGCGCGCGTTTTCAGCGGCCCTGGCGAAATGGCGTGAACGCGAATACGCTGCGGGCCGAGTTCATAGGCCAGATATCGCGTGCACGCTTCGAGCGCCGCCTTGACCGGCCCCATGACGTTGTAATTGGTGACCACCTTGTTCGCGCCGTAATAACTCATCGCGAACAGGGAGCCGCCGTTCTTCATCAGCGGAGCGGCAAGCCGCGCCATGCGCACAAATGAATGGCAGGAAATATCCATGGCCGCCGCAAAGCCCTCTGCCGAGCAATTGAGCAGGCCGCCTTGCAAATCGTTTTTCGGCGCCCACGCAATGGAATGCACGAGGATGTCGAGTTCGCCCCATTCGCTCGCGATCCGCTCGAATACCGCTTCCATTTCTTCATGTTTCGATACGTTCAGCGGCATGAACACCGGCGCCTCGATCGCGGTCGCGAGCGGCTCGACATAGGTTCGGGTCTTGTCGTCGGCATAGGTGATCGCAACGTCGGCTCCCACTTCATGAAACGCTTTCGCGCAGCCCCATGCAATCGAAGAATCGTTGGCGATGCCCGTCACCAGCGCTTTCTTGCCCTTGAGAACGGGATGTTGAGTGCTCAGGTCCATCAGACTCCCCTATGGCCGTGATGCGGATTCACGCGATACCCGTCGCTTCGCGCGTATGACGGGCGATCATGAGTTCTTCGTTGGTCGGAATGACCCAGACCGATACCTTGCTCGACGCCGCACTGATACACGGCCCGCCCGATTCATTGGCATTCCTGTCCAATTCAACACCGAACCAGCGCGCAAGCTCGCCAACCCGTTGCCGAATTTCCGGCGAATGTTCGCCAATGCCCGCCGTGAAAACCAGCGCATCGAGTCCCTGCATCGCGGCCGCGAGCGATCCCAACTCGCGGCCGATCCGATACGTGTACAGGTCGATCGCAAAGCGCGCCCGGGGATCGTCGCTCGCGAGCAGCGTGCGCATGTCGCCGGAAATACCCGATACGCCGAGCAGCCCCGAGCGTCGATACAGCAAATCCTCCACGGCACGCGTATCCATCTTCAGTTCGTCCTGAAGATAGAGAATGACGCCCGGATCGAGATTGCCGCTGCGCGTGCCCATCGGCAATCCATCGACCGCGGTGAACCCCATCGTGCTCGCGACGCTGCGGCCCGCGTCCAGCGCGCACAGGCTGGCACCATTGCCGAGGTGCGCGACCACCGTGCGGCCCTTCGCGGCGGCGGGCGCAGCGTCCGGCAACGTTCGCGCGATGTACTCGTAGGAGAGGCCGTGGAAGCCATAGCGGCGCACGCCTTGCTCCGTCAACGCCGCCGGCAGCGCGAACGTCGAGGCCAGCGCGGGCTGCGTGGCATGAAACGCGGTGTCGAAGCACGCGACCTGCGGCACGTCGGGATTGCGCGCGGCAATCACGCGAATGGGCTTCAGGTTGTGAGGCTGATGCAGCGGCGCGAGCGGCGTGAGCGAATCGAGTTCGTCCAGCACCTCCGGCGTGACGACCACGGGCTTCGAGAACGTCCGGCCGCCGTGCACCACACGATGCCCCACAGCGACGACGCGATGGCCGTCGCGATGCTCGCGCAGGAACTGGCCGATATAACTGACGGCCTCGTCGTGACCGATACCGCTCGATCCCCAATCCTTGTCGCCGGTCGGCTGGCCTTGCGCATCGAACGCGACGAAGCGCGGCATGGAACCGAGCCCGTCGATCTGACCGCGCGTCACGAGCGCCAGCTCGCCGCCATCGACACGAAACGCGCGGAACTTGATGCTCGACGAGCCCGCGTTGAGCACGAGAATAACGTCGGCCATGTTTTACCCCGTCACCCGCGCATCTTCCCTGCGCTTTTCGGCCACGAGCGACGCCACGGCGCATGAGGCGAGCCGCGTAATCACGCTATCCGCGCGGCTGGTCAGGATCACCGGCACGCGCGCGCCGAGCACGATGCCGGCGGCATCCGCGCCGGCGAGAAACGACAGACTCTTGGCGAGCATGTTGCCCGCTTCGAGATCGGGCACCATGAGGACGTTGGCGCGCCCGGCGACCGGCGAAACGATGCCCTTGATGCGCGCGGCTTCGGGGTCGATCGCATTGTCGAGCGCGAGCGGGCCGTCGACGAGCGCGCCGCGGATCTGGCGGCGATCGACCATCTTGCACAAGGCAGCGGCCTCGATCGTGGACGGCACTTTCGGATTGACCGTCTCCATCGCCGAGAGCAGCGCCACGCGCACTTCAGGCAGACGCAGCGCGTGCCCCAGATCGATCGCGTTCTGCAGGATATCGCCCTTCTCGGCCAGCGTCGGCGCGATATTGATGGCGGCATCGGTGATGATCAGCGCGCTTTCGTGCCCCGGCACATCCATCACGAAGCAATGACTCACGCGGCGCGCCGTCCGCAAGCCGCCCTCGCGGCTGACGACGGCGCCCATCAGTTCGTCGGTGTGCAGGCTGCCTTTCATCAGCGCCTCGGCGCGCCCCTCGCGCACCAGTTCGACGGCTCGCGCGGCGGCCGCGTGACTGTACGGCACATCCTCGACGGCGCAGCCGGTGATGTCGAGATCTTCGCACTCCGCAATCTCCTCGATGCGCCCTTGGGGCCCCACGAGAATCGGCGCGATCAGACCGAGCGTTTTCGCCTGCAACGCGCCTTCGAGCGAGCTTCGATCGCACGGATGCACCACGGCGGTCGCCAGCGGCGGCAGAGACCGGCAATAGTCGATCAGCCGGTCGTACTTTTCGTGTTCACGATTCACAGTGTCTCCTTGCGTCCGAGCTCCGTATGGTCCGACGACGTCTCGGTCACGGCAGGCTTCGCAGCGGTGGATCGCGAGGCGGACGCGCGCTCGATCGGCAACAACGCGCGGATCGTATCGAGCATGGCAAGCTGCGCCGATGATGGTTCGGCATCCTGAACACGTCGATCGGCCAGCAGTTTTTCAGCCAGTTCGAGCAGCTTCTGGCGATCCTTCCTGTCCTGAAGCAGATGCGGCAGCGTCGCGAGCGCCGCGTCCGGCTCATAGCGCACGATGATTTCCTGCTCGCCGCGCACGCGTCGCCATTGATCCTCGGGCAGCGACGGCAGATACGCCGCGTAATCCTTCGCGAGTTCACGCTTCAGCGCAAGCCGCGCGAGCGGCAGCGGTTCGCCTCGGCGCGCGAGCAGGCACGCGGCGCGGGCGAGCGCCTCCGTGTAACCGCCCTCGTTGATCGACGCCAGGGCGTCTTTTACGAAAGGCAGATCGCGCGGATTATCGGTCGATTCGGGGTGCCGCGCTGGCGCATCGCCGCCGTGATCGTCGACGGGCAGATTGCCGTAAAACGAAAAGAACGCGCTCTCGGTCATCGCGTCGCGCAGCGCGCGATAAAAGTCGAGCGACGCGCTGATCATCTGCGATCCATAGTGCTCGAACGCTCTCGCAGGCGGCGCTTCAGCCGCTTGTGCATCCCGTTTCGTCTTGATCGTGTGCGCCGCCGGTCCGAGCCAGGCGAGCCACGGATTCATATCCGACAACGCCCAGCGTTGCGCGCGCAGCGGGTGAAACTGCCGTTGCAGATGCGCCGTCGATTCGTTCGAGAGCGCCCGCACCCACGGCTGCAGCATCATCTCGTACGCGCGCTGATTCAATTCGGACACGCGCTTGACCGCTTCGAACGGCTGTTCGTCGACGCGCTCGAAACGGTTCAGCCGCTCGGTGACTTCTTCGAGTCGATACTCGCGAAACGTCACCTCGTAGTGCGGCTTGCCCTCGCTGTCTTTCTCCTCGCCGATTTCCATGCCGTAAAGGCCCGGCGGAAACGCTTCAATCGCCTCCAGCACCGAGGCGATCTGCTGGTGCTCCTTTTTCGCCACCTTGCCCGACACGAATATGCCGAGATGGCCGATGCTCTGATGCACGAGCCCGACGATGACCTGGCCGCGCGCCTTGATTTCCTCCGTGCTGCCGTAGACGTCGGCGACCCAGTTGAAGGCCTGTTGCGGCGGCGTGATGTTGTCGCCGAGCGAAGCGAACAGAATGATCGGCGACTTGATGGCCCGCAGGTCGAAGGCTGCGCCGTCGAGCCCGCGCACGTCGCCCGACCACAACGCGTTGCCGATGAACAGATTGCGCGTGATCCACTCGATCTCCTCGCGGTTCATCAGGTAATAGCCGCCCCACCAGCGCTCGAAATCGAGGAAGCGCGGCGGCTCGGTATCGATGTTGTCGAACAGGTGATAGTACTTGTCCCAGAAGCTGTTGGCGGGATTGAGGTTCTCGAAGTTCTGCACGAGATGGGCGCCGTCGAACTTGCCGTTGCCGAGATCCGCACTCAGCGAAGCCAGCCAGCTGCCGCCCAGCATGCCGCCCGAGTAACGCATGGGATTGTCGCCCTCGCCTTCGCTCCACGCGCCGCTCCAGTACGACATCGGCGCACCGTTGATGACGAGCGGCCCCGTATGGTCCGGGTCCGAACTCGCGAGCATCATCGCGGCCCAGCCGCCCTGGCAATTGCCGACGATCGCCGGCTTCGCGCTGTCCGGGTGCAGCTCGCACACCTTCGCGATGAACTGCTTTTCGGCCGCGCACACATCGAGCAGCGTCTGGCCCGGCTCCGGGTCGCGATAAAAGATCACGAAATACACGGGATGACCGGCCTTGAGCGCCACGCCCGCCTGCGAATCGTCCTTGAAGCCGCCAATGCCGGGACCGTGCCCCGCGCGCGGATCGATAATCACATAAGGACGTTTGCGAGCATCGATGACCACGCCGTCGGGCGGCAGCAAACGCACGAGCGCGTAATTGACGGGCCGCACCAGTTGCCGGCCATCGACGACGAGTTCATGGCGGAAATGCAGAACCGGCTGAAGATCTTGACGCGTTTGATCGACGAAACCATTTCCCCGCTGGCGCAAGGTGTCCCAGAAGAGGACGGAACGCTCGGCCATATCCATCGCGTAGCGATAACCGTTCCAGGGATTCCATGCGCTGTCCGGCGTGCCGGTCTCGCTGAGCCGCTGCGCCGCATCGCTGCAACGCTGATTGAATTGCGTGAGCGCCACGTCCCATCGTTTGGCGAAAAGCCTCGAAACCTTGTCGCCGACTTCCTGGTAACGCGCGTATTGATTGGCTATGTCGGTCATTGCATCACCTTCCGGGCCGCAATTGAAAGGAGGAGAACAGGTCCGCCGCATGACGGTTCGAGCGGTTGAATACGTCAGCGATACCGCGCGACGGCCGCAGATCAGCGCGTCTTTTGAATAGCGCCAAAATGAAAGGAATACTTATGAATGAATCGGGTGGAAACTTTGTTGCGATGCAGTCCCGCCCCTCATCCGCCTCGGTACACCCTGGCAGACGCATGTGACAGATTCGTTACACCAACTGGCCGAAACGGCCATTTCGGCCGTCTCGGCGCTATCTCCCCCGCCTTGTGCATTCGCACAAACTGCATCGTGCAGACCTTCGCCGCCTTTCTCTATAGGACCATCGGCCGATAGACAGCCGATGCGATCGTGGCATCATGAACCCCGGCGAGCGGCCTGGTGAAGCGCTGGACGAGCGGTGTCCGCGCGAGTCATTCCGATTCGCTCCGATTCACTCGTTATCGGCGCGCAATTTCGACGCGCCTCGTAAGGCCTCGCGCACGCGCTTTGCCGCAAGCAGCGGTATATAGTCGAGAACGCGCGCATCCTTGCGAAAAGCCTCGAACGCCTCCGCGTACATCTGCGCGACGACGTCCTCCGACGTTGCCGTCAAGGCGGCAATTTCGCGGATCACTTCCTGAATGTCCTGAGTCTTCATGGTCTCCCCCGTCACGCGGAGGCGTGGCTCGCCGCATCATCGCGCGCGCGAAGCGAGACGCGAAATCATCCGCTCACCCATTTCGCGATCGATGACCTGGAATGACCGGCTCAGTCGCTCATAGGCGTACATGTCGCCCTTCGCGATATCGAACCACCAGCCGCTCAGGACGAGCGCGCCTGCATTGACCTGCTGACGAACGATCGGATAGGTCATGAGGTGCTCGATCTGCACGAGCACGTTGAGTTGCGATAATTGATCGTGCGGCTTCAGGCTGGCGTCGAGCGGCCCTTCCTGCTCCAGACGAAACGCGGCGTTGTGCGCGTGGCACAGCCACTTATCGAGGTTCGGCGATTTGAGTTTGGCGCTGCGCGAAAACACGGCTTTCATCGCGCCGCATTCGGAATGCCCGCACACGACGATATTCGCGACCTTTAGCACCAGCACCGCATATTCGATCGCGCTGGCTTCGGAAAGATCGCCGGTCGAGATGCCGTCGGTCGTCGCCGGGGGAATCAGGTTGCCGACGTTGCGCATCGTAAATAGCTCACCGGGAAGCGTCGAGGCCAGCAGATCGGGCACCACGCGGCTATCCGCGCAAGTGACGAACAGCGTATCCGGCGTTTGGCCCAACGCGAGTTTGCTGAATTTATCCGCGTAATCCGGCAAACGCTTTTCCCGGAATTCGACGATGCCCGCGATGAGTTTGCGCATGGTGGCCTCGCAAATAGCTAATTCGACCCGCGCAAGCTGGCCGACCCGCCGAGCCCCTGCGAATCGGGAATGCGCGCCAATGCGAGGTCTTCGGGAAACAGATGCTTCCCGGCAATCGCACGGTCGAGCAACGATAACTCGATGAGCAAGGCTTCGTGACGATGCTCCGGCAAGCTTTGCAGCAGATTGTCGATCGCCGCGCGCAGACGCCGCGCGATTTGAATGCTGCCCGCGCCGCACTGCCGTATTTCGCGGAAAGCGATGTGTACAAAATCTTCCCAGTCCGGCGTGCGCAAAATCACGCGCGGATGCCCGGCACTGTCCGCAATTTCCTCGGTATGCAGGGAGCGCTTGCCCACTATCCGCAGCAGCCGTTGCAGTTGATCGATCGCCAGCACCGCCGTGGTCGGATCGTTGATAGCGGCCGATAACGCTTTCAGCGCAATATCCACGAGGATGCGAAACGCAAACACGGGGTCCTGCTCCATCGTGCGCTCCGACCCAAAAGCGACCTGCGAACGCAGCCGCTTTTCATCAACGACGCCGACGTTGCTGCCATAGAGAAAGAATAGCGGCTCATCCACGGAAACGAAATCGCCGACTTGCGGCACGAATTCGATGACCGAATCCGTGCGCCGCGCCTTGGCGACGAGGCGCTCCAGATTCACGGCCAGCACGATGCCCGGTTTGCCGCGATGAATCACGACGCGATCGGGTGTTCCGCGCGCGCTGCCGCTTTCCAACGCCATCACGCCACTCGCCGCCGGAAACGGATACACGCTGTCGATCACCTTGATGCCGTGCTGGCCCACGCGCGCGACGAGGCTCACGGGCCGCAGCGACTTCGCGGCGTAATCGATCAGGAACAGAAACGCAACGACGGAAGCGAACCCGAATAACGCGGCGAGGAACACCTGAAGCTGGTGCACCTCGTTCTCTCCCATCAAGGCGAGCGTTCTATTGGCGAACAGCAATGTGAAGACGAACAATCCAGAGACGCCGCGAATAATGTTGTCACACAGCAGCGTGGTGGCGATGATGCGCGGCGTGTATTGACCGCCAGCGACCTGGATCGCGACGAGCAGCGACCCGAACGTGAACACCAGAAACGCCATATCGGCCGACACGATGTCGCCGACCAGCGACCGCGCACCCGTCATCGTGAGCCCGAACAAGCCGTTCTTCGGATCGAGAATTCCTCTGGCGACCAACCATCTTCCGAACATTTCCGTCGACGGCTTCACCACCATATAGATCGCGACAGCGATGAGCGGCACCGTCCACAGCGACGTCTTGAGATAGCTTTTCAGGCTGTACCAGCGATTCCAGTCCATGTTGCTTTCCCCTGCGCTGCGCCAGGCGATCTCTGCGGAAAATAGCAACCCTTGTGCTGGTCAGTCCGGATCAGGCGAGAGGAACCGCGCGTGCGTCGGCGGCATGCCAGGCATCGCTGGCGTCCGTGCGTCGACGCGACGGTGCAGGTGGATCGATCAGATCGCAATGCGAGTGAAGATGAACCAGATTCGCCAGCGAATCCGCGCCCATCTTTTCCATCACACGCGCCCGATGAATCTTGATCGTTTTCTCCGCCGCGCCCAGTTCGCACGCGATGATCTTGTTGGCGCGGCCCGACACCACGAGCGCCATGACCTCGCGTTCGCGCGGCGTCAAGGTCGCGACGCGACGCTGGATTTCCTCGCTGAGTTCGCGTTGCTCAAAGCAACGCCTCGCGCATTCGAGCGCGCGCTCGGTGGCCTCGAACAGCACCGACTCATGGACGGGTTTGATGAGGAAGTCCATGGCGCCAGCCTTCATCGCCGCGATGGCGGGACCGAAATCGCCGTGCGCTGAAATGAATATGATGGGTATCCTGCCGTCGAGCTGGCGCTGCAACTCGATGCCGCTCAGATCGGGCAACTGGAGGTCGAGCAAGAGGCACGCGGGCGCGCGTCGCAAGTCCGCGCCGTGCATGAACGCACTCGCGCTTTCATAGGCCTGCACGCAATAGCCGTTCGAGCGCAGCAAACGGGACAAGGCATTGCGGACGTGCTCATCATCGTCCACGACGAAGACCACCGATGCCGGCGTATTCATGGGGACTCCCACGAGCCGCCTTTCACGCGCGCGCTCATCGGATAATTGGATTGGCAGAAACGCGCCATGATCGGGAGCGCTTTAATCGTGAGTTTTTCGTTCTCGATGTCTGCTCTGAGCATACTGATCTCCGCCAGCACGACATGTCGTCAGCCCGATCTTTTCGATCAATGGCTACTTAACCCATGTGCAGGACGTTCGCCAGTTCATCTTTACATCTGGCCGCTTCTGCTTACGCAAAGGAAAGTATAGGGAAGAAATTCCGCGTGACAATCAGCTTCCTGGATTTTTTCTGGAAATTTTGACCGCCGGAATGTGCGGCAACCCACACTCGATCGCGCTCGCAGCAGATTTTCTGTTTCGCCAACGAGCGCGAGCGGTGGTTTGAATCGGGCCGCATTATCCGAATTCACGACTGACGAATGGCTGCAAAAGCCGGCGATGCACCAGCAGCAGCAACGGCGTCGACACCATCGACAACGCGACGACCACGGTCACCAGTGACGACTGGCGCTGATCGACGACACCGGCCGCCAGCGACGCGGCCATCACGACAAAAGCGAATTCGCCGCCTTGCGAAAGCAGGATGGCAAAGTAAGAGCGTTGCGAAGCCGGCACGCCGAACCGGTTGGCGAGCAGCCATTGCGCGAGCGTTTTGATGCCGACCACGGCCACCACGAGCACCGCCACGCGCACCGGCTCGCGCATCAAGATGCCGAAATCGATCGACATGCCGACGGCAATAAAAAACAAGCCGAGCAAGAGCCCCTTGAATGGGGCCATTTCGACTTCGATCCGATGCCGGTATTCCGAATCTGCGAGCAGCACGCCCGCCACGAACGCGCCCAGCGACATCGAAAGATGGACGGTCTGCATGAGCAATGCAATGCCGACGATCCACAGCAACGCAAACGCGGTGAAAATCTCGGGCACGCCAATGCTGGAGATCACGCGCAGCACGACATGCAGCAGGTAACGGCCCGACAGCGCAATGACCGCGAGCATGGCGATCGCCTTTACGGCGACCAGCCAGCCAGGCTCGGCGGAGACGGCGATGGCGGCCTTCGGCGCGAGCAGCGGCAGCAGCGCGATCAGCGGAATCGCCGCCATGTCCTGAAACAGCAGAATGCCGAACCCGGCGCGGCCCGTGGGCATTTCCATGAGCTTGCGCTCCTGAAGCTCGGACATGACCATGGCGGTGGACGACAGCGAAAGCGCGAGGCCGCCTGTCAAGGCAATGCGCCACGGCAATCCCAGCATCACGAAGACGGCCAGCAGCAGCGCCGCGCAGACGGTCATCTGCATGGTGCCGTAGCCGAAGATGGTGCGCCGCATCGACCACAGCGCATCGACGCGCATTTCGAGTCCGATCACGAACATCATCAGCACGATGCCCAGTTCGGAAAAATGAAGAATCGAGTCGATGTCGGTGACGAGCTTCAGCCCCCACGGACCGATCATGACGCCCGCAACCAGATAGCCCAGCACCGAGCCAAACCCAAGACGCACGGCGAGCGGCACGGCAATCAGCGCCGAGGCCAGAAAAATCACAACGTCGATCAGTAACTTGGTCATCCGACGCCTCTAATCGATTGCCTGCTTTCAGAGACTATATGGCAATTCAATTCGACGGCGTCGGATATTGCGCGGCTGCAACACAGATATCTGAAACGGTTTCAGCGCGGCGACCAGGTTCAGAGATCGTCATTAAGCGTATACATTTTTCCCCATTCTGAAGGCACGATTTGCGTTGCGCGGCCGCTGCCGTTCGCCCACTACACGTTCACCTCGGGGCACTTCGTAGGACCAAAGTCCTATAGACAGCGTGACGGCGCATGACACCACGCTTGATTGTTTTGCTGCCTTCTTGTTGATTCAAAATCGATAGAGGTGGAACCAGGCGTCCGGCTTTATCCACTCACCGATATGGGTTCAACGCGGGTTCCATTCCATCGCACTCTCGTCGTCCGCGGCAACCGATTTCAAAAGACGCACGGTAAACACACTGCCTTTTCCCAAACTCGAACGCACGAAAACCTGCCCGCCGATGGTCTCGACCACCGACTTCACGAGCGCCAGTCCCAGTCCGTGTCCCGACTGCGCCACGCAGTTGCCGAACTGCGCGAACTCGCGGAACAGCCGTCGCCGGTCGAGCGCCGAAATGCCTTCGCCTTCATCGACGAACGAAGCAAATAAATAACGCGCAGTCTCCGTGAGACGAATCGTGATCGTCGCGCCGCGAGCACTATGCCGGATCGCATTCGAAAGCAGATTGCCGTAGGCGCGCCGCAACATCTGCACATCCGCGATCACGCTGCATCCGGGCTCCGCGATCAATTCGACGGCAATCGATTTCGCGCTCGCCTGCGGCCAGAAATCGTCGACGACATCGCCAAGCACCAACGCCGGGTCCACCCAGACGAGTGTCGGCCCGACGCATTCCGCACGCGCCAGAAACAGGAAATCGTCCGAAAGGCTCAATGCGGTTCTCGCATAGTGCTCGACGAGTTCGATGAAGTGGCGCACAGTCAGGCGCGGCGCCGCTTCGCGCATCTGCTCGACGAGCGCCAGCACGGCCGCCTGCGGCGAACGCATGTCGTGAGACATGAATCGCAACGCCATATCGCGCTGCCGCTCCGCACGACGAATCGACGACACATCGGCCACATGAAAAATCAGCGCGCGACGCGAACCGTCCTCGTCCCGGATCAGCGCGCATTTGATCAACAAGGCGCGGCCGTCGAGGCCGCTGGTCACTTCGATGCCTTGTGAGCGCGCCACTTCCGCGCGCGCGAACGCCGCGCCATCGTCGACGGAATGCGCAAGCAGCGCCAACGCCTGCCCTGCGAATTCGACCGCGCGATGAGACGCCGTGATGTCGAATAGCACATCGGCAACGATACGGCCCACCGGCGACGGCATCGTTGCTTGCGTGCCCGATGGCGATGCGAGCGCCGTGACCTGCGCGTTCGCGAGCAGAATGACGCCCTCGCGATCGGCGACGAAGGTCGCCTCGGGCAACGAGTCCACCCACTGCGCAACCAGATCGCGGTAACGATTGACGCGGCCGACCAGCGACGTCATCACGTCGAGCCGATGCTGAACCGGGTCCGCCATGGTCGGACGCGACGCCGCATCGGCGCGCATCGCCGGATCGCGCAGCGAGCGCTGCGCTTCGCGCGCGAGATACGCGAGCAGCGCCTCCTGACGCCGCCACGCCCAAAGCGGCGAAGCCGCGAGCGCGGTGGTGAGCGCGACGCCAGGCGGCACGAGCACATGCCCGCACACGAGGCAAAGATAAGCGGCCAATACCATCGCGAGCGCGATCCCCACCGAAGCGACGAGGCCCGCGCGCGGGCTGAGCAGATAGAGCGCGAGACAGACGATCGGCACGACGCTCACGCTGAACAGCATCTGCACCCAGGTACTGGCGGGACGAATCAGCGTTGAGGTTTCGAGCGCGTTGGTCGCCTCGGCGAGAAACTCGATATTGTTCAGCGACTCGCCGCCCACCAGCGGCGTCGCCAGCCGTGTGTCGTAGCCATAGGCCGTCACGCCGATCAGCACGATACGCCCGCGAAAGAAGTCGGGCGGCACATTCGCGCGCAGTGCATCGACATAGGAAATGCGCTCGAACGACGGCTTCGCGCCGAGCGGAACATAACGCCGACACCCCGCGCCTTCCGTGGCCACGCGCCGAACTTCACCCACCGAGCAAGGCGCAGGCGACGCACCGCTCGCGCGCAGCAGTTGCGTCGCCACCAGTTCGTCGTAGCGGCCCTCGCCGGAGAGCATGAACACGCTGCGATACAGGCCGTCGAAATCCTGCACAGCCTCGAAGCGTGCGCGGGCGAAATCGGCGCTCGATTGCGAGTGCGCCGCGAGCGATGCTTCCGTTCGACGCAGCACAGAAGGCGGAATCACTACCTTGCCATTGCGCCGGATCGCGGCCACGAGCGGCATGAGACGCTCAGGCGGAAAACTGCCAATCGCGCGGTTCCAGGGTGCGAACGCGACGGCGGCCGCGCCGCTATCGGTAAGCTGGTCGATTAGCGTGGCGTGCGTCGTGGGCGCGAACGGCAATCGGCCCATGACGTCGATCGTATGATCGTCGATGGCGATCACCACAACGGGCTTGGCCGCCACGCGGTGCACCGTGTGAGACGCGATATCGAGAAAAGCGAGATCGGCGCGTTGCAGCGCCTTCGTGCACGACAGGACCGCGCACAGCAAGACGAGTACGGCGACTAACGCAGGCCACTCGCGTGCGAGATCAGGATTTCTCGCACCCATCACCGACCTTGGTTTCATGACCCGGCACGCGCAACGGCGGCGATAACGCCAGAAACAAACGCCGTGGCCGAAGCCTTCGAAAAAATCGGGTGAAACGCTGACACAAGCATCGGACGATAGAAACGCGATAATCGTGAGGCGTGCTTGCCTCACTGGCGACGTCGAATTATCCAAATCGTTAACATTCAGTCAATCTATATATTTGCGATCGACTATTTTTTATTATTCGTATGATAATTACCGCTGAGAACTGAGCAATAAACAACAATCACTATCATCGAATACGGCATGTTTCTGAGCTTTTTCTCTTCAGTCGTTCAGTTGCCAGCGTGGCAGCGCCGTTTTCGTCCATCTGCTGTGTTACGCTTTTCTCTCAGCGTTGTTGACGCTTATCCACGTGTTCGAGAAATAAGGCCAGATAAATGAAGCCCCGTTTTCTGGCGCGTCGCTCGACTGCGGCTCGCCTGCCCGAGGCGGCCACAGAAGCGCATCCTCACGCGGGACATCTGGGGTCGGCCCGGCGCGGTCTTGAACGCAATGAATTTTCCTTCGCGTATCAGCCTAAATTCCGGCTTCCCGAAATCGGCCTCGTGGGATTCGAGTGTTTGATCCGATGGCGGCACAATGGCGACGTGCTGCTGCCCGCGCATTTTCTCAGCATCGTCGACGACTCGTCGCTTTCGCCCTCGTTCACCGAGCTGATTTTCGAACGCGCGGGCCAGATGCTTCAACGCTGGAAAGCGGCGGGCCATGCGCAACTGAATCTCGCGATCAATATGAGCGCAAAAGAAATGACACACGGCGATATGGCGCAGCGAATCAGCCACGTGTGCCGCGCTTACGATATCGCGCCCGAGCGCCTCGAAATCGAATTGACCAATGCGGGACAGGCCGATCTGCTGGATCAGCTCGACAAGGCCATTCGCGCGGTTCAGGCGACGGGCGCGCGTGTCGCGATCGACGATCTCGGCGGCGCATTCAATTCGCTGATGCTGTTACAGCAATTGCCCGCCGATATCGCCAAGTTTGATCGATCTTTTCTGGCCGATGTGCCGGCGAATGGCGTCGCCACGAAGAAAATTGAAACGCTCGTGCAATTTGCGACCGGCAATGGAAAGGAAATCGTGCTGTCCGGCATCGAGACGCAAGCGCAACTCGCGTGGGCGAAAACCTTGCAAGGCGTCGATGTGCAGGGATTTCTGCTGGGTAAGCCCGCCGACGAAGTCCAAACCGACGATCTGATTCAGCAATATCGCAAGTGACGATGCATGCGGCGGCGACTCAGATCGCCAGCTCGGCCTCGAATTCGCGAAGCACCACGGCTGCGTCCTTGCTGGCTGCGGCCTCATCCGCGTAAGTCTGCTCGCTATAGGTGAGCACGCGAAATCCGCTGCCCGCTTCACGCGGAACCGTGATGGCCCAGTGCCATCCGTTGTCCTGTTCGAACACGTGCATCGTCGGGTCTTGCTGCACGCGGCGTTCAGCGGCGCTCATGCTGATACCGCTCCCCAAACTCGCTTGCCGCGCCGGTCTTCCGTCATGGGTCGATTCATCATTTTTTCTGGATGCAGGCTGTCTCAGGCCCGCGCGTCTGCATTATTCGATCTGACCATCATTATGCTCACGGCATGAACCACTCGATGCGTGAACAACGTATGCACTGGTTTACGGTCGATTCGGCAAACTCTTTATATCAGCCACGCGTCCAGAAATAAAATAACCCCGGGTTCAGTTTCACCGAACACCGGGGTTTGACTGCCGACGATGACATAGACGATCGCTACGGCATCGCCAATCCGCACCGTTTTAGTGCTGCGCCGTGACAGCGATCGTGACCCGCCGATCCGGCTTCAGGCAGGCAATGACTTCGCGGCCCTCGCCAGCCGGGCAATGCGTCACGGACTGACTCGCCCCCACGCCCTCGGCGTGAATGACATCGGCATGAACACCGTGCGCAACCAGATAATCCCGCACCGTATTCGCACGCGCGAGCGAGAGGCGCTGATTGAGCGAATCGGTGCCGATGCGGTCGGTGTGTCCCACCACGTGCACGGCGCTCACGGCCTGATGCTTGCCGATGCGCGCCACCGCGCCGTCGAGCGCCTTGCGGCCTTCAGGCTGAAGCGAGCCGAGATCTGACTTGCCGAATGCGAACAGCGCGTCGGTTTGCAGCGAGAATTCATCGACGGTCGCGTCTTTCTGCATGACGGGCGCGGCAACCGGTTCGGCTGCTGCACCGTTCACCCACGCAGCACACGCCGGATCGCGCCAGAACGTTGCGCTCACCTGCATCTGGCGATCGAACTGCACCTGATATTGGCACGACACGATTTCATCGCCACGGCGGAAATCGAACAGATAATTCCACACGTGATTGCCGACGAACCACTCGTTGAAATGCGGCGGCCCGATCAGATCGCGCACCTGATCCTTGTTCAGACCGATACCCATATTGCGCAGATTAGTGGCATTCACAAAGGTGCCGCCCGCAGGCGATGCGGCGTGCTGATCCGGGAAACGCGGCGGATTCTGCGGAGCGGCGCAGCCCGCAATCATGGCCGTCGTTGCTAGCGCAACAATCTGGGCGGCAATAGAAATGTTTTTCATGGTCGGTATCGCTTTCGATGTCGAAGAACCGGTTGGCCGCGAGCGGCAACTGCATCAATGCAGACGCCGCTCGCGCGCACCGGCTGAAATTACCTGCGCCGGATTACCACTGATAGCCCGCGCCCACCACCGCGCCGTAGTAGCTGCGCGTATTCGTGGTCACAGCGGCCTTGTAGACCCAGTGGTTGTTCTCCGAGATCGTCGAGATCCCGATCGCCTGGCCCGATTGCCCGTGGTAATAGCTGCCCGCAATCGCGACCATGCTCTTGCCCGGACCCGACGGCTGCGGCAGACCGGCCACCGCCATCGCGGCCGCGGTGCCCGCGTCGGCATCGTGACGCAGCTGCTGGATCTGTCCGTCCGTGTAGCTGTTCGCCTGCGAGATCGCGCTGTTCAACTGCTGCACGTTGACGGCATCGGTCGACGCCGTGCCGGCGGCCACGTTGGTGATCTGGCGTGCCGATTCGGCGCTGCCGACCGACACGACATTCGTGCGGCCATCGTCCGTGCTGCCCGCGCCGATGGCGACCGAGTTGTTGCCCGTCGAGGTCGCGCCCGAACCGATCGCCGTCGAGCTCGTGCCCGAAGCCGTCGACGACGTGCCGACCGCCGTGCTGTTCGCGCCGGACGCCACCGCGCCCGAGCCGCCCGCCGACGAGTTCGAACCCGTCGCGGCAGCGCTGGTCGTCGTGCTCGTGGTGTTCGACGGGAACGTGCCGCTGCTCGACGAACTGCCCGACTGATTGGCGATGAGCGTCTGCAGTTCCTCGTTGACGGCCTGCAACTGGCTCACGTTGACCGCGTCCGTCGCCGCCACGCCCGCCGCCACGCCCGTGATCTGGCGATTGCCGACGTTCACCTCGCCCACCGACGAACTCGGCGTGCTCAGTCCATAGCCGATGTAATTGCTGAGCGCGCCGACCGTCGTGATCGAGCCCGCACCAATCGCCACGCTGTTCGCATAGGTCGATTCCGCGCCCGCGCCGATCGCCACCGCATTGAGCGCCGTGCTTTGCGCGCCCGAACCGATCGCGACACCGGCCGCGCTGGTGGCGAGCGCGTTCGCGCCTTGTGCGATCGACTGCGCGCCGCCTGCCGTCGCGCCGCTGCCGAGCGCGAGCGCATCGGCCTGCGCCGACTCCGCCTTCTCGCCGATGGCGATGCCGCCCGGCGCCGTCGAATCGACGATCGCACCGTTGCCGATGCCCACGCCGCTATCGCCGTTGACCACCGTGGTCGGGCCGACCGCGATGGACTGATCGCCCACGGCCAGCGAATCCGCCGCCGTGGAATTGGCGTGGAAATACATCGTGGTCGTGGTCGCGAACGCCTGCAGCGCGCCGCTCAATTGGCGCACCGTGACGGCGTCCTGCGCCTGCGTACCGTCCGCGACGTTGATGATCTGGCGATAGGTGTTGGTCGACGCGTCGCCCACCGAGACCGCGCCGAGCAGCGTGCGGTCCGAGGTGTTGTACGGAATCGCGGCGCTGCCCGCGGTGATCGAGCCGATGCCCGAGAGCACCGCGCGATCGGAGACCGAACCCGAGCCGAGCGCCACGCCGTCCGCGACCGACACGACCGTCTGCGCGCCGAGGCTCGTCGCATTGGTGGCCGTGGCCTGCGCGCCGTCGCCCGCCGCGAGGCTGCTCGTACCCGACGCGACCGCGACCGGCCCAATGGCGATGCTGTCGGTGCCGGTGGCCTGCGAATCGGCGAGCGTCGAGTTCGCGTGGAAGTATTTGATGCCGCTGCCGTTCACGGCGGCATCGATGGTGTTTTCGATGTTGGTCAGCGCCGTATCCACGCCGCCGAACGCATCGCCCACGCTGTTGTACGTCGTGCCCTGAATCGTGTAGCTCGGTGCGGAAACGCCGCTGCCCGCCGTATAAACCGAGCCGCCGCCGAGCGCCGCCGCGACGGTCGTACCCGTCGTGTTCGCGGCGCTCGCCACCGAGTACAACTGCGAGCCGTTGATCGCATCAGTCGAGGTCGCCGAGACCACGCCTGCCGCCACGTTCTGGATTTGACGCTCTGCGCCCGCCGCGCCCACGGAGACGACCGAGGTCGGCGAGGTCGCCGCCGCCGTGCCGCCCGTGAGATCGAACGTGCCGGTATGCGGCGCTGCCGTGGTCGAGTTCGAACCGAGCGCGACATCCGAGGCGTTGTTGGCCACGGCGTTCGAGCCGAGCGCGACGCCGTTGGTCGCCGCGGCCACCACCGTTGCGCCATTGCCGATAGCGACGCCGCCCGCCGAATTGGCCGCCGATGCGTTGCCGAGCGCGACCGCGCCGATGCCGGTGGCGATCGTGCTGTCGCCGATGGCCACCGCGCCCTGGCCGGTCGCCGTGTTGTTCGCGCCGATCGCCACTGCGCCGTCGCCCGTTGCCGTGTTCGGATCGCCGATGGCGACCGCGCCGTTGCCGCTCGCCGTCTGGCCTTCGCCGAGCGCGACTGCGCCCGTGCCGCTCGTCACCTGCGAGTTGTGGCCGCCGGCGATCGAGCCGGTTCCTGCCGCCGCCGCGACGGTGACGGCATTGCCGAACGCCACGGTCTCCGCGGCAAGCGCTTGCGCCAACGGGCCCATTGCGGTCGCGCCCGCTGCTGCCGCGACGGCTGCGTAGCCGAAGGCCGCCGAAGTCGTGCCGCTCGCAGTGGCGGTGCCGCCGAGTGCGGTGCTGAACTGTCCGGTCGCGCTCGCGTTGATGCCGAGTGCTGACGCGTTGAGCGCGCTTGCGATTGCGCCGGCGCCGAGTGCGGTCGTGGAAACGTCGGTCGCTAGAGCGGCGTTGCCGATGGCGATGCCGTATTGGGCCGATGCCGTCGCACCATTACCTATTGCGATCGAACTGTCCGCGCTCGCCGTTGACATTGCGCCTAGCACGGTCGAATAGTCTCCAGATGCATTTGACCGGGGACCGACGGCTGTACCGTATTGAGCAGTGGCCGTCGAATGTTCGCCGAGCGCCACGCTATTAAAGCCCTCCGCGTCAGCCGCGAAGCCCAAGGCCGTACCACCGCTCCCAGCGACAGTCTGACAACCAATACTGGTTCCATTGTCGGACGCGGTACTGGCTGAGCAATTCGTTGCATTGACGATGACGTCACCGGTAGTTGCAGCCATAGCAACGCCCGGAGCAGCCGCGAGCACAAGACCCACGACAGATACGATCGGACGCAGCTTGAGCGGCGTCGCCTTTCTCTTCCGGCTTTGTTCGAGATTCTGTTGATTTATGCCAGTCATGAAAACCACACTCCAGATGGTCGGTCACCCGATTAATTTGGCTATTAGTTAGTAACGCTATCTAAATGAGATGCTCGATGAATTCCCTTCAACTCATCTGTCCATCAGTGGCAAGCGGTCAAACCACAACTAGCGCGCGGTCGAATTTAATTTTTTGATGTCAGCGCTTGAGGCGCGTGAGCCGTCGTGACTCCGATGCGCGTTATATGCGCTTCGAGTCATACAAAGTGATCGACGGTGTACTTTCCAATCCCTACAACAACTTCCGGCAGCGAATCTTATTGGGAGAGCCGGGAAATAAAAACTGAACTTTTGTCACATTCAGAAAGAATTCAGGGGACGCCAACGGACGGAATCAAAAAACGGGGGGAAGCGGGAAATTGGCGTAACTACCGCGCATCACAGCGTTAGAGCCCGTTTTCGCGCGAATAACGCATTCCTTCCACCCGCGCAACTGCGTGGTGTTGTTCAGAAAACACAAATATCTGGGAAGTTTTTGGAATGCGTTTTCGGATTGGTAAAAATCGCACTAAAACAGCGCCGAAACGAGCGAATAAGCGGATTAACCGAACGGACGATCATCGCAATAAGGCAGGCCAAAACAATCAATCCGCATGCGCCGGCCACAATGTCACCCAAAAGTTCACAATTGTTCACAAACGAATATCCGCCCCGCCAATATGATTTCGTCGCGTGCATTAGCGCATCACGACAAGGAGATGATCCGGTGCACATTCTGGTGGTGGAGGATGATCCCGTTCAGGCCGACGGAGTCGCGGATGTCCTGTCGCGGCTGGGTTATGCCGTGCACTTCGCGCGAGATGGCGAAAGCGCGATCCGGGCATTGCGGACGCAACCGATCGATGCCGTCGTACTCGACTGGCATTTGCCGAAAATGTCGGGAATCGATGTGCTTAACTGGATCAGAAACGGCGTAGGCGGTAATTACGGCGTGCTGTTATTGACGAGCCGCGTGGAGGAATGCGATGTCGTCAGCGCGCTTGACGCGGGCGCCGACGATTATCTGACCAAGCCCTTCCGCCCCGACGAACTGGCGGCGCGAATGAAGGCACTCACCCGTCGCTCAGCGCGCAATGGCACGCCGCAGAATTTGATCAAGGCTGGCGAGTATGTGCTCGATCGGCAAAGCCGAACCGTGTCGCTGCACGGTCAGGCGATCGACTTCACGCCGAAGGAATACGACGTGGCGGCCGCGCTGTTCAACAATCTCGGCAAGGTCATGTCGCGCGACATGCTGGCCATGTCGGCGTGGGGGCGGGAAATGGACTCGCGTTCACTCGATACGCATGTCTACCGTATCCGCCAGAAGTTGCAATTGCGCCCGGAAAATCGTCTGCGATTGTCCTCGGTTTATACCGTTGGATATCGGCTTGATGAAACCATGGCAACTGCCGCGAACCTCAGCGCAGATCGGGTTATTGTCGGCGAATGCGTTTAATGCGTCTGAACTAGCGCATTCAATATCGATGGAGATTTAATCACTTTCTCTCGGCGTAGCGAACCCCGTCGCTGCGTCTTTCCGGCCGGAACGCCATACTCCGGCCGTCTTTTTCCCTCTTTATTCCCGCCTTTTACGTCTCAGACCCGGCCACCGGCTGCGCGACTGATTCAAGACGATAACCCGCCGTATAGACCGAACTCAGCCGCACGCCATTCTCAGGACGAAGCTTCAACTTCTGCCTGATGCGATAAATATGCGTGTCGAGCGAGCGCGATTCGGCACCGAGTTCGCGTCCCCATGCGGTCATGGCAAGCAATTCACGCGAAAGGATTTTGCCGAGGTTATTGAACAGCGTCGCGGCAAGCTGAAATTCCTTTGTCGTTAGCGAGACTTCACTACCGCGCAGTGCAATGCTTCTCGACTGTTGATCCACGACGTATTCGCCCGCCCGTATGATTTTGTTGTTCGCGTTCCGCACGACGCGGCGCACCAGTGCATGCACGCGCGCCACGAGTTCATCGGAACGGAACGGCTTGGCGAGATAATCGTCGGCGCCCTCCTCCAGCGCACGAACGACATCGAGTTCCTGAACGCGACTGGTCAAAAACAGCACGCCATATTCCGCGCAAGCGACATGGCGTATCCAGTGCAAGACTTCGACGCCGCTCATGCCGGGCAAATGCCAGTCGAGCAACACCGCATCGACCGTTTCGGTTTTCAGAAAACCAATCGCCGCTTCGCCGTCGTTCACCACACTGACGCTGAAGTTATGTCGCGACAACACGCCCGAAACGGCCTGCGCCTGAATCGGATCGTCTTCGACAATTAAAATATGCATGCTTTGAATCCCAGACTTCCGTTCAAACCAAAAAACCTTTCCGCTGCAACGGCAAACATTTAATCGAACCTCGGCAGACGCACCGTGAACACCGTGCCTTTTCCTGCGGTCGAGCGCACAAAAACACTGCCGCCCAGGGCGTCGACCACGGACTTCACAAACGCCAGCCCCAACCCATGACCGGAATGCGGCCTCGCGGTGTCGAGTTGGCCGAATTCGAGAAATAGCCGCTGCCGGTCGAGTTCCGCGATGCCGATTCCCTGATCGACCACCGAGACCTTGAAGTGATTGCCCGCCACCGACAAACGCACGCGGATCGCCGACGACGCCGGGCTGTACTTGATGGCGTTGCCAATCAGATTACCGAACGCGCGACGCAGCAATTGGGCGTCGGCGATCGTGTTGATGCCCGGCTCGGCGATCAGATTGACATCGATCGATTTGGCGCTGGCCTGCGGCCAGAAGTCGTCAACCGCATCGCCCAACGCCAGAGCCGGGTCCACCCGGCTAAGATTCGGCGCGACCGATTCGGCGCGCGCGAGGAACAAGAAGTCGTCGGAGAGGCTCAAGGCCGTCGTCGCATAGTGCTCGACGAGTTCGACGAACTGCCTTTGCGTGAGGCGCGGCGGGTCTTGCCGCACCTGCTCGACAAGCGCCAGCACGGCCGCTTGAGGCGCGCGCATATCGTGCGACATGAAACGCAAGGCCATGTCGCGCTGGCGTTCGGCGCGGCGAATCGACGACAGGTCGGTGACATAGAAAATCAGCGCACTGCTTCGGCCCGCGCCGGGACGAATCGGCGCGCATTTGATCAGCAACGAGCGCCCGTCGCGCGCACTGGTAATTTCGATTCCCTGCGACAGCACGCTCGCGGCGCTCACCGGCCAGGGCCGGCCCGCGCGCTGCAAGTCGAGCAGCGACAAGGCCTGCTGCGCGAAATCGACGGCACGATGCGACGCGGTAATTTCGAACAGCACATCGGCGGCCTGACGCCCGGTTGGCGATGCTTTGACATCCTTATCATCGGGATGCGTCGACAAGGCGATGACCTGGGCATTGGCGAGCAGCACGACGCCCTCTCGATCGGCCACAAGCGTGGCTTCCGGCAGCGTATCCACCCAGTCCGCGACCAGTTCACGATAACGATGCACGCGCTCCACTAGCGAGGTCATGAGTTCCAGCCGATGCTGGATCGGATCGACAAAGCGGCGAATGCGCGTCGAGCCCTCCGGCAAGGTGGATTCGCGCAGCGACCTCGCCGTTTCGCGCGACAGATAGCTGAGCAATGCCTCCTGACGCCGCCACGCCCAGAGTGGCCACGCGACCAGCGCGGTCACGGCGCCGGCCGCCGGTGCGAGGAAGACATGCCCGAATCGCATGCCAAGCCACGCCGCGAACAGGTTCATGCACGCGAGCCCAGCCGAAACGCACAGGCTCCAGCGCGGCCCGAGCAAGTACAGCGCAATCCAGAGCAGCGGCACGACGCCGAGATCGAATAAAAGCTGTTGCCAGAAACGCGCGGGCTTGACGAGCGTGGACGTCGCCAGCGCATTGGTGGCTTCCGCGAGGAATTCGACCACGCTCAGCGATGTCCCATCGATCAGCGGCGTTGGCAGCCGCTCGTCATAACCGCTGGCCGTCACGCCGATCAATACGACCTGGCCGCGCAGAACACTGGCAGGAATGCGCCCTTGCAGCACATCGCGATACGACACCCTGTCGAACGACGGCGCAGTGCCCAATGGCACATAGCGCACGCAACCTCGGCCTCCATCACGCTCGTTCGCTTTATCGTCCGCGCTGCAATCGGGCACCGTTTCGCCCGCCGCGCGCAGCACGAGTGCCGCGAGATGAGCGTGCCCCTCTTGCGCGCCCGACCAGAGCTGCACGCTGCGATAAAGACCGTCGCTGTCCTGCCGCACCTGGGCAAACGCCTCGCCATAACTCGCGCTCACCAGCAATTGGTCGCCGCGCGTGTGCGGTTCTGGAATGGGAATCACCACTTTGCCGTTGCGTCGAACCGCGGCGACGAGCGGCATCAGATCGGCCGTCGATGCGCTGCCGATGGCGCGCCCCCAAGGCACGATCGCCACCGCCGCGACGCCGCTTTCAGTGAGGCGATCAAGCAGGCGCGCATGCACGCTCGGGGAAATTGGCAGATGCCCGAGCGTGGCCACGGTTGGGTCGTCGATCGCAACGACCAGCACGCGCGTCGGCGCAATCTGATGAATGGAACGCGAAGCGAGATCGAAAAACGCGAGGTCCGCGCGATGAAGCACCCGCGTGCACGACAGCGCGAAACACGCCACGACCAGCGCAAGCAGCAAACCGGGCCATTCGCGCGCGAGATCGGGACAGGCGCGCTCGGCGAAACCGGGCGCGTCGCGAAAGCGGGAACGCGAATCGAGAAAGAACCGGCCTCTCATATCAGCGCAGCGACGGCAAATATCTGCCGCAGTGGCGCGAGGCATTGACCAGGTTTCGTCGCGAAGTACCTGCTGGGCGAATGCGGCAAAATTCTGACACGGGTGAATTTGAATGGAATGGACGACGGGTGCCGCATCGTCGGTGACGCATTGGCCCAAGCCTGAATTATCCAAATAGTTAAGCGAGCGTCAGCATTTGTCACAAAATGAAACAAAATGTCTATTCGTCAGACATTTAAGTTCATAAGCACGAAAATTCCAAGTCTCTTTTAAGTCAACAGGATTAAACCTTCTGGAAAAGGCAGCCGAAATGCGGCAGCCGCCTGCGAGTTTCATCGAAGGCAAAGTGCTTCTGTGATCAGATTCAATGTGTTAGGCTCGACGGCCAACACCCGTTGCGCATAAACGCACGCCCCGCAAGAATACGTGCCGCACCGTTCACGCCCGCCATCCGTCTATGCGATTTCCGGTCAAACCCAGGTTGAGTTCGCTCTGGCGCCCCGCTCGCACTGCGCTCGATGAGCCACGACCGTCCGCGCGGATACAAACAGCGCAGCCTCGATGCCTGATCAGCGATGCGCGGCTTGGGCTGGAACGCGGCGAATTCTTTTTCGTCGCGCAACCCATATTGCGTTTGCATGAGAAACGGCTCTCAGGATTTGAATACCTGATGCGATGGCGGCATCCCGACGATGGAATACTCGCGCCCGCGCGCTTTATCAGCCTGGTCGAAGATTCCATTCTGGCGCGCCGCTTTACGGAATTGCTGATCGAGCGGGCCGCCGACACGCTGCAACGCTGGCAGCAATCCGGCCACGGCGATCTTTCTCTGGCCATCAATCTCGGCGCGGCGGAATTGGCGAGCGCCGACCTGCCGCAACGCATCCAGTCCATTTTCGCCGCGCGCGAAATCCTGCCGGGCCGGCTCGAAATCGAATTGACGGGCGCGGTTCAACCGGATCGGCTCGACGGTCTGGCCGAGGCCATGCGCGCGGTTCAGGCCATCGGCGCGCAAGTCGCGCTCGACGATCTGGGCGGCGGCTACAACTCGTTGACGCTGCTCCAGCAGTTGCCCGCCGACATCGTCAAATTCGATCGCTCTTACCTCGCGAATGTCCCTGCCGACGGCGAGGCCACGCGCACGATCGAAATGCTCGTTAAATTCGCGCGCGGCCATGGAAAACAGATCGTGCTATCGGGCGTGGAAACGCACGCGCAATTTGCGTGGGCCCAATCGTTGCAAGACGTGAATGTGCAAGGGTTCTATATCGACAAGCCGCACGACGAGACCCGCGTCGGCGAATTGATCAATCGATATGGGAACCCTTCGACGTGCTTTTAAACTAAGCGAGCGGCGGCCCGATAACCCGAGCCGCCGCGCGCGAAGTCAAATCATGATGTCCGGCATGGCAGACCTGCCGGACGCTACCAGCGAATCAAGGCCGCGCCCCACGTAAAGCCCGAGCCCATCGTGGGCGTGAGCACCAGATCGTTCTCCTTGATGCGTCCGTCGGCGACCGCTTCGCTGAGCGCGAGCGGAATCGACGCGGCCGACGTATTACCGTGATGATCGACGGTGAGCACGACTTTCTCTTTCGGCAAATGCAGCTTCTCGCCGAGCGTCTGCACGATGCGCTGATTCGCCTGATGCGGCACGACCCAGTCGAGATCGTCCTGCGTCATGCCGTTCGCGGCGAGCGCCTGCTGCGAGGCCTCCGCGAGATTGACCACCGCGTGCAAAAACACTTCGCGCCCCGCGAGATGCATCACGCCAGCGGTCTGCGTGGAAGAGACGCCGCCGTCCGTGTGAATCTTGTCCTGGTGCCGCCCGTCCGAATGCAGGTGAGTGGAAAGGATGCCGCGCGGCGCGCCCTCCACGTGACGCTCGGCGCGCAGGACCAGCGCGCCTGCGCCGTCGCCGAACAGCACGCAACTATTGCGGTCGTGCCAGTCCACGACGCGCGACATCGTTTCCGCGCCGATCACGAGCGCCGTGCGCGCCTGACCGAGCCGGATCATATTGTCGGCGACCGAGAGCGCGAACACGAAGCCCGAGCACACCGCCTGCACGTCGAACGCGACGCCGCCCTGCATGCCGATCGCCGCCTGCACGCGCACGGCCGTTGCGGGCATCGTGCGATCCGGTGTGCAGGTCGCGAGCACGATGAGATCGACATCGTCGCCGCGAAGGCCCGCATGCCTGAGCGCCGCATTCGCCGCGCCGATCGCGAGATCGGACGTATTCTCGCCACGGGCCGCGATGCGCCGCTCCTTGATGCCCGTGCGTTGCGTGATCCACTCGTCCGTCGTGTCCACCATGCGCGCGATGTCGAGATTCGTCATGCGCCGCTCCGGCAGCGCCGAGCCGCAGCCGACCACGCGCGACATCCAGGTGCCAGCCCGGTTTATTTCTGCCATCTCCAGTACTCCGATAAGGATCGAACGAAACCGAAATGCGCCGCGCGCGCCCGACGGCACGCGCCAGCGCGCACGCCTTACCAGCTCCCCGCTTCCGTTGATTCGCTTTCCTGATCATCTTTATCCGCATGAGGCTGAATCAGCGAAACGAGATGATCGGCAAGCGAGGCGAAAGTCGGATAGTCGAACAGCACGGTCTCGTCGATCTTGATCTTGAGCCGCTCCTCGAGGAAGAACGCGAGTTCGACCGAATGCATCGAATCGAAGCCCGCATCGGCGAACGTCTGATCGAGATCGGTCGGCACCTGGAGATGATTCGCTTCGGTCCACTCCTGGATCCACGCGAGGATGGCCTGCGCGGTCACTTTGGACCCGTTGACGGTTGCAGCTTGAAGTTGAGCGCTCATGACATCGATTCCTTACAGTCAGATGGTGGAAAGTGAAAGCGTGGTAACGGCCGCGTCGACGTGGTCGACGAATAAGCCGGCGAGTCGCCGTGCAGCGGGCTCGCGCACGATGGATTGATGGTCGTCGTCGAATACGCTTACGGTGATGCCGCCGCGCGTTAGCATGCGCAGTTGCTGCGCCGCGTGCGTACCCGATACGGCGCTCTCGTTACGCGCTGCGAGCGCATAGTCGATACGCGCCCCGACCTGCTGCGGACGATGACGCGCCAGCGCCACCGCGCTCGCCGCGTGCAACCGCGCGAGATGCGCGAACGTGTCGGCGTGCGCGCGGCGTCGCGCCTGAGCGAGATGGAAGTCGTGGTCGAGCATCGCGTCGAAGCGCGCGTCCGCGAGCCATCGATCGACCAGCTGCGCGTCGTCCAACGTTTCGAATTCGCGCGCAAGCTCGCTCAAGCGCGTCGCAAACGGGCCTTCGAATAGCGGGCTGTCGACGATCAGCAGCGGCGGCGACGTCGCGCCTTGCGCTTCCCATTGCGCGGCCATCTCGTGCGCGACGATGCCGCCGAACGACCAGCCGCCGAGCAGATCGGGCAGCTTGCCGTACGTGGCGATTAATGCCGCGCGATAGCGTGCCGCGAGTTGCCCGATCGAGAGATACGCGGGCGTGCGATCCTGATCCGCATAGGGATGCCGAAACGCGACGATCGTCGCATCGCCTGGCCACGCGGCAGAGAGTTCCTCGTAGCAGAGCACGTCGCCGCCAACCGGATGCACGAGCGCGACGAGCGGGCCGCGGCCCCCGCGCAAAGTCATGACGAGCGCACGATCATCGCGTGTTTCAGGCGCTTTCGTCGCTTCGTGCGTCGCGACGGCGCTCGTCGCCGTACTGAACGATGTGCCATACCACGCCGCGAGCGTGTCGATCGACGCGCCACGCGCGAGCATCGACATCGGCGGCATCTTCCCGAAGCGCTGATGCAGACGCACGCGCAATTCCGTCAACGCCAGCGAATCGAGCCCCTGACTGACGAACGAGCGTTCATCGGCGAGGCTGACGCCCGCGGCGGCAACCGAGGCCGCGATCGTGCGCAGCGTCGCGAGCAGGTCGTCGGCGTTCGGAGACACCGCGGCTTGTGCCACCGCCGGTTCCATCCCCTGGCCCGCAACCGCATCGCCCGCGTGCTGCGCGATCCGTCGCGTGATGGCGCTGCGCGCGACATCCGCGAACGGCAGTTCGAATCGCTCGCCGTCGAAGCAATAACTCGGCACGTCGGCAGGCCGCGGTGCGTTGCCGTAGAGCTTGCCCCATGCGATCGTCTGGCCCGCGCTGTAGAGATGCGCGCAGGCGTGCGCAAAGCCGGTGTTCTCGCCTTCATCGTCGCCTTCCGGGCCATCGGCCAGCGACGAGACCGCACACTGCCAGTCGCCGCCGGACTGCGCGCGTGCGAGCCTTGCCAGCGCCGCGCCCGGACCGACTTCGAGAAAGAGCGTCTTGCCGTCGCACGCCGCAACCAGCGCCTCGTGAAAACGCACGGGCTGCTCGACGAGATCGAGCCAATGCTCGACGGTGCCGATCGACTCGCTCGCCAACGCGCCGGTGAGCGTGGACACGATGGGAATCGCGGCCGGCTTGAGCGTCAGCGCTTCGAGTGCCTGTTTGAAGGCTCCGCGCATCGAACGCAGCATCGGCGAATGACCCGGCGTGCCGTAGGTCTTGAGCAGCGAGACCCGTTTGCCCGCCGCCACCATCGTGTCCCGCACCTTCAGGACGGCTTCTTCTGTGCCGCTTACGACGGTCTGCTCCGGTCCGTTGAACCCGGCCACGAACAGGTCCGTGCCGAATGCGCATTGCGCGCGCAATTCGTCGGCGCTCGCCGCGACCGCGAGCATGGCGCCCGCAGGCGTGGCGCTATCGAACAGACGGCCGCGCGCCTCGACGGCCTGGATGCCGTGTTCGAGCGACATGACGCCGCCGATCACAGCCGCTACATGCTCGCCCAGCGAATGCCCGATCAGCAGATCGGGCTGCACGCCCAGATCCATCCACGTGCGCGCGAGCGCGTAGCAAACACTGAAGTGCGCGAGCTGGCCCGGATGATGGCGCACCGAGTGCGCGTCGCGGCCGAAGATCGCGTCGAGCACGGCACGCGCCGTCTCCGCATCGAGGTGACGCAGGCACGCGTCCACATGCTTGCGGAAAAAACCGTTGCCTTCGTAGAGCTCGCCGCCCACGCCCGGCTGCCACGCGCCCTGACCCGGCACGAGGAACGCGAGACGCGTCTTGCGGGTCTGCTCGCCCGCGTGCCATTGACCGGTCGGATTCGCCGCGAGAAAGGCGTCGAGCCCCGCGATGAAGTCCTCGTGCGTCGTACCAATCAACGCGACGCGATGATCGAAGTGATCGCGCCGCACGCTCGCCGTATGGCATGCATCGCGCAGCGCGGCAGTGGGATGCGCGAACCACGCGCGCCATGCCGACGCCAGACGCTGACGCGCACGCGGCGACCGCGCCGAAAGCGTCAGCACCCGCTCACGCGCGACGTTGGCAGCGGCGTTTGCAGCAACCTCACTCGCATTCGCAGACTCCGGCGCGGCAAGAATCATATGCACGTTAGTGCCCGTGATGCCGAATCCGCTCACGCCGACCAGCGCATGGCCGTCGTGGAGCATCGCGCCTTCTTGCGCCACTTCGAGTCGCGAACCTTCCCAGTGAAAGCGCGGATTCGGCGTCGTGAAGTTCACCTGCGCGGGCACGCGGCGGTGACGCAATATCAGCATCGCCTTGATGAAACCGGCCATGCCTGCTGCGCCTTCGAGGTGACCTAGCTGCGATTTCACCGAGCCGACGAGAATCGGTTTGTCGCGCGTGACATCACGCGCATAAACGCTTCGGAGTGCGGACAATTCGATCGGATCGCCGAGCGCGGTGCCGGTGCCGTGCGCCTCCACGTAGGCGACCGCTTCAGCGCCCACGCCCGCGCGCGCCAGGGCGCGCCGGATCACCGCTTCCTGGGCCGCGCCGTTGGGCGCGGTCAGGCCGTTGCTCGCGCCGTCACTGTTGAGCGCGGAACCGGCCAGCACCGCTTCGATGCGTTCGCCGTGCGCCATGGCATCGTCGAGGCGCTTCATCACGATCACGCCACCGCCTTCGCCGCGAATATAGCCATCGGCCCGCGCGTCGAATGGACGGCATTGCCCCGATGGCGACATCGCCTGAAGCCGCGCAACGCCGATGGTTTCCTCAGGCCCGAGAATCAGGTTCACGCCGCCCGCGATCGCCACATCGCAGTCGCCGGCCTGCAGACTTTGCGCGGCAAGATGAATCGCCACGAGCGACGACGAGCAGGTCGTATCGACAAAGATCGCCGGTCCGCTCAACCCGAGCACGTGCGCCACGCGGCCCGGCGCCATCGCGCGCAGATTGCCGAGCTTCGAATAAGTCGTGATGCCCGCCGGGTCGCCCGACCAGACGGTGCGGCGGCCATAATCGGCTTCGCCCGTCGTCATGAAAACGCCGACGCTCTTGCCGCGCAATTTGCCCGGCGCCAGGCCCGCATTTTCCAGTGCCGACCACGCGAGTTCGAGCATCCAGCGCTGCTGCGGATCCATCTCCACGGCTTCGGCCGCCGACGTGCGAAAGAACGTGTGGTCGAAGAAAAACGGATCGTCGACATAACCGGCGACACGCGAATACGTGGTGCCCGGTTCGTCCGGATCGCTCGAATAAAACGCGTCGATATCGAAGCGCTCGCGCGGCGTGTCGCGAATCGCACTGCGCCCCGAATTGAGCAATGCCCAGTAGCTCGCCGCGCAAGTCGCGCCGCCCGGAAAACGGCACGCCATGCCGATGACGGCGACGCGCCCCGAGGCTGCGTTTGACTGATCCATTCGATTCTCGCTGCTGAAAGATTTCTGCATGTCTAGTGGCGGCGCGCCGCGTCGAGATCGTCGCTGCTGCTCGCCTGCACCAGCACGGCCATGTTGCCGGGCAGATGCTGATTGGCGCGAATCTTCGCGTGCGCTTCGGGCAGGCGGTTCCAGGCGAACACCTCCGAAAGACACGGGTCGATCTTGCCGCTCATGACGAGCCGGTTCGCCTGCGCGGCTTCCTTGAGGCTCGCGAAGTGGCTGCCCTGAATGCGCTTCTGGCGCATCCACACATAGCGCGCGTCACAGGTCAGGTCGTAGCCGCTCGTCGCGGCGCAGAACACGACCATGCCGCCGCGCTTGACCACATAGCAGGACGGCGCGAAGGTGTTGCGGCCCGGATGTTCGAACACCATGTCGACATCGCGCTTCTCGCCGAGCGCGTCCCAGATCGCCTTGCCGAATCGCTTCACGCTGTCGATATAAGCCGTGTAGGCGGCGGTTTCGTCGACTGGCGGCGGCGCGCCCCAGCATGAAAACTGCGAGCGATTGATGACGCCGACCGCACCGAGGCTCTTGACGAATTCGGCCTTCGAATCGTCGGACACCACGGCAACGGGGCGCGCGCCCGCGAGCGCCGCGAGCTGAATTGCCATCGTTCCCAGACCGCCCGCCGCGCCCCAAACTAGCACCGATTGCCCCGGCGACAGCGCATGCGGCTTGTGGCCGAACAGCATGCGAAACGCGGTGGCGAGCGTGAGCGTGTAGCAGGCGCTCGCGGCCCACGTGAGATGCTTCGGACGCGGCATGAGCTGCGTGGCCTGCACGCGCGCGAATTGCGCGAACGAGCCGTGCGTCGTCTCGTAGCCCCAGATGCGCTGCGAAGGCGACAGCATGGGATCGCCACCGTTGCATTCCTCGTCTTCGCCATCGACCTGCGAGCAGTGCGCGACCACCTCGTCGCCCACCTTCCACTTGCGCACGTTCGCGCCCACGGCCCACACGATGCCCGCCGCGTCGGAACCGGTGATGTGATACGGATCGTCGTGCAGATCGAGCACCGAGAACGGCTGGCCCAGCGCGGCCCACACACCGTTGTAATTGACGCCCGCCGCCATGACCAGAATCAGCACCTCGTTGGCGCCGATCGACGGCACCGGCACGACTTCCTTCGTGAACGCGCCTTGCGGCTCGCCGTGATTCTCGCGACGAATCGTCCACGCGTGCATGCGCTTCGGCACCACGCCGAGCGGCACCGGACGGCCGATTTCGAACAATTCCGGCTGGCCGACACCCGCATCGGCGACACAATCCAATACTTCGGTATCCATATCGATATCCATGAAAGATCAGCTTCGAAAGGCGTAGCGCCCGCGCTACGAAACGACTGACAAGCTCGACCGGGTCAGGCCGCGATCATGCCGCCGTCCACCGACAACGCGGTGCCGGTCATAAAGGAAGAGGCGCTGCTCGCGAGGAACAGCACGCCTTGCGCGATTTCCTCTTCCGTACCCAAACGCCCCACAGGATGGAAAGATTTGATCTGGTCGGTCATCTGCGTTTCGTCGAGGAATTTCTCGACCATGGCAGTCGCGACAAATGCCGGGCAGATCGCGTTGACGCGAATATTCTGTTTCGCATATTCGAGCGCCGCCGCCTTCGTCAAACCGATAATGCCCGCCTTCGAGGCGTGATAGGCGCAGCCGCCAAACGCAGACGCCACCAGACCGTAGGTGGACGACATATTGACGATCGAGCCGCCGCCCGATTTCAGCATCTCGGGAATTTCATATTTCATCGCGAGAAACATCCCTTTGAGGTTGATGTCCACGACGAAATCCCAGCTTGCTTCATCGGTCTGCGCAACTGGCTTGCCGAATTGCTCGACGCCAGCATTGTTGAAAGCGATATCGAGCTTGCCGAATGCCTTGACGGTCTGCTCCACTGCATTCGCGCAATCATCGGCTTTCGACACGTCGGTCTTCACGAAGATCGCTTCACCGCCTGCGCGCCGAATTTCCTCGACAACGGCCAGCCCTTCCTCATGGCGACGCGATGCAATCGCGATCTTCGCGCCCTCTCTGGCAAACAGCATTGCCGTGGCCCGGCCGATCCCCGAACTTCCACCTGTTACGAGGGCCACCTTCTGTTGAAGCTTCAGCACTGCGTTCTCCCGGTTACGTTGACGTGACAGAGCATCCATTCGGCATCGGCCGCAATAAACAGCAGCGCGATTCGAGGACGATTCTAGGCGGCAAAAAACGCAAACCGATCGATTTTCACAAAAGTTCAGAATTGCAAAACATCCTCGCGAATATGATGAAGAACGTCATTGACCTCCACGTTCATTCGAATTGGATTTATATGCATGCACAACGAATATCCCGTCACGATCTGGGCATGTCGACGATCCTCGCGATCGGCGATGAAGGCTTTAACCGCCTGAGTGCCGCGCTGGATAAACTCGACCCTGATTTCAAAAAATTACTCGTCGAAGGGGCTTATGCGGATATCATCGCGCGCCCCAATCTCTCGCTCAACTATCGCGAACTGATTACGGTCGCGGTCCTGACTTCGATTGGCAATGCCGAAGCCGCGCTCAAATATCATGCGGGCGGCATGTTGAATACGGGCTGGACGCCCGAAGCCGTGCTCGAAACCGCGATGCATACGCTCGCCTATTCAGGCGCGCCCGTGGCGATGGCGGGCGTGCGGCTCGTCGTGATGCTGCTGCATGAGCGTGGTCTCGCCGTTCGAAACGATGCGTATCGCCATCTGCGCGATGCATCGTCGATTGTTCGTCTGCTTCTGTCCGGTCACGCGCCATCGGCAGCCCTCACGCAAAAAGACCGTCAACTCGCGACGCTGGCCATCGTCATGGCGCGAGGGAATCAATACAGTGCGGTTCGGCAGCATTTGAAGGACTGCCTGCGCCTCGGCTGGACGCGCAGCGAATTGACCGAGGTATTGATTCAACTCACCGGCTATATCGGCTGGCCGGTCGTGTTGCCGTTGACGCGCATCGCGCTGGAGGTGTTCGAAAGCGTCGGCACGGACGCGCCGGAGGACGTCACCAACTCCGCGCAAAGCATCGCGGATATTTCTGCGGAAATCGAGCGGAGCATGGTGGAACTGGACGTCGGCAATGCGCCGTTTGAATCACCCGGACACGCAAAGACGCGGCACCTCACGGATATCGCCTGCCTGACCTGTCTTTCGCGCAACGCCGATGCGGAAACACTCGCCGCTCACGTGCACGAAGCGCTCTCTCTTGGCGCGACGCGGCGCGAGATCGTCGGCGCGATCATGCAAGCGCTGCCCCATGCAGGCGCGCTTGCGGTGGGATCGGCATTGCGCATTGCGGAGCCCCTGTTTGCGCTGCCTGGCGTGGACGACACCACGAAGCACGACAACGCAGCAGCGCTTCAATCGGCTTGAATCCGCGCGCACCGTTTTCCGTGCCTCACCGAAAATACTATGCAGTACCAACCATACAGGAACTGACCATGAATGATGCAGGCGGATTCGACCTCGAAGATCTGATGCCCGGCATGAACGCGCGCTTCACGAAAACGCTGTCCGAGCGTGACGTCTTTCTGTTTGCGAGCGCATCCGGTGATCGCAACCCCGTTCACCTCGACGAGGAGTATGCGAAGCAAACCCAATTCGGCGGACGCATCGCGCACGGCATGCTCTCCGCCTCCGTGATTTCGGCGGCGATTGCCTCTCGCCTGCCCGGTCCCGGTTCGATCTATCTTTCGCAGGACCTGAAGTTCCGGCGGCCGGTCAAGCTCGGCGAAACGGTGTGTGCGACGGTATCGGTCAAGGAGATCCTCGTGGCGCGCCGCCGCGTCGTGCTGGAGACGCACTGCGAAGTGAACGGGTTTGTCGTCGTGGAAGGCACCGCCGTGGTGATGCCGTCTTGCGCCGCGGATCGCAGGAAGGAAATAGAAAAGGTTGAGAGCGCAGCGATATAGCATGGATCGCCGCCGGAATATCGCACGTAGATAACAGAATTGTCAGCGTAGCAACATCTCGATGACAGGTGCGTTCGTGTATGCTTTTACGCGACTTTCCATGGCACCCGCAAGCGCACGATATGCGGGTTCGCCGTCACATTCGCCACGTTTCGCGCATAATGGCGGCGAAATTTGTTTGCCTTCGGATTCGCACCCATCCTTCGTTGCACCAACTTCGTATCAATGTCACGCAGCAAAAAAGCCCACTCCGCACCGCTCCCCTCTGCTTCTTCCCGCTTCATGCAGCGCCCGTTGGACGAAAAAACGGCCACCGAAATGGCGCTCGCGCATCACCTCACGTTCGCCGCCTGCCAGGGCTGGGCGGGCACAACACGGCTCGTCAGCGAACTCGTGCGCATGGTCTATCTCACCTTCTATGTGCAGTGTGAAGGCTATGGCGATACCGACATCGCGCGGTTCGCCGATGCCGAAACCGCGCTGGAGAATTGCATTCTGCGCGCGGGCGACGATGAAGTCTGCCGCATTTCGCCCGGCGAGCGCGCGCTGGTCGAGCCCATTCTGCGCCAAGCCGATACGCAATTGTTTCTCGCGCCACGGCTCGCGCTGATCGAAGCCTATAAGCGGCTGGACCGCTTTTTGCGGAACTCGAATGAGTCGCCGCTACCACAGACGGCGATCTAAGCCGCCATCGGCATGCAGGCGCACGCGTCACTCACAATCGGCGCAAACAATCACGATGCTGATCGGCTTATCCCGCGACCCGAATATCTCGGACTGAGCCGCGGCCTTGATCGTATCGAAGAGATCCGGGTTCTTGAATCTCACGCGACACCCGCATTTCCTGCACGACACCACGTGCATCTTTTCGGCTTCGTACGGGCATTGAAGAAAAAATGTCGCGCGCGCGCCGGTATTGCCCGACACCCATTGTCTCGAGACGATACCGGCGCTTTCGAAATCGACGAGCGCCCGATAAATCGACGCTTTACTCAGGCCGATCTTCTTCCTGATCGCGAACTTGTAGATCTCGTCGGCTTTAACGCCGCGCTCGATTTCGAACATCGTGGTCAAGACACCGATTCGCGTGGGCGTAACACGAACGCCCATCTCGTTCATGTACTTGACGACAGAATCACGGTGAGCAAAGTACTTCGAACCAACAGGCTCAGTTTTTCCCATAGCGTCAATACCGGGAAAGCGGCATCCAGCACGGATGCCCTCCCCGGTTTCCTAAGCTCCGACCGATGGCCGGGAAATAGTCAAAGTGTTAAGACGTCAGCCTGAAATCCAGCGTTGCTGAGTCAAGCGATAGCCAATGCAGCGTGCGGCGGCAACGCACCGGCCAGATCACGCCACGAAGCCAATTCAGGCGCACCGGGTTTGCGCGCGCCAAACAACATCGCGATGTTTTCGCCCTGCGCGTCGAACAATTCCACCGACGTCACGATGCCGTCGACGGTCGGCTTGCGCACGAGCCACGCACTCGCGACCAGATCCGCACGCAAATGCAGATTGAAGCGCTCGTCGAGCACGTTGACCCAATTGCCCATGGTGCGAATATTCGTCACCTCGCCGGTATGAATCTGGATCATGCCCGCGTTGCCCACGAACACCATGATGGGAATCTGTGCGCGGGCGGCCTCGACCAGCAACGCCTCGGTGACATCGTCGGCGAGTCGCGTCACATAACGCGGCTCGGCAAGACGCAACGCCTGCGTGCGCGTCAGCCCAAACTTGCGCAGCAGCGGGAAGAACTCGTGCGTGTCCTTCATCACGTCCCACGCGGCATGGAATCCGGCGACGTCGATGTCCTTATCGGCGCGCGGCAGCGGCGCGGGTTGCGCGGGCTTCAAGGCGAGCACCGCGGATTGCTCGGCATCGGCCCATTCCGTCGCGATTGCGTCGAATGCCGCGTGATCGCTATGGGCGCGCAGAAACACCTTGAATACCGCTTCGCCTTGCGCGTCGTAGAACTGGAAACTCTTCATTTCACCGTTGGGCGACGTCTCGCGTACCGCGAACGCAAAGGCCCAGCTACGGTGAAAAACGCGCAGATCGATATCCGCGCCGAGCACCAGCCCGACATGACCTTCCGCGCTCACCGTTTCGAATACACCGTCCTTCTCATGCACGGCGGCTTCGTTGCGGGTCAGCGTCATCACCGCGCCAAGACGCGGCATCTGGGCGATCAAGCCCATGAAATCCGGCTTCAGGCGCACGACGTTGAGGCCAACGAATGCGGCCACCGCCTGCGCTTCGCTCACTTGCATCGCGGCAGCGGCGTCGCGCTGACGCAGCTTTTGCGCGGCCTTATGCGCGAGATACGAATCCCGCCATTGCGCACATGCCTGGGTGTCCGAAAAATCGATTTGAGTCATGGTAATCCTTTGTATGTGTGAGTGACGATCCTCAGAAGTCGATCTTCATGCCGACGTTGAAGTTTCGTCCGGGTGCGGTATAGGAATTGAGCGTCGCGTAGCTCGAACTTGCCGAGAGATCGCGAACATCGCTCCAACGCCAGTACTTGCGGTTAAACAGATTGTTGATGCCGGCGGTCAGGCTCACGTGCTGCGTGATCTTGTAGCCCGCATGCAGGTCGACGATCGTGTATGACGGCGTCGAGAAATACTTGGTGCTCGACGTATTCACGTCGCTGGTATCGCGGCGCGAGTTGTAGGTCACGTCGGCGCCCACGAACCAGCGATCGTCCGCGCGATAAGTGATGCCCATTACGGCGGCGATAGGCGGAATCGACATGATGCCGCTGCTCGTGCCGTCGGTGTTCTGCTCGGTGCCATCGGTATAGGCGACGCCGCCCTTGACCTCGACCGAATCGCCCGCGAACCAGTCGAATTTCGCTTCGACGCCCTTGATCGTGGCCTTGCTGAAATTGATGTACTGGAACTTCTCGGGATCGCTCGCCGAGGTCAGGCTGCCGCCCACGACTTCCGAATCGATGAAGTTCTTGTAGCGGCCATAAAATGCCGACGCGCTATACGACACGCGATTCGTACCGAATGCGAGCTTGCCGCGCATACCCGCTTCGAACGAGTTGCTGGTTTCCGGCTTCAGGTTCGGATTGCCGACCTGCTCGTAATAGGTGTGGTACATCGAGGCCGCGACGCCGCCACCGTAATAGCTGTTGACCTGGTTGGCCGACGGCGCACGGAAACCCCGCGCGTATTGCACATACGGCACCATGGCCGGGCTGATTTCATACAGAAACGCCAGGCGCGGCGACAGCGCATTGCCGCTCGAATTCGAAAGCGGTTGGGTCGAAGCGCTCGCCGCCGACGTATAGGTGCTGTCGGCATCGGGCGTCATATGGTAGTAGTCGAAGCGCAAGCCCGGCACGAACGTCAGCTTGTTCCAGCTGATGCTGTCCTGCATGTACGCGCCCAGATTGAGCGTTTGCGTCTTCGGGAACGTCTCCAGATAACCGGAGGTGGTATCGACCGTATTGCCGTTCGAATTGGTGTTGTATTGCGACACGCTCAGGTCGAAACCGTACACGAGCTTATGAGAGAACGGCCCCGTCTTGAACGAGCTTTCCGCCACCGTATTGCCGCCGACAATGCTCTCGCCATAGTGGTTGTAACGCGTGACGTCGGTCGTCGTTTCGCCGATCAGCAACGATTGGTCGGTCGCCGCATTACGATAGAAAACCGAACTCTTGACGTGTTGCACCCAACGATTCGTTTCGTCGTCGTGATCCCATTCGAGCTTGACGCGATTGCTCGTGACATTGTTGGTCGTGTTGTACGAAGTGGTATTGGCGGTGTAATTGCCAATTTCGTACAAGCTGTCGACTTCATTGCTGTTGTTGAGCGTTTCGGCGGTCAGCTTGAGCTTGTCGGTCGACGAGAGGCGGAACACCAGTTTCGCCAATGCCGAGCGGTTGTTGTAGGTCGCCGGATCCGCTTCGTCGCGGCTCGCGCCCGTACCGCCCGTGCTGCCATGATTGTCGAGTTCGTGGCCGTGTCGGCCCGAGAGCATCAGCAAACCCTGCACCGCGCCATTCGCAGTGCTAAACGCCGTGGTCGCAGTGCCACCCCAGCTGCGATCGCTCGAGTCATAGCCCGTGCGCACCGAAAAATACGTCTTCTTGCCGTAGATATTCAGCAGATCGGACGGGTCTTTCGTCACGAAGTTGACCGCGCCGGTCAAACCATCGCTGCCGTACAAAACCGATGCAGGCCCGCGCAAAACTTCGACGCGTTCGTACAGGTCCGTATTCAGATAGTCGCCGCGGCCCGCCGAACCGGAGCCAAAGGAGAAGGATTGCGGCAGCGGAATGCCGTCTTCGAGCAGCAGAACCTGATTGCCTTCGAGACCGCGAATATTGATCCCGTCGTTGCCCGCCCGGCCCGTTGAGCTGCCGATGCCGCTCGGCCGATAAGCCTGGCGGTTGACGGCCACGCCGGGCTCGTATTTCAGCGCGTCCTTGATGTCCTTGGCGTTGTTCTCTTCCATGTCGTCGGACGTGATCACCGAGACCGTCGCCGCCGATTTGGTCGGATCGGTCGTGCCGATCCGGTTCGCCGTCACCGACAAGACATTCAATTGGCTTTCAACGCGTGCGTTCGCGCTTGTTGCCGCGCGCTTCGCCGCCGATGAAGTTGCCGTTGAAACGCCCGAGGCAGCCGATGCTGCCGACGCTGCGTCAGCCGCCGACGTTGCCGTTTGAGCCCATGCGCCTTGCGCGCCCGCCAATTCCGAGAGCGCCATCGGAATCAGGATTGCCAGAATTCTTCGCTGAAACAACATCTTCCCCTATTGATACGCTTACGTTTGTGCTGCGCAAGCCGACAGAATCATTAAGGTTCGTGAATATACATGAGAAGCATTCTCATTTAAATTTTTCGAACATTACGGGATGTTTCGGGGATCGGGAGACGGGCAACGCCCAGCCGCCCTCAATGTGGCAGCCGAAAAGGCCCGCAAAACGGGTTGGAAGTGGCCAGCAGACGGCGCTTAGGAGCGAGAATTCGCCCCCGCCCATTGATGTGACACCATTTAATTCAAGCCAGACGGCGCTGACGCACCTGTCGTGCGGCGCGCGTGAAATGACCGGAGGGAGATCGCCTGGCCTCGCTCGCTTCTATCGCGCGCAAATCCCGGCAGACGAAGCCGCGATCAAACCCACGAGCGCCGATCAATTGACCAGGCGGAACCCAGCGGCGCAGTTCATCCAGTCGCCGCTTCATTCGCCGAACAATGACAGGACACCTTACGATGTCGCGCGAGCGACGCGCGAACTGCACTCACCCGCCGCCCATGACCCCCTATCGCAAGTGCCCGCATCGGTAAATCCCTCGCTTGCACATGCAGACGTTCGCAACTATCGTAATTCGATGTGGGCTACGCCCCGCGCGATCGTCTTTTGCGCGTGGCTTCCAGTCACTTTCGTCTGAGGTTCACCATGCGAAGACGTGGCGTCCTGATATCGCTGGTTCTGCTCGTCGGTAGTCTGGCCGTCGCGAAGGCGAAGGTGATCTGGGGTGGCATGCCGTGGACCGGCGAGGCATCGCCGCCGCCTCAACCGGTCGTCGCCAATGGCTGGAAATTCTTCACCGCCGACGAAGCGGCCCTGACCGAAGCCCTCGCCGATCGCCTCATTCCCGCCGATGACCTGAGCATCGGCGGCAAGGAAGCCGGCTGCGCGGTGTTCATCGATGCGCAACTCGCCGGGCCTTACGGCAAAGGCACTTACCTCTATCTCGACGGCCCGCTCAAACAGGGCCTGCCGCAAGCCGGTCCGCAGTTCGATCGCGGCCCCGCCGCGCGATGGCGTGCGGGACTGGCCGCGTTCGATAGCGCGGTAAAAGCGCAGCCCGCCGGCAAACGCTTCGTCGATCTCGCGCCCGACGCGCAGGACGCCATGATCCGCGAATGGGAAGCGGGCACGTTATCGATGCCTGGCGTCGACGCGAAACAGTTCTTTTCGCTGGTGCTCTGGAACGTGCGCGAAGGCTTTTTCTCCGATCCCATCTACGGCGGCAACAAGGACATGGCCGGCTGGAAGATGGTCGGCTTTCCCGGCGCGCAGTATGACTTCCGCGACTATCTCGACAAACCGGGCCAGCCGCTCGGCATTCAGCCCGTGAGCTTCATTCGCAAGCAAACCTGATTCGCGCGTCGTCGCGGCGCGAGCGATGCCGCGCGATTGCGCGAACGAGAACAAGGAGCGCCCACATGGCACAAAAGCGGCCCAAGGCGGATGCCGTCATCGTCGGTCTCGGATGGGCCGGCTCGCTGATGGCGAATGAACTCACGCAAGCCGGTTTGAATGTGGTCGCGATCGAACGCGGCAACTGGCGAGACACGAGCACGGATTTCCCCACCACAATCGACACCGACGAATTGCGCTACGCGCGCCGACGCGAATTGCTGCAGCCGCTCAGCGTGGAAACGATGACATTCCGCAATCGCCCCGATCAGGAAGCGCTGCCCTTGCGCGACCTGAACACGTATCAGTTCGGCTGGGGCGTGGGCGGCGCGGGCACGCACTGGAACGGCATGACGTGGCGCTTCCTGCCGACCGATTTCGTCACCTATACGAACACGGTCGAGAAATACGGCAAGAACCGTTTTGTCGACGGATTGCAGGTGCAGGATTGGGGCGTCACCTACGACGAGCTCGAACCGTTCTACGACAAGTTCGAGCGCATCGCAGGCACCTCGGGCAAAGCCGGCAATCTTCAAGGCCAGAAAGTCGAGGGCGGCAACGTGTTCGAAGGCCCGCGCAATCGCGACTATCCGCTGCCGCCGCTCGCGCGCACGCAGGCGGCCTTGCTGTTCGATAAGGCGGCGCGCGATCTCGGCTATCATCCGTTTCCGGTGCCCGCCGGAAATACTTCGGGGGCCTACACAAATACGCTTGGCGTGAAAATGGCGCCCTGTACGTATTGCGGCTATTGCGAGTTCTTCGGTTGCGGCAACTGGTCGAAAAGCAGCCCACAGGCTTGCGTCGTTCCCGCGCTGATGGCAAGAAAAAACTTCAGCGTGATTCCGAATGCCGAAGTCCTGCGCGTCAATCTCACGCCCGACAAGAAGATGGCGACCGGCGTCACCTTTATCGACAACGACGGGCAGCAATGGGAGCAGCCCGCCGATATCGTCGTGCTGTCGGCTTATCAATTCGACAACGTGCGGCTCATGCTGCTGTCCGGCATCGGCAAGCCTTACGACCGCGATGCAGGCCAGGGCGTGGTCGGCCGCAATTATGCCTATCAGACGATTTCCGGCGCGGCGATCTGGCTGAAGGATCAAAATCTCAATCCTTTTATCGGCGCGGGCGCACTCGCGCAGGCCATCGACGATTTCAACGGCGATAACTTCGACCATTCGAATGTCGACTTTATCGGCGGCGGCGTGGCCTTGATTCATTCGACGAACGGAAGGCCCATCAGCCTGTCGTCGGGCGTACCGAAAGGCACGCCGACGTGGGGCTCGGCGTGGAAACAGGCCTATCGCAAGGCTTATCAGAATTACAACTCGATCTATGTGATGGGCAATAGCTACCCCCATCGCGACGTGTTTCTCGACCTCGATCCGACTTACCGCGACCGGCATGGTCAGCCATTGCTGCGCGTGACCTTCGACTGGAACGAGAACGACAAGCGCTCGGCGAAATTCATGGCCGACAAATCGGAGGAGATCGCCCGCGCGATGAACGCGGAAACCATCGAGCGCTCCGAGCCCACCGCCCAGCCCTATACGCCGATGACGAACCTCTCGTCGCATACGACCGGCGGTGCGTGCATGGGCGCCGATCCGGCCACGAGTGCCGTCAATAAATATCTGCAAAGCTGGGACGTGCCGAATACGTTTGTCTGCGGCGCATCGGCGTTCGCGAACAACGGCGGCTATAACCCCACGGGCACGGTCGCCGCGCTCACCTTGCACGCCGCTCAGGCGATTCGCGATCACTATCTGAAAGCGCCTGGCGCGCTGGTGCAGGTGTAAGCCATGGCGCGTACTCCCGACACTTCCACGCCGCGTGGTGGTTCACGCGGGCGGCGCATCGTGACGCTACTGATCGCGCTTGTCGTACTCGCGTTGATCGTGCTCGGCGGCCTGCTTGCGTGGCGCAGTTCGCAGCGCCACGCGCAACCCGCCGACTCGGATCTGCTGCAACGCGTGCTCCATTACGGCGATGAAAACGGCAGTGCCGCCACCGATCCCGTCAAACGCGGCATGTACCTCGCGCGCGCGGGCGATTGCATCGCCTGCCATACCGCGCAAGGCGGCAAGCCTTTCGCGGGCGGCCTGGGATTGAACACGCCATTCGGCGTGATCGTGTCGAGCAATATCACGCCCGATCCGCAATACGGCATCGGCAACTGGACCGACGCACAGTTTCTCGCGGCGGTGAAAGAAGGCGTCGCGCCGCATCACAAGCTGCTCTATCCCGCGATGCCGTACAACCTCTACGCGCGCGTGAGCGACCGCGATCTGCTCGACATTCTCGCGTATCTGAAGACCGTGCCCGCCGTCGCCGAAGCGCCGCCCGCCAATCAATTGCCGTTTCCATTCAATATCCGGCTGATGATGTTCGGCTGGAATCTGCTGTTTTTCAATCCCACGCCGTTTCACCCGAATCCCTCGCAATCGGTCGAATGGAATCGCGGCGCCTATCTGGTCGACGGACTCGGCCATTGCACCGCGTGCCACAGCGGCAAGAACGCGCTCGGCGGCGATACCGACTATTTGCAGGGCTACGATCTGGAAGGCTGGCATGCGCCGGAAATCACGGGCAATCGCTATGTCGGCATCGGCACCTGGAGCGACGACGATTTCGTCGCTTATCTCAAGACCAGCGGCAATCGGTTCAGCGTCGCGGCGGGGTCGATGGGCGAAGCCGTTTCGAATTCCACCCAGTATTTGAGCGCCGCCGATCTGAAAGCGATCGGCCTTTACCTCAAGAGCCTGCCCGGATCGGGCCGCGCCGCGCCGCAAGCGATTGCCGACAGCGATCCGGCGATGAAACTCGGCAGCGACCTGTACCGCACCAACTGTATCGCCTGTCACAAGAGCAATGGCGACGGCGTGGACGCGATGGTGCCTTCGCTCGCGAACAATCCCGGCGTGCGCGCGCCCGGCGCCAATAACGTGCTGCGCACGATCCTGGTTGGCGGTCGCGGCGCGGCCACGTCGAGCAATCCGACCAGCGCGCAAATGCCGGCGTTCGCGTGGAAACTCTCGGATGCCGATGTCGCCGCCATCGCGACGTTCATCCGCAATAGCTGGGGCAACGCCGCGCCCGCCGTGGACGCCACGCAAGTGGGCTCGCTGCGCAAGAGCCTGAAAGCCCAGTCGTTCGCGGGAACGCGCGCGCCATGAGACCGTCGGCTTGATTGCGTGGCGCGAGAATCGAGGTGAACAGCCATGAGTTCGAGACCTGCGTGTGCGATCCAGTCAGCGCTTTGCGTGATGGCTTGCGCGGCTCAGCCGGCCTTCGCGCAAGGCAGCGTGACGCTATACGGCAACGTCGACGAAGCGATGGTCTATGCGAATAACCAGAAAGGCAATTCGAATGTGTATATGCGCAACGGCAATCTGTACGCGTCGAAATTCGGTTTCAAGGGTAGTGAGCCATTAAGCACCGATCTAAAGGCGATCTTCGATCTCCAACAGGGCTTCGATCCGGGAACGGGCGCGCAGCAATCGGCGGGGTTGGCCTTCAATCGCTACGCGTTTGTCGGGCTTCAGGATACGCGCGCCGGCACGCTGACACTGGGTCGCCAATACACGCCCTACTACCTGCTGGCTGGCACGCTCGGGCCGGTGACGTATCTCACGGGCGCCACCGGCGCGCATCCCGGCGACATCGACGGTTTCGACACGGATATCCGCGCCAACAGTTCCGTCACCTACACGTCGCCGACCATTTCAGGCTTTCGCGGCAGCGTGCAATACGGATTTGGCGGCGTGGCGGGCAGCATGAAAAGCGGCAGTATGTTCAGCGCAGCGATTCGATACGACGGCGGGCCGCTCTCGATTGGCGCGGGTTATCTGCGCATGAACAATACGGAATACAGCGGCGGTTTCGATCCGGCCGCGAGTGCGTCGTTTCCGCACTCGGAGTTGAACAACGGCTATCTTTCCGCGCGCAACGTGCAGCATGCCGCGGCGCTCGCGACCTACGCCGTCGGCAATCTTCTGCTCGGCGTGAACTATTCGAATGTCGTGTATCGCCCGGGCGGCCATTCGCTTTTCACCGATACCGCCGTGTTCAATACCTATGGCGCGCTGGCGAGCTATCGGATCAGTACGCCGTTTGAAATTTCTGGCGGATATAGCTACACGCGCGCATCGACGGCGAATGGCATTCACGATGCGGCTCGTTATCAGCAGATTTCTTTACGCGAGTTGTATCACCTGTCGAAGCGCACGACGCTGTACACCTTGCAGGCGTATCAGCACGCTTCGGGTCAGACGCTCGGCGTTAAAGGCGCGGGCGATATCATCGATGCGCTGCCTATCGTAGGCGATTCGCAAAACACGACGCCGTCTTCAACGAGTAATCAGTTTGTCGCGATGTTTGGTATTGCGATTTCATTTTGAATACGGGGCGTGAAATGTGGCCGGTCGTTTCCGGCCGGCCGCATCCACCACCCTGGATCACCGAAACGCCTCGGCCGCCGCCACCGTATCCAGCGCTTCGCGCAGCAGCGCGATCTTTCCGTTACGCGCCACAAGCCGCCCCGCGTACATCTGCCGATAGATTTTTCCCGTCGACGGCACGAGCGCTTCCACCTCATATTCGGCAAACACCTGCTCCGGCGTTTCAATCAGCCAGCGCACGTTTTTAAACGCGAAATCCGGCACTTTCGCAATCAACGACGCGATAAAATCTTCAATCGCTTCCGGTCCCTGAGCGCGTCCGTCGATACCCAGCGACTTCAGATACGGCAATTCCAGCACGCCATCGTCGGCAAACAATGCAGCGGCTGCACGCGGGTCGCGAATCGATTCGAGGTAAGCGGCAAGCAGTTCTTTAGCGTGGTTCATGATTGGCTCGATAAAAGTGGAATTCATGTGCTTTATTGCAGACGCGTCTTCAAAGCGGTCGCCATTTGCTGCATGGCGGCGCGCGTCGGTGCGTCGGCGGCGAGCACGTTGAGCAAGCCGAAGTCGTGGATCGTCCCCTTGTACTGCGTGGTCGTCACCTCGTTGCCTGCCTGGTCGAGCCGATGTCCGTAGGCTTCGCCTTCGTCGCGCAGCACATCGAATTGCGCCGTCTGAATCAGCGCGGGCGGCAAGCCCTTCAACTCGTCGAGCGTGGCGCGCAGCGGCGATGCGTAGCGTTCGTTGCGCTCGCCTGCGTCGGCCGTGTACGCGTTCCAGAACCACTTCATCATCGCGCGGCTCAGGAAGTAGCCGTTTTCGAAGGCCTCGTACGAAGCGTTGTCGAACGCGTGGTCCGTCACCGGCCACATGAGCCCCTGGAAGCGGATGGCCGGGCCGTTGCGGTCCTTCGCCATCTGGCTCACGACCGCGGCCATATTGCCGCCCACGCTATTGCCAACGACCGCCAGCCGCGCGCCATCGACGCCGATTTCCGCGCCGTGCGCGGCGACCCACTTCGTCGCGGCAAAGGCTTCGTTGATGGCGACCGGATAGCGCGCTTCGGGCGAAGGCGTGTATTCGACGAACACCGCCGCCGCGCCGGACTGCACGACGAGATCTCGAACGAGACGCTCGTGCGTCGGGTAATCGCCGAGAATCCAGCCGCCGCCGTGGAAGAACATGAACACAGGCAGCACGCCGCGCGCGCCCTGCGGCTTGACGATGACGAGCGGCACGACGCGGCCATCCTGTTCGATCGCGCGGCGCGTGACGTCGATGCCGGAAACGTCGACTTCGACGCTGCGCTGCGCGCCTGCGAGGACTTCACGCGCGTCGGCGGGCGGGAGCGTTTCGATCGCCGGACCGGTGCCGCTGTTGAGCGCGTCGAGGAAGGCGGCGGTGGCGGTATCGGGCGTGTTCGGCGTGGTTTGCGTGTACATCGTGATGCTCCTTTCCGTTGGGTTGAGTGGCTGGCGACGTCATGTCGTGCAGCCGATGGAAAGGAGAATACGGATCGGCAGATATTTGCGAAATAGAAGTGTTTGAAACCTATCATTGCACAAATGCAATGATAGGCCGAGGCCTGATACGCGCATGGCCCAAATAAAACGCGAATATCGGGCCTATATGCGGTTTTATTTGAATTGCATGCGTGAAGACTATGCGCCGGCGGTAATTATCGGCACGTTAAAGCGAATTCTTTAGGGTAATGAATCGATTTTTATTCGCGCCACGCGGCGATACGCCGATTGATCGGCGATATCCGGGTATTTCAGCATTAAGACAACAGCCTCTATTCGACGCTTAACGAGCGATTCTTCTTGTGTAGAATCACGCGGCTCGTTGGTTTATTGATTATATTTCTGCGCAATGCCTCTCTCTTCGGCTGCACACAGCCAGAAAAAAGTCATTGTCGGCATTGATAATCTGAATTTGCGCGAGATATCCCGGTCTGGCTTATCGTCAGTTGGCCCTGGCCACTGCGATGAGCGCACGAACCCCAAACATCGTATCCATCATCCCGATCGTCAGGAGAGCTTTTCGTGAATCGCTTGCGTTGTGCGTCTGTGTCCGCCGTTCTGCCCGCCGCCACCCGTGCCAGCGCACGGGCCATCGTGCTGGCAATCGGCAGCGTCTTCTGCATCGCTGCCCATGCGGAACTCGGCGGCCTGCCGACACTGCCCGCGACCAGCGCCCAGACGTCCAACGCGCTTTCGCTGCAGGCAACGTCCAGCGCTTCGACCACCAGCACGTCCACGAGCACATCGACCACTTACACGGTGCGCGAATCGACGCTCGAAAACGGCGTCACGGAACGCGAATATCTGAACGTCGACGGCACCGTGTTCGCGCTGGCGTGGGACGGTCCTTACATGCCCGATCTGCGCAGCTTCATGGGCAGCACGATCTTCTCCGAATACGTGAGCGCGCTGCAGAATCAGACCCGCCTGCAGCGCAACGGCGGCGTGAATATCAGCACCGATGACTTCGTCGTGCAGGTGCAAGGCCATCAACGGCACTTCCATGGCCGGGCCTGGCTGCCCTCGCTGCTGCCGTCCGGCGTCAGTTCGACCGTGATTCAGTGATCGCCGCATCGTTGCCGCGCGGCATTCATGCGATGCCGCGCCATGCGTGTGTCTTCTTTCGCTCTCGTTTTTTTCGCCCCAATCCAGTCATGACGACTCTGTTTTCTCTCGCGGTGCTCGCCGGCGGTGTCGCGCGCCTCGCGAAACTCTTTCCTGCCGACGGCGCTTCGCTTAAACGCGTGTTCCGCTTTGCGCCGCGCCGTGCAGCAGCGGGCCTGACCGCGTGCGGCCTGATGCTTGCTCTGGCAGCATGTGGCGGCGGCGGTTCGTCGAGCGACGATAGCTCGACAACGTCATCGAAAACCACGAGTTCTACGCAATCGCCGGTTACGGCGAGCAGCACCAATACGATGACCGTCACCGTGGAGCAGGGCCTCAGCGACTTCGCGAACCAGCCATTCGTCACGGTGACCGTTTGCGCGCCCGGGAGCACGACTCTCTGCGACACCATTGATCATGTGCTGCTCGATACCGGCTCCACGGGTCTGCGCGTGCTGTCGTCGGCGCTGAGCAGCACGACGCTGGCCGGTATGCCGCGTGAGCAATTGGCATCGTCGGGTTATTACATCGACGCCTGCGGCCAGTTCGTCAGCGGCTATACCTGGGGCGCCGTGCGCACCGGCGACGTGCAGTTGGGAAGTCAGACCGCGTCGAGCGTGCCGTTCGAGGTGATCGGCGACTCGGCGGCAGGCACAGCGCCGACGACATGCTCCGGCGGCGGTAATAACTTGGGTACCGTCAGCCAATTGGGCGCGAACGGCATTCTCGGCCTGCAGGGGCAGATACGCGATTGCGGAACGTACTGTGTGACCAGTACGTTATCGAATTACTATTTCGCCTGTGCGAGTGGTTCGGGCTGCTCGACGGCGAGCACCGTGCCGCTGAGCCAGCAGGTGACGAATCCGGTCAGCATGCTGGGCAGCGGCTACAACAACGGCATCGTCCTCTCGATGCCCACCGTGTCGGACAGCGGCCAGGCGACGGCCTCGGGGACGCTTTATCTCGGCGTCGGCACGCAGACGAACAATACGATCACGTCCGCCAGCCAGATTCCGCTCGACGCGCAATTCGAATTCCAGGCGACGTATGGCGGCACCGCGAATCAGTACAGCTTCATCGACTCCGGCTCGAATTACCTGACGTTCCGGGACAGTACGATCGCCCGGTGCACGGGCATCGACTATCAGGACTATTACTGTCCGTCGTCGGTTCAGACCCAATCCGTGACGTTCGCGCCGAACAGCGGCGCCAGCAGTTCCAGCGGCTCCTATACCGGCACCTTCAAGGTCGGCAATATGATCGCGCTGCTGAGCAACAGCAACATCTTTGCGTTCAACGATCTCGCGGCGTACGGCCTCATTGAGACCACCGCCGGTCAGGGCGGCCTCGATTTCGGCATGCCGTTCTTCTATGGACGCTACGTGGTGATCAAGAACGAAAGCTCGTCCGGTGCTGGCGACGCTTACGCGGCGTTTGCTTCGAACGGCGCGTAACGATGTGCGTCGGGTGGCTTTTAAACTGCACATTGCAGCGAAGCCGCCAATCGATACGCCGTTACATTGACTATCGTTTCAGCGCATGATGCCACGAGCGCTTATTCAAACGCCCTCCCGGTCCGCCGGGAGGGCGTTTCGTTTTGGTCCACGCAATCACGGCAATCAACGCGAGGCGTCGCGCGCCACCGTATCGAGCGGCTCCGTAATCGTCAGCAAAATCAGGAACGTCAGTGCGGAAATCGCCGACATGAAGACGAACACCGAGTCCCATCCAAAGTGATCGAGCAGCAAGCCCGCGATGAACGGCGTCGCCGCGCCGCCGAGCTGTCCGCCCATATTGACGATCGCATTCGCAAGCGGGAATTTCGCCTTGGCGACAAACGACGTCGGATAGACCATGTACGCGGAGAACCCGATGCTCAGCGCCACGCCCGCCATAAAGATCAGGAATCCATACAATACCGGTGAAGCGGGCGATTGAATCAGCACGACCATCATCAGCGCGGTCGCCACGGCGGAGAACATCATGCCGGGCTTGCGGCGCTTGCCCAGCGCGCGATCCGAAAGCCAACCGCCGAGAATATTGCCGACTACCGCGCCCACCCAGGGCGCCGCCGCCACCAGTCCCGTCCCTGCCACGCTGAACTTTTTCACGTTGAGCAGGTAAGTCGGAATCCACGCGAGCATCACGCTCGAAATGCCGAGCTGGCAGCAATAGCCGAGCGCGCAGCCGTAGATGTTCCAGGAGCTGACCACCGCGCGCGTCGTTTCGAGCGGATTCTCTTTGCGCACGCGCGTCAGCCGGTCGAGCCACGGCATCGCTTTCGTGCGCTCGATGCGCATGGCGGCGCCCGGCTGCGGACTCGCCTTGTCGATGAGTTCGAGCTCCGCCTCGTTCACCCCACGGCTGTCGGCCGGTTTGTCAGCCACCATCAGATACCAGACGATCGAAAACAGCACGCCCGGCACCGCGAATACGAGGAAAATCGCCTGCCAGCCCCACACCGAAATAATCGCCACACCGAGAATCGGCGTGATGACCGGGCCGAATTTCACGGACGACAGGAACAGCCCCGAAGCGGTGCCCTTCTCCTTCGCGGGAAACCAGCTATTGATCGTGGCCGCAATGCCAAGCGGCAGCGGACCTTCGGCGAAACCCAGCGCGAGGCGGCAGAGCTTGAGCGAAAAGAGCGACCCCGCCACGCCGGTCAGCGCCGTGGCGATGGAGGTCAGGATCATCGAAATGGGCAGCGCGCGGCGCACGCCGAAGCGCGAAATGATCAACGCCGACGGCAATTGCGCGAGCGCATACGCAATCAGGAACACGCTGACAAGCGCACCGGCTTCGGTGTTCGTCATCGCGAACTCTTTGCGCAGGAATGGCAGCGCGATGCCGAGATTCGCGCGATCGGCGGCGGCCACCGTATAAATCAGGAAAAAGAGGGTCGCGACAACCCAACGATAGCGCGTGGGACGCGCCGAAGCCGCAAGGGCGTTCGACGCCTGCAACGCCGTGTCTTTTCTCATGTGTCTCGCTCCATTTTTTCTATTCTGCGTGACCCTGTCGGGTCCGGGTGATACGGTTTTTGCTACGTCAAATCGAAACGGCGCAGCGTCGCTTCGAGACCCAGCAGTTCGACGGTCGTCGCGCCCTCGCGGATCTTCGCGCGGAACGCCTGCTCTTTTTCCTCGCGCGCGCGGCTCACCTGAACGACGCGCTCGACATCGTGCTGCGGCACCACCACCACGCCGTCGATATCGCCGACAACGATGTCGCCCGGTTGAATCCGCACATCGCCGATCGTGACGGGCACATTGAGCTTGCCCGGCTGATTCTTGCCCGTGCCCTTGATGCAAAGGCCGCGCGCAAAGACCGGAAAGCCCTGTTCGATGATCGTGCGCGCATCGCGGACCGCGCCGTGAATCACGAGCCCGGCGAGGCCCTTCTGCAGCGCGAGTTCGGTGAACACATCGCCCCACGGGCCGGCTTCGAGAAAGCCCTTCGCATCGACGACGAGCACGTCGCCCGGCTTCACCTTCAGCATGGCGTAGTGCAGCATCAGGTTGTCGCCGGGACGCGTGTCCACGGTGACGGCCGGACCGGCCACGCACATCGACGGATGAATGGGTTTGATGCCGCTGTCGAGCGCGCCATGGGCGCCCTGCGCTTCGTAAACGGTCGCGCTGCCCAGTGCGCGCAGCGCCGCGATGAGGTCGCCAGGTGTCTCGTAACTGCTCATGTTTGTCTTTTGAAATTTGATCGTGCCGCTAGTTTTAGATAAAGTTTCAGCAACATCAAACATCGTTTTCTGAGCTTAAATTCAATAAAAATGAATCTTCGTCAGGTTCGCTACTTTTGTGCGGTGGTCGAAGCCGGCAGCGCGTCGGGCGCCGCCGACGCGCTGTATGTCGCGCCGACCGCCATCAGCATGCAGTTGTCCCAGCTCGAAGCGCACCTGGGCGGCGAGTTGTTCGACCGCTCGCGCAGGCCGATGGAACTCACGTCGCTCGGCAAATACTTCTATCCGCGCGCGAAAGAACTGCTGTCGCATTTCGGGCGGCTCGACGACGAGGCGCGCGGCATCGCATCGGGCCAGCGCGGCTGGCTCGGCATCGGCTTCGTGCGTTCGGTCGCGTATTCGATCCTGCCCGCCGCGGTGCGTCGGTTCCGCGAAACATGTCCCGATGTGCATCTCGACCTCGTTGAAGCGCTCTCCGAATATCAGCCCGAGCGCTTGCGGCAGGGCCGGATCGATCTCGGCATTTCGCGCTTCATCGGCCCGCTCGATCCTAACCCCGATCTCGACTACACGGTCATGCTCAACGAGCCCTTCGTCGCCGTCGTGCCGGTCGGCGATCCGCTCGCCAAACAGCGCTCGGTCACGGCGGCCGAGCTCTCGCGCCTGCCGTTCATCCACTATCCGAAAGACTCGCGCAGCCCGTTCGGCCAGCAACTGCTCACCGCGCTCAAGGCGGCCGGCGGCGAGCCGCGCGTCGCCCATGAGGCGATCGAGATTCACACGGCGCTCGCGCTGGTGGGTGCGGGGCTAGGCGCCACGCTGGTCGGCCGCTCGACCGCGAAGAACAATCGGCGCGACGTGCGCTTCATTCCCGTCAAGGATCTCGATCTGCATACGAAGCTCGTGATGATCACGCGCGCGAGCGACGATAACCGGCTGATCGCCACGTTCCGCGAAGCGATGGCGTCCACGCGCATGGGCTAAGCGGGCGCTCGTCCGCTTACGCCGCGCGTGCCATGTCTTCATGCAGCCTGTTTTTATTTAGTTATGCTGCCGAACTTTCCGCTTCAGCCCGCTTGCGCGCGACTCGTCCGAGGACAGTGGCGAGCCCCGCCGTCACCGCGAGTGCGACGGCCAGGGCGATCAGTCCCGCGGTAAACGATCCGGTCATTTCCTTCACGACACCCACCATCGCCGGACCGGCAAAGCCCGCGCAATTGGCAACGGCGTTGATGACAGCGATGCAACCCGCCGCCGCCGCGCCCGAGAGAAACGTCGACGGAATGGCCCAGAGCGCGGTGCGCGCAATGTTCACGCCGATCATCGCGATCGTGATGCCCACCAGCGCGACGCCGACCGACTCCGACACAGCCGAGACCACGAAGCCCGCTGCCGCCACCGCCGCGCTCAGGGTCAGGCTCGCGGCATAATCGCGGCCCTTGTCCATCCATCGCGCGGCGACGATCATCGCCAAACCAGCGCACGCATAGGGGATAGTCGAGAGCATGCCCGTCCTGAACAGGCCCAGTCCTTCGCGGCTAATGATCTGCGGAAGCCACATGCCGATCCCGGTGATGCCCGTCGACAGCGTGAACAACGCGAGCGTGAGCAGGAGCACGCGCGGATCGGCGACCGCGCTGCGAAAGCTGCGCGTGCTGCCCGCCGTGACTTCGCTTTCCAGCTGGCGCACCAGCGCAGCGCGCTCCGCGTGGCTCAGCCACGTGGCGTCTTTCGGCGAATCGGAGAGCACGGCCCACGCCCAGATGCCCAGCACCGCGGCGGGCAAGCCCTGAGCGATGAACAGCCATTGCCAGCCCGCCAGCCCCATGAACGTGTCGATGCTCAGCAAGGCGCCAGAAAGCGGACCGCCGATCACGGAAGCCAGCGGAATCCCGAGCGTGAACCACGCGAGCACGCGCACGCGATAAGCGCGCGGAAACCACGAAGTGAGGTAGAACGCCACGCCGGGAAAAAATCCGGCTTCGGCCACGCCGAGTATCAGGCGCAGCCCGTAGAACGAGTGCGGACCGACCGCGAACGCGGTGGCGGCCGAGAGCACGCCCCACGACACCATGATGCGCGAGAGCCAGATCCGCGCGCCGAAGCGATGCAAGGCCAGATTGCTCGGCACTTCGCACACCGCATAGCTGAGAAAGAACAGCCCCGCGCCCCATCCGAATTGCGCCGACGTAAGCCCGAGCGCGTGGTTCATCGTCAAGGCGGCAAAGCCCACATTGATGCGGTCGAGATAGCTGAAAATATAGCCCAGCAAGAGCACCGGAAGCAGGCGAATCGAGGCCTTTCGCACGGCGCGCTCGCACAATTCAAGCTGCTCTTGCGCGCCTGGTGCAGACACGCCCAGGTCCGTATTCCCGGCTCCGGGAAGTGCATAAGACGAAGTCGGCTTCATCCTGTCTCCTCTATATAAATTTGTTTTGACGGCTAGAAACGATAGAGGCGTGCCGCGTTATCGACGAGGATCTGGTGACGCGTGGCCTCGTCGCGTGTCCATTCGAGCAGATAGTCGAACTGCTCGGCGTCGTCCGGTAACGATTTCGCTGCCGGGTGTGGCCAGTCGCTGCCCCATACGAGACGATCCGCACGATGTTCGACCAGCGCGCGGCCGATTTGCACGATGCTGTCGCGCGTCGCGTCGGTATCGTGATACGCGCCGCTGAGCTTCACCCAGGCGCGCCCGTTGTCCAGCAACGCGCAAAGCGAGCGGAACGCGGGCTGCGATGGGCCTTCGTTTAAACGTAGTCGTCCGAAATGATCGATCGCGACATCGCACGGCATGCGCGCGAGCGTCGGTGCGATCTCGGGCAGTTGCGCCCCGCCGACATGAATCTCCAGATGCCATCCGCGCTCGGCGAGTGCAGGCGCAAACGACACCGCATCGCGCAACGCGTCCTTGCCCGAACGCACGAGATTGAAGCGCAGGCCCACAATGCCGCCCGCGTCGAGCGCGTCGAGGTGCGTCTCGCGCACAGGGCCGCTGGCGACCGCGATGCCTCTGGCCGACGTGCCCGCGCTCGCGATGGCGTCCAGCACGCAGGCGTTGTCGTTGCCGTAGGTCGAAGGCTGCACGAAGACGTTGCGCGTCGTGCCGAGTCGACGCTGCAAGGATCGATAGTCCTGCAGCGAAGCGGCGGGCGGCTTCAACTGCGCATCGGCGGCGACCGCGAAACGCGGCGAATAGACATGCATGTGGCAGTCGCACGCGAGATCCGGCGCTGCGACGCGCGCCGCAGCCGTTCCCGCCGAAAACGGCACGGCGCCGGGGCGTAATGCTTCTTGCTCGATCATGGTGCGATCGATTCGGTCGCAAGGACTCGGTGCGTCATCGGTGTCTCCGTGGTGTGTTTGCCGCCATTGTTCCGCCACGGATTCATAATGTCTATTGTTTAATTTTCAACAAAACATTCCCGATGGTTATACATTCGGAATCGCGCCCCGACCGCCATCGCCCCTTTCCATCACAGACTATTCGGCGAACAGATCAGGGCCGAACACCTCGTAATGGATTTTCGATTCGTGAATATCGAGCGCTTTCAATGCGTCGTGCTGAATGCGCATGAACGGAATGGGACCGCAAATGTAATAGTCCGCGTCGGGCAGCAAAATCTCATTGCGCAATGCGTTGATGTCGATAAATCCCGGGTAATCGTAGTCGGCGCCTTGCACGTCGGTATCGAGCGGCGCGTCATAGAAAATGATCGCCTTGAAGTTACTATGCGTGGCCGCCGTTCGACGCAGCCGGTCGCGCATCGCGTGTACGGCGCTATTGCGCGCGCCGTGGATAAAGACGACTTGCCGCTGCGGGTCCTGAATCGCGCGCTTGAGCATACTGACCATCGGCGTAAGACCGACGCCGCCGCTAATCAACACGATGGGCGTAGTGGCGTGAACATCGATAAAGAACGTGCCATACGGCGCGGCCAGTTTCACCTCGTCGCCGACATTGACATGATCGTGCAGCAACGACGACACATAACCCGGCCGTCGCGCGGCATCGCCGTCTTCGCGTTTAACCGATATCCGATAGGTATGGCCGTTCGGAACATCGGAAAGACTGTATTGGCGAATCTGTTGCAGGCCGAGATCCGCAACATTCACCGCGATACTGATGTATTGGCCGGGTTCGAAATCGGCAACCGGCTTCCCGTCTTTCGGTTCGAGAATAAACGACGTGATGACGCTGCTTTCCGGCCGCTTTTCCTTGACCACGAAAGTCCGCCAGCCATTCCATCCGCCTGATTGTGCGCTCCGTGATTCGCGTAATTCGCTTTCCATGCCCATCAGTACGTCGGCGAGATTGCCGTAAGCCTGCGCCCATGCGGAAATAATGTCCTCGGTCGCGGCGTCGCCGAGCACGTCCTTGATCGCGCCAAGCAAATGTTCGCCGACGATCGGATAATGCTCCGCCTTCACATCGAGACTCGCGTGCTTGTTGGCGATATTGCCGAGCACGGCCGCAAGACTGCTGGGGTCTTCGATATTCTCCGCGTAGGCATAGACCGCGCGCGCGAGCGCTTCCTGCTGCTGCCCCTGCTCCTGATGCGCCATATTGAACACATTCTTCAGTTCAGGATGCGCTTCGAATAGCCGCGTATAAAAACGGGTAATGATGGCTTTGCCGTGCTGGGCCAGCACCGGCGCGGTGGCCTTGACAATATCCTTCGTCTTTTGCGTGAGCATCCTGTTTCTCCTGGGTGGCGACAGGGTTCCGGGTTCGGCTTCGGCGCGGGAGGCCTGGCGATACGGCGTTGCCCGCATCGCGCGCAGCCCCTCATGATCTCGCCATCGCGGCGCTTCGCCAAGGGCGTCCCGAGCACGCTCGACGTAAAGCGGCGCTATTGGCGCGCCGAGGCCGCCGATACCGCCGAAGCAATCACCGCCGACGCCACCGTCTTCCCCGTGTCGGGCGGCGACAGCGCGCCCGCACTGATGCCACCGTGTCCAGCGCTCATGCTGTCGTTGCCGGCATCGTTTGCTTTCTTGCAGGCGCCGAGGGCCAGCCCGCACACGACGATCACCACCGCCCGCCGCACGATTCCGTCCATTTTCCACTCCCCATCGCCCCAGGCGAAACGCGCCTGTTCCATGCTGCACGAGCGATTGCGCGCAGCCTGCGTTCCCGAATCGCGCAGCGAGACAGGTACACAGCATGTGCATACATCACGGCATCCACCGCGCGCGCGACTAGCGAAGCGAGGCTCGATTGGGCTTTCTTGACTGCTGAGCAAGTGTGTTTTGATTGACCGTCTATTTACGCGTGACGGCCGGTCGGGCAGAGTCTCCCGGCTCACAAGAAAAACCAGACACCGTGAAATCACCGACCTTCCCTGACGACCGCGCGCCCTTACGCCCACCGACGCCAGACGCCTGGGTCACGCTCGCCTTGCATCTTCTCGGTGCCGACCTGTCCGGCGAACTCGCGATCGCCGATGTCGCAAAGTGCGTGCAAATGTCCAAGGCCCATTTCTTCGGCGCCTTCAGGGAGAAAGTGGGACACACGCCGCATCAATGGCGGCTGAGGCAACGCATCGCCGCGGCGCAAAGCGATCTGGTCACGCTGCCGCTGAAAATGTCGGAAGTCGCGCAGAAATATGGATTCAGCGATCAGGCGCACTTCAGTCGCGTGTTCAAGCAGTTCGTCGGCGAATCGCCGTGCTCCTGGCGCTCGCGAATGAAGGCCACGCTTGCGGAACTGTCTTGCGAGCCGTTGGGCCTGCTTTAGTCCACAAAAAAATTCAGCGCGGTGACGACGACACCACCGCGCGCCATTTGCCCGCCCTGGCATCGAACGGTCGAAAAGCTCAAAATGGTCATAGCGCGGCCGAGCTGGCTCCCGGTCGCCAACCTTCGTTTCAGGACAGGAGGACGCTATGAAGACCGTCTATGTGATCAAGACCGGTGCGCAGTATCTCTACCACGCGGAAGATGGCGATATCGGCATGGCGCCGGAAATTGAAGGGGCCATGTCGTTTCCCTCGTATAAAGAGGCGGAACTGGCGGCGAGCCAGCACGCCGACCCAGGGTTCGAGATCGTGACCGTGAACGTGGACGAGCGCTAACACCGCGCGCCCCCTCGACGCCCGGCGACGTTTCCGAAAGACCCGCCCGAAAAATCACCGAGCCTCGCCCGCCCGCCGCGCGAGATGATCGACAACGCGCTGCGCCGCCGGTTGTAGCTGGTCGAAATTTCTGAAACACACGACAAAGCGGCGCTCCGCCCACGCATCGACGAGTGGGATCGTCTTCACCTTGAACACCTTCGTGTACGTCGTCGCCACTTCTTCCGGCACGACGCTGATGCCGAGCCCCGCCGCGACCACCCGGAATCCCGCATCGAAACTCGACACGATCACGCGATACGACAACGTCGTGCCTTCGCTGGCCGCCGCGCGTTGCAGCATCGAATGCACGGCGGTCGTCGGCGGCAGCCCTACGTGCTCATACGCGAAGGTTTCCCGAAACGCGATCGAGCGCTTGTTCGCAAGCGGATGGTCGGGATGCACCGCCAGCGCGAGACGATCACGACGGTAAGCGCGATGCTGCAATCCCTGCAGATCGACGTTGTCCCAACACACGCCAATGCTGGCGACGCCTTCGCGCAACTGCCGCACGAGATCGTGTGACTGACGCTCCTCGACGTCCACGCGGATGTTCGCATTGGCCGGCTCGCGCATGAATGACGCGACATCGTCGAGCAGCGTTTCGGCGATCGCCGAGGCCGACGCGCACATGCTCACGCGGCCGCGCAATCCGCCGCCGAACGCCGCGACGTCGGTGCCGATCCGCTCGACGGTGAACAGCACCGTCCGCGCGTGTTCGAGCACCGCGAGGCCCGCACCGGTCGGCGAGACGCCGCGCCGCGAACGTTCGAGCAGCGGCACGCCGAGGTCCGCTTCGAGTTGCGCGATCCGCTTGCTGATCGCCGAAGGCTCGATATGCGCCTCGTCGGCGGCCCGCGCGATGTTGTGGTGATCGCAGACGGCCACGAAAAGCCGCAAGGTTTTCAGGTCGAGATCGCGCACGTTTCTGTCTCCTGTGGCATTCCAGTTCGGAAGCACAACGCTTCCAGAATGCCGCTTTACTAGTTTTCGGGAATGTCTAAAGTTAGCACGACGCTGGCGATTCGACGACCGGCGAGTTTCCCGGAGACAGCTTTATGCCCCCTCTTCCTGTGCACGCCGTGATCCGCGAAGTCGGCCTTCGCGACGGTTTGCAAAGCCTTCAGCGCATCGTTCCGACTGAACAAAAAATCGAGTGGATTCGCGACGCCCACGCGGCCGGTCAACGCGAGATCGAAGTCGGCTCGTTCGTGCCCGCCCGCCTCCTGCCCCAACTCGCCGATACCGCCGAACTGGTCGCCTTCGCGAAGACGCTGCCGGACCTGTCGGTGTCGGTGCTCGTGCCGAATCTGAAAGGCGCCGAAAAGGCGCTCGAAGCGCAGGCCGATCTGCTGCTCGTGCCGCTCTCCGCGAGTCGCGAACACAGTCTCGCGAATCTGCGCAAAACGCCCGACGAAGTGATCGCCGAAGTCGCCCGCATCCGCGCCGTGCGCGACGCCTCGGGATCGAAGACGCTGATCGAAGGCGGCATCGGCACCGCGTTCGGCTGCACGCTTCAAGGCCGCGTCGCGCCCGACGAGGTGCTGCGCTGCATGCAGGCGCTGCTCGATGCGGGCGCCGATCGCGTGAGCCTCGCCGATACGGTCGGCTACGCCGGGCCGCACGCCGTGCGCGACCTGTTCGCGAAGGCGCGCCGGATCGCAGGCGAGCGACTGTGGTGCGGGCACTTTCACGACACGCGCGGCCTCGCGCTCGCCAATGTCTACGCGGCGCTCGAAACCGGCGTGAACCGCTTCGACGCGACGCTCGCCGGCATCGGCGGCTGCCCGCATGCGCCGGGCGCGAGCGGCAACGCGTCGACCGAAGACCTCGCCTTCATGCTCGCCGACATGGGCATCGAAACGGGCCTCGACCTGCCCGCGCTGCTCGATCTGCGCGCGAAGGTGGCGCGCTGGCTCGACGGCGAAACCCTGCACGGCACGCTCTGGCGCGCCGGCCTGCCCAACACTTTCGCGCACGCGTCGACTCGCGCCGCGCTGACCGCCTGAGGAAACCGACATGGCCAACACCACGCGATTGCCGCTCGACGGCGTACGGGTGATCGAGTTCACGCACATGGTGATGGGACCGACGTGCGGCATGATCCTCGCCGATCTCGGCGCCGAAGTCATCAAGATCGAGCCGCCCGATGGCGACAAGACGCGCACGCTGCCGGGCCTCGGCATCGGCTTTTTCCGCTCGTTCAACCGCAACAAGAAAAGCGTCGTGATCGACCTCGCCACGCCGGAGGGCCGCGAAACGGCCGCCGAACTGGCCGGGACCTGCGACGTGATGATCGAGAACTTCCGCCCCGGCCTGATGCAGAAGATGGGCCTCGACTACGACACGCTTTCGGCGCGCAATCCGCGCCTGATCTACGTCTCGCACAAGGGCTTCCTGCCGGGGCCGTACGAGAAGCGCCTCGCGCTCGACGAGGTCGTGCAGATGATGGGCGGCCTGTCGTACATGACCGGCCCCGCCGGCCGGCCGCTGCGCGCGGGCACGTCGGTCAACGACATCATGGGCGGCATGTTCGGCGCGATCGGCGTGCTGGCCGCGTTGCGCGAACGCGAATCGACGGGGCTCGGTCAGGAAGTGCAGAGCGCGCTGTTCGAGAACTGCGTGTTTCTCTCGTCGCAACACATGCAGCAGTTCGCGATGACGAACGAAGCGCCGCCGCCGATGCCGTCGCGCGTCTCGGCGTGGAGCGTCTACGACGTGTTCACGCTCGCCGGTGACGAGCAGCTTTTTATCGGCGCGGTGAGCGACAAGCAGTTCGTCACGCTGTGCGATGTGCTGCACTGTCCGCACCTCGCGCAGGAGCCGCGTTTCGCGACCAACGCGCTGCGCGTCGCCGTCCGTGCGGAATTGCTGGCCCGTCTCGGCGACATCCTCAAACATCGCCATGTCGATGAACTCGCGCCCAGGCTCGAAGCCGCCGGCATTCCCTATGCGCCGATCGTGCGTCCCGATCAGCTGATGAACGATCCGCATCTGAAGGCGAGCGGCGGTCTCGTGCCGATGCAAACCGACGACGGCGGCACGACCGACGTCGTGCTGCTGCCGATCACGATGGGCGGCCGCCGTCCGGGCGTGCGCCAGGCGCTCGCGCGCGTCGGCGAACACACGCAGGAAATCCTCTCGCGGCTCAAGGCGCGGGTCAGCGCATGAACCGCGCCGCGCGCAAAAACAGTCAGCCGCCATGACGGACTGACGCCTCACGCCATCCATGAGCATTCGTCAGAAATGCCATTTCTTGGAACATCAGGAGACATTCATGCAGCAGACCGTCCCCGCGGGCGCCGTCCCGCTCGTCCCGTCGTCCGTGCGCGTCGGCGTTCAGCCCGGCGCGGAAATCTCGGCGCGCATCGATCGCCTGCCCATGACGCGGCATCTCTGGATGCTCGTCCTGCTGATTTCGCTCGGCGGCTTCTTCGAAATCTACGATCTGATTTTCACCGGCTACATTGCGCCCGGCATGGCGAAAAGCGGCGTGCTCGCCACGACGACGCACACGTTTTTCGGCTGGAACGGCATCGCGGGTTTCATCGCGGCGACGTTTGCCGGACTCTTTGTCGGGACGTTCTGCTTCGGCTGGCTGCCGGACCGCTTCGGGCGGCGCAGCGTGTTCACGATTTCGCTGCTCTGGTATTCGGTCGGCTCGGCGATCATGGCGTTCCAGACCTCGCCGGAAGCGCTGCTGTTCTGGCGCTTCGTCACCGGCATCGGCGTGGGCGTCGAGATCATCACGATCGACAGTTACGTGACGGAGCTGGTGCCGCAACACATACGCGGACGCGCAATGGCGTTCAACCAGATGGTGATGTTCGCCGCCGCGCCGGTCTCCGCGATCCTCTCGTACTGGCTCGTGCCGACCGCGCTGTTCGGCATCGACGGCTGGCGCATTGTCGTGCTGGCGGGATCGGCGGGCGCGCTCGTCGTCTGGTTCGTGCGGCGCGCAGTGCCGGAAAGTCCGCGCTGGCTTGCGTCGCATGGACGGCCCGAAGCGGCGGAGACGATCGTTGCGCGCATCGAGACCGTCGTCGCCAGGCAATCGCGCGCGCCGCTGCCAACGCCGCATCCGGTCGTCGTGCAGCCCGAGCATCGACGCGCGTCGTTCGCCGAACTGCTTCAGCCGCCGTACCGATCGCGTTTCCTGATGCTCGTCGTGTTCAATCTGTGCCAGGCGATCGGCTATTACGGCTTCGCGAACTGGGTGCCGACGCTGCTGATCGGGCAAGGCATCACGATCACGAAAAGCCTGCTTTATTCGTTCATCATCGCGTTCGCGCTGCCGGTCGGCCCGATGCTCTCGATGCTCTACGCCGACCGCGTGCAGCGAAAGTGGCTGATCGTCGGCGGCGCGCTGGTCGTGATCGTCAGCGGGCTCGCGTTCGCGCAAACGCGCAACGTGACGATGCTGATCGCGCTCGGCGTGCTGATCAGCTTCGCGGGGCAGACGATTTCGGTGTGCTATCACGCCTATCAGGCCGAACTCTTTCCGACCGCGATCCGCTGCCGCGCGAACGGACTCGTCTATTCGGCGAGCCGTATCGGCGCGATGTTTTCCGGCTTCTTTATCGCGGCGCTGCTGCGGGACTTCGGCGTGGCCGGGGCGTTCACGGGCATCACGGGCTGCATGTGCGTGGTGGCCTTGTCGATCGGCCTGTTCGGTCCGCGCACGAACGGTATGCGGCTCGATGAACTGAATCATTGAAGGCGCGCCGCCGTTGAGCGGGCTGGCGTGGCCGACCTTCAAGCCCAACCGCACGATTCACGTGCAGCCCTGCGATTCGCCGCATTCCCACCGCGAAGTCCCGCCGTTACCTCCGCTCCATCAACCGCCGATCCAGGTTCATCGCGCCGATCCCGGCGCGACCAGACCGCGACGCGGAATCGGCGTGGAGAACACAATCGACGTGCGGGTTTCGCCATAGCCGTTGATCGTGGCGAGAAAGCGTTCGAGCTGTTCCAGGCTGCGGGACACCACGGTCACGACATAGGAATCGGCGCCCGCGACGTGATGACATTCGAGCACTTCGGGCGCGCGGCGCAACTTGTCGAGAAAGGCTTTCTTGCCGGGCTGCTGCACCGTGATGCCGACGATGGCCCGAACCGGATAGCCCGCCAGCGCCGGATCCACTTCCGCGCCCACCGAGCGGATCACACCGGCTTCCTGCAGGCGTTTGAGCCGCTCCACCGTGGCGGGCACCGACAAGCCCGCCGCGAGCGCCAGCGTCTTGAGCGGCGCGCGGCCATCTTCCTGAAGCGCCATCAGCAGCGCCCAGGCCTTGGTATCGAGTTGCAGGGATTCGGACATAGCGGGCTTTGACCTGAAAAATCGAAAGTGAAATCGATTTTCGCTTCACCTTTTATTCTGTGCAAGCCTGCGGCTTCAGCCGAAAATTTCCGGCATGGAAACCCTGCTCCCCACTTCGCTCCCTCTCCTCTTCGGCCAATCGCTGCTGCTTGGACTGTCGATTGCCGCGCCTGTCGGCCAGATCGGCTTGCTGGCCATCCAGCGCACACTCGATCACGGCCGCCTGGCGGGACTCGCCACCGGGCTCGGCGCCGCATGCGCCGATGCCGTCTACGGCGCCATCGGCGCGTATGGCATCACCGGTCTGATTGCCTGGCTGCTCGGCCTGAAGCTCTGGTTGAGCCTGTTCGGCGGCGGCTTTCTGCTGTGGCTGGCGTGGCGCATCGCGACCCAAAGCGCGGCGCGCAGCAGCGGCGTCCACGCACCGGCGGGCAAGCTCATGCGCTATGTGGCCGGCACGTTCATGCTGACGCTCTCGAACCCGACCACCATCCTTTCCTTCATGGCGCTATTCGCGGCGCTCGCGGGGCACGCGCCTTCGTCGTCGCCGTGGGTCATGGTGGCCGGCGTGCTGATGGGCTCGGCGCTCTGGTGGCTGATCCTGTCCATCGGCGTGGGCTATTTGCGCGATCGTTTCGACGAGCGCTGGCAACGCGCCGTCAATCTCAGCTCGGCCGCGCTGCTGGGCGCGCTCGGACTGTGGCAGCTAGGTCAACTGATCATCTGATGCATCGCCCCCTCTGCACGCAGCCATTCAACTTGCTCGCAGATAGTCCCCCAGAAAATCGATAAACGTCCGCAGCTTCGCCGAAAGCCGATGCCGTTCGAGATAAATCGCATGAATATCGGCGTTGGGCAGCGTCCACGCGCCGAGCAAAGGCACGAGCGCACCGCTCTCGATCGGCCCGCGCAACTCCCACTCTGAACGCACGACGATGCCGCGCCCGTCGAGTGCCCATTGCAGCGCCGCGCCGCCGTCGTTCGTCGACAGCGCGCCGTTCACCTTCACCGTTTCCGTGCGCTTGCCGCGCGAGAAATGCCAGGTGCCATACGCCGACTCGTTCTCGCGCAACACGATGCACGCATGCCGCGCGAGGTCGTGCGGCGTGGCGGGCGTTCCATTGCGCTGTAAATAAGCGGGCGACGCGCACGCCATGCGCCGGTTCGCCAGCAGCAGACGCGCATTCACGCGCGCATCGGGCGCCTCGCCGAAGCGGATGCCCACGTCGAAACCCTCGTCCTGAAGATTCAGCGGCCGGTCGGTCAGATGAAGCTGAATCTGCATCGCCGGATAACGCTCGACGAATGCCGAAATGGCCGGCGCGATATACGCGCGCCCAAAACCGAACGACGCATTCACGCGCAGCATGCCGGTCGGCTCGCCGCGTCCGCGCCCGACGAGTTGTTCGAGTTCGGAAAGCTCGTCGAGTATGCGCAAGCCGTTCGCGAGATACAGCTCGCCCTCCGGCGTCAGGCTCAAACGGCGCGTGGTGCGGTTCATCAGACGCACGCCGAGCCGCCGTTCGAGTTGCGCGAGGCGCTTGCTCACAGCAGGCGGCGTCACGCCGATTTCGCGCGCCGCCGCCGCGAGATTGCGATGCCGCGCGACGAGCGCGAAAAGATTCAGGTCGGAAAAACCGTCCATGACTCACGAGTCCTTTGTGCAATTGCGCGGCCCCGAATCGCGTGAGACAGGCTCCGCGATTCGTTCCGTCAGGTTACGACCGGATTGCCTTTTCGGAAACCCAATCGATCAGGTTATCAATTAGACTCGATTCGCACTTGGGAGACAACGATGTTCGAAGGTTTCAGCGATGTGTCCATGCCGGTCGACGGCATCGACATTCATGCGATCCGTGGCGGCAGCGGCCCCGCGCTGCTCTTGCTGCACGGTCATCCGCAAACGCATGCGATCTGGCACAAGGTGACGCCCGCGCTCGCGGAACGCTTCACGGTCGTCTGCGCCGATCTGCGCGGCTACGGCGACAGCGCCAAACCCACAGGCGACGCCGATCACGCGAACTACGCCAAGCGCGCCATGGCGCTCGATCAGGTTGCGTTGATGCAGCGGCTCGGCTTCGACTCGTTCGCGGTGATCGGACACGATCGCGGCGGACGCGTCGCCGCGCGCATGGCGCTCGACCATCCGCACGCGGTCACGCGGCTCGTCACGCTCGACGTGGCGCCGACGCTCGCGATGTACGAGCAGACCTCGTTCGCATTCGCGCGCGCCTATTGGCACTGGTTCTTTCTCGTGCGCCCCGCGCCGTTCCCCGAAACGCTGATCCGCGCCGATCCCGACCTGTACCTGAAGCAGACCATCGGCGCGCGCAGCGCGGGCCTCGCGCCGTTCACGCCCGAGGCCTACGCCGAATATCTGCGCTGCCTGTCCGACCCGGCCACCGCGCACGGCATCTGCGAGGACTATCGCGCGTCGATCACGATCGACCTCGAACACGACCGCGCCGATCTCGCGGCGGGCAAGCGCATCGCATGTCCGTTTCTCGCGCTCTGGGGCGCGCAGGGCGTGGTCGGGCAATGCTTCGATCCGCTCGCAGAATGGCGCAAGTGGAGCCCGACCGTCGAAGGCGGCGCGCTGCCCTGCGGCCACTACATCCCCGAGGAAGCGCCCGATCGGCTGCTCGAACGCGTGCTGCCGTTTCTCACCGATACGACCGCGACTCACGTCGCCGCCTGACCATGTCCGCCCAAACGCTCTACCAAAAACTCGTCGGGACGCACACCGTTTCGACGCTCGATGCCGATCACGTGCTGCTCTACGCCGATCTGCACATCATGAACGAATACACCAGCCCGCAAGCGTTCACGGGACTGCGCGAGAAGCAGTTGCGCGTGCGCCGTCCGCGTCAGCAAATGGGCGTGGTCGATCACGTCATACCCACGCGGCCGGTGGCCGTCGCCGCGCGCACGATCGAGATCGTCGATGCGGCGAAGCAGGCGGCCAATTTCACGCGCAACTGCGCGGAACAAGGCATTCATCTGTTCGACGTCGACGATCCGATGCAGGGCATCGAACACGTGGTCGCGCCCGAGATCGGCCTGATCCGGCCCGGCATGGTCGTGCTCTGCGGCGACAGCCACACGACGACTTACGGCGCGCTCGGCGCGCTGGGTTTCGGCATCGGCACCTCGGAAGTCGAGCACGTGCTGGCCACGCAAACGCTCGTCTATCGCGTGGCGAAAGACATGCGCATCACCGTGGACGGCGTGCTGCCTCTGGGCACGACGGCGAAGGATCTCGTGCTCGACATCATCGCGACGATCGGCGCGCAAGGCGCGCGCGGCTACGCGGTCGAATATGCGGGCGAGGCGATCGCCGCGCTGAGCGCCGAAGCGCGCATGACCCTGTGCAACATGACGGTCGAAGCCGGTGCGCGCGCCGCGCTGATCGCGCCGGACACCACGACGCTCGACTACGTGCGCCGCGCAATTCGCGAGCACGATGCGCTCGATGCGGCCACGCTCGACGCCGCGTGCGAGGCGTGGGCGCAACTACGCTCGGACCCGCAGGCCGGATTCGATATCGAGCATCGCTTCGATGCCAGCAAGGTCGCGCCGTTCGTCACCTGGGGCACGAGTCCCGACCAGGCGATTCCCGTCGATGGCCGCCTGCCGCGACTGGGCGAAAGCGAAGCCGATACGGGCCTCGACGCCTCCACGCTGAAAAAAGCGCTCGACTACATCGCGCTGCCCGCGGGCGCGCCGATCGAAGGCACGCCGATCGATCGCGTGTTCATCGGCTCGTGCACGAACGCGCGTATCGAGGACTTGCGCGAGGTCGCGAGCGTCGTGCGCGGCCGCAAGGTGGCGCCCACGGTGCGCGCGATGGTCGTGCCGGGCTCGGGCATGGTGCGCGATCAGGCCGAGCGCGAAGGCCTCGCGCAAGTGCTGATCGACGCGGGCTTCGAATGGCGTCAGCCCGGCTGCTCGATGTGCCTCGCGATGAACGACGACGTGCTCGCGCCCGGCGAACGCTGCGCCTCGACGACCAACCGCAACTTCGAAGGCCGCCAGGGACGCGGCAGTCAAACCCATCTGATGAGTCCCGCGATGGCCGCCGCCGCCGCGCTCGCCGGACGCATCGTCGACATTCGCAAGGAGTTCGCGCATGGCTAACGCGCACGACATCACCGGCGTGGCCGCGCCGCTGCCGATCAACAATCTCGACACCGACCAGATCATGCCCAAGCAGTTCCTGCTCGGCATCGACAAAACGGGGCTCGCGCGCGGTCTGCTGTACGACTTGCGCTTCGATTCCGAGGGCCGCGCGCGCGATCAATTCGTGCTGAACCAGGACGCGTATCGCGACGCGAAAATCCTGATCGGCGGCGCGAACTTCGGCTGCGGATCGAGCCGCGAACATGCCGTCTGGGGCTTGCAGCAAGCCGGTTTCGAAGCCGTGATCGCGCCGAGCTATGGCGAGATTTTCTACTTCAACGCGGCCAACAATCGTCTGCTGCTCGTAGTGCTGCCGCCCGATCAGATCGAGGCGCTCGTGCGCGAGATCGAGCACGGCGAGAACAAGCCATTGACGATCGACGTCGACGGGCAAGTGGTGCATTCGCCATCGGGCCAGCGCTACGCGTTCGACCTGCCCGCGCGCCAGAAACAGATGCTTGTGGAAGGGCTCGACATGATCGGCATGACCTTGCGCGACGCCGATGCCATCGACGCCTTCGAGCAACGCCATTGGGCCGCGACTCCGTGGAGCCGTATCGATCTGCCCGCGCAGCGGGCACGCATGGCGCAACGCGAAGCGCAGGAACGCTAGCCGCGCGTCCGCGCTTTCTCCGAGGGTTTGCTGACGAGCGCGTCGTGCGTTTCCGCCAGCACTTCCACGAACGCCGACGCCAGCCGCTCACGCGGCCGGTTCGGCGGAAACAGCAGATACATCGGGAACATGACGGCGGGCGCGAACGGCCGGATCGCGATATCCGGTCCGGCGAAATCGCGCGCGACGATCGGATGCGCGAGCGTCACGCCCATGCCGCTGCGGACCATTTCGCAACAGATCGCCGTGTACTGCGCCTCGATCGCGAGCACCCGCTCCACGCCCGCGCGCAGGAACACTTCGTCCATCTGCGCGCGTGTGCCGTCGCCGTGACATAGCGAAATAAACGATTCGCCTTCGAGATCCTCGGGGCGGATCGACTTCTTCTTCGCGAGCCGGTGATGCGCGGGCATCACGCACACAGCCGCCACCGTCGAGAGCAATTCGACTTCGCAATTCGACGCCTCGCTCACATAGACGGCCACGCCCAGATCGCAAAACTGCGAAGCGGTCCAGTGATTGACCGTGCCCGACGTATTCACGTGCAGCGAAACCGTCACGCCCGGATAGCGGTCCTGAAACCGCTTGAGCGCGTGCGGCACAAGCGTGAGACCCGCCGACGGCATCGCCGCGATACGCAAACGCCCGCTGCCCAGATTGCGGATCTGCGCCGCCGCGTTCGCGAGCCCTTGCAGACCCACATACGCGCGCTCGACTTCGCGAAAGAACGCCTCGCCCTCGCTCGTCGGAATGAGCCGCACGCCCACGCGCTGAAACAGCTTGAGACCGGTATCGCGTTCGAGCTGCGAGATGAGGCGGCTCACATTGGGCTGCGAGGTGAACAGCGCCTTCGCGGCGGCCGTCATCGAGCCCGAGACCATCACCGCGCGGAACGCCTCGACGTGCTTCAGATTCATTGCCAACCCTCCTGGGCTTAACCCTGATCCATATCATCTGTGCATAGATGGCTATTTTATTCGTATTGGACGATATGAATAACGCGGGCGAGACTGCAATCCATCGGCGCACCAGTCCTACGCCGCCGGCCCCCACAATCGAATGGAGTTCGTCGTCATGGATCACGCCTTGCGCCGCCGCTCGCTTCGTTTCACCCTGCCCCGCACCGCCGCGCTTCTTGCCTTCAGCGCCACCTTCGGCGCCGCACTCGGTTCCGCCCAGCTCGCCCACGCCGAAACCACGCTCTACGTCGCGAATGTGGGCGGCTCGAACGAGCAGCTTTATCGTCAGAAGGTGATTCCGCCGTTCGAGAAGGCGCACGACGTAAAAATCGTCTACGTCGCGGGCAATTCCAGCGACACGCTCGCCAAATTGCAGGCGCAGAAAGGCCATCAGCAGATCAACGTCGCCGTGATGGACGACGGCCCCATGTACCAGGCGATGCAGCTCGGCCTGTGCGCCAAGGTCGACGACGCGCCCGTCATGAAGGACCTCTACCCGCTCGCGCGGCTCGGCCCGAACGCCGTGGGCGTCGGCATGGTGGCGACCGGCATCGGCTATAACGCGGACGCGTTCAAGAAACTCGGCCTGCCCGCGCCCGATTCGTGGAAGTCGCTCGAAGACCCGCGCCTGAAGGGCAAGCTCGGTGTGCCGCCGATCACCAACACCTACGGCCTGCACACGCTCGTGATGCTCGCGCGCCTGAACGGCGGCGGCGAGAAGAACATCGACCCCGGCTTCACGGCGATGACGAAGCAGGTCGCGCCGAACGTGCTTTCGTGGGCGCCCACGCCCGGCGAGATGGACGGCCTCATGCAAGGCGGCGACGTGATCGCCGCGCCCTATGGCAGCGGCCGCGCCGTGGCGCTGCAAAACACCGGCTTCCCGCTCAAGTTCATCTACCCGAAGGAAGGCGGCGTGGCGCTCCAGGTGGCCGCGTGCGCGCTCGCCGAAAACGCCCAGCCGCAACTCTCGCAGCAGTTCATCCAGTATCTGCTGAGCCCCGAGGTGCAGGCGATGCAGGCGCAGGCCATCGGGCTCGGCCCCGTCAACAAGACCGTCAAGCTCACGCCGGACGTCGCCGCGCGCGTGCCCTACGGCCCCGACCAGATCGGAAAGCTCACGGCGATGGACTGGACCACCATCAACCAGCATCGCACCGAGTGGACCGAACGCTGGAACCGCTCGGTCGAGCGCTGAGCCCGCAACGATTCGTCTGGCCACGGCTTTTCAAGGACTGCGCGCATGAGCTTTCTCACCCTGCAAGGCATCTCGAAGCGCTACGGCGACTTCACGGCGATCGAGCAACTCGACCTCTCGGTGGAACGCGGCGAGTTTCTTTCGCTGCTCGGTCCCTCGGGCTGCGGCAAGACCACCACGTTGCAGATGATCGCGGGTTTCGTCGCGCCGAGCACCGGACGCGTGACGCTCGACGGTCGCGACATCACGCAACTGCGGCCCGAAAAACGCGGCATCGGCGTGGTGTTCCAGAGCTACGCGCTGTTCCCGCACATGACAGTGGCGGCCAACGTGGGCTTCGGGCTCGAAATGCGCAAGATGCCGCGTGCGCAGCGTGCCGAGCGCATCAGCGAAGCGCTCGCGCTCGTGCGTCTCTCGGGCCTTGACGCGCGCTATCCGAAGGAACTCTCCGGCGGCCAGCGTCAGCGCGTGGCGATCGCGCGCGCCATCGCCATGCAGCCGGAACTGCTGCTGCTCGACGAACCGATGTCGAATCTCGACGCCAAGCTGCGCGAAGAGATGCACATCGAACTGCGCGCGATCCAGAAGCGGCTCGGCATCACGACGATTCTCGTCACGCACGATCAGGTCGAAGCGATGACGATGAGCGACCGCATCGCCGTCATGCATCGCGGCACGATCGCGCAACTGAGCACGCCGTTCGACGCCTACGAGCGTCCCGCGACGCCGTTCGCCTCCACCTTCCTCGGCCGCACCAACTCGCTCGCTGGCGAGGTGCTGCGCCGCAATCCGCGTTGCGCCGAAGTGGCCGTGGCGACCACGACGCTGCACGTGCCGCACGAAGGCCGCGAGGTCGCCGGTTCGGTGCATGTTTATATCCGCCCGGAGAAGATGCGCCTGGCGAATGGAGACGCCCGCGTGCACGGCCGCATCGCCACGCGCGTGTTCGTCGGCAACCAGTGGCTGCTCGTGGTCGATACGGAACTGGGCAGGCTGCACGTGGCGCAGACGAACACGGGCGCGCCGCCGCCCGAAGAAGGCCACGAAGTCGGCCTCGCCTGGACCGACGACGATCTGCGCGTGCTCACGCGGGAGGGCGCTCATGGCCACGCTTGACGATCCGCGCGGCGGCGCCGCGCCCTGGCTGCTCTCCGCGCCCGCGCTCGTGCTGTTCCTCACGCTGCTGCTCGCACCGCTGCTGCTCACGCTGGTGCTGTCGTTTCACACCTTCAACGATCTCGCGGGCGTGCAGCGCGGCTGGACGATTTCGAACTATCTCGAAGTCGTCAGCGATCCTTACTATGGCGTGATCTTCCTGCGCACGGCCGGGCTCGCCTTCGCGGTCACGCTGCTTTCCATCGTGCTCGGCGTGCCGGAAACCATCGTGCTCGCGCGCATGCGCAAACCGTGGCAATCGATCTGCCTGCTGATCGTGCTCGGCCCGCTGCTGATTTCCGTGGTCGTGCGCACGCTCGGCTGGCAGATTCTGCTCGGCAACAACGGCGTGCTCAACAACGCGCTGCAAGCACTGCACATCACCGACGAACCCGTGCGCCTCGTCTTCACGATGACCGGCACGATCATCGCGCTCACGCATGTGCTGGTGCCGTTCATGGTGATGTCGGTCTGGGCCACGCTGCAAAAGCTCGATCCGCAAGTCGAATGGGCGGGCCTCTCGCTCGGCGCTTCGCGCTGGCGCGTGTTCCGCCGCGTGGTGCTGCCGCAGATCCTGCCGGGCGTGCTCTCGGGTTCGATCATCGTGTTCGCGCTCTCGGCCTCGGCGTTCGCCACGCCCGCGCTGATCGGCGGCCGCCGCCTCAAGGTGGTCGCCACCGCCGCCTACGACGAATTCCTCGGCACGCTGAACTGGCCGCTGGGCGCGAGCATCGCGGTGCTGCTGCTGATCGCCAACGTGGCGATCGTGATGGGTTGCAGCCGCCTCGCCGAACGCCGCTTCAAGCACATTTTCGATTGAAGGAGACGCCATGCAACGCAACGGTTTTCTCGGCCTCGCCTTCAACGCGCTGTTTCTCACCTTCATCGTCGCGCCGCTCGCGGTCGTGATGCTGGTCGCGTTCACGGACAAGGGCTATATCTCGATGCCCTTCGACGGCGCGTCGCTGCGCTGGTTTCGCGCGATTCTCGACAACGCCGACATCGTCTCGGCATTCTGGCTCTCGACGCGCCTCGCGTTCGCGGCGGCCACCATCGGCGTCGTGCTCGCGGTGCCCGCCGCGCTCGCCATCGCGCGCTATCGCTTTCCCGGACGCGGCGCGCTCACGAGCTTCTTTCTCTCGCCGATGATGATCCCCGCCGTCGTGCTCGGCATCGCGTTCCTGCGCTTTCTCTCGCTGCTGCATCTGAGCGGCTCGTTCTGGGCGCTCGTCGCGGCGCACGTGGTGATCGTGCTGCCCTACGCGCTGCGCCTCGCACTCTCCTCCGCCATCGGTCTCGATCGCGACGCCGAACGCGCAGCGCTCTCGTGCGGCGCGAGCCGCCTCACCGCGTTCCGGCGCGTGGTGCTGCCGATGATCCGCACCGGCGTGGCGGGCGGCTGGGTGCTCTCGTTCATCCAGAGTTTCGACGAGCTGACCATGACCATTTTCGTCGCGACGCCTGGCACGACCACGCTGCCCGTCGCCATGTACAACCAGATCGCGCAGACGATCGATCCGCTCGTCACCTCGGTGTCGGCGGTGCTGATCGTCGGCACGGTCGCGCTGATGCTGGTGCTCGACCGCATGGTCGGGCTGGACCGCATCCTGATCGGAGAAACCCGATGACTCACACCCCCAGCCCCGATGTGCTCGTGATCGGCGGCGGCCTCGTGGGCTCCGCCGTCGCCTGGGGACTCGCGCGCGAGGGCGCACGCGTGACCGTGCTCGACGAGGACGACGGCGGTTTTCGCGCCTCGCGCGGCAATTTCGGCCTCGTCTGGATTCAAGGCAAGGGTTATGGCCGCACGCCCTACGCGCGCTGGTCGCGCAGTTCGGCGGTGCGCTGGCCACAGCTCGCCGCCAGCCTGCTCGAAGAAAGCGGCGTCGATGTCGCGCTGCGTCAGCCGGGTGGTTTTCACATCTGCTTTTCGGATTCCGAACTAAGTGAACGGCAGACGCGGCTCGCCGCGCTGCAAGCCGAGATCGGCGACTATCCGTTCGAATTGCTCGATCATCGCGAACTGCGCGAGCGGCTGCCGGGCATCGGTCCCGCTGTCGTGGGCGCGAGCTATTCGCCGATGGACGGCCACGTCAATCCGCTCAAGCTGCTGCGCGCGCTGCATACGTCGATGCAGCGGCGCGGCGTGCGGCTCGTATCGGGCGCGCATGCGCAGCGCATCGTGCCGGAGCGCGGCGGCTTCGCGGTCGAGAGCGCGGCGGGCACGTTTCACGCGGGCCGCATCGTGCTCGCGGCGGGCCTCGGCAACCGCGTACTCGCGCCGCAAGCGGGCTTGTACGCGCCGGTCGCGCCCAATCGCGGCCAGGTGCTGGTGAGCGAGCGCGTCGCGCCGTTTCTGCGCTATCCGACCATCAACGTGCGCCAGACCGACGAAGGCACCGTGCAATTCGGCGACTCGATGGAGGAAGCGGGCTTCGACGATCTCACGACCACGCCCGTGCTCGCCGACATCGCGCGGCGCGGCGTGCGCGCGTTCCCGATGCTCCAGCACGTGCGGCTCGTGCGCATGTGGGCGGCGCTGCGCGTCTATAGCCCCGATGGCTTTCCGATCTACGACGAATCGCCCGTGCATCCTGGCGCGTTCGTCGTGACCTGCCACAGCGGCGTGACGCTCGCCGCCGCGCACGCGCTGCGCATCGCGCCGTGGATCACGGGCGAGCCGATGCCGGAGGAAGTGCCCGCGCTCTCGGCGCAGCGCTTTCCCGATGCGCCGCCCGAGTGGGTCGCGGCCTTCGAAGCCGCCGCTCGGGCCGCGCAGCCCGCCGCCGCGCTCTGACGCTTGCCAACGCTCTCTGAAATCGCTCACCGGATCCGCCATGACCGTCCAACCGACCTCGTCCCTCTTCAAACCGCTCGCGGGCACCGAAGCGCCCGTCGACATCTGGTTCAACGACGCGCCGCTGCGCGTGCCGGGCGGCCGCTCCGTGGCCGCCGCGCTGCTGGCCGCGGGCGTGTCGCGCTTTCGCTCGACGCCGGTCTCGGGTGCGCCGCGCGCGCCCTACTGCATGATGGGCGCGTGCTTCGAATGCCTCGTGGAAATCGACGGCGTGCCCGCGCGCCAGAGCTGCATGGTCGAGGTGCGCGACGGCATGCGCATCCGCTCGCAGGAAGGCGCGCGCGATCTGCCGCCGGAAATCATGCAGGACGCCCCCGCACTGGAGAACGCTCATGGCCGTTGACCACGCCGCATCGAACGATCACATCGAACCCGTCGACCTCGTCGTGGTCGGCGCGGGTCCGGCAGGCATGAGCGCCGCCACGCGCGCGGCGCGCGCGGGCCTCTCGGTCGTGATGATCGACGAACAGAACGCCGTGGGCGGCCAGATCTACCGCGCCATCGAACGCGCCGACGCGCGCCGCAAGGAGATCCTCGGCCCCGACTACGCGGCGGGCGCGGCGCTCGCCGAAGACTTCGTCCGCTCGGGCGCGCGCCATCTGCCCGGCGCGACGGTCTGGCAGGTCACGCGCGAGCGCTCGGTCCACTACCTCAAGGACGGCAAGGTCGGCAGCTTCGCGGCGCAGCGCGTGATCCTCGCGAGCGGCGCGCTCGAACGGCCCTTTCCGATTCCAGGCTGGACGCTGCCCGGCGTGCTCACGGCGGGCGCGGCGCAAATCCTTCTGAAAAGCGCGGGCGAAGTGCCCGCCGCGCCGCCCGTGCTCGCGGGCTGCGGCCCGCTGCTCTATCTGCTCGGCTGGCAGTATGTGCGCGCGGGCGTGCCGATCCGCGCGCTCGTCGATACCACGCGTCACGAAGACCGCTGGCGCGCGAAGTCGCATCTCGTGTCGGCGCTGCGCGCGTGGCCGTTCCTGAGCAAAGGCCTGCAATTGCTGCGCACGCTGCGCGACGCGCGCGTGCCGATCTACGAAGGCGCCGACGATCTCGCGATCGAAGGCACGCAAGGCGCGGACGGCACGCAGCGCGCCGCCGCGCTCACCTTCACCTCGCAAGGCCGCGCGCAACGCATCGAAGCCGAGGTGATCCTGCTGCATCAAGGCGTCGTGCCGAACACGCAGTTCACCCAGGCGCTGCGCGCGGCGCATCGCTGGGACGCCGCGCAACTCTGCTTCACGCCGCAAACCGACGCCTGGGGCGAACTCGACGTGCCCGGCATCTTCGTGGCCGGCGACGGCGCGGGCATCGGCGGCGCGCAGGCCGCGGCGCAACAGGGCACGCTCGCCGCGCTCGCGGTGGCTTCGCAACTGGGCAGGCTCGACACGGCCACGCGCGAGCGCGAGGCACAAACGCACCGCGCGGCGCTCGCGCGCGTGATGCGCATCCGGCCGTTTCTCGACAGCCTCTATCGTCCGCGCGACGCCAACCGCATTCCCGCCGACAGCACCATCGTCTGCCGCTGCGAGGAAGTCACCGCGGGCGAGTTGCGCGGCTTCGTCGCGCTCGGCTGCGTCGGCCCGAATCAGGCGAAATCGTTCGGACGCTGCGGCATGGGACCGTGCCAGGGGCGTCTGTGCGGACTGACCGTGACCGAAGTGATCGCCGACGCCCGCCAGGTCCAGCCGGACGAAGTCGGCTACTACCGCATTCGTCCGCCGATCAAACCGATCACGCTGGGAGAACTCGCCGGTGAATGAACAACCCGCCAGCGCGCAGCAGGAAGCCGATGTGCTCGTGATCGGCGGCGGCCTGCACGGCACCAGCAGCGCGTTCCATCTCGCGCGGCGCGGCGCGAGCGTCATCGTGCTCGAAGCCGATTACGTCGCGCGCCATTCTTCGGGCGTGAACGCGGGCGGCGTGCGCACGCTCGGCCGGCCGCTGCCCGAAATTCCGCTCGCGCTGCGTTCGCGCGAACTCTGGCACACGCTGCCCGACCTGATCGGCGACGACGGCGGCTTCGTGCCGTCGGGCCAACTAAAGATCGCCGAAACCGACGCGGAACTCGACGAATGCCGCGAGCGCGTCGCGCTGCTGAACGCGCACGGCTTCACGCACGAAACGCTGATTGACCGCGAACGCGTGCTCGAACTCGAACCCGCGCTCGCGCGTCACGTGACGGGCGGCATCTGGGTCGAGCGCGACGGCTACGCGCTGCCCTATCGCACCACCACGGCGTTCCGTCTCGCGGCGCAACGGCTAGGCGCACGTTTCCTCGAAGGCACGCCGGTCACGCGCATCGAGCCGCGCGGCGAGCGCTGGCTCGCGCACACGCCGCGCGGCACCTTCGCCGCGCGCAAGCTGCTGGTGGCGGCGGGCGCGTGGTCGGGCGAACTCGCGCGCCAGGCGGGCGAGCCCGTGCCCGTGCATCCCGAAGGACTGATGCTGATGGTGACGCAGCGCGTTGCGCCGTTCTGCCGCGCGACGCTCGGCGCAACCGGGCGGCCGCTCTCGTTCAAGCAGTTCGACAACGGCACGGTCGTGATCGGCGGCAAGCTGATCGGTCATGCCGATTTGCCGGGGCGTCACGGCGAAGTCGATTTCATGCGCCTCGTGAAAAGCGCGCGCACGGTCGTCGATCTGTTTCCGCATCTGCGCGATCTGGGCATCAACCGCGCATGGGCGGGCGTCGAAGCCTTCACGGAAGACGCGCTGCCCGTGATTTCCGCGAGCCGCACCGCCAGCGGCCTCTACTACTCGTTCGGCTATTGCGGCAGCGGTTTTCAGCTTGGCCCGGCCTGCGGCGAAGCCGTGAGCGAGTTGATGCTCGACGGCGCGCCATCGGTGCCGCTCGACGCGTTCGCTATCGACCGGTTCGGGCGCTGCGATCACGTGGCGCGCGAGGCCACATCCGCGACGACTGTCCACGCCGCAACGCACTAGCCAGCGCTTTCCCAACATTCAACCGCGCTCACGCAGCGCACAGGAGTCATTGCACCCATGTCCGATACCGAAATCGTCCGCATCGAAACCAGTCAGCGCATGAGCCGCGTCGTGAAGGCGGCGGGTCTCGTGTTCGTCGGCGGCCAGACGTCCGCCGATCCCACCGTCGACGTCAAGATTCAGACCGCGAGCGTGCTCGCGAAGATCGACGGCTTTCTCGCCCAGGCGGGCATCGACAAGTCGCGGCTCGTGTCCGCGCAAGTCTGGCTCGCCGATATCGGCCGCGATTTCGCCGGCATGAACGAAGTCTGGGACGCGTGGGTGACGCCGGGCCAGGCACCCACGCGCGCGACCGTCGAGGCGAAGCTCGCCGCGCCGCATCTGCTTGTCGAAATCGCGGTGATCGCGGCGCAGTAACGCGCTTCGCTGCCTTCTCATCGATCGGCTTCGCCACGGGGCCGATCCGCTTCCAAGCTTCATATTCGGCGCGCGCAAACGCTTGCCTCCGCCGAAAAACGCAGCCGCCTCTCTCCCGCGAGTGTGCAACGCACTCACGCGGCGGCTGTCACGAATCCTTCCCGCACCCTCATCTCACCTTCCCGCACGCACCCGAAACTTTCTCGCGCGTAATACATTGTAATCACAACCTTTCACATTACGTCATGGATCGGTCACATCCGCGTGGCTGAATAGCGCCCCAACGCGCTGTGCCTGGCTTTCCCGCCTTACCGCCGCCCACGCCGCGCGTGCTTACAAGAAATATCTTCGAATCGAGAACCCGTGCCTCCGGCTGCAAGGAAGCTTGCACGGCCACGCCATCGACCAGCAGAGACGCAAAAGAGGATCGGCCCCGACGACGCGCGCCATGACGGCGCCGCCTGCGCCGAGTGCCCGCCTGTGTTTTTCCACTGCCTGACTCGTGACCTGGCCGCAACGCCCGGACCGGCCTGTCCACCACGGCGACGCGTTACGCGCGGCGTCGGCAGAACGAGAAAAAAAGCTGCGATGAATCACCTCTACCGTGTCGTGTTCAACCGCGCGCTGGGCGTCATGCAAGCGATCTCCGAGAACGACAGCACACGCGGCGGCACACGCGCCAGCGCGGGCGGCACGTCCTCGGCGCGCGTCGACCTCACCACGCCGCGCGCGCCCATCGGCTTGCGCAAACAGCGCATCGCGCAGATCGTTGCGCTCGCGACGGCCCTGCTCGCGCAAGGTCACGCCCACGCCGCCAGCACGACCGTCGTCATCTCCACCGATACGACCAGCTCGCAGAATCTCGCCGCCAACGGCACGGTCACCGTCAACGCGGGCGTCACGCTCAACGTGAGCGACGGCAGCAACGCCATCGCCGTGAAGGGCACGGGCACGATCACGAACAACGGCACGATCGAGGAAACCGGCACGGCCGCCAACGGCACGGACGGCCGCGCGATCCGCGACAAATCGGACCCGCTCACGCTCACGATTGTCAACAACGGCACGATCACGGCCGCCGACGACGACGCGATCCAGATGCAGTACAGCGACAACAGCGTCAAGCTCAGCAACTACGGCAAGATCATTTCGTACAACGCGAGCGAAGGCGGCGCACAGGCGATCGACTTCAACGCGATCACGACCGGCACGAACTCGGTCTACAACGCACCCAATGCGCTGATCCAGGCCTACGAGGCCGACGCCGTGCGCCCCGGCGTGAACGGCACCATCGACAACGCGGGCACGATCTATTCGTACAACGCGGCGGCCACCATCGACGACGGCAGCGACGGCATCGACGCGCAAACCAACACGGGCGTGGTCGTCACCAATGAAGCGACGGGCCTGATCGAAGGCGCGCGTCACGGCATCACGGGCGGCAACACCGACGTGACGACGTCCGGCGCGTACACGCTCTCGGTCACCAACGCGAAAGGCGGCGTGATCCAGGGCGACGACGGCTCGGGCATCAACATCGACGGCTTCAACGCGAACGAAGTCGTCACCGTCAAGAACGACGGCACGATCACGGGCAACGGCCGCACCGCCGACGGCGACGGCGTGGACGTCGACGGCATCGTCAACATCACGAACACCGGTACGATCCAGTCGCTGCACGCGAACGGCGACACCAGCGAAGGCGTGACCGTGGGCGGCGGCACGATCGTCAACTCGGGGACGATCGCGGGCTACAACTCGGCGACCAACGATATCGACGGCTCGGCCAACACGGGCCTCGGGCGCGGCATCACGCTCGCCGGTCTCGACAAGGACCCGACCACGGGCGACGCGATCCCCACGCAGGGCATCTACACCGACACGACGATCGACAACAGCGGCCTGATCTACGGCCAGAGCGCGGGCGCGATTGCGGTCACGGGCGCGGCCAACGCGTACACGGTCACGATCACGAACGAGGCGACGGGCACGCTCGAATCGGGCGGCACGGAAGCGGTGGTCTCGACCGGCGGCAACGACGCGACGATCATCAACTACGGCACAATCCGCGCCGACGACTCGGGCAAGGCCATCGACCTCGGCAGCGGCGACAGCACCGTGCAGATCCTCGGCGGCGCGGCCTCGGTCACGGGCGACATGGACGGCGGCACCGGCACGAGCACGCTGACGATGTCGCCGGGCTCGGGCAACGCCTTCAGCTACAGCGGCGCGATTTCGAATTTCTCGGCGGTCACGGTCGGCGCCGGCACGGTCTCGCTCTCGGGCACGAACACCTACACGGGCGCGACCACCATCGCGAGCGGCGCGACGCTCGCACTCACCGGCTCGGGCAGCCTCGCGCAATCGGCGGTCACCGCGAACGGCACGCTCGACATTTCCGGCACGGCCTCGGGTTCGTCGATCGCGAGCCTCTCGGGCAGCGGCACGGTCAACCTCGGCGGCCAGACGCTCACGCTGACCAACGCGAGCGGCGTATTCAGCGGCTCGATCTCGGGCACGGGCGGCCTCACCATCGCGAGCGGCACGCAAACGCTCACGGGCGTGAGCACCTACACGGGCACGACGCTGATCCAGACCGGCGCGACGCTGATCCTCTCCGACTCGGGCGACATCATCCTCGCGAACGTGGTCAACAACGGCACGCTGGAAGTGGAAGGCACGCTCGGCAATCTCTCGGGCACCGGCACGGTGTCGGTCGGCAGCGGCGGCGTGACGCTCTCGGGCGGCAGCTTCGGCGGCACGGTGGCGGGCAGCGGCGCGGTCACGGTGACGGGCAGCGAAACGCTCTCCGGCGCGAGCACCTACACGGGCGCGACGTCGATCACGAACGGCTCCACGCTCGCGCTCACGGGCAGCGGCAGCATCGCGGCATCGAGCGGCGTCGCCAACGCGGGCACGCTCGATATCTCGGGCACGACGTCCGGCGCGTCGATCACGACGCTCTCGGGCAACGGCGCGGTCGCGCTCGGCGCGAAGACGCTCACGCTCTCGAACGCCGCCGACACGTACAGCGGCATCATCGGCGGCACGGGCGGCGTGAGCGTGAACGGCGGCACCGAAACGCTCACGGCCGCGAACACCTACAGCGGCGGCACCGTGATCGGCACGGGCGCGACGCTCGCGCTCAGCGGCGCGGGCAGCATCGCGGCATCGAGCGGCGTGACCGCGAACGGCACGCTCGACATCTCGTCGACGACTTCGGGCGCCACGCTGCAAAATATTTCGGGGTCCGGAACAGTGAGCCTCGGCGCACGCACGCTCACGCTCGCCAACGCGAACGGCACGTATGCGGGCACCTTCACCGGCAGCGGCGCGATCGTCAAACAAGGCAGCGGCTCGCTGATCCTCAACGGCAACAGCAGCGCCTTCACGGGCACGACCGAAGTCAGCGCGGGCCTGCTCGAAGTGGGCGATATCGACAACGCCACGGCCGTGCTCGGCGGCGATGCGAGCGTCGATGCCTCAGGCACGCTGCGCGGCCACGGCACGGTCGCGGGCAACGTGACGAACGACGGCACGGTCGAACCGGGCGGCTCGATCGGCACGCTCACGATCGGCGGCAACTACACGCAGGCGTCGAGCGCGACGCTCGCCATCGAAGTGAGCCCGACCGCCGCGTCGCAACTCGCGGTCAACGGCAAGGCCACGCTCAACGGCGTGCTGGCCATCACCTACGATCCGGGCACCTACACGGCGCGCACCTATACGCTGGTCTCGGCGACGGGCGGCGTGAGCGGCACGTTCAGCAGCGTGACGAGCACGGGCCAGTCGAACATCGGCACGCTCGCTTCGGCGGTGACCTACGGCGCGAACGACGTCGAACTCGTGCTCTCGGGGACCAACACGGGCACGACCGTCGTCGCGCCGACCAACACGAGCATCTACACGGCAACGGGCACGTCGGCGATTCTCGGCGCGCAGGCGCAGAGCGCGGCGCTGCTCGCGCGGCTCGGCAATGTGTCGATAAATGGGTCCACGAATGCGTCCACGGCAGGCGCAGGCAACCCGGCGGGCTGGATCACCGCCACGGGCATCCAGACGAAGCTGGGCGGCACCAACGGCGAGCCGGGTTTCCAGGCCGACCGCTACGGCTTCCTCGCGGGCCTCGAACAGCAACTCGGCGCGTACACAGCGGGCGTCGCGCTCGGCTATGACCACACCGACATCGACGAATCGAATACGGGCGACTCCGGCACCGCCGACACGCTGCGCGCCGCGCTCTACGGCGGCCGCGCGTATGGTCCGGTGAATCTGGGCGCGACGCTCGGCTTCGGGCTCGACTTCCTTTCGCAGAAGCGTCCGTTCGGCTCGATCGGCACGGCCGAAGGCGATCACATGGGCGAGGAATTCAACGTGGGCGGCCAGGCGAGCCTGCCGATGACGCTCGGCAGCTTCACCGTGACGCCGCGCGTGGGCCTGCGCTACGCGTACTTCCATGCGAACGACTTCAGCGAAAGCGGCGCGGGCGGCCAGGATCTGGCCGTGGGCAGCGACAACGTGCGCAGCCTGCAACCGTATGTGGGCGTGACCGTCGATCGCGCGTTCGGCGACGCGCTGCGGCCCGTGAATGCGCAGTTGCGCATCGGCTACGCGCACGAACTGCTCGACGCGAACCGCGCGGTGAGCGTCGCGGCCAGCGACGGCACGCTCTTTACCGCGCCCGGCACGAGCCTGCCGCGCGGCTATTTCACGGCGGGCGCGGGCGTGACGCTGCATCCGCGCAAGCACCTGTCCGTGTCGCTGAGCTACGACGCGCTGATCAACACGACGCACGCCTCGGCGCAGCAAGGCGAGGTGCGCGTGGGTTATCAGTTCTGATGGGCTGACCGCTTAGGGTAAAGCGACGTCCGCATGTGAGCGCGGACGTCGCGAACGGCACGGCTCATCGCCAGCCGGTCAGGCGCAGCAGGCGGCTCATCAAGTTGCGCTCACGGGGCTGATCGGCGCTGCCCGCGTCGTTCCCCTGAGCGTCATCGGACAGAAGCAGCAGCACTTCGGGCGTGGTCAAAAACGAACGAAACATGATTCCCTCCTTCTGGCTTCGCCAACATTCCGCCAGAAAGGAAGGCAAAAAGCGCGCCACGCGCGGATGCGTCGGTACGCGCCTATCTACACGGCGCGACTCGACCGAGCCTCCTCCTGAATGCACCATCGGCGTGCATCACGCACCACCGCCGCCGCGAAATGGTCGTGCAATAGTCGCGAATCAGCCGCATCAACGGCTCCTCGCGGCGTGCCATCCCTATTTGCAAACATTTGACCGCGTGGACGCGCGTACGTCGCTCGTCCTCGTCACCGCTTCACCGCACTACGGCTTCAACGCCGTTTTCACTTGCGCATCGAACGCATCGAGCGGAATAAGCGTGCGCCCATCCGCATCGCGCAGCACCGCTTTCAGCGGCCCATTTCGGCCCTTCAACACCGTAATCGCGCGCATCTGATCGAGACTCTGCGCGAGATACGACACGCGCACGAACACCGCGCCGTCGCGCTCGCGCACGAAACGTTCGAACAGCAGCGTGCCGCCCGGCACCGCGTCGTTCTCGCGATACTCGCCGAGCTTCCAGTCGAAATTCAGCAAGGTCCGCAGTTGCGCGATATTCGTATCGTGACCCACGAGCACTTGCAGACGCGCATCGCCTTCGCCCGTTTCACCGCGATCGTCGTCGTTCAGCGCGCGCGTGACGCGCTCCAGCAACGGTGCGCCGCCGCGACGCGCGATCAACGGCACGTGATTCGTGTACGCATATTTCGCGCTGCGCAAACCCATCAGCCCGATCACATCCGCACTGCTGCGCACGTGGCCGAATGCAATGCGTTCGAGCGGCCAGCCATCGGCGTATTGCATGCGGATGGTCTCGCTCATCGCCGCGCCCACGGCCACCGGGCCCGTCAATTTCGCCGCGTTGCCCACGACTTTCACGCCCCACGGCGCGGCATAGAGCCCGCAGTGCGAAGCGCCTTTTTCCTCGACGCAGGCGTGCGGCGCGCCCACCACGCGCGCCATCGCCGCGACGTCGGCGGCATAGCGGCGACTCGCGGCTTGCGGCGAACCCATAGCGGCGAGCATCGCCGCTTGCGCCTGCTCCGCTTCGTGAGGATCGGCGCTATCGGCATCGGTTTCGTCGGCGTGAAAGAGCGTGTCCTGATTCTCCGCCGCGTGCCCCGCTTCGACGCCGCAACGCGGCAGCACGCCATCGAGCCACGCCCGCGCCGTGGCCTGCGTGCGCGAGGCAGGACTCGACCAGACGAACACGTCGTGCGCGCTCGCACACGTGCCGGGATCGAGCAGCCCTTGATGCACGAAGTATTCGCGCTCCCAGCGACCCAACGCAACGATCGCGCGATAACCGTGCGGCGTGAGTTCGCCGTCCGGCACCTCGAACGCGGGCCAGGGCTGCGCCGACGACGCGTTCATCTTGCGCGTATCCGTGGCCGCCCGCACGCCGTGGCGCATCACGATCACCGCGCGATCGAGTTGCATGCCCGCGGGCGCGCTTTCGTCGGCGCGCGCGATCTGTGCGTGTTGCGGTTGCACTTCGGCGAACGACACACCACACGTCGTCGCGAGCACACCGCCCATCATCCACGACGCGCACACGAACGCGCGCCGCATTCCCTCGAACTGATTCATCGATTTATTCCATCCGACGCGCGTTCCTGAATCGCACATTTAGAAATCCACACGCGCATTAAGGCTCAACGTGCGCGGCGCGCCCACCTGCAAATAATTTTCCTGGTAATAAGTCCAGTAGTGATGATTCGTCAGGTTCGTGATATTCGCGCGCAGCGTAACGAGCTTACCGGCGACGATCGTACGATAGCCGATACCCGCATCGAACAGCATGGTCGGATTGATGTAATGCACGTTGCCCGAGTCGATCGCCATGCCGCCGAGATAACGCCCGCCCGCCTGCACATAGAGCCCATGCACGGCCGGCACGCGCCACACGGCCTGCAACGCCGCCTGATAGTTCGGCGCGCCGACCGCGCGATTACCGCTCACGCCATCGGCGGCGTCGCGATAATGCGCGCTGAGCGCCATCAGGCTCGCGTCGATCGTGAGGCTGCGCAGCACGTCCACCGAAGCGTTCAACTCCGCGCCCTGATAGACGATCTTGCCGTCTTCGACATAGACATTCGCGCTATTCGTGTACTCCGCGCCGCGTTCGATGCGGAACAGCGCGGCCGTCGCACGCCAGCGGCCATGGTCGGTTTTCGCGCCGATTTCATATTGACGGCTCTTGATCGGTGCCATCACCTGATACGCGTTCGCCGTCGAACTGTCCGCCGTGCCGCCCGACTCCAGCGCCTCGACATAGCTCGCGTAAAACGTCAGGTCGCTGCGCGGCGCGAACATCAGCGCGAGCGTCGGCGTGACCGGCGACTTGTGATAGTTGGTTGCGCCGGACGTTGCGGAATCGTGGCCCACTTCGTCGTACGACTCGTAACGCACGCCCGCGAGCAGCGACCACGGACCGTAGGTAATGCGGTCGCTCGCGAACAGCGCCTGCTGCGTGATCTTGTCGTCGCCGAAGGTGCCGCCGCTATACGCAATGCCGTCCGCCGAGAAAATCGTCGGGTCGTAGATATTGCCGGTGCCCACCACGGTTTTCGGCGTCTTCACCGACTTGTTCGACAGCAGCACCATCGACGACGCGCCGAGCACGATCTCATGCTGCAACGGGCCCGTGTTGAATTTCCCTTCGACGGTTGCCTGCACGTCGTCGAATTCATAGCTGTGATATTCCGAACTGATGCGGTCGGAGTAATCGCCCGCATTGCTCGAAATATAGTATTGATCCTTCGCGTAGCGGCGCACCGAATCCGAATAACGATAGGCAATTTTCGCCTGCCATTCCGGCGCGATCTTGTACGCCACGCCGAGCGTCGCGAGTTTGTAATCGACGTCGGTATACGAGCCGTCGCTATAAAGACGCGTGCCGCCGGAGAGCGGCTTCGGCACCGCGTATTTCGTGCTGGTGATGATATCGACGCCGCCCGACGTGCGGCGCTGCTGATAGATCGTATCGAACGTGACGGACAGATCCTTCGTGAGCTGCGCGTCGAGGCTCAAACCGACTGCCGTGCGATTGATCGTCGCGTCGCCCTCGCCCGCATTGCCCTCTTCGTGCACGACGTTGAAGCGAAAGCCGAACATCTTGTCCTTGCCGAAGCGTCCGCCCGTATCGATGTGTTCCTTGAAGACGCTATCGGTCGAATAACCCTGGTCGTAGCTGAACGTGAAGGTGTCGGTCGCGCGTTTCGTCACGTAATTGACGATGCCGCCGGGGCTGCCGAAGCCATACATGAAACCCGCAAGCCCTTTGAGCACTTCGATGCGGTCGAACATTTCGAGCGGCATTTCCACGCCGCGATTCACGTTCGCCATGCCATCGACCTTGTAACCGTTGAGGTCGTCGAGCGGCAGGCCGCGCACCGCGAGCGTCGCCGGGTGCGTGCCGTAGCTCGAACTGATCGACGTCACCGACGCATCGTATTTCACGGCCTCGGAGAGAATCTTCGCCTGACGATCCTCGATCTCCTCGCCGCTCACCGACTGGATCGAAAACGGCGTGTCGATCTCCGCATGGCTGCCGAGCGCGCCCGCGTTCGCGCGCTGCTTGAGGCTTTCGGGCTTGTCCGGCGCGGCGCTGACCTGCACTTCGGGCATGGTCGTTTCCGATGCGCTCGTTGTCGTGCTCGTTGTCGTGCTCGTTGTCGTGCTCGTTGTGGTGCTCGTTGTGGTGCTCGTTGCGCTTGCAGTGCTCGATGCGCCCGTGGCCGCCGCGGCGGTTTGCGCCGAGGCGAACGGCGCGAAGCCGGCCAGACACAGGCCCGCGGCCATCAATTGCGCCTGCAGACGCGAGACGCGAGGCGGCAGGAACGAACTCGTGATCTTCATGATATTTGGGTGATCGGTACAGATGCGTGGGTTCGCGGAAAGCGGTCTATCCGCTTTCCGTACGTGTTCTTGCTTTCGGAATCCTGATTAACTGACGCTGATCGCTTTCGTCGATTGGGTCGATAAGGTCGATTACGACGACTACGCGCGTTCGCTCACTATCAGATCAGTGCGCGTTCTCGTCGCTGACGAAGCCGATCCGGCTCAGGCCGCCGTGCTGCGCCGCGGCCATCACCTGCATCACTTCTTCGTAAGGCGTTCGGCGGTCGGCGCGCAGATGCAGTTCGGTCTGCGGATCGTGCTGTGCCGCGTCGGCGGCCAATTGTTCGAGCGTCGCGACATCGACACTGCGGTCGTTCCAGTGAATCACGCCGCCCGCGTCGATGGCCACGTCGACAGTTGCGGGCTTCGCCTGAATCTGCGCGGAAGAAACACGCGGCAATTCCACCTTCACGGCGTGCTGCAACGCGGGCATCGTGATGATGAACACCACCAGCAGCACGAGCATGACGTCAACGAGCGGGGTCGTGTTGATCTCGGGATTGAAGCCGTCTTCGAGATCGTCGCGCAACGAGCGGCCGGCCATTACGCGGCCTCCGCCTGCAGGCCGCGTGCATCCGCACGCGCGGCATGGCGCGGCGCAGCGGCGTGCAGCGACGCGTGCTGGCCGTCGAGACGCTCGCCCGCCACGATCGCATCGAGCACGTCGAAGCCGAAACCGGACAGCGCGCCGATCGTCGTCTTGTTACCGCGCAACAGCGTGTTATAGGCGAGCGAAGCGGGAATCGCGACCGCGAGACCGAAGGCGGTCATCACCAGCGTTTCGCCGACCGGACCGGCCACTTCGCCGATGCTCGCCTGCCCCGCTGCGCCGATGGTCATCAGCGCGTGATAGATGCCCCACACCGTGCCGAACAGACCGATGAACGGCGCGCTCGAACTGATGGTCGCGAGCAGCGGCAGACCGCTTTGCACACGCGCCTGGCGGCGTGCGATGCATTCATGCAGCGCGCGCGTGAGCCAGTCGGTCAGCGAGGGCGGCGTGCGGCCCGCCTGCGCCGCGCGTTCGTGCTGCGCGCTCGCGTCGAGCGCCGTGCGGGCGAGATCGGCATACGCGTTGTCACGCACATTGCCGCCGATGGCGTGCGCGCCTTCCGCGAGCGTGGGCGCTTGCCAGAATACGCGCGCCGCGCGGTTTGCCAGCGCGCGCTCGCGCCATTGCGCGAAAGCGCGCGTGACGATCACGTACCACGATGCGATCGACATCGCGAGCAGTCCCGCCGCGACGCACTTGATGACGAGATCGGATTGCGCCCAGAGCGCGCCGATTCCAAGGGAAGCCGTTGCCATAAATTGCCTCTCGAGAAGATTGAATTCAGTCGCCGAGCGAAAAACGCAGCGGCACGATGACGTAGACGGGAATGGCGCGGCCATCCTCGACATAAGGTTTGAAACGCGCGCCGCGCACTGCGTCGAGCGCGGCCTGATCGAGCGCCGCCGAGCCGGACGAAGCGCGCAATACGACTTCGCGCGGCTGACCGTTTTCATCGACAAGCACACGTACCTGCGCCACGCCTTCCTCGCCCATGCGCCGCGAAGCGTCGGGATAAACCGGCACCGGCGCGCGCAGATATTGCACGCCGTGCGTCACCGTTTTCGGCGTGGCGGGCGCGCTGGTTTGCGCGGGCGCGGCGGGCTGCGCCGCGGTTTGCGTGGGCGCGGCTTGCTGCGTGGGCGGTGCGGATTGCGCGCGCACCGGTACGGGTTGTGCGGGCACCGGCGCGGGTTCAGACTGCGCGGCCACGCGCTCGGTCGTGCGCGTGCGCACCACCGCGCGATGCGTGACGGGCTTTTGCACTTGCGGCGGCAGCGGATGCGCGGGCGCGGGTTGCGTAGCTGGCTGAGGCGCGGGCGCCTGCACGAGCGTGGCGTAGATCGGCGCCACCGCTGCGTGCGTCGTCGGCGTCGAATGCACGCCGCTCAACAGCGCGATGCCGCCCACGTGCACGCCAACGAGCGCCGCCAGCAACACCGTCCGCCCCACGCGGCGCGGCTGCGCGGAGCCGCGTTGTTGCGCCGACGTTGCGAACGTCGGCGTCTGCATAAACGGCGTGAACGAGCCGTGTGCGCCGGACATGTTTTCTCCTTGCTGAAGCGCGTGCCGCGAGGCCCGCGCCTGAACGAATCACGATTGCACACGTGTGCAAATCAAGGCCGCATACTCTGTGTCGTACAACGATGCGTAATGTAGTTGCCGAGCGTTACGTGGGCATGACATCCGCCTTACTCGTCATTTCACGCAGCTTGAATCGCGACGTTGCGCACGCCACACATGCACACGTGTGCATCTACACCGATAAAAAAGCGGCCGCCTCGATGTCGGCGTTCAATTCGCCAAAAACGCGCGCGTTCGCGGCGATCACGGCATTGCCGCGAACCAGGCCATCGTCGGCGAGAAATGCATTGGTCGCTCCGCCCGCTTCCGTCACCAGCACGATGCCCGCGACCGCGTCCCACGCATGCATATGCGGCTCGTAATAACCGATCAGCCTCCCCGCCGCTGTGTACGCGAGCATCAACGCGCCCGAGCCGTTGCGCACGAACATGCCGCCGCGCGCGAGCCAGCGCTCGACGAAAGCGAGAAACGGCGTGCTGCTCACGCGATGCGAAATGCCCACGCCCAGCACGCCATCGGCGGCGCTCGCCGCCTGCGCGACCTGCAATGCACGGCGTTCGGGATGCGCCTGCGCCGCGTGCAGATCGATCCACGCGCCACCGTTTTTCTCGGCATGAAAGAGCTCATCGGCGTTCGGATCGTAGACCACGCCGATGGCTGCCTCGCCGTCGATCACCACGGCAATCGACACGCACCACGCGTACATGCCGTGCAAAAAGCAGCTCGTGCCGTCGATCGGATCGACGACCCATTGCGCGCGCGCCGTGCGCTCCGTTGCCGTCTCCTGCACGAGCGCCGCGCTTTCCTCGCCGAGAAAACGATCATCGGGAAAGCGGCTTGCGACGCGCGCACGCACCAGCGCCTCGACATCGCGATCGGCGATGCTCACGACATCCTGCACGCCCTTGTATTCGATAACGAGTTGTTCGCGCTGCTCGAAGCACGCGCGCGCATGGCGGCCCGCTTCAAGCGCGATCGCGCGCGCCGCTGCATAACGCGCGGACTGAAACGCGCCGCTCATGGCGCCTCCCCGAGCAGATGCGCGCCGCGCGCGTCGAGCGCCACGGCCACGCGCGCGCCTTCGGGCAGCGGCCGATCGAACGAATGCGATACCACAGTGAGTTCTCCTGCCGTCGTGTCGACGGTGTAGTGCGTGCTCCGTCCAAGCCACGTCGCGCGGCGGATCACGCCGGCGAGGCCCAGGTGCGGAGCAAAGTTATCGATGACTTCCAGCGCAAGCGCCTCGGGCCGCACGGCAATGCGCGCGCGCACGATACGCGGCCCGTGCCACGCGAAATGCAGCGGCTTGCCGAGCAGATCGCAATGCGCGCGGCCCGCCTCGCAGGCGAGCACCGGAAGGTCCAGAAAATTCGCGTTGCCGATGAAGGACGCGACAAAAGCATTGGCGGGCCGCTCGACCAGCGTGCGCGGATCGGCGTGCTGCGCGACCGCGCCCGCTTCCATCACGACGATCTCATCGGCAATCGCGAGCGCCTCTTCCTGATCGTGCGTGACGTACACCACGCTCAGATTCAGTTCGCGCTGCAACTCGCGAATTTCTTCGCGCACCTGCACGCGCAAGCGCGCATCGAGATTCGAAAGCGGTTCGTCGAACAGCATCACATCCGGTTCGAGCACGAGCGCACGCGCCACGGCCACGCGCTGCTGCTGGCCGCCCGAGAGTTCGTGCGGCATGCGACGCCCGTGCGCGCTGAGTCCCACGCGCGCGAGCGCCGCATCCACGCGCGCTTCCGCATCGCGCTTCGGCACGCGCGCCACGCTCAATCCGTACGCGATGTTTTGCTCCACGCTCAGATGCGGAAACAGCGCATACGACTGAAACACCATGCTGACGTTGCGCGCCTGCGCGCCCAGCCGCGTCACGTCACGCCCGCCGATGACGATGCGTCCCGCGTCTGCCAGATCGAGCCCGGCGATCAGACGCAGCATCGTGGTCTTGCCGCAGCCGCTCGGGCCGAGCAAGGTCGTGAGCTTGCCGCGCGAGATCGTCAGCGACAGTTCGTCGAGGACGGCGCGTCCGCCCCATTCCTTGCGCACGCGCTCGAACACGACGGCGGCCTGCGCTTCGTCGGCGCGCGTGCGGGCTTGCTGCGCAATGGCGCTCATGACGTGCACTCCGTGGTCGTGCGCGTGCCGACTGCCTGCACGCGCGTGTTGCGAAAATACCCTGTTTCAAGCACTTTTCGCGCTGATCGGGCCGTTCGCGCGAGCACTCTCGCCACGACCAGCAGCGCGAACAGCACGACGACGAGCGTGCCCGCAAGCGCGAGCGCCGGGCCGTCGTTGCCGTTCGACACAAGGCCCATCAGATACGTCGTGGCGAGATCGTGATCGGCGCTGACGAGAAAAATCACCGCGCTGACCGTGGTCGCCGCGCGCACGAAACCGTGAATCAGCGCAGCACCGAGCGCGGGCAGCATCAGCGGCAGATGGAGGCGGTGCAGCGTCGTCCACGAACCGGCGCGCAAGCTCGCCGAGGCTTCGTCGAGCACGGGGTCGATCTGCGCGAAGGCCGCCGAGATCGCTCGCAAGCCGAGCGGCATGTTTCGGAATACGAACGACAGCACGAGGATCGATGCGCCGCCCGCGAGCATCAGCGGCGGCGCATCGAACGCGTGCGCCCACGCGAGGCCCATCACTGTGCCGGGCACGGCGAGCGAGACGGCGAACACGCCTTCGAGCACGCCGCGTCCGGGAAAGCGGCGGCGCGCAAGCAGCCAGCCCGCCAGCAACGCGGCGGCGGCGGTCAACGGCGCAGCGATCGCGGACAGGCGCAACGTTTCGAGCACCGCGTCCCACGCCGTGCCCGTCAGCACGAAGCGGCCATCGTCGAAGGCGACGCCCAGCACATCGGCGAAATGCGCGGCGGTCAGCGTGAAATCCACGCCCCACAGGCGCACGAAACCGCCCAACAGCAGCGTGCCGTAGACCGCAAGCGCGAGCCCGCACCACGGCACGCAGACGAGCGCGAGTGCGCCCTGCACGCCTGCCCCGAGCGGCGTGCCCTGCGCCGCCACCGGCTTGCCGCTCACGCTCGCGTAGCGCGCGCGGCCGAGCCACGCACGCTGCAACACGAACGCGCCGAGCGCGATCGTCAGCAGCCAGACGCCGAGCACGGCGGCGCGCGCGGCGTTCTGCTCCGCGCCCACCACGGCGAAATAGAGGTCCGTCGACAGCACGCGGAAATTGCCGCCGACCACGAGCGGATCGCCGAAATCGGCGACGCTCTCGATGAAGCACAGCAGCCATGCGTTCGCCACGCCGGGGCGCAGCATCGGCCAGGTCACCGTGCGCAGGATCGTCCAGTTCGACGCGCGCAAGGTCGCCGCCGCCTCTTCGAGCGATGCGGGCACGCGCGCGACCACGGTGCGCAGCGTGAGATACGCGAGCGGCGCGAACGCGAGACTTTGCGCGAGCACGATGCCCGGCACGCCGTAGAGCCAACGCCCCGGCGCGACATCGAACAGATCGGCGGCCTCGCGCGTGACGAGACCGTTGCGGCCGAACAGCAGGATCAGCGCGAGGCCGACCGCGAACGGCGGCGTGATCGCGGGCAGCACGGCGATGGCGCGCAACGCGGTGCGCGCGATAGGCGAACGCGCGGGCGCGCCGCGTTGCGCGAGCATGGCGAGCGCGCCGCCGATCAGCGTCGCCAGCGTGGCGCTCACGACGCCGAGCGCGAGCGTATGCCAGCCGCTGCCGCACGCGCCGCCGCTCACGCACGCGAGCGACCACACGCTGGCGTCGAACCAGTTGTGCCACGCCAGGGCTGCGGGCAGCAGCACGCTGCGCGCGAGCGGCGCGATCACGAACACGCCGAGCGCCACGCACACGGCGATCAGCACCGCGCGCGCGAAGCCGTCGAAAGCGCCATCAGTGCGCATGGGCGTAAATCTCCGTCGTCCAGCGTTCGAGCAGATGCTTGCGCACCGCCGGATCGCCGAAGCGTGCGAAGTCGTAGTCGATCAGACGAATGCCTTCGGGACGCGGCGCGTTCGCGGGAATCGCGGCGGCGCGGTTCGACGGAATCTGATAGGCGTGCGCCTTGTCGGCGAGCGATTGCACATCGGCGCGCAAGGCGAATTCGTAGAAGCGCTGCGCGAGCGCGGCATGCGCGGCGCCCGCGATCAGGCTCATGCCGCCGATCTCGTAGCCCGTGCCTTCGCAGGGCGTGACCGTCGCGATATCGAAGCCCGCCACGCGCTGCTTGACGAGGTCGTGCAGGAATTCGACTGCCACGTCGGCTTCGCCGCGCGACACGGCTTCACCCGGACCAACGCCCGTCGAGGTGTACTGGCTCACGTTCGCATTCAGGCGGCGCAGATAGTCGAACGCACCGTCCTCGCCTTTGAGCTGCACGAGCGTCGCGAGCGCGACATAGGCCGTGCCCGACGCGTTCGGATTGGCGATCTGGATCTCGCCGCGCCACGACTTCGCGAGCAGATCGCTCCAGCAACGCGGCGGCGTCTGTTTGCGACGGCGCAGCGCGTCCGCGTCGTAGCCGATGCCGAGCACGCCCTGATAGATGCCCACCGTGCGGCTCCGTCCAACCTGCGCGAAACGCTGCGCCCACGGCTGCAATTGCGCGAGTTGCGGCGAACGATAATCTTGCGTGAGGCCTTCGAACGCCGCCTGCAAATGCGCGTCGCCGGACCCGGCCCACCAGATATCGAATTGCGGATGCGCGCGTTGCGCGGCCACGAGCGCGAGCGCCTCGCCCGCGCTCTTGCGAATCATCGCGACATGCACGCCGGTCTCCTGCTCGAAGCGGTTTTTCATCAACTGGCACCACTCCAGATCGGCGGAACACAGCAGATTCAGGCGTTCGTCGGCATGCGCGGACGGCGTCGCGAGGCACAGCGCCGAGGCCAGCGCAGTTGCGGCCATGCGCAGCGAATTCTTGCACTCGATTGCAAAACGACGCGGCGGCTTGCGAAGTCGGGAGAACAGGGACATGGGATGGAACCGTGGCGAAGAGAGAACGCGTCAGCCGGTCGTGGCGCGGCGGACGAACGAAACAGAAATCACGCGGGCCTGCGTGGGCCGCGAGAAATCGCCGATACGCTCGGCGAGCAGATCGACCGCGCCTTGCGCGAGCGCGTCGGTGTTCTGGGCGATGGTCGAAAGGCGATAGCTGTCGAGCGAGGCGTGTTGAATATCGTCGAAGCCGACGACGCGCACGTCTTCGGGAATGCGCAGATTGAACGCGCGCCGCGCTTCGTCCATGAAACCGAGCGCGATCATGTCGGTCGCGCAGAACACGCCGTCGGGCACGTTGCCGCCCGCGAGCAGTTCGCGCGCCGCAAGCTGCCCCGCTTCATACGACACGATCGTGGTGTTGCACACGGTCACGCGCGCGCGGCGCACGCCGCAATTCGCGAGGCCGGCGAGAAAACCTTCGCAGCGCTGACGCGCGCCGTGGTGCGTGGCCTGCGGCCCGATAAACGCAAAGCGCAGCGCGCCGGAATCGAACAACGCGCGCGCGGCCAGTGCGCCGCCCGCTGCGTTATCGCTGTTGACGAGGTCGGCGCCTTCGAGTTCGGCGGCGCGATTGATCATCGCGACGGGCACGTGGCGGTCGAGATATTCGCGCGCGAGTGCGAGCGGCGGCGCGCCCGAGGTCATGATCACGCCCGCGATCCGGTAGCTCAGCAGCACGTGCAGCGCGTAGCCGATCTGGTCGGGATCGTCGGCGTTCATGAGGATCGGCAGCATGCCGCGCGTGCCGAGATGATGCGCGATCGGCGTGAGCAATTGCGCACGAAACGGGCTCGCGAGCGCCGACGTCACCACGCCGACGAAATTGCTGCGCCCCTGGATCGTGTTGCGCGCATTGATATCGACGTGATAATTCAGCGTGCGCGCGGCTTCGAGCACGCGTGCGCGCGTTTTCGCCGATACGCTCGCGCCCGGCGTGAACGTGCGCGAGACGGCCGAGCGCGAAACGCCCGCCATGCGCGCGACGTCCTCGGCCACGGCCCAGCTTTTCTCCTTGAGGCTCATCGGATGGATTCGGGTGGGCCGTCGCGCGGCCCATGGCTGCCAATGATGACCGCGGAGCTTAAGGGGCGTATGTGTCTGTCGCGTGACAAAGCGCCGGATGGCGGCGCGCGGATACGCCGCGGAGCGTGCTCGCGATCAGGTTTCGCGCTCGTAGCGCAGGCGATATTCGCCTTGGCTGCGCTCGATTCGCGCGAAGCCCGGTTCAATTGATATGCACAGCGGAAGGTGATTGCTCGCCTGCGTCGCGCTGCATCTTCGTCGCCTCGCTGGCGTCGATGTTCGCCAGGAAATCGAGGCTGGCGTTCAGATAACCGTCGCTGATCGCATGGATCGTGAAATCCCCCACTTGCTGACCCGGAAAAGATTGCGTGAACATCGTGATTCTCCAGATACGCTAATTGCGTGCGTATATCGTCGCGGCGGCATAGCCAAAACAACGAATGCGCGAGGTCAGCCCTGTGCGGCGTGCAATGACATGGTCGAGGTCTGCCATAAACGTGTTCATGACCTCGGGCGTGCGAAACGCAGTGAGCCGATATTGAATCTCCGCGAAGACGGGATGCCCGTAACCCTGCCGAACCGCCACATAAATCACGTGGACGTTTTTGAGGTCTGCGTCGAGCACATCGGTGCAAAGCTCGACGCAATCGCTGGACAGTCCGGCTAAATGCTCATCGGGTGGCATGTGCTCCGCGCGAATATAGAACGTCACATTTGGCATCGCGGGCCTAATCCGTCAGTTGCCCGCTCATCGGCGCATAGAAATGGACGCCTTCGGGCGCATTCCCGGCAAGCGGCGCACGGCTTTGCGGCCGTACCGCGAGCCATCGAGATTCGGGAAACTTCTCCAGCGCAACGGCTTGCATGGCCAGCGGCTTCAGGCCCATCTGGATCAGCGCCTCGGGGCCGCTCGCACTCAGCACGAGGAGTTCGTCGGCCTTGACCTCGGGCGCAAGACCGATATCGCCATAGAGATTGCGATGCCAGTCGGTAATGTGCTGCTGCCATTTGGCGAAATTGCCGCCGCCTTTCTGGCGATATTCCTCGCCCGTCAACACATCGAGACTATCGACCGTGTGAACCGCGAGATAAACGGGGCAACCCGCGCTGATCGCCTTGAAGCGTTGCGACGTGTGAAAGCCCGTTACGGAAATCAGCGCGGGCAATTTTTCGAGGCTATAAAAATTGTTCCATTCAGCTTCGCTATGGGGATCGGCGAAACTGCATTCGACGGTGTAGATCATTGGATTGTCCTTCATGACAGATAAACGCATTTCGCATTCGGATGGCACTCATTGCGTTGATGTAATGGTAATCTCCCATTTGCGGCACCGATAACGATATAAAGTCAGTCTTCAGTGACATTCACTCAAGCTGGCGTCAAACTGGCCTTGATCGGAGAGCATCCAGTGCGTCGCAAGATTCCCAGCAATTCCGCGCTGCTCGCGTTCGAGGCGGCGGCTCGGCATGGCAGCTTCGCCCGCGCCGCCGAGGAACTGTCGCTGACCGAGGGCGCCATCAGCCGCCAGATCGGGCGGCTCGAAACGTTCCTGGGCGTGACGCTGTTCAAACGCGTCGGTAATCGCGTGCGTCTCGCGCCCAATGGCATGCGCTACGCGGAGCAGGTGCGCGAGACTCTGGATCGGCTGGAACGCGACAGTCTGTATCTGATGGGGCAGCCTCTGGAGGGCGCGAGCATCGATATCGCGGCTATTCCCACTTTCGCCACGCGTTGGCTCATTCCGCGCCTGAAGCATTTTCAGCGGCGGCATCCGAATGTGACCGTGCATATCGCCGAACGCATGGAGCCTTTTCTGCTGGCCGGCAGCGGTTTCGACGCCGCGATTCATTTCGAGCATCCGGCGTGGGCCGGGATGCATCGGCATCATTTGCTGGAGGAAGTGCTGGTGCCCGTTTGCAGCCCCGCGCTGCTAGCGGAGGCTGGCGCCGATGCGTCGCTCGATGACTTGCCGCGCCTTCATCGGCGGCAAAATCCCGACGCGTGGCAGATCTACGCGCAAGAGACGGGCATCGCGTTGAGCAATTCGGCCGTTGGCGCGCGCTACGACCTGCATGCCATGCTGATCGAAGCGGCGCTCGCGGGCCTCGGCGTGGCGCTAGTGCCGCGTCTTTATGTCGGCGCGGAGCTTGAGCAAGGGCGCCTGATCGCGCCCTGGCCCGACGGGAAAGGTGTGGCGAAAAACTTTTGCCTCGTGCTGCCCGAGCCGATCGAATCGAGTGAAGGACCGATCCAGGCATTCGCGCGATGGCTGCTTGAGGAAGCACGCGGCTCGGCGAATTAAAACGGATTTAATTCCGCGCAGTTTCAATCGGATTCGTCATTGGATAATCGAGCGATCAACGGAACCAGCAAAACCGCGACGATCGCCATGGCCGCAGCCACGTAACCGATCTGGCCAATCCCGAGCTTTTCAATCGTCATGCCGCCGATGATCGCGCCCAGTCCAATACCGGCATTCGCCATCGACACATTGAGCGTGCCGGCCAGCGCCTGCGAATGCGCGGCGGCCCGCATCACGCGCACCTGACAAATCGGATAAAGCGCGGTGTTCGCGAGTCCCCAGACGCCGAGTGCAATCGCGAGTTCGAACGCGTTGCCGACCGCCAGCGTCGTCGCCGCCATGCCGACCGCGAGCACCGCCGACGCAATCAGCGTCGCGCGCAGCGGATGCGTTCCGACCAGGTGTCCACCGAGCCAATTGCCCGCGAGCCCCACTACGCCGAAGCCCATCAGCCACCAGCCCACGGCGTCGGTCGGAATATGCGCGAGCCGTTCGAGCATATCGGCGAGATAGGTGTACGACGTGAACATCGCCGTGAACACGACCACGGACAGCACGAGATTGCCGAGAAACATCGGATTCCTGAGAATCCGCATCTGATGACCGAGTTCGAGCCGCGCAGGCTTTTGAAGAACGGGCATGACGAGCAGCAGAAGCAGCGCCATCGCCAGCGAAAGCGCGGCGAGTATCCAGAACGTGCCGCGCCAGCCCACCGCGTTACCCACCAGCGTGCCGACCGGAATACCGAACACCATGGCGGCGGCGATGCCCATATAAACGTTCGACACCGCCCTGCCGCTGCGCTCAGGTCCGGCGAGCTGCGCCGCCGTCTCGCTCGACGTGCCCCAGAACACCGGCAGCGCGAGCGCGGGCAGCACGCGGCCAATGGCGACGATCCAGACGTTCGACGCCATCGCCACGAGCGCATTCGAAAACGCAAAAAGAAACAGCAGCGCGACGAATAGTTTTTTACGGTCGACATGCGAAACCAGCCCGGTCAAAAGGGGGCCGAATAACATGACCGTGAATGCGAATAGCGTGACCAGCCGGCCAGCACTGGCGATCGACATGCCGAGATCGCGCGCCATACTGGGCAGCAAACCCACAATAATGAATTCCGTGGTGACGATCACGAAAGCGGAAATAGCGAGCAGCAGCACAGCCAGCGCGCCGTTGGCCGGCGCGGTCGGATAACCGGCCGATGCAGCACGGGACGTAGACGACACGAGAACCTCCATTTCAAGGCCTCGAAATCTATCATTGACGCTTCAGAAAGTCGTGCGGCATTATTTCAAGCCATTGTTTCCATTCAGTCCAGAATAAGGGGCCATTTTGCTCCCATCCGAGCGCCTGAAAGGCATTGAGGCTTTTGTCGCCGCCGCCGAACTCGGCAGTTTCACCGCCGCTGCGGAGCGCCTGAATCTCACGACATCGGCGATCAGCAAATCCGTGGCTCGCCTGGAGTCGCGGCTCGACTGCAAGTTGTTCGAGCGCACCACGCGCCGCCTGGCGCTGACCGACGAAGGCAGTGCGTTCTACGCGACCTGTTCGAATGTGCTGAAGGAGTTGGCCGACGCCGAAGCCGTTCTCGCGGCGCACGGTTCGGTGCCGATCGGACGCTTGCGCGTCGATCTGCCCGTCGCCTTTGGCCGCTCGCGCGTGATGCCGCTGTTGCTGCGCTACGCGGAGCAGCACCCCGCCGTCACGCCGCGCGTGAGCTTCACCGATCGTTTCGTCGACGTGCTTGAAGACGGCATCGACGTGGCGGTGCGTATCGGCATCGTGCAGAGTTGGCCCGATGGTCTCGCGCGGCGTCATCTCGGCACGGAGCGGCTGATCTTTTGCGCGTCGCCTTCGTATTTGAAGCGTCGCGGCGTGCCGCGCGATATCCACTCGTTGATGAAACTCGACCGCGTGTTATATGGCCGCGCCGATGGCGGCACGTCACCGTGGCGCTTTGCCGAAGGCGCGAATGTCGAGCTACGCGACGCGCCTGAACGGCTCGTGCTCGGCAGCGCGGAGGCGCAGGTCGAGGCGGTGAAATCGGGTTTCGGCGTAGCGCAACTGGCTACATGGTTGATACGGCGTGAGCTGGACAGCGGCGAACTGGTCGAGATGCTGCCCGACCAGGCCACCGAGGGTTTGCCGCTGCATCTCGTCTGGCCGACGAGCCGGCAACTCATTCCGAAAGTGGACGCCCTGTTGAGTCTTCTGACACGCGAATTGCGTATCGACTAAAGCGGGCGTCCAGCGAAGCGAACAGGCAAACGTCGCTTATGCGGCTTACGCGCGCGCGAGTTGAAACACCGACACCGCCTCGCGCATGCGCTGCGACTGCGCTTCGAGCGCGCCCGCCGCAGCGGCCGCTTCTTCGACCAGCGCCGCATTCTGCTGCGTCACCTGATCCATCTGGCTCACCGCGTGGCCGACCTGTTCGATGCCGTCGCTCTGCTCGGACGTGGCCGTCGTGATTTCGCCCATCAGCGTCGCGACGTTGCGCACCGCGCCGACGATCTCGCCCATCGTGCTGCCGGCTTGCGTCACGAGCGCGTTGCCGCTTTCCACTCGCTCGATCGACTGGCTGATCAGTTCCTTGATATCGCGCGCCGCGCCCGCGCTACGCTGCGCGAGCGTACGCACCTCGCCCGCGACCACGGCAAAGCCGCGCCCTTGTTCGCCCGCGCGCGCCGATTCGACCGCCGCATTCAACGCGAGAATATTCGTTTGAAACGCGATGCTGTCGATCATGCCGGTAATTTCAGCAATCTTTTTGGAGCTTGCGCTGATCTCCGCCATCGTGCGCACGGCGCGATCGACCACATCGCCGCCCTGCTGCGCGAGATCGGCTGCGCCGCCCGCGAGCGAGCTGGCTTCGCGCGCGTGTTCCGCGTTCTGGCGCACCGTCGACGTCAGTTGCTCCATGCTCGCCGCCGTTTCTTCGAGCGAGGCCGATTGTTCCTCCGTGCGGCTCGACAGATCGAGATTGCCCGCCGCGATTTCGCGCGCGGCGGTATGGATCGCTTCGCAGCTATCGCGCACGCCGGACACCGTCTGCGTGAGGCCCGACTTCATGCGCTGCATCGCCGCGAACAGCAGGCCGATTTCGTTGCCGCTCGCGGGCGGCACATGCACGGTGAGATCGTTCGAGGCGATGCGGTCGAGCACGTTCGCGGCGAGCGCGAGCGGCTGCGAGACCACGCGGCGCAGCGCGAAATGCGTCGCCACGATCAGCGCCAGCGCGAGGCTCACGCCCAGCACGACCATGCCGACGATCCATTGATACTGCGTGTTGGCGCTCGCGAGTCCCGATTCGGAAAGCTGATTCGCGAGTTGCTGGAATTTTTCGACGTTCGTCGAATAAGCCGCGCCCGAAGACGTGATCGCGCTGTCGTTGAGCGTGGCGTAAGCGGAGGTATCGCCGTTCGCGAGCGCGTCGCGTGCGCGAGCCAGACTCGACGCGAGCTGCCCCGACGAATCGACGAGACTCGCCTTGAGCGCGGCATCCATGCCTTCGAACGGCGCGGCCTTTTCGAACGCCTGCGTCTCGCTCGCCGAAAGATCGAGCGTGCGTTGCGCGCTCTTGAGCGCAGCATCGCGCCCGGCGGTATCGTTGCGCTCCTTGAGCGCGGTGTAGGCGCGCATCAGCGCCGAGCGCGTGCGCGCGGTGTCCTTGTAAGCGTCGTTGACGAGAATGGTCTGGCGCGCCATTTCGCGCAGCGACTGGGTATTGCCATTCGCGCTATGGAGCGCGGTGATGCCCATCAGCCCGCCCAGCAGAATCATTGTCGAGAAAATGGCGAGGACAGCCAGCAGGCTGGCCCGTACGGTTACATTGCGCATGCTGCTGGTGCCGGCGGAAGCCGATTAGTCGTTGAGATACTTGCGATAACGGCAATAATCCCGCCCTGCTTTAGAGGCTAATTAAAAAGTCTTTTCGTCAGATCTTTAAAGCGAATTGACGCCCTGAAACGGTGCGTAAAACCATAAAAAAAGCGGCGCCACGCATCGCGCGGCGCCGCTTTTCGCGGAACGTTCAAACGTCACTCGTGATGCATCGCGCTACGCACTTTCGCAACCTGCCCGGCGTCCACCGCGCCCGCGTGATTCGACCAGCCGCCGCGCACGAAAGTCGCCAGCGCGGCCACTTCGTCGTCGTTCAAGCGGTAGGCGAAGCCCGGCATCGGCAGCACCGAAGGCGCCTTCGCTGTCGAAGGCGTTTGCGCGCCCGCGAGAATCACGTTGACGAGGCCGGTCGGGTCCGCCGCGTTCACGACCGTCGCGCCGTCGATATGCGGGAACACGCGCGGCGCGCCCTGCCCGTTGACGGAGTGACACGCGCTGCAATTGTCGAGATACAGACGCTCGCCGAGCGTGAGATTCTGCGCCGCCGTCAGCTTCGCCACCGTCGAACTCGCGCCGCTCGGCGCCGCGGCTTCAGACGTGCCCGAAACCGAAAGCGTCTTCAGATACGCGGCAATCGCGTTGAGATCGGCGTCGCTCAGATGCGAGGTGCTGTTATAGATCACCGAGGTCATCTCGCCCGCCACCGCAGCCTGGCTGTTACGGCCCGTCTGCAGATAATCGACGATGTCCTGCTGGCTCCAGCGCGACATGCCACGCAGCGCGGGCACGTTCCAGCCGTTGAGCTTGCCGCCCGCGAGGAACAGCGCGTCGCTGCTGTCGAGCGCCTTCTCGTTCATCGCGAAGCCGCGCGGCGTGTGGCAGCTGCCGCAATGGCCGAGGCTCTCCACCAGATACGCGCCGCGGCGCACCTGTTCGCTCGCGCCGTCCGGGCCGCTGAACGGCTTGTCCGACGTGAACGCCCAGTTCCACAGCGCCATGCCCCAGCGCTGGTTGAACGGGAAGCTCAGCGACGTCACCGGCGCGGCATCGTCGCTCGGCGCGACGCCCTGCATGAAGTACGTGTAGAGCGCGTGGATATCGGCGTCCGAGATCTTCGCGTACGACGGATACGGCATCGCCGGATACAGATGCGAGCCGTCGGCGCGAATGCCCTTGCGCACGGCGGCGCCGAACTGCGCCTCGGTGTAGTTGCCGATCCCGCTCTGCTTGCTCGGCGTGATGTTGGTCGAATAGATCGTGCCGATATTGCTCACGATCGGCAGCCCGCCCGTATACGGCTTGCGGCCCACCGCGCTATGACACGCCATGCAGTCGCCCGCGCGCGCCAGATATTCGCCCTGCTTGATGAGCGCGGCCTGCGGACTCTGCTCGTTCTGCGCGTTCTGCGCGGCCGCGCCGGTTTGCGCCAATGCGGAATCAGCGGCAAACGATGCGCCGAGCGCCACGGCCGTCACGAGCGCCGCGGACGTAAAGGTCTTGAGGAAATTCATGACGATCATGCCTGCACGAGAGGACCGGGGTTCTTGAGGTACTGTTCCTTGATCGCGCGAGCGGCGAACAGCGTGATCGCGCCGATGGTCGCGGTCGGATTGGCCTGGAAATTCTGCGGAAACGCATTGCCGCCCGGCACGAACACGTTGTGCACGTCCCAGCTTTGCAGATAGCGGTTCAGCGCGCTCGTTTCCGGCGAATCGCCCATCACCGCGCCGCCGACGTTGTGCGTCGACACATACTTGGTGATGTCCCAGTGCGAGTCCATCGAGAGGAAGCTTTCCGAATAGCTGTCCGGCTTCAGTTCCTTCGTGACGTCGAGCACGATCTTGCGCAGATACTGCTGCAGCTTCAGTTCGTTCTGTTTCCAGTCGAACGTGATGCGCAGCAGCGGCTGCCCCCACGGGTCCTTGTAGTTCGGGTCCAGATCGACGTAATGATCGCGATACGACATGCAGCTCGTCGTGATGCTGATCTTCATCGAATGGCCGTACCAGTCCTGCATGCCTTCCTTCCAGCCCTTGCCCCACGCGGGCGTGCCGTGCGGCAGCACGGTGCCGATCGGCGCGCCGCTCGATTGCGAGCTGTGAATCTTCGCGCCGCCGAGAATGCCGAGCGACGGGCCGTCGAAATTACCCGGCGAGACGTCGTTGAACATCTGACCGGTCGCGCCCGCCGTGGCGAACGGATTGAAATTCTTGTCCTTGAAGAACAGCGTTGCGCCGCCATTGCTCAGGAATGCGTAGTTTCTGCCGACGGTGCCCTTGCCGCTCACCGGGTCATACGGCTTGCCGATGCCCGAGAGCAGCATCAGACGCACGTTGACGAACTGGAAGCCCGCCAGCACGACGATCTTCGCGGGCTGGAACACTTCGTTGCCGTGCGCGTCGGCGTAGGTCACGCCCTTCGCGGTCTTGCCGTCGGCGTGCATGTCCACGCGCAGCACGTTCGCGTTCACGCGGTACGAGAAGTTGTCCATGCGCTTGAGCGCGTCGAGCACCGCCGTCTGCGGCGAGGCCTTCGAGAAGTTCAGGCACGGATACTTGCTGCAATAGCCGCAGTAATTGCACGGCGCGATCTGGTTGCCGTACGGATTGGTCCACGCGCGCGACACGTTCGCCGAAGGATTCGGGAACGGGTGATAGCCGAGCTTGCGCGCCGCGTCGGCGAACATCGTATTGTTCAGCGTGTCTTCGAGCGCGGGCAGCGGCGCCGGATTCGAACGCGGACCTTCGAACGGATCGCCGCCCGGCACGATCTTGCCGCGCAGATTGCCGGTCTTCGCCGAGAGGCCGCAGACCTTGTCGAAGAAGTCGTAGTACGGCTCGATTTCGTCCCACGTGAAGGGGAAATCCTGTGGCTGCATGCCCTCTTCGAGCTGGCCTTTCTTGTAGGCCTGATCGGCGTAAGTCTTGAGCTTGAGGTCAGTCGGCGTCGGGCGGATCAGCACGCCGGTCCAGTGCAGACCCGAACCGCCCACGCCCGTGCCCGGCACGAAAGCGCCCCACTTGCGCGTGGGCAGCGCGGTGTCCTGCGCCGAATGGCGCACGGTGAGCGCGCCGTCGCGCGGCGTCACCATGATCTTGTTGCGCACGCCATAGGCGTATTGATCGGCCGGCTTCGGATACGCGAAGTCGGCATTCGTGCGGTCCTCGCCGCGTTCGAGCGCGCGCACTTTCAGGCCTGCCTGCGCGAGTTCGATGCTCATGAGCGAGCCGGCCCAGCCCAGTCCGACGACGACGACGTCGACTGCGTCATTGGTTATTTTTGCCACGGTTTTCCTCGTTGATTCTGAATGCGCGATGTGTCGCGCGACGTAATGCGCGTCGGGTCTGCGCTCAAGCGCGAAGTCCGTTCAGGCTCACCGGCCCGAGCGGATATTTCACGTTGTGCTGCGAGACCCATTCGAGGAAGCTCGCCCGGGCTCCGGGAAAACCAATGGCGATCCAGGCTTTCATGCCTTTATTGCCGCCGTACATCGGATCGGAGAGATAGCCGTTTTTCGAATCCGACATCATTTCGCCGAAAAACTGGCTGGCCTTGAGCGCGCTTTCGCCGCCGTCGGCAAAGTGAATCTCGTTGTCCTGCAGCGCTTTCAGCACGACGTCCTGAGTGGCCGCGTCGAGTGCGCTGAAACGCTTTTGATATTTCTGGCGGCAATACGCGTCGGTCAGCTTGATACCGCGCTGATAAATCTGCTGCGGCGTATACGGCAGCTGATAGCCGAGTTCTTTCGGCGCCTGCGTATTGAACGGCCCTTGCAGATAAATCTCGTGGCCGAAATCGCCATGCATCTGCTGATCGATAAACACCGGCACATTGGTTTCGAGCGCGCCGGGACCGCGTCCGTCGGCGGGAATCAGCCGGTCGCAGGCCGCGAGCATGAACGCCCATTCATCGGCGGAAAAGAACGCCGGGCGATAGGTTTTCAGATCCGGCGCGGCCATTTCGGCGGCTTCGGCGGCGCTCATGGTGTTGACGAACACGCCCATGGTCGGCAGCGCGAGCACGGCCGTCATGAGGAATTTACGTCTTGAGGTCGAAATGTCAGACAACATGGTCGATTGATTCAACTGTCGCGAGAGTCGGGGGTGGTCTGGGCGGATTGCCGACGCTCGAAAGCCGCTACACAGCAGGGCATCGGTCATCGCCTCAGTATTTGGGATCGCGACCATACCACAAAGTTGTCGTACATCAATACGAAATGTGCAAATCTGGTCATACCCCTTTTGCGGACGGGCCATTGCGGGTTTTGCGTTGCCGCTTGCATTCCGCTTTGAACATGTGCAGACTGCATATGTGCACATTGCATGTATCGGGAGGCGTATGACTCAGCGCACGGAAAATCTGCTCGGCGCGCTCGCCGTGCTCGTGATGGACGAGATGCACGCGCTCGACACCCTGCCGGCGCTCGCCGGCCCGACCGCGCGGGCGATGCTGAACGCCATCGGCCAATACCCCGACGCGTCGATCGAACTGCTGCGCGACGCCGTCGCGCTCTCGCATCCGGCGGCCGTGCGCGCCGTCGCCGCGCTGGCCGACGCCGATCTGGTGGAAAAGCGTCCCGGCATCGACAAACGCTCCGTCGCCCTCGCGCTCACCGACGCCGGACAGCGCGAAGTCGCGCGCCTTCAGCACGCGCGCGACGCCATGCTCACGCGCATCGTCGGCCATCTCGACGAAGGCGAGCGCAAGGTGCTCGAAGCGCTGCTGATCAAGCTGCTCTGGCACGAGACGCGCGACGCCGCGCAGGCGATGCAACTCTGCCGTTTCTGCGACGACGGGCCGTGCCTCGAAGCGGGTTGCCCGATCGAATGCCGCGAAAACGGCCTGCCGATGCCCGCCGGGAGCGCGCAGTGAAAGCCGCGCCTGCGGTGCGCTGGCCCGCGATTGCGGCGCTGACCGCCGTCTCGACGCTCGCGCAGATCGGCCAGTTCGGCGTGGGCTTTATCGTGCTGCCGGTCTGGCTCGCGCATCAGGGGCTCGACGCGCAGCGCGCCGGGTTGTTCGCGGCGTCGCAATGGGCCGGCATGCTCGCGGGATTGATGGCCGCGCCCGCGCTGGTCGCGCGCCTCGGCGCAAAACGCACGGTCTCGCTCGGCCTCGCGGCGAGCCTGGCCGCGCTCGCGTCGGTGCCCTGGCTCGCGTGGCCGCTCTGGATCGTGCCCGGCATGCTGATGGGACTCGGCATCGGCCTGCGCTGGATCGCCAACGAATCCTGGCTTTACGGCCTCGTGCCCGAAGCGCTGAGCGGGCGCGTGGTCGGCGTGCACGAGACCCTGATCGCGGCGGCGGGCGTCGTGGCGCCCGCGCTGGCCGCGTGGTGCGGCGCGGACGGCCGCGTGACCATCGACGCGGGTCTCGGCTTCACGTTGGCCGCGGCGATTCCGCTGTGGCTGACCGCGTCCGGCGCGCCCGCCACGGCGGCGGTGTGCGAGACGCCCGCGCACATCGAGACGCGCGTCGCCCCGATCAGCGCGCTCGTCGCGCTCGGTATGGTCGTGGTCGCCGTGGGCGGCATCAGCGACGGCGCGCTCTACGGCCTCTTTCCGCTCTACGCCGCCGCGCGCGGCATGAACAGCACGCAGACCACCGTGCTGCTGTCGTGTCTCGGTCTCGGCGGCATGGCGCTGCAATTTCCGGTCGGATGGCTGGCCGACCGCGCGGGCCTCGGCAAGACCGTCGTCCTCTGCGCGATGACGAGCACGCTCGCGCTGGCCGCGTTCGCGCTCGCCGCGCCGACAACGTGGCTGTTTCCGGCGAGCGCCTTTCTCGCGGGCGGCATGAACAGCGCCTTCATCACGCTCGGCATGTACGCGGCCGCGCGCGGCGAAAAGGCCGCGCTGATCCGCAACATGCGCCGGGTGTCGCTCGCGTTCACGGGCAGTTCGATCGCCGGGCCGATGATCGCGGGCGCGGCGATGGAACGCCTCGGCAACGACGTGCTGCTCTGGCCGCTCGCCATCGCGAGCGGGATGCTGGCCGTTTTCACGCTCGGCATTTTCGAAGGCCGGCGGCAGAGCAACGCGCCTTCGCCCGCGAACTAGCGCGGCTTCATTGCTTCGTGCAGCATCGCGGCATTCATGCTTCACGCATTCTTTTAATGCGATTCACATATCGCCGCATTGAAATTTTCCGACCCTCGATTTAACGAGGCAATCAAGCGCTCATTGCGCATTCTTTTCCAGCCGCTTCAAATCATTCCCAATCGTTTCGAGCAGGCTTTATTCGGGTTCTGCCCCGGTATTGCGCGCAAACGTTTCTCGCTATACTCGACGCCATTCTTAAAGCGAAACGGACGCCCGGGGAAGCCATATTCGCGTCCTGATCAGGTCTCGCCACCTGTCGTTCTCACGAGTCGAACCCATATGACCGGCTACTACGATCCCTCGCTTGTCGTGCTCTCCTGCCTGCTCGCGATCTTTGCGTCGTTCACGGCATTGGATATCTCCGATCGCCTCGATGTCATCGGCAAGCGCCCGCTTTTACCGTGGATCGCGTTCGGCGGCTGCATCATGGGGCTCGGCATCTGGTCGATGCATTTCATCGCCATGCTCGCGTTTCATTTGCCGATTGCCGTCGGCTACAACCTTCCCATTACGTTCGCCTCGCTGCTGATTGCCATCGTTGCATCCGCCATCGGCTTTCTGCCGTTGTGCCGATACGAACTGAGCTGGCCGCTATTGACGGGCGCCGCCGTGGCGATGGGCATCGGCGTGGCGGGCATGCATTATCTCGGCATGCAGGCCATGGATATCTGCCCGGCCATTCACTACACGATCGGCCTGGTGATCGCTTCGGTAATCATCGCCATTATCGCGAGCGGCGCGGCGCTGTTGCTCGCGTTCGACCTGCGCCGCCGCAGCGCGATGCGGCGCGCGCGACAGGCCGGTTCGGCGGTCGTGATGGGCGTGGCCGTCTGCGGCATGCACTATTGCGGCATGGCCGCCGCGCATTTCGAAGCCGGAAGCTATTCGGTTTCCGATCTGCGCAATATGCCGGTGCCGTGGCTCGCGGGCATCGTCGTGACGTTCAGTTTGCTGATCTTCGCGGCGTCCATCGTCATTGCGATGCTCGACGCGCGGCAGAGCGCGAAAGCGCGCGCGCTGGCCGATGCGATTATCGACAGCCACGTCAATCGGCGTCATCCGGCTCGCTGATTACGCGCTCATTGCGCGCGGTCTGCGGCGTCGAAGTGATCAAGGCCGACGCGTCTAGCAAGAGGCGCGGATAAGCGAAAGACAAAGCAAAGCCCGCCGCGTCTGCACAACGCGGCGGGCTTCACCCGAGGCCCATCAGGCGGCGTCGCCGCCGATCGGCTTCATCTTCCATTGCTTGCTCGCCGCGCCGTCGACCGACGTGTCGAAGCCCGTGTCGAGCACCCACTCCCAATCGGGCGCCGGCATCTTGCCGCCCGCGACGCGCGCCACCTGAGACTCGACCTGCTCGCGGTTCGCGAGAAACTTCAGCGGCCCGCACACCACATTGAAAAGCGGCACCGTGGCATCGACCATGAACACATGGGCGACGGCGCCGTCGGCACACGCAATGCGCGTGGAAGCGCCGACTGAACGGGGAAACGACACTGCGGGGGTAACCATGAAACTCCTTATACGTCGGAACAAAAACCGCCGGTCAACAGCAGGGATCCAGGAGGGATCGTGCCTCCGATTAACGGCAGCGCGCGATCGAACTTTAGAAAGTCTCCCACTCCTTGTCATTGCGCTCGGCGGCGCGCTCGACAACCGGTTGCGGCGTGGGGCGCACGGCACGCTTCGGCGCGGGCGTTCGCGCGACCGGCGCGGCCCGGCGCTGGGCGATCTGCACCGGCGCAGCCTCCTGTTGAGCCGACGAAACGCGGAAGAAACTTACGAGTTCTTTCAACGTGGCCGCCTGCCCCGCCATGGACTGCGCCGCCGCGGCCGCCTGCTCGACGAGCGCCGCATTTTGCTGCGTGACTTCGTCCATCTGCGTGACCGCCTGGTTCACCTGCTCGATGCCCTTATGCTGCTCGTTCGACGCCGACGAAATCTCGCCCATGAGATCGGTGACGCGACGCACCGACGTCACCACTTCGCGGATCGTCGATCCGGCTTCCGAGACCAGTTCGCCGCCGCGCTTGACGGTGCCGACGGAATCGTCGATCAATCCCTTGATTTCGCGCGCGGCGGCCGCGCTGCGCTGCGCGAGCGAACGCACCTCGCCCGCCACCACCGCGAAACCGCGGCCTTGCTCGCCCGCACGTGCGGCCTCGACCGCCGCGTTCAGCGCGAGAATATTGGTCTGAAACGCAATGCCTTCGATCACCGAAATAATGTCGGCCATTTTCTCGGCGCTGTTCGTGATGTGGCCCATCGTTTCGACCACGCGGCCCACCACTTCGCCGCCCTTGATCGCGACTTCCGATGCGCCCGCCGCGAGACGATCGCCTTGCGCTGCATTTTCGGCGTTCTGCCGCACGGTGGAAGTCAGTTCTTCCATGCTCGCCGCGGATTCCTGCAACGAAGCGGCCTGCTCCTCGGTGCGCTGGCTCAAGTCGATATTACCGGCGGCGATTTCGCCGGACGCGGTGGCAATGCCGTCCGCGCTTTCCCGCACACGCGTGACGATCGAGCCCAGCTTGCGGTTCATTTCGCTGAGCGCCTGCAGCAGTCGCGCCGCCTCGTCGCGGCCTTCCACTGCGAGTTCACCGGTCAGATCTCCTTGCGCAACGGTCTCCGCCATATGCACGGCCTTCGCCACCGGAATCGTGATCGAGCGCGTGATGAGCCACGCAGCGCTCGCCCCGCAGATCAGCGCGACGATGACCGTCACCCACGTCGTTAGCAGCGCGAAATGATAATCGGCCTGCGCCGACGCGCGTGCGTCCTGGCCGCCTTGAGCGTTCAACGCCTTGTCGTCGCTGATCGCCTTGCCGAGTGCCGTGAACGCGACGGAAGCCGGTCCGAGCGCCAGCGCGCGCGCATCAGCCGACGCGCCCGCACCGTTCATCGCGTAGTCGATCAAACGATTATCGGCATCGAGATACGTTTTCCATTGCGCGTCGATGTCTCGTGCAAGCGCCGCTTCCTGGTCCGACGAGATCATCTTCCGGTAGTCGTCGAGGCGTTTCGAGAACTGCGCAACGGCTTCGTCGTGCAGGCGCTTTTGTTCGCGCACACCGCTATCGCTTGTTTCGATCAGCGCGCGCAGCGACAGACGGCGCACGCTGTTGGCCGCCATATCGACAGACCCGAGCGCCTGCACGCTCGGCAGCCAGTTTTCCGCCAGGTCCTCGGCCCCGGCATAGACGTGTTTCATCTGCCACAGCGACACCACGCCAAGCAGGAAAACCAGCAGCATGGACAAGCCAAATCCGAGCGCGAGCCGGGAACCAATTCGAAGATTGTTCAACATGATGAGTCGATTGCTAAATCAGTGAGTAATGCTCAGGCTGCGAGTGCCTTGCGAATCGCCGCGGAGAGTTCGGCGGGGGCGAACTTCGCGATATAGCCGTTGGCGCCGGCCTTGTGCGCGTGCGCCTCGTTGGCGCTGCCGGACAGCGACGAATGGATGATGACCGGCACGTGCTTGAGGCGCGCGTCGCCCTTGATCTTGCGGGTCAGCATGAAGCCGTCCATCTCCGGCATTTCCAGATCGGTGATGACGAGCGAGACCTTGTCCCTGACCGGCACGCCTTCGCTTTGCGCCTCGTCCGCCATCCGTTGCAGCAGATCCCACGCGGCCTGGCCGTTATTGGCGAGCATGTGCGGCACTTCCAGCGCCGTGAGCGCCTGCCCGATCAGCGCGCGCGCGAAGCCCGAATCGTCGGCCGCGAGAATCCGGCCGCCCGCAAGCTGCACCGCGCCGCCAACCGCGTCCGAGGTCACGTCCGTATGCTGCTGAGGGAACGCGTCGCGCATGATCTGCTCCACGTCGAGCAACTGCGCGAGACGCGTGCTTCCATCGCTGGCTTCGATGCGCGCGACGCCCGTGACATAACCGGTCGTTCCGCTCGACTCCGCGCTCAGCACGTTCGACCATTCGAGCCGGACGATGTCCTCGACTTCGTCGACGGCAAAAGCCTGCGTGCCGCGCGAAAACTCGGTCACCAGCAGAATGCCCGGCGGGCGGTCGCTCACCGAACCGATGATCGAAGCAATGTCGACAACGGGAATGATCTGGCCGCGAACATCGACGGCGCCTGCGAGATGACTCGGAGAGCCCGCGATGGGCGTCAGTTCCGGCATCGTCGCGATTTCGCGAATCTTGAACACATTGATCGCATAGAGGCCGCGGACGTTGCCGCGTTGCGGCGCGCCCAGCCTGAACAGCAGAAGTTCGAGGCGGTTGCTGCTCGTGAGGGTCGTTCGTTCGTCGATACCGAGCTGGTCGCCCTTCATTTTGTAATCCTGACTATATGAATCGATTATGCAGCGCTGTTCTCGGACCAGGAATGTCTCCGTTAATCCTCTGATCAATGGCGCATCTGAATCGCCGCTCCGGGAGCTTGGGCTCCGTTTAACGTTGCGTCCGATCTCTGCAAGTTAACGGCAGTTTTATTGCCGACTTTACCCACTATTTGCGCTTGTTTTAAAGGCAAAACATCACGAACGTGCGGTCATTTTTTTGAACGCGACGGCCCGCGTGACGGCGTCGCGCGCTCAAAAAAAAGGCCGCCCAGAGCGGCGGCCGAAGTTCTGCGAAAGTTATGGCTTCATGTCTGCTGATCGACATGCAAGCGCGATAAGAGGCACTGGATGCTAGCCAGCACAAGCCGTGAATTTTCGAGGATGAAAACGACGGCGGGGAATATGAGGGACGACGTGATTAACCAATTGGTACAACCCGGTACAAATCGGCGCGTAATGTATTACGACCAACCTTAAGGGAACCTTAAGCCGACTTACTGCGGCGCCCGATTTAGCGCCCTGCTCACGCGCGATCCAACCCTTGTTCCTGTTCTTTCCACACGCGTTCATGCTAGGATTCGCGCTGCTGTAAAACGTACTCGTCGTCAGCCGGAAACCCACACAACACCTCACGCGAACCATGTACGCAGCTGCCTGGCCTCCCGCGAAAGCGCACTGAAAGCCTGAGTCGATGCAGTGACTGCATCCACCAGGGCATTCGTCCCGGACCTGTCGTGAAAGACAGTCCGGTGATATCGCTTGAATGAATCGTTCGTATCGAGATTCAAGCGATTGCGTTTTCACGAGACCACAACATGCGTATTCTCAATACGATGGCGGCCCGCGCCATCCCGCTCGTTCCGCGTTCGCTGATTCAGAAGATTTCGCGCCGCTATATCGCCGGCGCATCGCTCGACGATGCGCGCACGCGCATCCACGCGCTCCACGCAGAGGGCTTTCGCACCACCATCGACGTGCTGGGCGAAACCGCATCGTCCACCGCTCAGGCGGAGTCGATGGCCCGCGATTATCTTCATCTGATCGAGGCGCTATGCGCCGACAATGAAACCGCCGAACTGTCGATCAAACTGACCGCGCTCGGACTACATCTCGACGAACACGCGTGCATGGCGCGCGTTGCCCTGATTCTGCGCGCGGCGGCAACGCACGGAATCCGTGCCTGCATCGACATGGAAGACATTCGCTGCACACAGAAAACGCTCGACGCTTTCGCGGCATTCGAAGCAAACGGCTATCCAGTCGGCATCGCGCTGCAAGCCTATTTGAAGCGTACCGACGACGATATCGCTACGCTACAGGCGCGCCAGAGCCGCATGCGGATTTGCAAAGGAATTTACGCCGAGGCTGCCGAACATCTTGTGGAGGGCGCATCGACGAATCGAGCCGCGATTAATCCGCATTTCATCCGGCATGTATCGAATGCCCTGCGAGCCGGATGTTTCGTGGGTATTGCCACGCACGATGCGCCATTGATCGACATGCTGACGCGTTGGCTGGAAGACGAGCGCATTGACCGCTCGCGATTCGAATTTCAGATGCTGCTGGGCGTATGCGAAAAGCAGCGCGACGCGTTGCTTGCGCAGGGATTCAATGTCCGCGTCTACGTGCCTTACGGTCAGGACTGGTATGGCTATAGCACGCGGCGAATCAAGGAAAATCCGCGTATTGCCGGCTATATTCTCTCGGCGTTGCTTTCCAGCAGCCGGGCGCGCTAGCCGTTAAAGCCGTACTTGTGAAAGTGGCCGGCTCAACGTCGGCCACTTCGAGTCGCGCCCTGCCGTGAATTAAACTACCCCATTCCTATCGCCCGGCGATGTTCCTTGCATGACACGGCTCCATCGCCTCAACAACACGGGATTGTTCGACATGAAATACCCGATCGCCGCGATGGCGATGCTGCTGTGCACGACTCACACTTACGCCGCGTCGTTCGATTGCGAAAAGGCCGCGTCGAGCGTTGAAAAAGCGATCTGCGCGGATTCCTCGCTGAACGCGCTCGATGAACAACTCGCGCAGCAATACCGCGAAACGCTCGGCAACCTGCCCGCCGATGAAGCGGCGACTGCACGCAGCGCGCAACGCAACTGGTTGCGCGAGCGCGATGCGTGCGCGGCACAGGCGGCGGGAGCGCGCGATTGCCTCAAGAGCAGCATGGAGCGCCGCATGACGGCTCTGCAGGCGCTTGGCGACGGCGGATCGAAGGCGCTCGACAGCGCGATTGCCGAAATCCCGTCGAAGCCAGCCGACGCCGCCACGCGTCTGCGTGCGTATCGCGGCGGTCTCGCCTCCGCGTGGCTTGTTTATCTTCATCAGTTCGAGCCGTCGTCGGGCGTATCGGCGGCGGAAGCGCAGGCGCGCCAGAAATTGGCCGTCGCAGCATTGTCCGATGACGAATTCTCGCAATCGGTGCTCGCGGATGTCGAAAAAGATCCGAAGACCAGTCGCGACCAAAAGGTGTTGACGCTGCTGCGCATGCAGATCGAGCGCGCGGACTATGGCGGCGACCGTCCCTACGTGCATTGCTTCGTCTTCGCACGTCAGGGCGATGCGGCTTACGACGCGATGGGCCCGCTGTACGGATCGACCCGCGACGGCAGCGCGCCGGTCTGCCAGCCGACCGGCAATCTGTTCGAGCAGCCCGCCTGGAAGCGTCTCGACGACGCGTTCGGTCCCTTGATGGAAGCCATCGGCACACAAGGCGGCACGATCCGTTACGCGTCGTACGCGAGCTTCGCCGTGCTGAGACTGCGCGCGACGCTGTCGCCACGCGACTTCCTCAAGCCTGCCCTGCGCAAAGACGCGAACGATCCCAGCAACGAGCTGCGCCGATGGACCGACAACAAAGACTGGCCCAATGCGCAGCGCCAGGCCGCGTTGAAAGCGTTGCCCGACACGCTCGCGACGACTGCACAATGGCTGCACGCGCAGCGCGGCTTGACCGAGCAGGAAGCGCAGCAGGCGGCGCGTGCGATCGTTTTCGGTTGGGTCAACGGCTGGATCGGACTCGCGGGCGATTCGCTCGAAGCATCGGGCAGTTAAGCGGCCTCGACGGGCTTTGACGGTCGCCCGCTTGCGGGCGCGAACTATGCGCATGCTGTTTACATCCGTCGTCATTTCACTTTTCAGTGGAGAACAGCATGCTTTCCATACCGATGTTTCTGGTCGCGCTGTGTGCGCTGATCGTCGCGATGCACCGTGGCGTGACACGTCGAGCGGACGCGCAACTCCGTGCGCGCTTCGATGCGGAAGGATCGCCAAGCGCGGTCTCACGCGGGTTGATGCGCGCTTCGGGATACTGCACCTGAGCCGCAACGATCCTGCGCGGAAACTTCAGGCGGACAGCCTCGCGCTGCCCACCTCTGCACGCTTGCGCCCGCGCCGCGCCACCGCGCGCGAGCGCCGCATCCGCCGAAACCGCACCGAACGCCGCGCGGCCGCCCTCGACCTCGCCTTCCGCCATGAACAACGGCGATACGTCGCCCACATTGGCCAGCAAGACCGCCGACACGCTCATCACCGCCAAGGCGAAAAGCGAACTCATGAGCGCACGCGAACTGGACTCGCAGAACATTCACGTGACCACCGAAAACGGCACCGTAACGCTGACCGGCGCGGTAGCACGGCGCGCGCAGAAAGAGACGGCGGCCCGGATCGTCGGTGGCATCGACGGCGTGGCGAACGTGCGCAATGAACTGGGCGTCGACGAAGCGCCGCGATGAACGCACTCTCTCGCGCACATCGACTTATCAGGATTCCGTATCAATGTATGCCGTGGGCTCGCGGTTTGCTCAATCGTTCAGGCCGCACCACCCAACACTCTTCAAGGAGGCCATCATGGCACTCAGCTCGCAATCCCCTCAAACCGGCGCACGCATCATCGGCAAAGGCAGCGAGACCGCCGCCGGTCCCGGCCCCGACGTCATGGCTGCCAACACGCTCGAAGGAAATCGCGTGGTGAGTTCGGACAATGAAGATATCGGCAAGATCAAGGATGTCATGGTCGACGTGCAGCGCGGCCGGATCGCCTACGCCGTGCTGTCGAGCGGCGGTTTTCTCGGTATCGGCGACAAGCTGCTGGCGCTGCCGTGGGGCGCGCTCACGCTCGATACCACGCAGAAGTGCTTCCTGCTCAATGTCACCGCCGAGCACGTCAAGAACGCGCCGGGCTTCGACAAGGATCACTGGCCGTCGATGGCCGATATCGGTTGGGCCACGCAAGTGCACGAGTACTATCATGCCGAGCCGCACTGGCTCAATGATCCGCTCGCGCAAGAGCGGCGTATCGAATCGGGCGCGCCCTACGACGAACCGCCGGAACCGCCCGAAGCCGGCAGCGTGAAGCTCTGATTGTGCTCACGGCGCTCCCATTGCGTGTCGGCTGGCGCAAGGTGCTGGCCGCGCGCTTCGCCGGTTACTGTTCGGCCAAGGGTCGCCTGCGCGCATCGTCGGCGAGCACCGGGTCGACGACAAAACGCGCGCAGGCGAGCGCCGTGGCGTTGAAGAAGGAAAGCTCGCCGGCCGCAGTGTCGAAGCAGGCGAAGACTGCGGCGGCGCGACGTCCTGCCGCGAGCCGCTCGGCCGCGGCGAAGAAGGCCGCGAAAACGCGCGCGGCTACGAAAACCCGCGCGTCGTCGGCGCATCGTTAGCCGGGCTTTCTGCGCACCGGCGCGCTATTGTGACCTCGCGCGCCGGACGGCAGCCCTTCCGCGCCCGATCCGAGCGGCACCTCGTCGGTCTGCTCGGGATGCGGGCCGCCTTCGCGCGGCATCACATCGGGATTCGGTTCGGGTTGATCGAAGCTGCCGGGCGCGCCGCGCGCGGGCTTGCCGCCACGCGCGGGCCGATCGGCTTCGTCCGGCGTTCGCGGCGCCTTATGTACGGGCTCGTGAATTTCGCCGACGAGTTCGGTTTCGTCGTGGTGGGAGGATTCGTTGGACGGTTTCATCATGAGGCTCCCGAGTCGATCATGCCTGTCGGGCGCGCATGGCGCGTTCCCGTCGCTTTCTCCGCATCCTGATGGCGGCCCAAACCGACGCTATCCGCCCGGATCGGTGGCGAAATGGCGGGCCTGATCGAGCACGGGCATGTGATCGAGCCGCGCTTCGTGGACGCCGTCAGCAGATGTGCGGCGCCCGGCCCCGACATGGCGATGCAGACGCCGAGCCTGCCGCTGAACTTCGCACAAGCGCTCGCCATGAACGCGGCCATTTCCTTCTGACGTGCCTGCACTCAGTCCATTTTCCCGTGGCACGCAGCAAGGCGCCGAACGGGCCGTTGATGCGGTCGCCGGGATAGCCGCTCAACCGCATCGACTCAGCACTTGATAAGGTTGAACAGATCGCGCATCGAGCGCTTCGCCAAGCGGCGCATGAAGGCCGGATTGAGCCGCGTGGCGGGACCGCCCGCGCTGAGCGCCGCCACGACTTTCCCGCGCACCCGCAACGGCAGCGCGACGCAATTCAGATCGCGCTCGGAGGCTTCCATATCGACCGCGAAGCCTTCCGCGCCGATCGTCGTCAGTTCCGTTTCGAGGTCGGACGAAATGCGCCGCGCACCGCGCAAGCGGCCCGCAAGCACCGGATCGTTGGCGAGGAAAATCTTGCCCGCCGCCGAGGTAATCAACGCATCGCGACGCGCATCGGCGGGCAGGCTCAACGCGCGTCCGTCGCCATCGAGCGCATCGAGAATGAGATACGCGCGCGTGCCGCCCGGCACCGTGAGAAAGCAGTTTTCGCCGCACATTTCGTTGAATGCGCGCAATGCCGGTGCGAACGACTTGCGCAGCGTGTCGCTTTGCGCGCGGACCGGACGCGCCGTCGATTCCAGTCGATGGCCCAGCGCATAGCGCGTCCGCTCGCGCGTGACGTAGCCCATTTCGACCAGCGTATCAAGCACGCCGTGGACGGTGCTTTTGCTCAGACCGACCGCGTCGGCGAGTTCGCCCAGTCGCGCCGATCCGCCCAGTTCGCTGAGCGCTTCGAGCAGGCGCATGGCCCGTTGGACCGACTGAATTGATCGCGCCTCATGTTCCATATTCACGTTCCCTCGACTTCTCCAGATTACTACCGGCAGCGGCTCGCACACTCCACTCGCCGCAAAAATTCGGCCGTGGCGAACTTCGCACTAATTCGACGCACGCCGGTCACGGCCTGCCGCCGGGGCTGCTTATAGTACCCGCTCGAATCTGAATGGCAAGGAGCCGGAAATGGAACTCGGTTTGGCGGGTGCGAAGGTATTGGTCAGCGGCGGCTCGCGCGGCATCGGGCGCGCGATTGTCGAAGCGTTCGTCGCGGAAGGCGCGCGCGTGGGATTTTGTGCGCGCGGCGCGGCGGGCGTGCGCGATACCGAGGCGACGCTCGGTGAGCGCGTGTTCGGCGCGGCCGTCGACGTGACCGATCCCGTTGAAGTCGACGCCTGGGTCGAGGCGAGCGCGGCGAAGATGGGTGGCATCGACATCATCGTGCCGAATGTGAGCGCGCTCGCGGGCGGCGGCGAACTCGCGACGTGGCGAGCCGCGTTCGAAACCGATCTGCTCGGCACGGTGAGTTTCTTCAATGCTGCCCTGCCGTTTCTACGCGATTCGGCGGCGGCGTCGGTCGTGCTGATTTCGAGCGTGTCGGGCCGCGAGGTCGATCGTTTCGCCGAGCCTTATGGCGTGCTCAAGGCCGCGTTGACCCACTACGGCAAGACGCTCTCCGCGCGCCATGCGAAGGAAGGCATCCGCGTGAATACGGTGTCGCCAGGCAACGTGTATTTCGCGGACGGCGTGTGGGGATCGATCGAGCGCAACGAGCCGGAAACGTTCGCGCAGTGCCTGGCCGCGAATCCGATGGGACGCATGGCCAGGCCGGACGAAGTCGCGAACGCGACGGTGTTTCTCGCGAGCCGCGCGGCGAGCTTCACGACGGGCACCAACTTTCTCGTCGATGGCGGGCTCACCCAGGGCGTGCAGTTCTAGATCAGTGCGTCAGTGCGCGTTGCCTCGCGCCGCCTTCGCGATCGCCATGACGGCGCGATGCAGGGCGTCGGCCGTGTCGAGCGGCGCGTGCTCGATCGCGCCGCCCGCGGCGCTGGTCGGGCGCGCGGCCTGATCGGGCGACGACGAAAACTTGACGACCGTGAGGCGCGCGCGCGGATCGATCACGATCGCCTGGCCGAAGCGGCCGCTCGCCGCGAAGCTGCCGTCGCCGTCGTTCAGTTGATACCAGTAGTCGCGATAGCCGTAGCCCGGGCGGCCCGGCGCGAGATTGCCTTTCGCGAAGGCCGCGGCGTTCGAAGCTGGCTGCAAGGCGAGACGCGTGGCGCGCGAAGGAAAGCGCGTGTCGTCGCCCGCCGCGCTCGTCCGCACGAGTTCACCGAAACGCGCTGCGTCGCGCAGCGTGGTGTTGAGGCCGCCGCTGGCCATTTCCGTGCCCGTACGGTCGACGACGATATCGGCGCCATCGTCGGCGAGCTTGCTCCAGATCGATCGCGAGGCGAGCGCGCTCCACGACTCGCCGCTCACGCGGCGGATCGCCCACGCAACCGCTTCGGGCGAGCCGTTCTGGTAGTACCAGCGCTCGCCCGCGCGCGCGTCGGGCGACGGCAACGCGACTTTCAGAAAGCCGTGGATGCTGTCGGGCGCGCCGCTCGCGCGCGGCACGAAACCCACCGCCGCGAACAGTCCGAGGTCCGGCGGCAGCGCGGCCGGATAGCGCACGGGCACTTCCATGTCGAGATTCTGCTGGAGCGTGGCGTCGCCGAACGGCGTGCCCGCCAGTTCGGGCACATACGTCGAGAGCGGCGCTTGCGGCGCGAGTTTGCCCGCGACGATCAGTTGCGCGGCGAGCAGGCCGGTCACCGATTTCGTCATCGACGCCCACATGTGCGTCTGATGCGGACCGAAGCCGTCGAAGTAACGTTCCATCACGATCCGCCCATCGCGCACGACGATAAAGCCGTCCGTTTCCGTGCGGCGCAGATAGTCGCTGAGCGTGAGCGTCGTGCCGTCGACGTTGAACACGATGGCATCGGGATCGATTTGCTCGCCAGCGGGCAGTGCGAGCGGTTCGCGCGCGCGTTCGAGATTCGCGGTGGGAATCAGCATGCGCGTGTTGCGCAGACGCCAGCGTAGCGTGGGTGCTTGAGCTTGTGTCCGGGCTTGAGTTTGTGCGCTAACGGCGGCGTTGCCGTTCGCTGCGGCTTCCGTGTCGCGTGGGGTTTGCGCGTGAGCCATCAGCGAGCATGCGCTCGCCGCGCTGAATACCCACGCGAGCAGCGCGCCATGCGGACGTGAACCAAAGCGTTTCATATCTGTGCCGTCTCCGATTTCATGCGTTGATTTGCACGCGAATCTGCGCGATCGGATGACTTTGAAAGACGCGGCCGGCATCGTCAAGTGCGCATCGGGCATAGCGGCATAGCCATCAGGCATGACATCGCGGTTGCCCTTGCGCGCGCTAATCCACGCTGATCCACGCGACTTCACACCGCCTCGCGTTTACACGGACATTTCCACCAGGAATGCATCTATTCCCGACGCTTGATGGCCGATGCCGCCCTGCTGTTCCACACTACGTCAAGGCGGCTTCAATCGTGCTGAACCTCGCCCTGACGAACAGCGATATCGCCGCCACACATCATTACGGAAACCTGATTAAATAAAAAGAATGAAGGAGACAAATGAAAAAGCTTGTTCTGGCTGCGCTGCTGGGCGGCCTGTCACCCTGTATTTCCTGGGCGCAATCGAGCGTCACGCTTTATGGCGACATCGGCGGCGGTATCCGTTGGGTCAATAATCAGAAAGGCGGCAACGTATTCGGCTTCAATAACAATATTCTCGCGGTGAATCGCTTCGGCCTTTACGGCAAGGAGGATCTCGGCAACGGTCTCGCCGCGATCTTCAAACTCGAAAGCGGCTTCAACAGCGGGACCGGAGCGTTGAAGAACGCGAGCGTGCTGTTTTCACAGGCGGCTTTCGTCGGCATCACGGGTGGCTTCGGGCGGCTCACTTTCGGCCGTCAGGTCAGCGCGAGCGAGTATTTCGCCACGCTCGTCGACCCGACCGGCGGCCAGGCCCAGTCGCTCGCCATCGAGCCGAACGCGCTGTACTTCTTCAATTACTTCACGAACGACACCCGCTTCAACAACACAATCAGCTATATCGGCCACACGGGCGGATTCAAGTTCGGCGCGAGCTATTCGCCCGGCGGCGTGGCCGGCAACACTCGCTCGGGCACCAATGTGTCCACGACCGCCATGTATCAATGGGGTCCGGCGCTGGGCGGCTTCGGCTATCAGAAAACATGGAATGCGGCCGCGACGCAATGGGCGCAGACCTTCCATGCGGGCGGATCGCTTCAACTCGGTCCCGCGCGTCTTTACCTGAGTTATGCCGATTTCAGCGTGAGCGCTGCAACAAATGGCGCACCGACGCGGCGCGATCATATTCCGAGCATCGGCATTCTGGTCGTCCCCACGCCTTCGCTGCAATTCACGGCGGCGGCCTATTACGACGACGCGCATCATCTCGCGAATGCGAAGAACGGCGACGGGCACAAGGTCACGACCTATGCGATGGCCGAGTACTACCTGTCGAAGCGCACCGAGTTGTACGCGGAAATCGATTACAACGGTTTTTCCGGGGCTTATCGCACCGATGCGTTGAATATCGCCGGACTGGGCATGCGCTCCGGCGCGAGTTCGACGACCGGCGTTTCTCTCGGTCTCATGACGCGGTTCTAGGCCGCTGCACCGCACTTTCCTCGTACCGCGTTATTCATACGTCAAATGAAACTATCCCACCCTTTCTCATGTTTCGCGGTCGTTGCGATATTCGCCGCGACCAGCGGGCATGCACTTGCGCAATCCGCACAATCCACACAATCCGCATCTTCATCGGCCGCTACGCCGCTCGCCGCGAGCAATACGAAAGCGGTCCGCGCCGCCAACCGCAAACTCGCGCATCGCGTCGAAAACGCCCTGGCGCGCACGCGCGGCCTCAATTCCGCACGCATTATCGTGACCGCACGCGACGGCCGCATCACGCTCTCGGGCGCGGTGAACTATAACGAGCAGATTCCGCTCGCCACCGACGCCGCACGCAAGGTCGAAGGCGTCACCGACGTCGAGAACCGCATTCGCGCAACGGGCGCTTCGCTCTGATCCACGAATCCGCTGCATCCGGCGCAAAGCATGAAGCCGGATGCAGCCCGCACCCTCAAGGCTCGACGACGTTGAAGCGTCCGTCGGGCTTTTCCAGCGTGCGTAGAAACGCGCCGAACAACGCCGCCGCGCCGTCCAGCGCGATCTCGCCTTGCGCGACGGCGGCGCCAAATTGCGTCTCCCCGAGCAGGATGCGATCGAGCGTCGCGCGCGTCATCGCCACGCCCAGATCGTGCCCGTCGCGATGCGGCGTCGCCGACCACGTGAGCGCGCCGTGCTTCAAATACAGCGCGTAACGCGCGTCGCGGTCGGTGAAATGCCAGCTCATGCGGATATCGAGCGTCTGCGCCTTGAGGCCGTCGATCATCACCGCGAGGTAATCGAAGAACGCGCCTTCGCTGAGCGAGCGCACGAGATCGTGACTGCGCATCGTGTGCCCGGCGCCCGCGCCCGGCCCCTCGCGCAGCTCGCGCGCGCCGAGTAGATACGCATTGCGCCACGTCGCCGATTCCGCCTGGAAACCCATCTGTTCGAGCGCCGCCGCGCCGAGTTCGCGCGCCTCGCGCAACGTGGGCTGTGCAAACACGAGACGGTTCATCACCTCCGCGACCCAGCGATAGTCGCCGCGCGCGAAATCGCGGTGCGCGCGTTCGAGCATCGCCTGCGCGCCGCCCATGTATTCGACGTAGCGCGGCGCGGACTGCTCGTCGGGCAGCGCGTGCAGATGCGCGGGGTTGCCGTCGTACCAGCTCAAATAGCGCTGATAAATCGCCTTGACGTTGTGGGACACCGTGCCGTAGTAGCCGCGCGCGTGCCATTGCGCCGCGAGCGTGTCGGGCAGCGTCATCTGCTCGGCGATTTCAGCGGCATTCAGGCCGCGATTGATGAGCCGCAGCGTCTGGTCGTGCAGATACTTGTAGAGGTCGCGCTGCTGTTCGAGAAAGCGCGTGAGGCGCGCCGTCCCCCAGGTCGGCCAATGATGCTGCGCGAACACGACATCCGCGCCGCCCGCATAGCGTTCGAGCGCCTGATTGAGGTAGCGCGACCACAGCTTCGCATTGCGCACCTGCGCGCCGCGCAGCGGACAGAGATTGTGCAGCGTGCGCGTGCCGTTCTCCGCCACGTTCAGCGCGTGCAGTTTCGGGAAGAAGAAATGCATTTCCGCGGGCGCTTCGCTATCGGGCGTCAGTTGAAACACGATTTCCACGCCATCGATCACATGTGTTTCGGTTTCCTGATGAATCAGTTGCGTTGGTTCGATCAGTGTTACGGTGCCCATCGGCATCGTCTTGCCGAGCCCTGCGTCGATCTGGCAACACGCGTTGCGCGCGAGCGTCTGGCCGAACTGGAATTGCGAGCGGCGCTCCATGGCCGTGCCTGCCAGCACGTTCTCCGAGACCGCCTCTTCCATGAAGCCCACAGGCGCGATGACCGCCACCTCGCCCGCGCGCACGCGCGCCTCGTCGATCACGCCCTTCACGCCGCCGAAGTGATCGGTATGGCTGTGGCTGTAGATCACGGCGAGCGCGGGGCGGCGCGGCCGGTGCGCGTAGTAGAGATCGAGCGCGGCCTGCGCCGTCTCGCGGCACGTGAGCGGATCGATCACGATCAGGCCGGTATCGCCTTCGATCAGCGTCATGTTCGACAGATCAAAGCCGCGCACCTGATAGATGCGCGAGGTGACTTCGAACAGCCCGTGCAGACGGTTCAGGCGCGCCTGCCGCCACAAGGCCGGGTTGGCCGTGGGCGGCGCGGTGGCGTCGTCGAGGAACGCATAGTCGGCCATGCTCCAGACGAGGCGGCCATAGGCGTCGCGAATCTCGGCGTCGGGAATCGTGCCGATGAAACCGCGCCGGGCTTCTTCGAAGTCGAGGTCGTCGTCGGCGGGCAGCGTCAGCAAGGCTTGCTGTTGTGCCTCGCGGGTCGCGTCGGTCGCGCGCTGCACGGGAAGCGCCGTCGGCGTCAGAGTTGAGGACGTGTTGTGCATGTGATGAGGGAATGAGAGAAGCGCGGGCTCGATGGCCCGCGCAGGAAAGCGTCTGTGTTTACCGTTGCGGTAACGAAGGCGCGCTCAGGACGTGACGGCTTGCGCTTCACGCACGGGGCGCAGCGCGGCACGCGAGCGCTGCGGATCGAGCCAGCGTGCGCACAGCACGCCGCAGCCGATCAGCACGAAGCCGCACAGCACGCACGATTGCTCGAAGCCGAGCGCGGTGGCGCGCGAACCGGCCGCATGCTGGATCAGCACGCCGGTCAGCACCGGCGCGGCGAGGCCCGCCAGCGAACCAATGGCGTTGCTCAGCGCGAGGACCGCGCCGCGCTGCCCGTCCGGTGCGACTTCGCTGAGCATGGCCGGGCCGACCGAGTACATCGCCAGCGTGAGACCGCTGCTCAAGGTGAGCATCAGCACTTTCACGAGCGGCGCGAATTCGGGCAGATAGACCGAGAAACGCAGCACGCCCGCGACCATCAGCGTCACGGCGATGAACACGCCGCGCGCCTTGCGCGACGGCACGCCCTTGCCGAGCAGATGCTGCGAGTACCATGCGAGCCCGAGACCCATCGGCGTGGTGATGGCGACGAACAGCGCGAACAGCCGCCCCGAACTCGCGGCGCTGTAACCGAGACCGGCCTGGAGATAGTGCGGCATCCACGTGAGGCTCGTGGCGAGCACCCAGTTGGCCGCGAAATGCCCGCAGAAGTTGCCGACCACGGTGCGGTCGGCCAGCAGCGTGCGCCAGGGCACGCGCCGTGCGTCGCGCTCGGCGCGCGGGCGTTCGAGCGGACCTTCGGCGCCCAGCAGCAGCCAGCACGCGCACCAGACGAAACCCAGCACGGCGAGCACCGCGAAGTTCGCGCGCCAGCCCCAGCGCGCGGTGATCAGCGGAATGGCCAGCCCGGCCACGAACAGGCCCAGCGCGCTGCCTTGATAGAGGACGGCCGCAGGCAAGCCGCGCTTCTGGTCCGGGAACCACTTGTAGAGCGCGTGCAGCGAAACCGGCGACGCCGGTCCCTCGCCCGCGCCGAGCAGCACGCGCGTGACGAGCACGACCGTCATCGAACTGGCGAACAGCATCGGCAATTGCAACAGCGACCACGACAGCGCCATCAACAGCAAAATCGCGCGCGTGGCCACGCGGTCGGCGAGCACGCCGCCCACCACGGCCGCGATGGCGAACAGCCAGTTGAGGCTGCCGCCGATCAGGCCGAACTGCGTGGGTGTGAGACCGAGGTCCCGCATCATCGGCACGGAGACCATGCCGAACACCACCTTGTCGAGAAAATTCACCATCATCATCAGCGCGAGCATGATGGCGATCGACCACGCGCGCGCGGGCCGATAGGGGTTGGCTACGCTGCGGGATTCGCTGCCGTATGCGGACATCCTTGTCTCCGATCTTTTCTTTTTTGCGGTGGCTTTTTATCAGCCATTCATTCGCAGATTCGCGGGGCTTTGCTGCTTATGCGCCCTGACCGCCCGGGTCGAGAATCGCGCGGGCGATCGTGTTGCGCTGAATCTCGCTCGTGCCCGTGAAAATGCGGAACATGCGCAGCTTGCGGAACGCCTGCTCCACCGGATGATGGCGCGTGACGCCCACGTTGCCGTGAATCTGCACGGCCTTGTCGGCAATCTCGAAGCAGCGCTCGGAGACGAACACCTTGCACGCCGCCGCTTTCATGCGCAGGTCGCCACCGGCATCGGCGAGCGCGGCAGTTTGCGCGATCATGCTTTCGCAGGCCCACAACGCCGCCGCCATATCGGCCAGCATGTGCTGGATCGCCTGAAAGCGCGCGATCGGTCCGCCGAATTGCCGCCGGCTGCGCGCGTAGTCGAGCGACGCCTGATACGCCGAGGTAGCGAGCCCGAGCATCGTCGGGCAATGCAGCAGCCGGTTCACGTTGATACGCGACATGCCGAGCTTGAAACCGTTGCCCGCGCCGCCGAAGAGATTGGCGCGCGGCACGCGCACCTGATCGAAGCGAATATCGGCATCGATATGCTGGCCCGACATCGGCACGTATTCCTGCTCGACCGTCACGCCCGGCAAGTCGAGATCGACGAGCACCGCGCTGATAGCGGGCGGCGTCGTGCTCGCATCGGTCACGCACATGACGATGGCGAAGTCCGCGAACGGCGCGCCGCTGATGTAGTGCTTGTGACCGGTGACGATCAGATCGTCGCCGTCTACGATGGCCGTGGTCGTGATGCTTTGCGCGTCCGAGCCCGAATGCGGCTCGGTCAGCGCGAAACACGTGGACTTCTCGCCCCGAATCACCGGCATGAAATAGCGCTGCAACTGGTCGGGCGTGGCGTACTTGAGCATGTTGCCGACGCGCGGCGGGCCGCCCAGGTCGCCGAGCACGTGCATCGCGAGCGAGCAGCCGCTCGCTGCGAGATCGGCTTTCAACGCACATTGCTGCAAGATCGAAAATCCCTTGCCGCCCAGTTGCACGGGCAGGCACGCCGAGTAGAAGCCCAGTTCGGCGGAACGCTTCCACACGCGGCGCAAGACCTCCCTGGGCCAGACGCTTTCCGAATCGAGCCCGAGTTCGCGCTCCATCGGCAAGAGTTCATCGGCGACGAAGCGGCGAATGCCTTCGCGCGTGGCGTCGAATGTCGGATCGCTAACCTGCTCGAACATGTTTTGGATTCCTTAGTTGACGCGACGATCTGCGCCTTGCCAGTATTGTTCGCGCACGATCTTGCGCGCGATCTTGCCGCTCGCGTTGCGCGGAAGTTCGGTGACGAAGCTGATCGAGCGCGGCAGTTTGTAGTCGGCCAGCAAGCTGCGGCAATGCGCGACCAGCACATCCTGATTCGCGGTGCGCTGCGGCTTGAGCACGACGGCCGCCTTCACGCCCTCGCCCCAGCGCTCGTCGGGCACGCTGAACACGCACGCTTCGAGCACATCGGGATGCTGATACAGCACGGCCTCGACTTCGGTCGGATAGACGTTGAAGCCGCCGGAAATGATCATGTCTTTCTTGCGGTCGACGAGATACAGATAGCCGTCCTCGTCGGTGCGCGCGAGATCGCCGGTCATCAGCCAGCCGTTGACGAGCACGTCGGCGCTCAGTTCCGGCTCGCCCCAGTAGCCCTTGAACACGTCCTCGCCACGCACCGCGATCTCGCCGACCTCGCCAGCCGGAAGCGGCTTGCCGTCCTCGCCCATCACGCACACTTCGGTCTCGCCCATCGGCCGCCCGCAGGACGCGAGTCGCTCGGGCCGCTGCGCGATGGCGTAAGCGTGGTCGGCGACCGAAAGACGCGTGACGCCCGAGGTCGATTCGCTCGCGCCATAGCCTTGCGAGAGAATCGGGCCGAACCGCGCCCAGGCTTCCTGGATACGCGCGGGCGCCATCGGCGCGGCGCCGTACGAGAGCGATTTCAGCGCGCTCAGGTCGGTGCGCGCGAGTGCGGGCTCGTTGAGCAGCATGTTGATCATCGCGGGCACCATGAACACGTGCGTGACGCGCAGACGTTCGAGATCCGCGAGGAATGGCGCGGGCTCGAAGGTGTCGAACAGCACGAGCGTCGCGCCGCAATAGAGGAACGGCTGCATGAGCATGCCCGACGCATGCGTGATCGGCCCGACCAGCGCGAGGCGGTCGCCGGGACGCGGCTGCGTGTCCATGCCCATCAGCAGCTTGCGCAGCGACGCCATGCGATTGCCGTAGCTCTGCATCGCCGCCTTGATCTTGCCCGTCGAGCCCGACGAGAAGTGCAGCACCGCGAGGTCATCCGCCTGACTGACGATGTCGAGCGGTTGCGCGCTCGCCTGGGCAAGCAGCGTTTCGTAGCCGCTGTAGTGATCGGCATGGCCACCCGCGCTACCCGGGTCGCCGAGGGCGATGAACGTCTCCACGCTCTCGAAGCCCCGCGTCGTGCGCGTGTAGCCCGTATAGCCGCGCCCGGCGATCAGCACGCGCGGCGTGCAGTTTTCCGCGACGTCGGACGCCTCCGCCGCCGTGAAGCGCGGATTGAGCGCCGCCTTCACGAGCCCGGCCTTGTACAGCGCGCATTCGATCTCGACAAGTTCCGTGCAATTGCGCGACTGCACCGCCACGCGGTCGCCGCGTTGCAGGCCGAGCGCGATGAGCGCATGCGCGAGCTGGTTCGAGCGCGCTTCCAGTTGCCGGTAAGTCAGCGGACGATCGCGATGGATCACGGCAGGCACGTCGCCCCAGAAGGAGGCAGCGCGCCGCAGAAAATACGGAAAGCTCATTCAGGTCTCCAGTGAATGTCGAACCAGTGTGTAAGATATCGGTCATCACCGCAATGAAGCACTGGATATAAACCCATAACCAAGAGGAATGGGCATGGAGACACGCGATCTGGACTATCTGCTCGAAGTCCATCGCTGCGGCAGCATCGGCAAGGCGGCGGAGGCGCTCGGCATGAGCCAGCCCGCGCTGACCAAGGCCATCAAGCGCATCGAGAACGAAGTGGGACTGGCGGTGTTTCACCGCAGCCCGAACGGCGTCGCGCTCACGCCGGGCGGCACGGTGTTTGTCGAGCGCGCGCGGCGCATCGCGCTCGAATACGACGACGCGCTCAAGGAACTCCGCGCGATCCAGACCGGCGAACAGGGCATTCTGCGCGTGGGTTATTCGCCGACGGTGCCCGACTCGATCGTGCTGCGCGCCTGCCGCCAGTTGATGAACGAGCGGCCCGCGGCGCGGCTGCGTCTGCGCCGGCGGCTCGCCAGCGACCTCTTCACGCTGATGAAGGCGGGCGAGCTGGACATGGCGGTCGCGCCGGAGCCGCCGGACATGAGCAACGAATTCGACACGCTGCCGCTGTTTCGCGACCGTCTGCACGTGATGGCCGACGACTCGCATCCGCTGCACCACAAAACGCGGCTCCGGCTGCGCGATCTGGTGAACGAGGAATGGCTGCTGCCGGGTTCGAACATTCCGCTGCGCCGTCAGGTCAACGACGCCTTCCGGCGCCAGGGATTGCCGGAACCGTCGCTGCGCGTCGAAACGGACTTCGCTGTGCCCGCGCTGCTCGAATTGCTGCGCGGCTCGCGCATGCTCTGCATCGCGGGCAATGCGGCGGCCAATGCGCAGCGCGGCATCCTGCCGTTGAATATCGACGAACAGGAGCTGGACCTCACGCGCAGTGTCGGCGCGGTGCTGCGCGCCGGCGGTTACGTCTCGCCGCTTGCGCAGCGGCTCGTGGAACTGCTGCAGCGCGCGCGGCCCAGCCCGGGCAGTCTTGCGCCGATGGAGTGAGCGCGCGGCTATCGTCGGCGCGCGCGTGCCGGTAATATCCATCCGATCGCGGCCCTTTCAATCAGCGGAATGCAGCCAACATGGATAGCGGCATGACCTCGTCGAGCCCGGCCCGCAGCGGCTCCGCGCCCGAAGTGTTCGCGGTCTTTCTGCGGCTCGGGCTGACTTCGTTCGGCGGCCCCGTCGCGCATCTCGGCTATTTCCGCCGCGAGTTCGTCGAGCGCCGCCGATGGCTCGACGACGAAACCTTCACCGATCTCGTCGGCCTATGCCAGTTCCTGCCGGGACCGGCCAGCAGTCAGACCGGATTTTCCATCGGCCTCTTGCGGGCGGGATGGCTCGGCGGCCTCGCCGCCTGGTGCGGATTCACGCTGCCTTCCGTGCTGCTGATGCTCGCTTTCGCCGCGATTTCGCCGCGCCTCGACGGTCCGGTCGGCACGGGATTGATTCATGGGCTGAAACTCGTTGCGGTCGCGGTCGTCGCGCAGGCCGTCTGGGACATGGCGCGACGGCTTTGTCCCGATCGACGGCGCGCCGCGATTGCCCTCGCCGGGCTTGCTGTCTCCTGCGCGCTGACGAGCGTCTATGCGCAGCTTGTGGTGATCGCCTTTGGCGCGGCGCTCGGGTTCGTGCTTTGCCAGCCGGTGGTGTCGAAGGATGCGTCGAAGGATGCGTCGGCGAACACGGCCGGGCCGAGACAGCACGCGCACGAATTCCGCGTTTCCCATGCGGCGGGCGGCGTCGCGCTCGTGCTGTTCTGCGCCCTGCTATTTGGACTTCCGACGCTGACACACACCGACGCCGGACACGCGATCCGCCTGTTCGACGGCTTCTTTCGTTCCGGCGCGCTCGTGTTCGGCGGCGGTCACGTCGTGCTGCCGCTGTTGCAGCAGCAGACGGTCGCGACGGGCTGGGTGTCGTCGAATGACTTTCTCGCCGGTTACGGGGCCGCTCAGGCCGTGCCCGGCCCGCTCTTTACTTTCGCGGCCTATCTCGGCTGGATGGCGGAGCCATCGCGCCACTGGGCCGGGACGCTCCTCGCGACGGTCGGCATTTTTCTGCCGGGGCTGCTGCTGGTGCTGGCCGCGCTGCCGTACTGGCAAGCGCTGCGCGCGCGCCCGTCGATGACCGCCGTGCTTTCGGGCGTCAACGCGGCGGTCGTCGGGCTTCTGGCGGCCGCGCTCTACTCGCCCGTCTGGACCAGCGCCGTGCGTTCCGGGATCGACTTTGCCATCGCCGCGATTGGCTTTTTTCTGTTGACGCGCTGGAAGATACCGCCGCTTGCCGTTGTCGTGATCTGCGCGCTGGCAGGTATCGCCGAGGCTATGCTGAAATAGGCTTACGACACGAGTCTTGCCGCTGAAGCGAGATAAAGCGGCGATGGGTCGCGTCGATGCTCGCAAAGACACGTGTAGGTCATTTTGATCACGTGATCGTCATCGGATGCGATTGCCAATCGGCACACGTCAGGCCATTCGATACCGCGATCCACGATGTCCGCATGCGTTCCTGTGTGTTCGCCCACCGTGGCGTAAGCGGCACACAGTGCGAACCACAACGCGGGCATCAATTGCGAAACAAGCGCGTCGTCGAGCAGCGCAAAAATAACTCGCACGGCGCGTGTGACCGTCACAGTGTGCAGAATCGTGAAGTCCGGTCTGTGCCAGTAGGCATTGATGGTCGCTCGCGCGAGATCGTCCAGCAAATTGGCGCGAGTGGGAGGCGCGAGCACGGCGATATCGAATCGCGGATCGGCAGCAACGGCACGTATACGCGCTGTGATCGAATCCTGCGTGAATGCCACCCCGCCGAATGCTTTGGCGATGTGATCGAAAGACTCTACAGCCTCCGCTTCGCGGCGACGTTCATCCGGCCGAATCTCAATCGGAAGATGCGATGAAATCAACGACGCGAGTCCCGCTGCAATCTCGCCCGCATGCCCGGCTTCAACGCCATACGCCAGCCGGATAATCGCGTGAAAAGCCTGTGTCGCGGGCGCAAAAGCGACTTCACTGAACACGGTTTTGATAACTGCTGCGGCCCCGGCATCCGCGATCCAGTCGAGAAAACAAAGGCGCAATGCGCCGAATGCCGCCCGTTCGCCCACATGCGTTTGCCATTCGCGACGCGAGATGCGCGTGACGACCGGCGGCGCATTCAACGCGTATTTGAGCGCCCACATTTCGAAGAACGCTTGCAGGCGGGCGGGCGACGCGCCCATTTCCGCCAACGCCACGAGCGCCATCGGGCAGTGGTTCGTCGTGCCTTTCGCCGCGAGATCGAAGCGTGCATTCGCATCGAGCAATTCGTTCAACTTGACGTGTAACGGGTCATCGCGCATCTCGACGCCTATTGAATCAGGAAGGGAAATCGCATTGTTAAAGTTCAAGTACACTTGAAGTCAAGAGAAAACGCAGGGACGACTCATGACCGGGACGGCGCTCACGATCGGCGAGCTGGCTAAACGCTCTGGCGTGGCGGCAAGCGCGATTCGCTTCTACGAGGATCAAGGGCTCATCAGCGGCACGCGCACGGGCGGCGGCCACCGGCTGTATCGCCGGGACATGCTGCGTCGCGTGGGCTTCATCCGCGCGGCGCAGGCAGTCGGTTTGAATCTCGCGGAGATTCGGTCAGCGCTGGCCACTTTGCCGAATCAGCGCACGCCCACGAAAGCGGATTGGACACGCCTTTCACGTGCGTGGCAGCCGCTCATTCAGGAGCGCATCGACGGCCTCATCGCGTTGCGCGATCAGCTTGCGTCCTGCGTGGGTTGTGGCTGCCTCTCGCTCAAATCCTGCGCGCTCTACAATCCGGGAGACGCCGCGCGTCGGCGCGGCAGCGGTGCGCGGTATCTGATGGGCGATACGGCGCGCGCCGTGCTGGCCGAGAATAACGCCGGAAAACAGAAGTGAATTCGGCTGCGGGGCATCGACCGACTGCCGGGTTTCGGCGGCGACCGCTCGAAGCATCACCATTTCCCTATTCACGCAATCGCCATACGAGGCGTCTGAATGCCCTTCACCGGTAGCTGCCTGTGCAAGTCTGTCCGATACGAAATCGACAGCCTCGACTCCCCCATCGCGCATTGCCATTGCGTGACCTGCCGTAAAGCGCACGCCGCCGCGTTCGCCACGACGGCTCGCGTCATGCGCGATCATTTCCGCTGGACGGCGGGCGCGGATCGGTTACGCAGTTTCGAGTCTTCCGCGGGCAAGTTTCGGCACTTCTGTTCGGCCTGCGGTACGCATCTCATCGCCGAGCGGCCGGTGCAGCCGCACGTGATTCTCCGCGTCCCCACGCTCGATGACGATCCCGGCGTCAAACCGGTCATGCACATCTGGACATCGCACGACGCGCCGTGGCTGCAAGACCCCGAGGCGATTGCGCATCATCGCGAATGGCCGCCCGAGCACTGAACCGCTCACGCGCTCGACGTGCTATTTTGAATCGTCGACAATGCGCTTTCCGCCCAAACGGAGACGACGATGCTGAACGACGCGGTGCTTGCAGCGATGAATAAAAGCGTGCTCTGCTGGCTCGCGCCCGTCGACGCGGACGGTTCTGCGAATGTTTCGCCAAAGGCACCGAGCTATCGGCTTTACCCGGAAACGTCCGAGACACAGCAAGTCGAATCGGCGATGCCAAGCTACGGCGTGCAGCCCGCCGTCATTTGATTTGCCGGGCTAACACGCTCGCGCGACAACGCCCCTATCCCGCCGCCACAATCACGTGCGCCTGAATTTTTCCGGCCACGGGACGTTCGCCATGGCGGCTGACAATCGCCTCCGTCGCGCGGTCCATTGCGAACTCCAGCAAGCTCGCGTCGCGCGCCTCGATTTCGTTGCGTAGCGGCGTGCCCAGGCAATAGGCCGTCGCGGCCTCGCGTGCCGAAGGCGCGTGACTTACCGCCTCGTGCGTCTCGATCGCGATATCGGCGAATCCGGCGCGCGTCAGTTCCGCCCGGATCACACCGGTATCGTGATAGCCGTGCGGCGTGCGTGCGAGGAATCGTGGCGGATCGTGCGGAAATACGGTGGCCAGCGCGCGGGTGACGTCGTCGGCGAAGGCGTTGTCTTCGATACGATCCCACACGCTCAAAACAAAGCGTCCGCCGGATTTCAGCACGCGACGCGCCTCGGCGTAACCGGCAATCCGATCGGGAAAGAACATCGCGCCGAACTGGCAAACGACGATATCGAATGACGCATCCGCGAACGGCAGCGCGAGCGCATCCGCTTGCCGCCATTCGATACGGCGATCGGCGCCTTGCCTGGAAGCGGCATAGTCGAGCATCGGCTGGTTCAGGTCGGTGACGACATAGCGCGCGCCCGCGTGCAGTTTTGGCGCGAGCGCCCGCGTGACCGCGCCGCTGCCCGCCGCCGTTTCGAGCACCGCGTCGGGCGAGAACGACGCGACGAGCGCGGCCGTCTCGGCGGCATAGGTCTCGAAGATCAGAGGGACCATCAGCGTGTCGTAGAACTTCGGGATCGAACCCGCGAACACCTTGTCGCGTTCAGTCATGGCAGCCCCTCGAATGCGCTTCAGGGCTTCATGTTGGGCGCGCCTCGTGGTCGCGTCAACATCGTCCGGCGATCCGTTCCAGCGAGTCGAGCCGCGCCCGTGCGCGATGCTCAACCTGCGTTTCAGTTCCGTTCAGGACGCGTGGTCAGTTAAACGTGACGTCTGCGAGAAATGTGGCGAAGTAATCGTCGTCGAGCCAGCCCGACACATGCTGCGATGCCTCGATGCGCAGGATTTCCCTCTGGCCTTTATCGGTGAGGATGGCGATCTGGAGTGTCGGGAGGAATTTGGTGCTGGGAGGCGGTTTCTGATCGAGGATATCGATCAGGCCTTGCGAGCGGAGTGAGGTAAAAATTGCCGGTCGCTTATGCCACGGTATCTGGCGATGCAAGGCAAGTCGGAGAGCTTCAAGTACGGCGCCATTGTTGAATTCCATGAGCTTCCTTCTGGTGTTCGACCAAGTTCGGCTAAATCGTTCTGCAGGCTCTGAACACGCAAGGTAACACATGAAGCGGTCTGGACGATGACGCACACTGGAAAGCATTCGTTCCAGAAGAATAAAGCAACGCAGCAGGCAAGTAAGGGCTGGTAAGCAGAGAGGGCATCGCTGCCCTCTCTTACACGCAATTTTCGGCCGGCCGATACCTCAATTCCGCCGCTGGCGCAGGTAGCCCACCAGCGCGAGCGCGCCGCAACAACCGAGCGTCGCGATCACTTCACGCCGGTGATCCTCGCTGAGCACCATCACCACGAACGCACCGCAGATCAACGCGACCACGAGCACGCCGAGCAACGGATGGAACCACATCCTGACCCGCAGCGGCCCCGAGGCCACGAGGCGCTTGTGCAGACGCAACTGGCTCACGGCAATCACGAGATAGACCAGCAGCGCGATCGCGCCGGTCGTCGACAGCAAGGCGTCGAAGACATATTTCGGCGCGAGATAATTCGCCCCGCAAGCGACGAACGCCACGAGGCTCGACGCCATCACCGCGCGCGCCGGCACGCCGCTCGCCGTCGTGCGCGTCACGAAGCGCGGCGCCTGTGCGCGTCGGCCGAGCGAATACATCATGCGCGAAGCCGTATAAAGCGCCGAATTCAGGCAGCTGCCGACCGCGACCAGAATCAGTCCATCGGTAATCAGTTGTGCGTAGGGAATATGGAAGTTACGCAGCACCGCCTGATACGCGCCGAGGCGTGTCAAATCGGGATCGTTCCACGGCACCGCGCAAATGATGATCAGCACCGAGCCGATATAGAACAGAGAAATGCGCCACACGACCGACGTAATCGCGCGGCCGATTTCGCGCGCGGGATTTTCCGATTCCGCGGCGGCAATCGTCACCACTTCGGTGCCGAGGAACGTGAACATCGTCGTGAGCAGCGCGCCGACGATCGGCGCCATGCCTCGCGGCATGAACCCGCTGTGGCCGGTTATCGTGTGCCACGGCGTCAGGTGAACCGATGGCAGCAGGCCCGCAATCGCCGCGATGCCGCAACCGATGAACAGCAGAATGCCGGTCACCTTGATGATCGCGAACCAGAACTCCAGTTCGCCGTAGTTCTTGACGCTCGCGAGGTTCGCGACGGTGAGCGCCGCCGTCACGAGCACCGAGATCTGCCAGACCGGCATGTCGGGCATCCAGCCGTTCAGGATGTTGGCGGCGGCCGTCGCTTCGAGCGGCACCACCAGCACCCAGAACCACCAGTACATCCAGCCGATCGTGAAGCCGGCCCACGAGCCGATCGCCTTGTCGGCGTAGGTGGAGAACGAGCCGGAATCGGGCATCGCGCAGGCCATTTCGCCGAGCATGCGCATCACCGTCACGACCAGCAAACTGCCGAACACGTAGGCGAGCACGGCGGCGGGCCCGGCTTCGGCGATGGCGTGACCCGAGCCCACAAAGAGCCCCGCGCCGATGCTGCCGCCAATGGAGAGCATCACGACGTGCCGCTGCTTGAGTCCATCGGCGAGGCGGTGCGAGTCGGGACTCGCGCCGACCCGCGCACCGGGATCGGTATAACCGGCGGGCGGGCCGTCGATCAAACGGGCTTGCCTATCAATCTGTCGCATTTGTCTTCCTCCGTGTTTTTGTCGGGGACATCGTCAGGCATTCGTCTCTGATCGCCTTCATCATCCCGAGCCAATAACGCCGGATATAGAACCGTTTCGACCGCCCATAGAACGGTCGCGACGGCGCGACGCCGCCCCTTTCTTCCCCCGCCGCCTTGCCTGGCCAGCCCGGGCGCCCGAATCCCACGCACCGGATCAGTGCAAACCCTGAGCGCATGCGCGCCCTGCCCGCCGCCCCGACGATGCGCAATCGCAGAGCGTAAACCCTTATTCTTGTTCGGTCTTTTTAGAACCTATACTGCGTCTACAATTTGTATACAGCAGTGTTGGACGGCAGAATACTTAAGCACCAACCGACGGAATGGAAGACGCCGTCGCGCTGTACGGCCCCGAGGGGCGGCGCATGAATCTGGTGCGCGATCACCCGAAGGCGCAGTGGGTTTCAAAAGCGATATTGGAATAGCAATGCAAACGGTTACCTCGCTCCCTGCGGACGACAAGATGTGTGGCTGGTATCACACGAGTCCCGCGCGCACTCCCAAGCCTGGTCATACGGGAGAATCGAAGGCTCACTGGGCGGTTATCGGCGCCGGTTTCACCGGCCTCGCGGCGGCCCGGCAGCTCGCCCTGAACTTCCCCGACGATGAAGTCGTGCTGATCGAAGCCCAGGAAGTCGGCTTCGGCACCTCGGGGCGCAATGCCGGTTTCGCGATCGACCTGCCGCACGACATCGGCGCGGACGATTACATCGGCGACATCGACACGGCCAGAACCACGCTCAAGCTCAACCTGCTCGGCCAGAACATCCTGCGCGAGATCGTCGGCGAGCACGGCATCGACTGCCATATGACCGCGTCCGGCAAATATCAGGCCGCCGTGGAAGAACGCGGCGTGGCGGTGCTCGACGCGTATCGCCGCGGCCTCGACAAGCTCGGCCAGGCGTATGAGGTGATCGATGGCGCGGCGCTGCCCGAGCACATCGGCACCTCGTTCTATCGCAAGGCGCTGTTCACGCCGGGCACGGTGCTCGTGCAGCCCTCGGCGCTCGTCAAGGGCCTCGCCGACTCCCTGCCGCCCAACGTCACGCTCTACGAGGGCACGGCGATCACCGAGGTGGAATACGGCGACAAGATCGTGCTCGCGCATCGCAACGGCCGCATCGTGGCCGACAAGCTGGTGCTCGCGAACAACGCCTTCGGCATGCGCTTCGGTTTCCTCGCGCGCACGATGCTGCCGGTGTTCCTCTACGCGAGCCTCACGCGCCCGCTGACCGGCGCGGAGCAGGCCGAACTCGGCGGCAAGCCGTTCTGGGGCGTGATTCCCGCGGACCCGTTCGGCAGCACGCTGCGCCGCACGCACGACAACCGCATCCTCGTGCGCAACAGTTTCTCGTTCAATCCCGACGGCCGCCCGAAGGAACAGAACCTGCCGCGTTTCGCGCAACGCCATCGCCTGTCGTTCGAACGACGTTTCCCGATGTTGCCGCAGGTCGATTTCGAGTACACCTGGAGTGGTTCGCTCGCGCTTTCGCAGAACCACAAAGGCTTTTTCGGCCAGCTCGCGCCGAACGTGTTTGGCGCGCTGTGCTGCAACGGACTCGGCATCACGCGCGGCACCGTAACGGGCACGCTGCTCGCCGACTGGCTCGCGGGCAAGCCGAATGAACTGACGAATTTCCTGCTCGACACCTCGGGGCCGAACAAGGCGCCGCCCGAGCCGTTCCTGTCGATGGGCGTCAATGCGACGCTCTGGTGGGGACAGCGCAAGGCCGGGCTCGAAAGCTGATTCGCAAATCGACTGCGAAGTAACGCGATAAACGGCCCATCCACATAGAGACCGATCGCACCTCGTACGAAGCACAGGACGCGGCAGACATGATTCGTATTACGAACCATCGCGTCCCATTTCATGGAAGGAGACAGGCAATGTCGAACAATCACGTATCCATCGAGGACGTCCCGCTCAACGGATTCCATCAGTTGCTGACCATCCGCTCAAGCGGCGGCTGGCTCATGGATGGCTACGTCCTGAGCATCATCGGCGTCGCGATGGTGCAGTTTTCCTCGGCGCTCGGTCTGACCAGTTTCTGGGAAGGCATGGTGGCCGCCTCGGCGCTGATCGGCATCTTCGTCGGCGGTTTTGCGGGCGGCTGGCTGTCCGACCGGCTCGGTCGCCAGAAGCCCTACTTTTTCGGGCCCGTCATCTTCTTCGTCTGCTCGCTCGCCCAGCTCTGGGTGCAATCCGGCGAGGCGCTGTTCTTCCTGCGCTTTCTGATCGGCATCGGCGTGGGCATCGAATATCCGGTGGCGGGTTCGCTGCTGGTCGAGTTCATGCCGCGCAAATACCGCGGCCCGCGTCTCGCGATGCTGACGATCATCTGGTTCCTCGGCGCCGCGCTCGCGTATATCGTCGGCAACCTGATTCTCAGCAGCGGTGCGCACGACGCGTGGCGCTGGGTGCTCGCGAGCCCCGCCGTGATCGGCATCGTGCTGTTCATCGTGCGCCTCGGCACGCCCGAGTCGCCGCGCTGGCTGCTCAGCAAGGGACGCAAGGCCGAAGCCGAAGCGATCATCAAGCAGGTCTATGGCCCCACGTTCTCGCTGAAGAATCTGCCTGAAGAAACGGCCGCGAAGAAGACCACGCTTCTCGACCTGCTGCACTCCGGCTACGGCAAGCGCATGTTGTTCGTCACGCTGTTCTGGAGCTGCTCGGTGATCCCCGTGTTCGCGGTCTACTCGTTCGCGCCGCGCGTGCTCGAAGCACTCAATCTGACCGGCCGCTGGGAGTCGCTCGGCTCGGTCGCCATCACGCTGCTGTTCGTGGTCGGCTGCATCATCGCCACGCGTGTCATCAATACGATCGGCCGCCGCGCGATGGTGATCCACAGCTTCCTGTGGTCGGCGCTCGCGCTGCTCGCGCTCGGTGCGTGCTCGAACGGCTCCGCCATTCTGATTCTCGTGTTGTTCGGCGCGTATGCGGTGCTGATCGGCGGCGCGCAAGTGCTGCAACTCGTGTATCCGAACGAGATTTTCCCGACCGATATCCGCGCCTTCGCGGTGGGCATGGGTGCGTCGCTCTCGCGTATCGGCGCGGCGATCGGCACCTGGCTCGTGCCGATCGCGCTGAACAGCATCGGTATCGGCAACACCATGTATGCGGCTGCGGCCGTGTCCTTCATCGGTCTCGTTGCATCGCTTGCGCTCGCGCCGGAAACGCGCTCGCTGAGCCTGCAGGAAGCCGCTTCCCTGAATCACTGAACCCGTCGACCCGACGCTTCCTCATTCTTCTTTTCACGGAAAAGACATCATGAAATTCGAAGGCATCTACACCCCGGCCATCACGCCCCTCGACGCTGCGGGCCAGATCGACAACAAGGCCTTTGCCGACGTGCTCGAATCGCTGATCGCAGCCGGCGTGCACGGCATCATCATCGGCGGCTCGACGGGCGAGTACTACGCGCACACCGCGCAGGAACGCTTCGATCTGGGCGCGCTCGCGAAGGAAGTGATCGGCTCGCGCACCGCGCTGATCATCGGCACGGGCGCCGTGCGCACGGAAGATTCGGTGGAGTATGCGAAGGCCGCGAAGGCGATCAAGGCCGACGCGATTCTGGTTGGCTCGCCGCCCTACGCGCTGCCGACCGAACAGGAAAACGCCGAGCACGCGCTCGCCATCGACCGCGCGGCGGATCTGCCGATCATGCTGTACAACTACCCCGGCCGCATGAGCGTGTCGATGGGCCGCGAGTACTTCAACACGGTGACGGCTGCGTCGAAGAACTTCGTCGCGATCAAGGAAAGCTCGGGCCAGACGGGTCAGCTGCATATGCTCGCGCGCGAATTCCCGCAACTGAGCGTGTCGTGCGGCTGGGACGATCAGGCGCTGGAATTCTTCGCGTGGGGCGCGCGCAGCTGGGTCTGCGCCGGCTCGAACTTCCTGCCCGCCGAGCACATCGCGCTGTACCAGGCGTGCGCCGTCGAGAACGACTTCAGCAAGGGCCGCCGCATCATGTCCGCGATGCTGCCGCTGATGGACTTCCTCGAAGAAGGCAAGTTCGTTCAGTCGATCAAACACGGCTGCGAAATCATCGGCCTGCGCAGCGGCGGCGTGCGCGCCCCGCTCAAGGGTCTCAACGACGACGAGAAGCAGCGCCTGCAAACCATCGTCGCTGAAGTCAAGCGCGAAGTCGCGGCTGTCGTGGGAGGTCAGGGCTGATGGCTGATCTGCTCTCCGCCCAGGAATACGCCGCGCTGGCTGCGAAGCTGAACTTGCCGACCGAGGCGTTCATCGACGGCGCATTCCAGCCTTCGCTGTCCGGCGCGACGTTCGAGACCACCAATCCGGCCACGAACCAGGTGCTCGCGAAAGTGACCGCGTGCAACGCCGCCGACGTCGATCGCGCCGTCGCCAGCGCACGCGCGGCATACCAGGATGGCCGCTGGCGCAAACTGCCGCCGTCGCAACGCAAGTCGATTCTGCTGAAATTCGCCGATCTGCTCGAAGCGAACGCGCACGAACTCGCGACGATGGAAAGCCTCGACAGCGGCAAGCCGATCCGCGAATGCCAGAACACCGACGTGCCCGAGACGATCCATACGATTCGTTGGCATGCCGAACTGATCGACAAGATCTACGACTCCACCGCGCCGGTCGGATCGGGCGCGCTCTCGCTGGTCGTGCGCGAGCCGATCGGCGTGGTCGGGCTGGTGTTGCCGTGGAATTTTCCGCTGCTGATGCTCGCGTGGAAGATCGGCCCGTCGCTCGCGGCAGGCTGCTCGATCGTCGTGAAGCCCGCGAAGGAAACCACGCTCACTGCTCTGCGCGTTGCCGAACTCGCGCACGAAGCGGGCGTGCCTGCGGGCGTGTTCAACGTGCTGCCCGGCGGCGGCGGCGAAGTGGGCGAGCCGCTCGGCCTGCACATGGACGTCGACATGGTGAGCTTCACGGGCTCGACGGCCACGGGCCGACGCTTCCTGCACTATGCGGCCGAGTCCAACCTCAAGCGCATCGTGCTCGAATGCGGCGGCAAGAATCCGGCCGTCGTGCTCAAGGACGCCGACGATCTGGACGCGGTCGCGCAACACGTCGTCAACGGCGCGTTCTGGAACATGGGCGAAAACTGCTCGGCCTCCTCGCGCCTGATCGTGCATGCGGACATCAAGGACGCGCTGCTCGAACGCATCGGCGTGCAGATGCGCGAATGGAAGATGGGCGATCCGCTCGATCCCGAACACCGCATCGGCGCGATGGTCAGCAAGTCGCACTTCGAGAAGGTCCGCTCCTATCTGGAGCACGCGCAGAGCGAACAACTGCGCGTGGCCTTCGGCGGCGACACGGAACGCGGCATTTTCGTCGAGCCGACCGTGGTCGACGGCGTGAGCGCGACGAGCCGTCTGTTCCAGGAAGAGATCTTCGGCCCGGTGCTCGCCGTCACGACGTTCACCGACATCGACGAAGCGATCGCACTCGCCAACGACTCGGTCTATGGTCTCGCCGCATCGGTCTACACCAGCAACCTGAATCACGCGATTCGTCTGTCGCGCGAGATCCGCGCGGGCGTCGTGACCGTCAACTGCTTCGGCGAAGGCGACATCACGACACCGTTCGGCGGTTACAAGGAATCGGGTTTCGGTGGCCGTGACAAGTCGATCTGGGCGCACGACCAATACACCGAGATCAAGACGATCTGGATCGACGTACCCGCTTAAACCAGACGGATTCGTCGATGGATGCGCCGTGACCGGGCATGCACGTCCGGTCACGGCGCACGCGCAGGAAACATGAATTATCAACGCAGGTTCGAGGTATGAAAAAGGATACGGCCACCCTGATCGGGCTCGTCGCAATCATGTTGTGGGCGTCGATCGTCGCCCTGATTCGCGGTGTCAGCGAAAGTCTGGGCGCGACCGGCGGCGCTGCCATGATGTATTCGGTGGCGTCCGTCTTTCTCGCGTTGACCGTCGGCTTCCCCAATCTCAGGCAATTTCCGCGAAATTATCTGATTTGGGGAAGTCTGCTATTCGTCGCCTACGAACTGTGTCTGTCGCTGTCGATCGGCTATGCCCATAACGGCCGGCAGGCGATCGAAGTCGGCATGGTCAATTATCTGTGGCCGACCTTCACGCTCGTGTCGGCCATCGTCTTCAACAAGCAGAAGGCCAATCTGCTCGTCGTGCCCGGCTTCGTGCTCTCGATGCTGGGCATCGGCTGGGTGCTCGGCGGCGATCAGGGCATCGATCTCGCGGGCATGCTCGCGAACGTCAAGGACAATCCGCTGAGCTACGGCCTCGCGTTCAGCGGCGCGCTGATCTGGGCCGCGTATTGCACGGTGACGGCGCGCATCGCGAACGGCAAGAACGGCGTCACGCCGTTTTTCATGCTCGTCTCGGCGGCGCTCTGGCTCAAATATGCGCTCGAAGGCGGCGGCGCGATGCACTTTGACATGCACGCCCTGATCTATCTGTTTCTGGCCGCTGCGGCGATGGGCTTCGGCTACGCGGCATGGAACATCGGCATTCTGCATGGCAACGCCACGGTGCTCGCGGGCGCGTCGTATTTCATTCCCGTGATTTCCGCCGCGCTGGCCGCCACGCTGCTGCACGCGCCGCTTGCCGACGCGTTCTGGCACGGCGCCATGATGGTCTGCGCGGGATCGATTCTCTGCTGGATCGCCACGCGCCCTCGCCGCCCGAAAAAGCCCGCGCCGGATGCGGTCGACGCCGAGGCGAAGCGAATTGGGGAACGAGTCTGATGCGCCGCTGCGCGGGCTTTAGAGGCCAATGAGCGCCCCATAAAACGGGCCGCCGCCCGAGGCGTCGTATGGAGATTTTTTGTCCGGCGATTTATAGTACACAAAAGGTAGACAGAGAATCCCGATGAAAACGAGCCCCGACGAATCCCAGATCGACAGCAACGCCCCCACCGACCGCAAGGCCGTTTTGGCCGAAACCCTGCGCCGCCGCATCGTCAGCATGGAGCTGAAGCCGGGCGCCGTGGTGGACGAACTGGCGCTGTGCGAGGAATTCGGCCTGTCGCGCCCGCCCGTGCGCGAACTCATGCGCCAGATGGCCGCCGAAGGCTATATCGAACTGGAAGCCAATCGCGCGGCGCGGGTTTCGTCGATGAACTATCACTCGCTGCGCAGCTTTTTCCTGGCCGCGCCGCTCATCTACGTGGCCACGACGCAACTCGCGGCGGCGAACGCCACGGCCGCCGACGTCGCGAAGCTGCGCGACATCCAGAAGCGTTTCCGCCAGGCCATCGACGCTCACGACGTGGAGAATCGGGTCCTCTACAACGACCAGTTTCACCTCGAAATCGGCACCATGGCGCAGAACGATTATCTGATGCCCAGTTTGCGCCGCCTGCTGATCGATCACGCGCGGCTCGGCAAGACGTTCTATCGCTACCCTGCCAGCGAAAACATGCAGCACGAGATGCATCAGGCGGCGCATCAGCACGACGAGATCATCGACGCCATCGAGCGCCACGATACCGAGCGCGCGGGCGAACTCGTGCGAGCGCATTGGGAACTGTCGCGCCGTCACATGACTGACTATGCGATCCCGGAAGGACTGGAAGTGCCGCTGAGCTTTGCCTGATTGTTGCCTGATTGTTGCCTGAGTTCAGGCACTCGACGCGCGCCGGCAACGTCGCACCGTTTCCGAAGGCAATTCGCCGAACATGGCGCGATAGTCCTGCGCAAAGCTGCCGAGGTGCAGGAAGCCCCATTTCGTGGCCGCCGCCGTGACGGAATCGCCGGCGCGCAACGCGCGGCGCACATGATTGAGCCGCACCGCGCGCAGATACGCCACCGGGTTCAGATCGAGCACGTGTTGAAACGCGTACTGGATGGTGCGGCGGCTCACGCCGAGTTGCCCGCACAGTTCCGCGATCGACAGCGGACAGGTTTCGGCGACCTCAAGACAACGCTGCGTAGCCGCGACCAGCGCGGCATGGCTCGCATGCGGCGCCACGCTGCGCTCGACGCCGCGCGCGTCGTGCTCCAGCGCTTCCGATAACACCGACAGCACCGCGCCCTGCAACGCCATCGCCCGCTCGCGTTCGGTCTGCGTCACCGTGATCGACAACGCGTGATGCAGCACATCGCGAAAGCGCTGCGCCGTGGCCTCGCTCATCGCAACGACGGGAGCCATATCGGTCTCGTAAAGCGAGCCTGCAAACGCGCGCAACGCGTCACTGTCGATCTGATCGAGATGGATTTCGACGTTCGCCAGCACATGATGATCGGGCGAAAAAAATTCGAATTCCTTAACGCTCGAAAACACATGCAGGCTGTTGCGTCCGCTCGCGTGCCCGCACATGCGCGCGTGGCCGTCGAGTTCGAGCGGCACGGCAATCGCAATGCGGCCCGCCGGCACCGAGCCGCGCTGAAGAATGACCTTGTCGAGATGTTCGACCAGCACGCGCACGCCGCCAATCGATGCAATCGACGACGACCCGCTGAACGCGCCGCGTGAGATCTGCGTGTAATCGAGATCCCAGCCCTTGAAAATGCGGGCCTGTTCATCGACGTCCGTGAACGCGCAAAACGTGACGGAACGCGCCGCGTGGGCGGCGTTACCCGGCAGTTCCGCAGAAGGACGAAGATCGGCGCGCATACGCATCAGGCTCTTGACTCACTATCCGGCTCATTCTAGCGAAATCCCCGACTCGCCAAAATACCCTTCAAAAGCCGGGGAAAACCCGCAATTGCCGAAATCCGATAGTCACGCGTTCAGCCAATACCTAATCTGCGATGCGCACGGCGCTTTTCAAACGGCCGTGCCAATTTGCCCGTGGCGCACTCATGCGCCATGCAACACAGGATAACGAATCATGAACGCTCGACTCGACGGCCGGCTCGCTGGCAAGGTAGCCATCATCAGTGGCGGCGCGGGAGGCTGCGGCGCTGCGGCTTCGACATTGTTCGCGCGTCAGGGCGCGCGCGTCGCGATCATCGACCGTGACGGCGACGCCGCCGAAACGCTCGCCGCGATCCTGCGCGACGAAGGTTTGAGCGCAGCGGGCTTCGGCGCCGATGTCGCGCGCAAGCAGGATGTCACGCGCGCCGTTGCGGCCGCGCGCGAAACCTTCGGCCCCGCCGACGTGCTGTTCAATCACGCGGGCACGCTGGTCGTCAAGCCGTTCCTCGATATCGAAGAGGACGAATGGGACTGGCTCATGGCCGTCAACGTCAAGAGCATGTATCTGATGACGCAAGCGGTCCTGCCGCAGATGCTCGAAAAATCGGCGGGCACGATCATCTGCACGTCGTCGATTTCCGCGGTGTGCGCGACGCCCGGCGAAGTGCTCTACGACACCACCAAAGGCGCCTGCCATATGTTCGCGCGCGCGATTGCCGTCGAGTATCGCGAGCGCGGCATTCGCTGCAACGCGATCGCGCCGGGATTCATCCGCACGCCGCACGGCATCCGCGAAATCGATCAGTTGCGCGCGATGGGCGTGGACGTGTCGGAGCAATCGATCGCGCAGCAGCAAGGCCGCCTGTGCGAGCCGTCCGAAGTCGCGGCCGCCGCGCTGTTCCTTGCGTCCGACGAATCGAGCTTCGTGAATGGCGCGCATCTCTTCGTCGACAACGGCTTTTCCGCGCTCTGATTTTTCGCGTCACGCCACGCGCCCGGTATCGACCCTGGGTTGCCGATATCCGATAGTGGTCAAAAAAAGCGTCTCCTAGAGTGGGCGCATCACGCTGTCACTCGTGCCCTGCGCGCAGGAGTGACGGCCAACCCGGAGGAGATCCGTCATGGACGTCGAAAATCGCAGCATCGAATTTATCCCGCATGGCGAACGTTACGGCACGCCCAAGCGGCTGTTCACGATCTGGTTCAGCGCCAACATGCAGGTGACCGCGCTGGTCGTCGGCACGCTGGGCATCGTCGCGGGCATGAGTCTCGCGTGGACGCTCGTGGCGCTCGTCGTCGGTAATGTGATCGGCACCATTTTCATGGCGGCGCATTCGGCGCAAGGTCCGCATCTGGGCATTCCGCAGATGATCCAGAGCCGCGCGCAATTCGGCGTCTATGGCGCGGCGCTGCCGCTCGTGATCGTGACGCTCGCCTACGTGCTGTTCGTCGCGGCGGACGGCGTGGTCATGCGCGAGTCGATCAAGTCGATTTATCCGATGTCCGACAATGCGGCCATTATCGTGTTCGGCGCGCTGACGTTCGTCATCAGCTACATCGGCTACGAATTGATTCATCGCTTCGGCGCGACCATGACGGTACTCTCGATTCTCGTCTTTGCAGCGACGGCGCTGATTCTGCTTGTTTCGCCGCACGTGCATGTGACGCTGCAAACCGCGAAACACGGCTTCTCCGTGGGCGCGTTCAATCTCGTAGTCGCCCAAGCCGCTTCGTGGACGCTCGGTTTCGGCCCCTATGTCGCCGACTATTCGCGCTATCTGCCGGACAGCGTGCGCACGCGCGACACGTTCTGGTACACCTATCTGGGTGGCCTGCTCGGCTCGCTCGCCGTGATGGTGCTGGGCGCCGTGCTCGCCACCGTGTCGACCTCCGTGGTCAACGATCCCGGCACGGCCATCGCCGCGCTGTTCGGCGGCTGGGCGCGCCCGGCGCTCATCGTGATCGTGCTCGGCGTGCTGGTGTTCAACGTGCTGAGCCTGTATAGCGCGTATATGTCGTCGGTGACGATCTTCAGCGGCTTTCGCAGCATGACGCGCATTCGCCGCTCGACGAAGTTTCTGGTGCTGTTCATGCTGTTCGCGATTTCCACGTGGATCGCGATCGCCACGCAATATCATTTCTCCGACTATTTCGCCGATATTCTCAACGCGCAGATTTACGTGCTCGTGCCCTGGAGTTCGATCAATCTGGTCGATTACTACCTCGTGCGCCGTGGCGCGTACAGCGTGAAAGACATGTACGACGCGCGCGGGCAATACGGCAAATTCAACCTCAAGACCATCGCGATCTATTGCGCCGGTTTCGCCAGCACGCTGCCGTTCATGGACCTCTCGTTCTATCACAGCTACTTCGCGAAACTCATCGGCGCGGATGTGAGCTGGATTCCGAGCCTGCTGGTGCCGGGCGTGCTCTATTACGTCACGTTCGGCCTGCGCGCACGCACGGCGGACGACCTCGTCGCCGTCGAGCACGACGCCATGCAGCCACATTGAATCATCCCGTTCAACGCGTGTTTTCCATGCCTCACCCGATCGCCCCACTCCCTTCCGAAACGCGCCGGCCGATTCGGTTCGGCATCGTCCTGCTGCCGAATTTCACGCTGACGGCCTTCTCGGGATTCGTCGATCTGCTGCGGCTCGCCAGCGACGATGGCGACATGAGCCGGCCCGTGCGCTGCTCGTGGACCATCGTCGCGGAAACGCTCGCGCCCATCCGCGCGAGTTGCGGCATCCAGGTCACGCCGTGGACGACCTTCGACGAAGCCGGCACGTTCGACTATCTGCTGGTGGTGGGCGGTCTGCTGCACTCCGGCCCCTCGGCGACCGAAGCGACGCATCGCTTCATTCGCACGGCGGCCGCGAGCGGCGCGACGCTGGTCGGCATCTGCACGGGCGCGTTCGCGCTCGCCCGCGCGGGCGTCATGGACGGCTACCGGATCTGCGTGAGCTGGTTTCACTACTGGGATTTCGTCGAGCGCTTTCCCGCGATTTCCGAGTCGAATCTGATCGCCGACCGTCTGTTCGTGATCGACCGCGCGCGCATCACCTGCTCGGGCGGGCGCGCGTCGATCGACGTGGCCGCCGCGATTCTCCTGCGGCACCTCGATGCGGCGATCGTGCAGAAAGCCCAGCGCATCCTGATCGTCGACGATGCGCAGCGCGGCAACGCGCCCCAACCCTATCCGCCGGGCCTCGATCCCGCTTCGCATCCCAAGGTGCGGCGCGCGATTCTCATCATGGAGCAGCACATCGCGAATCCGCTGCCGCTGACCGAACTCGCGCGGCGCGTCGATACCTCCGTGCGCCAGCTCGAACGCTTGTTCGTCGCCGAAACCGGCAAGTCGCCCAACGTCTATGGCCGCCAGATGCGCGTGCGCATGGCCGCGTGGATGCTGCACGGCTCTGACCGCACGGTCGCCGATATCGCCATGTCGTGCGGATTCTCGGACGCCTCGCATCTCGGCCGCGAGTTCCGCAAGGAATATGACGCGTCGCCTGGCGCCTATCGCACCGCGCGCCCGCCCGTGCTCGAAGACGCCGCGTGCGCAGCCGCCTGAGACGCGTCCCAGCGGCTTGTCGCAATCGTTCTATCGCGCCCTTCGCGCTTGCTCTTAAATAGCTGCACGGCCTGGGGCAATCAACACCACGCTGGAACCTGAGAGCGACTACAAGGCCGATATCGCGGCTGCCTCGTCTAAACCAAAACTGGAAAAGCCATGTTCAAACGCGTCGATTCAACCC